>NZ_JAHXDO010000012.1:0-105652 GCF_019891195.1 Bacillus sp. YC2 | reverse complement strand
AACCGGAGCCACGGGAGATACCGGAGTAACGGGAGCAACTGGGGTGACAGGAGCAACCGGAGCCACGGGAGATACCGGAGTAACGGGAGCAACTGGGGTGACAGGAGCAACCGGAGTAACAGGAGATACCGGTGCAACGGGAGCGACAGGAGTAACAGGAGTAACCGGAGCGACAGGAGATACCGGAGCAACAGGGGCAACGGGAGTAACCGGAGCGACTGGAATAACAGGAGATAGCGGTGCAACCGGAGCAACCGGAGCAACAGGAGTAACAGGAGCCACCGGATCGGGGGCAATCATCCCTTATGCATCAGGCCTTCCTACTGCCGTGACAACCATTGCCGGCGGGTTAATCGGGACTGTCAGTCTTGTCGGATTCGGCAACTCTGTAACGGGGGTTGCTGTCGGAGGGGGAGGCGCTATCGATCTTACCGGGGCTGGAGGAACGCTTCTTAACTTTGCTTTTTCAGCTCCGCGAAGCGGAACGATTACCTCAATCGCCGGATATTTCAGTACCACCGCCGCTTTATCACTAGTCGGTTCGACAGTCACTATAACGGCACAATTATATAGTTCAACTGTTCCGAACAATACGTTCACACCTATCCCAGGGGCAATCGTCACCCTGGCGCCTTCTCTTACCGGCATATTATCTATAGGCAATATCAGCAATGGAATCACGACAGGATTAAATATACCGATAACAGCGCAAACCCGGTTGTTAATGGTGTTTTCCGCCACTGCAACAGGTCTTTCCCTTATTAACACAGTAGCCGGTTATGCAAGTGCAGGGGTTACGATTACTTAAGTGAGGGCGGCCGGACTGGTTTGGATCATCTAAGCTTGCAGAGAAGATATGCTTACTTTCTGCAAGCTTTTTTGTTTTTTTTGCTGTCAGCTTAATCCATCCGCCGTCTCTTTTCTTGCTGATACCGTGATGAACGGCGTTTTCCACCAATGGCTGAATCATTAAAGGCGGAAGGCTGAAGTCAATGTCCTGGTCGATATCAAAAAGGATTTCCCGTGCTTTTTCAATATCCAAATGGCTGAGAGCGATTATCGTATTTAATACATTGTAAAGAAAGGGAGGCTTGATTTGCGACTGAAGAAATGCCATTTCCAAATTTGTGGCTTGGTGAGCTGTATATTTTTAATACGCGCGTTAAATTCAGAGTAATGATAAGACTTTTGTAAAATGTCATTTGCCCCGGCATGAAAAGCCTTGTATTTGTCATGGCTAATGGCTGCCGTAACGATCAGAACCGGCAGATCGACCATGCTGAATCTTTCACGGATGTTTGTACAGACTTCAAAACCCGTCATATCGGGCATCATCAAGTCTAATATCACCAAATCAAGCTTCGAGGAAGAGACAGCTTGAAGTGCCTTTTTGCCAGTTTTTGCTGCAACTACGTTATAAGGAACACCTTCAAGCATATCAGTTAAAATTTTTAAACTCTCTATATTATCATCGACAATCAGAATCTTTGGAGCATCAATGTTTTCAGAATAATAAGGCGTGCTCAAAGAAATATCCGGCATTTTCTGTCCGGGTTGCGAACTAGGAAGTCCGCCCTTTGCTTCCGGTAAAGAATCAATTTGAGCAGCGGTTATAAAAGATTCAGCCTTCTTATCTCCTTGGAGGAAAATTATACCTATCTGCATCTTTCGAAAGAAATCACAAGAGAAAAAGATCACGAAAATTCTCAAGAATGAGAAATAAATGATTTAAAAAATGGTATGATTTTAGGAAGAAAGGACGGCTGGTGCTGTGATAGAAGAGAAACGGTTTTATGTCTCTCTGCAAATGAAAATAGCCGGTTTAATCGCGGCTTTATTAATACTTGTTATCGGTACTCTTACTGTCATTTTTGCTTTTCAGCAATTAAACGAAGGCCAAAAGCAGGCTGAACAGCTGGCGGTACAAACGGCCAAAACCATTTCATACATGCCGCCTGTAAAAGAGGCCTTTCAGCTTGCGGATAAACATGCTTTTCAGAATTTAGACGTAATAGAGCAAATGAAAGAGCAGGCAGGCGCGCATGCCGTCTATATTACTGATCAAAAGGGAAACGTCACATTTCATTCCGCCCGCAGCAGCATTCCTGACGGGAATCAAAAGCTGCAAAATAAAACCGTCATGTTCGGCGGATCACCCGTATCAGACGGGATGAAGGCCGTGAGGGGAAGCGCGCCGGTTATTTTGGAAGAACAGGATCATAACGAAGTCGTCGGCACGGTAACGGTCGAATTCTTACAAGATGAGATTGAAAAAGGAATCAAGGAGCATCTATGGAATTTAAGCTATTTTGCATGTTTGGTGCTCCTCATCGGAATCGGAGGTGCGGCTGCGCTCGCAAAAAGTATCCGCAAAGATACACTCGGCCTTGAACCGCATGAAATAGCATCGCTCTACAGAGAGCGCAATGCGATGCTTCTTGCCATAAAAGAAGGGATTATCGCCGTGAACAAAGACGGTGCGGTAACGATGATGAATTTATCCGCCGCCGACATGCTGAAGCTTCCCATGCCGCTGGTCGGCCGGCATATAGAAGACATCATGCCTGACGCAAAGCTGATGCCGGTTTTGGCAGGAGGAGAAGCGGCGCCGAATCAGGAGGTTCGCGGCGGTGATAAAGTATTGATATTGAACATCAAAAAAATGAGCCAGGCCGGGCAAGATTATGGGGCGGTTATAAGCTTCCGTGAAAAAACAGAGCTGAAGAAACTGATCGGCAAGCTGACTGAGATGAAAAAATACTCAGAGGATCTGCGTGCGCAAACGCATGAATTTTCCAATAAGCTATATGCCATACTCGGTCTGCTGGAGCTTGGAGAATACGATGAAGCCATTGAGCTGATCAAAGAAGAGTACGCCATTCAAAATGAGCAGCATGAAATCCTGTTTCAAAACATTCATTCACAGCGGGTCCAAGCCATATTATTAGGAAAAATGGGAAAGGCCTCTGAGAAAAAAGTGCAGCTGTCCATTGATGAAAACAGTTTTTTGGAATCGCTGCCAAAGCATGTAGGCTCTTCCCAGATGATTACCATCATCGGAAATGTAATCGATAACGCATTCGAAGCCGTAGCTGAAAAAAAGGTGAGAAAGGTCTCCTTTTTCATTACCGATATCGGCAGGGATATCGTCATAGAAGTATCGGACTCAGGTGACGGCGTGCCGCCGGATAAAATACAAACCATTTTTCAAAAAGGGTACTCTTCAAAGGGAACGAAGAGAGGTTACGGTTTAGCCAACCTGAAGGAAGCCGTCAATGAATTACAAGGGTGGATCGAAATTTCCAATCAAAAAAGCGGCGGCGCAGTATTTACAGTATTTATACCGAAAGAAAGGCACAAGGGGGAATCCATGTGATTAACATCGCGATTGCGGAGGACGACTTTCGAATAGCGCAAATCCATGAAAAATTTATCGAGCATCTCGATGGATTCAATGTCATCGGCAAAGCCGTAAACGCAAAAGACACTATGGCGTTACTTGAGAAACAAAAGCCGGATCTGCTGCTTTTGGACATTTATATGCCTGACGAGCTTGGCACCGTCTTGCTTCCGCTGATCCGCCGCCGGTTTCCTTCCGTTGATATTATCGTGATTACCGCGGCGACCGAAACCCGGCTGCTGCAAGAAGCGCTTAGATCGGGCATTTCTCATTATTTGATTAAACCGGTCTCAGCTCATAAATTTACACAAGTGCTTCTGCAATATCGTGAGAAAAGAGAATGGCTGCTCTCACAACCGGAGCTGAGCCAATCCGTTGTTGATATGTATTTTGGAAGTGACGCGAAAGAACAAAAACAGCTCCATGATCTGCCGACAGGGATTAATTCGATCACACTTCAGAAAATAAAAGAAGCGCTCCGCACGGCTCAAAAGGGGATGACGGCCGAAGAGCTGGGCGAAAAAATGGGGGCGTCCCGGACAACGGCGCGGCGTTACGCCGAGTTCCTCGTTTCCAAAGAAGAAGCGCTCGCTGAATTGGAGTACGGCATTATCGGCAGACCGGAACGGAAGTATTATTTAGCAAATGAGTAAGGGATGGGAGAAATGAAGCGGTTGGGATTGCTTCTCATCATGGTAACGGTACTGGTCTCTTTTGACGGACGAAAAACTGCGAGCATCCATTTAGCCGGCGGGCCGATTGAGATTGTCGTTCCGGCTGCTCCCCAAGGGGGATGGGACGCAACGGCAAAAGCCGTGCAATCGGTAATCAAGCACGAAGATATTTTAGGACGGCCGGTAAAGATCGTCTACAAACCGGGCGGAGGCGGCGACAGCGGCTGGAAATATGTAAACGAACGAAAAACGAATATCGTCAGTATGAACTCAAGCCTGCTTCTGAGCAATGAAATTCTGGGACAAAGCCGGCTGAAGGCCGCCGATTTTACCCCATTAGCGATTATTGCAAAGGAATGGCAGACTGTCGCTCTTCCGAAAGATTCAAAGATCAAAAGCGGAAAACAGCTGCTGGATGAAATGAAGAAACATCCCGGCGCCGTAAGAATCGGCTTTGCGCCGGGGCTTGGAAATGATGATCAGCTTTCCTTTGCCAGAGCCGCAGAAATGGCGGGCATTTCTGCGTTTGATATCCGCTTTTTTCAATACGGAAGCAGTAAGGATGTCATTAAAGCGCTCATCAGGCACGACATAGATGCCGCATCAATGACGATCTCAGAAGCGAGAGACTCCTATAAAAAAGGCGATATCACGTTAGCGGCCGTCACATCTGACAAAAGGCTCTCAGGCTTTAGCAATATTCCGACTTGGAAAGAGCAGGGGGTGCCGTTTGTCTTCGCGCACTGGCGAGGCATCATGGGGCCGAAAGGGATGACAGAAGGTGAAATTGCCTATTGGGATCAGGCTTTGAAAAAAGTTGTCTCATCGGAAGAGTGGAAGCGAATGATGAAAAGGCAGGATTGGGAAAGCTTTTATAAAAACAGCAGCGGTGCAAAACGTTTTTTAGAAGAGCAAACGGAGTTTTATAAAGAAATGATGAGCAGTGAAAACTGAGCATTCTGCAGCAAGCGGAATGCTTTTTTGATTTGTGAATGGACAAAAAGAACAAAAAGGTTATAAAAAATTAAAAATCTTTAAAATCCAAAATATTTACTTCAATATCTAAATTTCATAAGATGACAAAAAGGCAGGATAGAGGGGAATCGGGCCTTTAAAATGTAAGCGTATTCATAATAAGGGGGACATAATGTGTTAGCAATCTTAGGCTTTCTTATGATGTTTGTCTTTATGGTCCTGATCATGACAAAACGGCTCTCGGTTTTAACAGCGCTTGTATTGACACCGATCATCTTTGCACTAATCGCCGGATTTTCATTTCATCGGGTCGGCGAGATGATGATCTCAGGTATTGAACAGGTCGCGCCGATTGCGGTCATGATTATGTTTGCGATTCTGTATTTCGGTATTATGATTGACACCGGTTTATTTGATCCGATGGTTGCCCGTACTTTAAAGCTTGTTAAAGGCGATCCGTTAAAAATTGTCGTCGGGACCGCCGTGCTGACAATGCTTGTCGCGCTCGACGGCGACGGCTCAACGACGTATATGATCACCACAAGCGCAATGCTGCCTCTTTATGTAATGCTCGGAATCCGTCCGATCATTTTAGCGGGAATCGCCGGCGTCGGCATGGGGATCATGAATACGATTCCATGGGGCGGAGCGACGCCGCGCGCGGCGAGTGCGCTTGGGGTGGACCCGGCTGAACTGACAGGGCCGATGCTTCCGGTCATTGCCAGCGGCATGATTTGCATGATCGCGGTTGCATATGTGCTTGGAAGAGCTGAGCGGAAACGCCTTGGCGTCATTGAACTGAAGCTGCCGTCTCATACAAATGAAACCGCAGCGGCAGCGGAGGATGAATGGAAGCGGCCGAAATTATGGTGGTTCAACTTATTGTTAACGCTTTCTTTAGTCGGGTTTTTAGTTTCCGGAAAAGTGAATTTGACGGTGCTCTTTTTGATTGCATTTTGTGTCGCGCTGATTGTGAATTATCCGAAGCTTACTGATCAAAGGGATCGCATATCAGCCCATTCCAGCAATGTGCTGGCGATCGGTTCCATGATTTTTGCGGCAGGTGTGTTTACCGGAATTTTAACGGGCACGAAGATGGTTGATGAAATGGCCATTTCACTCGTATCGCTCATTCCGGAGCAAATGGGCGGGTTTATTCCGGCGATTGTGGCCTTAACGAGCGGCATTTTCACCTTTTTGATGCCGAATGACGCGTATTTTTACGGCGTGCTTCCCATTTTGTCAGAAACCGCCGTGGCATACGGTGTAGACAAGGTGGAGATTGCAAGGGCTTCTATCATCGGCCAGCCGATTCATATGCTCAGTCCGCTCGTGCCGTCTACGCATTTATTATGCGGGCTTGTCGGAGTATCCATTGACGAGCACCAGAAATTTGCGATGAAATGGGCGGTTCTCGCTGTAATTGTGATGACGGCGTGTGCGCTTATCATCGGTTCGATCACGATTTCTTAACATAAAACAAGCGGATCGTCACACACTAAAGGCATCATAGGAGGTGCCATGATGAGTGATCCGTTTATGCCGCTCTTTTCGGTCAGAAGCGGTGCCGGTTTTCAAGCTGCAGAAGGCGTTCACGGGCTGACCGTGCAAATTGTGAATGTCTATTTTATTGAAAATCCCGCTGCTCCAAATGAAGTGATCTTAGTTGACACGGGAATGCCGCAATCTGAGGATATGATAACAAAAGAAGCAAAACGGCTGTTCGGCGCCGATTATCAGCTGAAAGCCATCATTCTGACACACGGCCATTTTGACCATGTGGGAGCTATTGAAGAGTTACTGAAGCTTTGGGATGTGCCGGTTTACATTCATGAGAAGGAGCGGCCGTACGTCACGGGGAAAGCGGATTATCCGCCTGCAAAGCCGGATGCTAAAAAAGGACTTGTCGCGAAGCTGTCGCCGCTTTTTCCGCGTCATGCGATTCAGATCCCCAACGTTCAAACGCTGCCGCCGGACGGCTCCGTCCCGTTTCTGAAAGAGTGGAAATGGGTGTATACCCCCGGCCACACGCCCGGCCATATTTCTTTATTTCGAGAGAAAGACCGTGTCCTCCTTGCCGGCGATGCCGTGATCACTGTCGAACAGGAATCGCTTGCAGACGTTGTCATTCAAAAACAGGAGCTTCACGGGCCGCCCGCTTACTTTACGATTGATACAAAGACGGCCGCCGCGTCCGTTCAGAAGCTGGCGGAGCTTGAACCGGAAGCACTCCTCACGGGGCACGGGATACCGATGACGGGAAAAAACTACCGTGAGGATTTGCTTATATTAGCAAAAAAACTTCACTCCGTTTTGTAAAACACCTGCGTTTATCATAGGTGTTTTTTCTGCTGTCTTTCCAGTATGATACAAAAAAACCATTGTGTTCACTCCTAAAAACGATACAATGAAAAGCAGATGTGAATTGAAGGAGAGAGTTTTTTTGAGACATACGGAATTACTCTGGAATGAGGCAAAGGCGTTTATAGACGTTTGCTATCGGGAGCTTGGAATAGAGTCGCAGATCAATGCGCGTCTTAACGCAATTAAAGATGAAATAGAACGGACGGGAAGTTATGTCCATACGCCGGAAGAGCTTGCACACGGGGCAAAAATGGCGTGGAGGAACAGCAACCGCTGTATCGGACGTTTGTTCTGGCAATCGCTGAATGTCATTGACAAACGCGGCGTGAAGACGAAAGAAGAGGTGCGTGACGCCTTATTCGAACACATTGAAATAGCGACAAATGACGGAAAAATAAAACCGACGATCACTATTTTCCCCCCTGAACGTCATGGCGAAAAACAGGTTGAAATTTGGAATCATCAGCTGATCCGCTATGCGGGGTACGAGACGGAAGAGGGAAGAATCGGCGACCCTGCTTCAGCCGCGCTGACTGCTGTTTGTGAAAAGCTCGGCTGGCGCGGAAAGCGGACTGATTTTGACATTTTACCGCTGCTTTTCCGGATGAAAGGGGACGAGCAGCCTGTTTGGTATGAGCTGCCCGAGTCACTGGTGAAAGAAGTGCCGATCACACATCCGGAAATCGAAGCCATCGCTAATTTAAATTTAAAGTGGTACGGCGTGCCGATCATCGCTGATATGAAGCTGGAAATCGGCGGATTGGTTTACAACGCTGCGCCTTTTAACGGGTGGTACATGGGAACCGAAATCGGCGCGCGGAATCTCGCTGATGAAAAACGATACGATATGCTGAAAAAAATCGCTTCAGTCATAGGCATTTCATCTGATTTAAACACCGATCTGTGGAAGGATCAGGTTCTTGTGGAGCTGAATAAGGCGGTGCTCTATTCTTATAAGAAGCACGGTGTCAGTATTGTGGATCATCATACGGCGGCGAATCAATTTAAGCGTTTTGAAGAACAGGAGCAAGACGCAGGCAGAAAACTGACGGGGGACTGGACTTGGCTGATTCCGCCGATCTCGCCGGCCTCCACCCACATCTTCCACAAATCGTATGACAATACGATTGTGAAACCGAATTATTTTTATCAGGATAAACCTTATCAGTAACTGATTGTAAAGGTGCGGTACCCTTCAAGTTTGCGTGATTCTGTGACTGTTACGTTTGTGACATTTGAGAAGGGGCTCCCTTTTCTGACGGCCCTGACAAAGGTTTTTAAAGATTCTTCAGGGCCTTCAGCCAATATTTCGACACGTCCGTCATCGAGGTTTTTGACCCAGCCGGCTAACTTTTGTTTGTCAGCTTCCATCTGTACGAAATACCGAAAACCTACACCCTGAACCCGGCCGTCTGCGATCATACGATATTGAAGCATGGAAAAACCACCTTTTTCTAACTATGATAAAGAAAGCTTTTTATTTTCGCAAAGGATGTGAATGAGATGCAGCCTGTTTCTTATTCTGTATTATCTATCAATCTCGGAAAACCCGAGCTTCATGAATTCGCCGGCAAGCAAGTTGAATCCGGCATCGTCAAGCGTCCGGCGGACTCGCCCGTGATGCTGCGGAAAACGCATTTCGAAGGAGACGGACAAGCCGATCTGAAGCATCACGGCGGTCCTGATAAAGCGGTTTGTGTGTATCCGGCCGAGCATTACCCCTATTGGGAAAACGCCTTGGGAAGAAAACTTCCGGCTGCCGCATTTGGCGAGAATGTAACGGTAAAAGGGCTGCCGGAGCAAGATGTGTGGATCGGCGATGTATTTCAGCTGGGCGAAGCGGTTGTCCAAGTGAGCCAGCCGCGCCAGCCCTGTGTCAAGCTCGCGCTGAAATATGAAGTAAAGGACATGGTGCTCCAAGTCCAGAAGACGGGCTTTACCGGCTTTTATTTCAGGGTGCTTCAAGAAGGGCGCGTCGATCCCCGTCCTGAGCTGAAACGGCTGTCCAGAGGGAAAGAAGGCATTTCCGTTTGGTATGCGAACGAAGTGAACTACCGTGATAAACATAATCTGTCTGCAATTGAAGAGATATTAAGGGAAGAGGCGCTGTCAGAAAGCTGGAGGGCATCCTTTCTGAAAAAAAGGGCCAGGCTGCTCGAAATATAAATGAAAAAAGCCGTGCTGTTAAAAAAGCACGGCTTACACACGTTATGATTATTTTTTCGTTTTCAGCAGATTGGCAAGAAAATAGGTTTTAAAGCTTTGAAGCTTTCTTCCTTCATACTCAGTAATCCCTTTTTTCTTTAATTCTGCTACATACCAGCCTTTACTGCCATAATGCATGTCAGAAAACTCCTTTCCCCGCTCTCCCGTTCAGGAGAGTTTCTTCAGTTTTTGCCAAACTTTTGGCATTGTAACATCTATAAAAAGACGCTGAAAAGGGATGAGGCAAAAACTGAGACTTTCGATTCAGAGACGGTAAGCTTTCTTACATATATATGTGAAGGACTGTCTTTTCATGCTTAATGACCGGTTAATTTTAACAGCACCGTACCGAGAGTCATAATGCCGAAAACGATGCCGAAATAAATCAGCAGCCCTTTCTTTTTCTTAACCCCGTAAACGGTCAGAATGATGCTTTCGATAAAGAAAATCAATCCGAAGATAATAAACCACATGTTGAGAAATGGCTCCTTTCACAGACATATGTCCAGTGTAGCACATCTTTTGTAAAGGAGCATAAAAAGCCGGACACTGTCATCAGTGCCCGGCAAGTTTGACTAAAAGCTGCGCCAAATGCTGTTTTTCGTTTTCATCCGCAATCCGCCACAGCTCCTGTAATAACTTTTCTTCCGCATTATGGGGCTCCTCGTGCTTTGCGAGATAGTCCCCGAGGATGGCGGCGCTTTTGGTAATTTTACTGTCATCTAAGCCTATTTTTTTGCCGACAGAAATTTTCTGGTGCAAGTATGCCTTAAATTCCTCAAAATCCTCTAATATCTGCTGTTTCGTCACGCCGTGCATGGCGTGTATCTCGTTTTCAATTTGAATTTTTTCTTTGTCTTTTTTCATGCGTCTCCCTCCTTCGGGTTAGTTGTTGTATACCTGTTTCGGAGGGGGATCAAACATTATAGCGCTGTTAAAATGATCGGTTTGTCTTTTGTAATCACGATTGTATGCTCCACTTGGGCGACAAGGCTTTTATCCGGCGTTTTATAGGTCCAGCCGTCTCCCGCTTCAACAACCGTTTCGGCTTTTGTCGAGATGAACGGCTCAAGCGCGATGACCGTGCCATTTTTGAACAGCGCGTTATCAAACGGATCATAGTAATTCATAATGTGGTTCGGCGTTTCATGAAGGCTTCTGCCTATGCCGTGGCCCGTCAGCGTTTTGATGACGGTAAAGCCGTTTGAGCGCGCCTCATGATAGACGGCTCTGCCGATTTGGTTTTGCCGCTTGCCGGCCTTTGCCTGTTCAAGCCCTTTTTCAAATGCAGACGCTGCACAATTGCAGAGCTTTTGCAGACGTTCGTCGCCCTCGCCGAGTACAAACGAAATACCCGTATCAGAGTAAAAACCGCCGAACTCTGCTGAAATATCAATATTAATGAGATCTCCCGCTTTT
This sequence comes from Bacillus sp. YC2, assembly GCF_019891195.1. Lineage (NCBI taxonomy): Bacteria > Bacillati > Bacillota > Bacilli > Caryophanales > Bacillaceae > Bacillus > Bacillus sp. YC2. Next base: position 94,615 of record NZ_JAHXDO010000012.1, on the reverse strand, counting down.
AATATTTTGGAGGCGCTCGGAATGCCGTGCGCCACTTCATCATTTACGCTGATGCACGTCACGCCGGGAAAGTCGTATTCCTTTTCCGGAGCGGAAGCGGCGCCGTGCCCGTCAAGCACCGCCTTTCCAATCAGGTCAAGGTCCTTTGTGCTCATGCCGGGCTCCGCTTTTTTCTTCATTTCTTCACGCGCCAGCGCCACGATTCTGCCGATTTTTTTTAAGCCTTCTAATTCTTGATCGTTTGTTACAATCATTGTCATTCCCGCTTTCTATTTTTAATCATCTGATTCAAGCTTACCACAACTGCTTTATAAATAGAAAACCAACAAGACTTGTCACAAAAAGATAAGGAAAATTGGTATAGATAACTAGTTATCTTATATGGTATATTTGAGAAAAAAGAAGGGGGATGGGAGTTATGCTTCAATTTTTGCAAAAACTCGGGAAATCTTTTATGCTTCCGATTGCTGTTCTGCCCGCAGTGGGCATCATTTTGGCCATTGGCAGGGAGGACTTATTAAATATTCCGTTTATTTACGCGGCGGGGACAGCGGTATTTGATCATTTGCCTTTAATTTTCGCGATCGGTATCGCCATCGGCATTTCCAAGGACAGCAACGGAGCTGCCGCTTTATCAGGAGCAATCTCCTATACTATGCTGGATGCGGCTGTTAAATCAATTAACAATACAAATAACATGGCCGTATTCGGGGGAATTATCGCGGGATTAATCGCGGGGTACACGTATAACCGTTTTAAAGATACGAAGCTGCCTGAATATCTCGGGTTTTTCAGCGGCCGCAGGCTCGTTCCGATCGTAACGGCCGTTATCACCATCATTTTGGCAGGGCTTTTAGGGTTTGTCTGGCCGCCGATTCAGTCGGTCATTACGTCATTTGGAGAGTGGATGATCGGGCTTGGCGGAATCGGAGCGGGAATTTTCGGATTTTTTAACAGACTTTTAATTCCATTCGGGCTTCATCATGTGCTCAACAATATTTTTTGGTTTCAGTTTGGCGAGTTTCACGGAAAGACGGGAGACTTGGCCCGCTTTTTTGCCAAAGATCCGACAGCCGGCACATATATGACGGGGTTCTTCCCGATTATGATGTTTGGGCTTCCGGCTGCATGTCTCGCGATGATTGCAACGGCTAAGCCGAGTAAACGCAAGGCGACGGCGGGAATGATGATCGGTCTCGCGCTGACCGCCTTTATTACCGGAATTACAGAACCGATTGAATTCGCGTTTATGTTTTTATCACCGCTCTTATACGGAGTACATGCTTTATTAACCGGTTTTTCCTTATTTATCGTAAATGTTCTCGGCATACGGTCCGGTTTTTCATTTTCAGCGGGGGCGATTGATTATCTGCTCAGCTACGGCATTGCGGAAAAACCGCTGCTATTGCTCGTCGTCGGACTTTGTTATGCGGTATTATATTTTGTCGTCTTCTACGTGCTGATCAAAACGTTAAACTTGAAAACGCCGGGGCGGGAAGATGATGAAGATGAAGAAGAGGTGCTCGGCGAGGATACGGCCGGTGCCGTTCAGGAGAATGTAATGCTCAAGGGGCTCGGCGGAAGACAAAACCTCGAAACCATCGACCACTGTGCGACACGTCTCAGACTGACAGTGAAGGATACGTCCCTCATTGATGAAGGTGTTCTTAAAAAAGCCGGGGCAAAAGGGGTCATCAAAACGGGAAGCAAAACGGCACAGGTCATTATCGGGCCGAACGTGGAATTTGCCGCGGAGGAATTGAGAGAGGCTGTCCGGCGTGCCGATCAGCCGTAATAGAAAAGCCGGATCATTCATTTGATCCGGCTTTTTATTTGGAAACCATATCAAGTTTCACATAATGTACAAATAACAACTGACCGTCCTATGTTACGATTCATGTAGAAATATAATGGAGATGATGAAAGGTGACATGGATTGCAGTAGTTTCTATTATTGTCATAAGTCTTATTAAGATAGTGCTGACGTGCCTTCCGACCGGTGCTGTGGAGTGGATTCTCCGCAAATTTGAAATTCATTCGAAACTCAGTGACGTGTCTGCCACCGTATCCTGCGGCGGAAAAACCTTGGAAGGTGAAGACAAAAGCCAGATTATTCATGATTTGAACGAAGCCGTTTTTTTAGAGCGGCATTATATATACCCGGGGGATGAACAGCTTTATTTACATCCGGAAAACGGAGCCGCTCCGCTTGTCATTGAGACGAAAAAGGGCAAAAAAGACGTTACGCTATTTGTGTACAGCTACGAAGATCACGTGGATGTCGTCAAACAGCAAAAGAAGAAAGTAGTCGCGTATTCACTTTTATCCGACAGCCTTCAACAGCGCTCTATGGCCGTAACTGGGAGCCTATAACATACAAAAGCCAGATCATTTCATGATCTGGCTTTTGTTTATTGATTTTGATCCTCTGATGAAGAATCATCACGTTTCGTGTAATCGTATTGTGTCGGATCTACCTTCTTGAATCCTTTAGGCTGATAGAAACGAAGCAGGTCACCGTTGATGATTTTATCAGACATTTCGAGTTCAGTCTTGACGAGAGAGTCTTCTTTTTTGTCAACTTCTGAATCCTTCAAGAGTCTGCCGGTTTTTGTATCATAATACTTGCCGGATACTTTCGTATAGTTAGGTGAAATGAAGTCGCCGTTACGGAACGGGATGACTTCCCGGTGTTCTTTCGATAAGATATCAGAACCTGACATGAGATAATCCTTCGTATCGACGCCGAGCAAATGAAGAACGGTCGGTGCGACATCGACATCACCGGAATACTTATGAATCTGTCCGCCTTTGACGCCCGGAGCGTGAATAAAGAGCGGAACCCGCTGAAGCTGGGCATTGTCGTAATCCGTAATTTCATCTTTGCCGAGTACTTTCGCCATCGCTTTATCGTGGTTTTCAGAGATGCCGTAGTGGTCTCCGTACATGACGATAATGGATTTATCGTACAGGCCGTCTTTTTTCAGGTCTTTAAAGAATTGCTCGATCGACTCATCCAGATAGTTTGCTGACTGGAAGTAGTTGTTGACGACAGAATCGCCAAAGTCTCCTGCCGGGAAGTCCGTGTCTTCTTTATCCATTCCGAATGGGAAGTGGTTGGACAGCGTAATGAACTTCGTATAGAACGGCTGCGGCAGGCTTTTCAGAAGCGGCATGGATTCTTTGAAATACGGTTTGTCTTTCATACCGTAGTTTTTCGTGTTCTCTTCGCTCATGTCATAATAAGCAGAGTCGAAAAACTTGTCGATGCCTTCCGCTTTGTACATTTCATTTCGGTTCCAGAAGGTCTGCGTATTTCCGTGGAAAGCGGCAGATGTGTAATTTTTGCCCTTCAGTATAGCGGGAACCGACTGAAGCGTGTTTTGTGCTTTGTTTACGAAAACTGAACCTTGCGCAAGCGGGTACAGAGAGTTCTCCATCATAAATTCCGCATCGGATGTTTTACCTTGTCCCGTTTGGTGGAAAAAGTTATCAAAGTAGAATGTGTTTTGATCATGCGCCAGTTTGTTTAAAAACGGTGTGACTTCTTTGCCGTTAATTTTGTAATCAATGATAAAGGATTGCAAAGACTCTAATGAGACGTAAATGACGTTTTTCCCTTCGGCTTTTCCGAAATATACGTTGTTCGGCACGTCATAATTAGCCTTCATATAGTTTTCCACATCCGTCACATCGCTTGAATCGGCAAGCGCGCGCTGGCTGTTTGATTTCACATTCTGTACAGCGTCATAAATCGTAAAGTTGTACGTTCCCAAATATTTAACCAAATAATTTCGGTCAAATGAGCGCGTCAGCAGCTCGGGACGGTCGGATTCCGCAACGGCCAGGTTGATTAAGAACACGAGCACCGCGGAAGCCAAAACGATTCGGAATGATTTTTTAGCCGTTTTCTCAGCCGGTTTTTTCATCTTAATGGCTAAAATAATCAAAATGACGGTATCAAGGAAGTAGAAGACGTCAGTCCATCTCATTAATGAGAAAGCACTGTCTCCCAGCTGGCCGCCGTTTGTTTTCGCCTGCATGAGAACCGGAATCGTAATAAAATCATTAAAGAATCTATAGTACACGATATTTGCGTACAGCAAAAATGACATTAAAAAATGAATCGCAATAATGGCTGTCTGCTGTAATTTTTTCTTGAATAGAAGCCCAAATCCAAGAAAGAACAAGCTGGAGCTTAACGGATTCACAAAAAGCAATATTTTCTGGATCGTGTTGTCTATGCCTAAGTTAAAGTTTAAAATATAAGCAGCATATGTCTTCACCCACAATAACACGACCGCTATCAAGAAGAAGGCAAGTCCTCTTTCTTTTATAAATGTTTTCATTGTTACACTCCTTTTTTCCGATCACGGTTTAAACGGAACGATAGAAAAAACGAACGTAATCAATATACCATGAAACCAGCAAATAGAAAAGGTGGAAAAGACACATCGGAAAAGAGGCGAAAAACGCTGTCGCATAAGCGGTTTGTCTGGAGAATGCTGTCTCGGGAAATGCAGAAAAGGAATAAATTGGGGATTGAAGCGTGTGTATGATATCATATTTCATTATCGGAAAAAGAGGTGACCATATATGGATATTGCCCATATTGTTGCGGAGGATAAAATAAAGCGTGCCATAAAGGACGGAGAATTTCAGAGCATCAAAGGAATGGGAAAGCCCCTGCCGAAAGACGATGCCGCACATCTTCCGGAATCGCTCAGAATGGGCTACCGCCTTTTAAAAAATGCCGGAATGGCTGAGGATGAAGGGGCGCTGAAAAAAGAGCTGATGACGTTAGACCATTTGATTGCGAAGTGCCGTAATGAAACGGAACTTGAGCAACTCGAGAAGAAACGGACGGAAAAACAAGTCAGGCTCGATCGGCTGATTGAGAAAAAAGATATGTTCTCAACACCCGCATCCTCTCATTATAAGGAGAACGTATATCAGCGGTTCGGACGCACGTAATCGCTTTCGTTCACATTTTCTTATGAAAAGGGATGTGCTCCACGAGCCTCGGATAAGAAATATGCAATAAGCCGTTTAGGCACTGCGCTTGCAGAAGCTGCGGCTCAGCGGGTTCAGGAAGCTGAATCGTTTCATCAAATTCTCCGTATTGCCTTTTCCGCCGCAGCTCCATATTTGCGGGGAAAAGAGGCGTGACCGTTCCTTTAATGTTCAGCTGTGTTTTTGATATCAGCCTCATCGTTAATTCTTCTTCATATACACCGGGCATCTCAATAATAATAAAATTGTATTGTTCATCCTGATAGACATCGTAAATCAGGGTGTCTTGTTGTGAGGCAAAAAAATCCTCGGGAGATTTTTGTTTCAGGACATTGGTCCAAAATTCGCTTGGCTTGTGCTCATTGGTAATCTCAAGCCATTTTCTCATTTTTTCAAGATCCATAACGGCAGACTCCCCTAAATTTGATTTGCAATCGGCATGGACGGATTGGCAATCTGGTCTTGATCGCTGACATCAGGATCAAGATGGCCCGAATTTAAAAATCCGGCCGGAGGTGAAAAATCTCCTAAGGAAAAGTTTGCACCGACAAACTTACTGTTTGCGGTGTGGCTGTTTTGCACCGTCTGGCCGATATCAACGTTCCCGTTTTGCGTAGCCCCGTTTACCTTTATATTGACGACGTTAATTTGGTAAGGCATATGAAAAACTCCTTTAATCTATAATGGGCGGCACCGGAGTAATATTTGCGGTATCTGCGGTTCCGATTGCAGTCTGGTCGTTTACATCAGGATCATTTAAGAAGTTCTCCATCATTGATTCTATAGGTGACGTATCACCGAATGAAGAGTTAAGCCCTTGTGATTTGTTATTGGTGGTGGGACTGTTGTATGCCGCTTCCCCGATCGTAATAGATCCGTTGCCTGAAATACTGTTAATCTTCAAATAGTACAAGTTGATAACAGTGGATGGCATCTCTTCACACCTCTTTATCTTAGTTGTACAGTACTGTATGCTTCTTGTGCTTCCGTTGTGAATGATCTGCGGACAGGCATTTCAGAACATAAGCGAACAAGGTCCCGGCGCCAGAGGGGCCTTTTTTTAATCCCTTAAGGCCTTTTGGAGTATATTTGTGATGAAAGCGCTATAAAAAATAGATTGACGACATGTATATACATCATTACAATAGAGTCATAAACATGTATATACAAGTTTAGAAGACAAAATGAAAACGGTTACGGAGGGGTTGGCATGGGTGAGCTTAACCGATCTGCACGGCAGATTGTCGATGCCGTCGGAGGAATCGACAATATTGCTGCGGCAACTCATTGTGTTACGCGATTGCGGTTTGCGTTAATAGATGAAGGCAAAGTGGATCAAAAAGTGCTTGATGAGATAGACGTTGTAAAGGGCTCGTTTGCTGTGAACGGGCAGTTTCAAGTCGTGATCGGGCAAGGGACCGTGAATAAGGTATATGCAGAATTGGTGAAGGAAACAGGGATCGGCGAAGCGACGAAGGAGGAAGTGAAGCAGGCCTCTGAGCATAAAATGAATCCTTTGCAGCGTGCAGTGAAAACGCTTGCGGATATTTTTATCCCGATTTTGCCTGCCATTGTGACGGCGGGGCTTTTGATGGGGCTTAACAACATATTAACGGCGGAAGGCATTTTCTTCAGCTCGAAATCCATCGTTCAAGTTTATCCGCAGTGGGCGGATCTCGCTAATATGATTAACCTGATTGCGGGAACGGCCTTTACTTTCCTGCCGGCGTTAATCGGCTGGTCGGCGGTGAAGCGGTTCGGAGGAAGTCCGCTCTTAGGTATTGTGCTCGGGGTTATGCTTGTGCATCCTGATTTGCTGAACGCATGGGGATACGGGGCCGCCGAGCAAAGCGGCGAGATTCCGGTTTGGAATCTATTCGGCTTAGAGGTTCAGAAGGTCGGTTACCAAGGACAGGTGCTTCCGATTTTGCTTGCATCATATTTGCTTGCCAAGCTGGAGCTCTTTTTGACAAAGCGGACGCCAGAAGGCATTCAGCTGTTAGTCGTCGCTCCGGTGACACTTCTGGTGATCGGATTTCTTTCTTTTGTCATCATCGGCCCGATTACATTTGCAATCGGAAACGCATTGACATCAGGGCTGATTGCGGTTTTCGGAAAATTCTCAGCCCTTGGCGGCTTATTGTACGGGGGCTTGTATTCTGCACTCGTTATCACAGGCATGCATCACACGTTCCTTGCTGTTGATCTTCAATTGATCGGTTCAAAGCTCGGCGGCACATTTTTATGGCCGATGCTTGCGCTCTCTAATATTGCGCAAGGCTCGGCTGCGCTGGCAATGATGCTGATTCTCAAAGATAAAAAACAAAGAGGCCTGTCGCTGACGGCCGGAATTTCCGCTTATTTGGGCATTACGGAGCCGGCGATTTTCGGTGTGAATCTGCGCTACAAATTTCCGTTTGTGATCGCCATGATCAGCTCGGGAATCGCAGGGATGTACATTTCCGTAAAAGGGGTTCTGGCAAGCTCAGTCGGTGTCGGCGGCGTGCCGGGCATTTTCTCCATTATGAGCCAGTACTGGGGGGCATTTGCGATCGGAATGCTGATCGTGCTGATTCTCCCGTTTGCAGGAACATACGGGTATGCGCGGCTGAAGCAAAAAAAATAGAGGAATCTCAGGGCGAGCCTTCTTTTCAGGCCGTCCCTTTTCCCCTTCAACTCAAACTTTTACAGGCGGTGATAAAAATGAAAACAGAAAAAACACCATGGTGGAAAAAGGCGGCAGTGTATCAAATTTATCCGAAGAGCTTTAATGATACGACCGGAAACGGTGTCGGCGATCTGAACGGCATTATAGAAAAACTCGATTATTTAAAAGAACTCCTGATTGATGTCATTTGGCTTACGCCGATTTACGATTCTCCTCAGCACGACAATGGCTATGACATCCGCGATTATTACAGCATTTATAAAGAATACGGAACAATGGAGGACTTTGAACGCCTGCTGGATGAGGCGCATCAAAGGGGAATAAAGGTCGTCATGGATCTTGTTGTGAACCATACATCTGTTGAGCATCAATGGTTTAAAGAAGCCATAGCCTCACCTGACAGCCCGTATCGCGATTTTTACATTTGGAAAGATGCGAAGGGTGACGGCGCGGCGCCGAACAATTGGGAATCAAAATTCGGCGGCTCTGCATGGAAACTCGATCCAGCGTCCGGTCAGCATTATTTGCATCTGTTTGACGTGTCTCAGGCTGACTTGAACTGGGAAAATGAAGAGATGAGAAAGCGGATTTATGAGATGATGCATTTTTGGTTTCAAAAGGGGATCGACGGTTTCCGGCTTGATGTCATCAACCTTATTTCCAAGGATCAATCGTTTCCTGACGCAAAGAACGGCCGTGACGGGCGTCCCTGCTATACCGACGGCCCGCGTGTGCATGAATTTCTGCATGAGATGAATCAAGCGGTGTTTTCCAAATATGACAGCATGACAGTCGGCGAAATGTCCTCGACAACGGCTGAACACTGTGTCCGCTACACAAATCCGGCAAATGAAGAGCTTGATATGACCTTTAACTTTCATCACCTAAAGGTGGATTATCCGAACGGCGAAAAATGGGCGCTCGCTCCGTTTGACTTTCTGAAGCTGAAACAGATTTTGGCGTTTTGGCAGACGGAGATGCATAAGGGCGGGGGCTGGAATGCGTTATTCTGGTGCAACCACGATCAGCCCCGGGTCGTTTCCAGATACGGCGACGACGGCATCTACCGGAAAAAATCTGCGAAAATGCTGGCAACGGCCATTCATATGATGCAGGGCACACCTTACATTTATCAAGGCGAGGAATTCGGCATGGGCAATCCGAAGTTCGATGACATCAGCTCATACCGTGACGTCGAATCACTGAATATCTACAGGCAGATGAAGGAAGAGGGAAGGCCGGAGGAAGACATCATCGCCATTTTAAAACAAAAATCAAGAGACAATTCAAGAACGCCCGTTCAATGGAACAGTGAGCCTTACGGCGGTTTCACGACCGGAACGCCGTGGATACCTATTTCAGACGATTATCGGGAAGTCAATGCTGAAGCGGCTTTAAAAGACCCGGATTCGATTTTCTATCATTATCAAAAGCTCATCAGGATCAGAAAGGATTATGACATCGTAACCGAAGGAACGTTTGAACTGCTGGCTGAGGACGATCCGGCGATCCTGGCGTATGTCAGACACGGAACTAATGAAAAGCTGCTGGCGGTCAATAATTTCTATGGGAAAGAAGCGGATTTTACGCTTCCGTTTGAAGACCGGGACGGCTGGCGGTATACCGTGCTTTTGACAAATGACGAACCGAGAGAAGGCAGCCTGAAGCAATTGACGCTCCGCCCGTATGAGTCGATCGTTTATCATCTCACCAAACCGTGATAAACTAATCTGGGTGGTCATAAATGAAAGTGAATAAATATATCACAATCTATAAAGACATTGTGCAGCAAATCGAAAGCGAACAGCGGAAGGCTGAAGACATTCTTCCGTCTGAAAATGAATTGTGCGATCAATACGGCACATCAAGAGAAACCGTCCGCAAAGCGCTCAATATGCTGGCGCAAAACGGCTACATCCAGAAAATCAAAGGAAAAGGCTCTGTCATTTTAAACAGAGAAAAAATGCAGTTTCCCGTCTCCGGTCTTATCAGTTTTAAGGAGCTGGCGGAGACGCTCGGAAAAGACACGAAAACAGCGGTTCACCGTCTCGGGCTGATACTGCCTGCGGTTTCTGCCGCGAAAGAGCTTCAGCAGGAGATGAATGAAGAGGTGTGGGAAGTCGTCAGATCGAGGCGCATTGACGGGGAACATATCATCTTGGACAAGGATTACTTTGTCAAAAAGCATGTGCCGCTCTTAACGAAGGCTATTTGTGAAGATTCGATTTACGAATATCTTGAAGGGGAGCTTGGTCTTTCCATCAGCTACGCGCAAAAGGAAATTGTCGTCGAGCCGGCAACGGAGGAAGACCGCAAGTATTTGGACCTTGGCGGATACAGCCACATGGCGGTTGTGAAAAACCGGGTCTTTTTGGAAGACACCAGCCTCTTTCAATATACAGAAAGCCGGCACAGGCTCGATAAATTTCGGTTTGTCGATTTTGCGAGAAGAGAAAAATAAAAACGGACTGCTCCGGCAGCCCGTTTTTTTATGAAGTATCAAAATGGATACTATCCAACAAAAATGTGCGTACTGGTACTTTCAAAAATAATGGCTACAATAGAACATAACATCAGTTAAAGGAGAGATACCGTATGTCAGAAAAAAAACAGCAAATCCTTGACGCGTATCAGTTCAGACACGCGACAAAGGAATTTGACCCGGAGAAAAAAATTTCAGAAAGCGATTTTGAATTCATTTTAGAAACGGGAAGATTGTCTCCGAGTTCACTCGGACTGGAGCCTTGGAAATTTGTCGTTGTCCAGAATCCCGAGCTTCGTGAAAAACTTCGTGAATTTACATGGGGCGCGCAAAAGCAGCTTCCGACCGCCAGCCACTTTGTTGTGCTGCTTGCCCGGACGGCTAAGGATATTCGCTTTGACTCCGGCTATGTCAAAAATCATTTGAAACAAGTCAAAAAAATGCCGGATGATATGTATGAAGGCTATTTAAGCAAAACTGAAGAATTCCAGAAAGATGATTTCAATCTGCTTGCATCCGACAGAGCGATGTTTGACTGGGCATCAAAACAAACGTATATTGCTCTCGGCAATATGATGACGGCCGCTGCGCAAATCGGCATCGACTCCTGCCCGGTTGAGGGTTTCAACTACAAAGAAATTCACCGTATCTTGGAGGAAGAAGGCCTCTTGGAAAACGGAAGCTTCGACATCTCCGTCATGGCTGCATTCGGTTACCGGGTCAGAGAACCGCGTCCGAAAACAAGATCTGCCGTTGAAGATGTAGTGAAGTGGGTGTAAAAGAAAAAAGCCGCTCGATATGAGCGGCTGAAGGCTGCCGAGAACATCCCGGCAGCTATTTAATTGTCTTATTGTTCTTAGTTGTTTTCTCTAAAAAATAGGCGCTAATCCAAGATGTAATGGGAATGATCAGACCTATCCCGATTCCGGCACAAAGTATAGTGACCATTTCAGCACTAAACACTTTTGAGTTCACTAATTTCCCAAAAGAATACGATAAGTCTTTAAACCATAAAAGCAGTGCTAAATAGTTTCCAAAAAAAGCGAAGAATAATGTATTTGTATTTGTTCCTAAAATATCTCTTCCGATACTTAATCCAAATTTGAATAAATCTTTCCTGCTCATGAATGGTTTATGAATTAATATTTCGCGCATGGGAGATGTAATAGAAATCGCCACATCAGTAATTGATCCTATTGTGCTCATAATAATCATCGCGGCAGTAATTTTAACAAAATTAACTCCGACAAAAAGAGTGAATATGCCAAGATCCCCTAATTCCTCTTCACCAAATCCTTGAATCATCGTCTTTTTTGTTACGGCGAGAATAAAAAAGAGTAAAATAATAATTGTGATCAATGTAGAAATAAATGCTGTAATGGTTTTGATGTTCACTTCATTAATATAAAAAAGCGTAACACAGCTAATTACAGTCGATGAAATCAATGTTAAGATAATCGGATCTATATGCGGGTCTGTCATTAGAATGATGGTGAGGAAAAGCACAGCAAAGTTTAAAAATAAAGCAATAAAAGACCTCGCTCCTTTTTTTCCTCCGATTAAGATCATCAATACAAATAAAATGGCTGCAAGAGATACTAATACATTCATGATCTTGCCTTCTTTCGTTTAACAAAGAAAATAGAAGTATACAGACCCAACGGAATGGTTAACACAATTCCGATACCTCCGGCTAACGCCCTGGCTAACTCCAATGAAATGTTCATAGATAGGGTAAAGCCGATTGGCGAATCATTCTTGAAATACAATACCATCATTGGGATGGCGCCGCTTATATAGGCGAAAAATAGAATGTTTGTCATGGCGCCCATAATATCTTTTCCAATTTCCATCCCTGAACTCTTAAGTGCTTTTATTGATATAGCGTTATTTTCTTCATATAACCCAAAGATAGATGAAGACATTGTAATGGCCACATCCATTACTGCTCCTAACGAACCAATACATACTCCTGCCATAAACACAGTTTGATAAGGACGAGTCAGATATTGCATCTCTTCAAATCGAAGACCTTTATCTGAAGTTAACACCATAACTGCATAAGCAATGAATAGCGAAATAAACGTTCCTAACAGGGTCGCAGCTATAGCTGCATATGTTTTTTCGTTAAAACCATTAACAAGTAACAAAGATATGGCAGTAAATATAATAATGCTTATACAACATATGAAGGTTAAACCTATGTTTGGATTATGCCGGTATAAATCTAATGCATATGATAGCAAAACGGCATTAAACCCCAAGCTGATAATAGAAAATAAACCTTGTTTTTTTCCAACAATAAGTAAAGTGAAAATAAAAATCCAGACGACTGCCAAAAGCTGTTTATCACGTTTTTTGTCTATTATGCTTCCAGTTAAATCTTTATTTTCTTTTGTCTTCTTATCAATTGAAACAAACAATTCATTTCCGACATGATATTCTTGATCATTAGCTCCAGATGATGAATACTGATTAGTCAAATGGATGAGCTGACCTTTTTTCTCGCCATTTTTAATCCGAGCTATTATATGCTGTGTGAAAAGCCTATCTTTATTTTTATGCATATCCTGCATCTCAGTTTGATCTGCCAGCTTCGTTTTGGTGACTTGGGCGATTGGACGTTCGTAAAATGAATCATTTTGATTAACGAAAACAACAGAGGTGACAAAGCAAAGCGCCATTATGATATAAAACAAAATTTGTTTGTAAGTTAATTTGTTTAATATTCCTCTTTTAATCAAAAACAACCCTCCATATAGGGCAGTACCCTCGCAGATGAGACCCGCTGTGAAGTATAGAATAAACTTGATATGATACACGTACAGATGTAATTGGCTTTAGTCCTGCTTTTATCTTTACCAATTTTTAAGGTGAGTCTGTATCGCGGAATGCCTCATATTTTATCATTCAGCTATACTGTTGTCGAATCTGTTCCAAAAGAACTGAATTGTTTTATCTCTATAATGTCTTCGTGGCATACGTAATAACAATACGAGGAAAATATAAGGGGTTTCGGATTTACAAACGCAGAAGATATGGCTTCAAAATAAATCGCTCGAATTTATTTGCAAAACAGATTTTGATGTCTGCACAATATTAAAGCTCTCCTAATATTACATTAGGAGAGCTCAGCTTGCAGAGCAGCTCTTTTTTTATGCCTGGCTTGCCTTTTTACCTCTTCTTCTCTGATACAGATACAGCGCTGTACCGAGTGCGCTGATGATTAATCCGGCAAGGAGGATGGAATACATGACTGTAGCGGTGTCAGGCAATAAGCCGCCCGGCAAATGTCCGCCGGGTTTGGTGCCGGAAGAAGGCTGCTTTCCTGAGCCGTTATCTCCGCTTGTCGGCGGAGTGCTCTTTGCGTTCGCATTTAACACCGTGTATTCGCTGAAGTGATTGGTATAGCCCGTGGCGATATCATGTGAGACCGAGCCGTTGTCCGTTTTTGTATAGATTTTCTTTTTTCGGTCTACATGATAAATGCCCGGATGGTTTGCTTTTTTCGTATTGTCAATGCGCAGGGTGAGCTTGACCGGCGCTTTGAATGTCTTCACTTCTTTGTTGTTTTGCTTCATATTAAAATCGTACACATTTGACAGAGAAGCGTTCATTTTTCCTTTTGGCGTCACGCCGAACCGGGTGTCGGCCGCGCTCACATTGGCCATCGGCATTTTCATGCTGAACTTGTCATGAAATATCGTGAGAGAAGGATCGGATTCTCTGTCCTTTAACAGGCCGATCTGCTTTTTGGTTACTTTCAGGTCAATCGGTTTTTTTGCACCGTCAGTTTTATCATAATAGACAATCGGTGTGTTGGCGTTTTTCGCATAGACGGAAAACGCGTCATCATTTTCAAGCGTCCACGTTCCGTCTTTTTGTTTCGTCGGGAGATAGACTTCCTGGATGCGGCCGTCTACTTTCGGTTCGACCTGTTTCCCCAATTTTTCAAGCTGCTCCGTGAAAATTTCATAGTCGACAAAGCCCAGATCTTCTTGATGAGAAGCCTCGTTAAAAACGGAATAGCCGTCTCCGCCCGCACCGACAAAGTTATTGGTGGCGACCCTGTAGGTTTTGTCATCGGAAATACGCTGTGTGCTGCCGTCATCTTGCACGGCTGCAACGTTAAGAACGCGGTTTCCCGGCTTATGATTCAGCGTGAACGTGTATGTCAATCCGGAAACCTGAGGGAAGGCGCCGCCTTCAGCTTCAATGCCGCTTAATCCTTGCTCCAGCGCTTTTTTGATTTGTTTTCCGGTTAAATCCGAAACGTAAAGCGTATTGCCGAACGGCATCACATTCAAAACCTCTCCGAGCGTGATGTCTCCTTTGTCAATCCCTGCTCGGATACCGCCTCCGTTTGTGATGGCGAATTGAGCGCCCGCGGCTTCCTTCGCTTTTTGCAGCATGCCGTCAGCGATGAAATTGCCGAGGTTTGTTTCTTTTGAGCGGACATGCTCGCGCTGGCCGTCCAGCGCTACTTTTGTATAGCCGACTTTTTCATTTTTGACCGATACGAGCTCGTTTTTAAACGTATCGAGCTCTTGTTTCATGTTCGGCTCTTCTTTTGTCTGTTCGTCAATCGGCAGCGCTTGAAGGGAGGATTGTCCCGGCTGTACGACGCCGTTTTGATCGAAGGCGACATCAACCCGCCCTAAATATTCGCCATATTCCTTCGCTTGGGCCACAATGGTCGGCTCTTCATTTTTCACAACCTCCATTTTGTCAACCAAGGTGTGCGTATGGCCGCCGACGATTAAGTCAATGCCCTTTACTTTTTTGGCCAGATCGAGATCGCGCTGATGGCCGATATGGGTCAAGGCGATAATTTTATTTACATGTTCTTTATCTTGAATTTCTTTTACCGTTTTTTGCGCTGATTCAAAGGCGTCATTAAACACGATGCTCTTCCCGGGGCTTGATGTGGTGGATGCATCTTCTGTCGTTAAGCCGAACACGGCGACTTTTTCGCCGTTGACATCAAGCAAAATGTACGGATGGATGCCTGCTTTTTTCTTTTTCCCCGCTGTAAAGGTGTCCGGCTTTTTAATAAACGGACTCAGCTTTGCCTCTTTGGAGACATCAACGTTTGCGCTGACGATCGGGAAATCCGGCGCTTGAAAATTATATGTGCCGGCCGGATCAACGGCGCTGCCGTTGCCGCTGAGGAAGCTGGCGAGAGCAGTCGGGCCTTTATCGAACTCATGGTTTCCGAAGGTCATTGCGTCATAGCCCATTTTATTCATCATCTTCAAATCGGCCAGCCCTTGCCATTTTGTAAAATAGAGATCACCGGAGAATACATCTCCCGCATCGAGCAAAATGCTGCGGTCGGTTTCGCTTCTGATCTCCTTGATTTTCGTCATCCGTCTCGCCGCGTTATCCAGGTGGGCGTGCGTGTCATTTGTATGCATGACGGTGAGCTTCCACGTCTCATCTTTCGGCGGATCTGTGCCGGGCTCCTCATCTTTAAATTGCAGCTTGTATTGTCCGTAGCCCGCATTTTTTGATTCGCCGATATAAGCGACGTCGTCTGCCCGGTCGGCAAAAGGTTTCGCAGACAGGGAGGATTCAAATGTCAGGTTTGTCCCTTTGACCGGCAGGATGGACCAATTATTATCGGCCTTCGGATTAATCGTTTTCTGCTGGATAATATAATCCATTAATACTTGTCTGTTTTCATCGGCTGATGAGTAAACGATTTTATCATTGCTCAAGTGAGGGAAGCCGCCGCCTCCTGAAGCGCGATAATTGTTTGTGACGATCAGAAATTCCTGATTCGCGCTGACGGGTTTTCCTTTATAAGAAAGGTTGACGATTCTGCTTGAGTCAGGATGGATTACCGTCCCGTTTTCATTGTACTTGGCCGGTTTGGTGATATCGACCTGATAGGTGACGCCGTCAATGACATCAAAATTATAAGAGCGGTAACCGTCATTCAGAAGCGCTTGGCTGCCGCCTTTTGCGGCGTCAATCTGATTGAATTGCCCGGCGGACATTTCAAGCCAGTCTTTGACTTCGCTTCCTTTCAGTTTGACGATCTGAACCGTATTGTCATACAGGTATAGATCACCGATATTTTTAATGGCAAGATCGCCGGCTGCAATATTGGTGTAGTAGCTGGAGCCGTTTCGGCCGCCGGCCTTAAACGGAGCGCCTGCCGAGAGGATGGGCAGATTTTTATATTGCGTATCCTTCATCTTGTTTTCGGCATACCATTTTTGCGCGTCCGTCACGATTTGAATGGACGGATCGTCTTTGACTTGGGCGAAGAAGCTGTTGATATCGGCTTTTGTTTGGCCGACGGGTTCTCTGATGTATTTCAGTGTGCCTTCATGCGCTTTTTTAACCGTATTGACGACGGTTTCGTTTTCTGAAGTCACATTGCCGGCGATCGGCTCGATACTGCCTTTCGAATCAGACACGTGCCACGCGCCGTCTGTTTTTTCGAGCTGGAGGTCGATGACGCCCGCATATTTGCCCCAGCTGCTTGACATGACAACAGGGATGCCGTTAATCGTTCCTTTATCCACGTTGAATTTATCGACGCCTTTGTATTCCGCATCAGGGAAAAGCCCGTGCTGGTGGCCGGATACAATCGCATCTATTCCGTTTACTTTTGTAGCCAGATCAAAAACGGCATTTTCCGCTCCGGCAGATTGCGCCTTTTTTTCAATTCCGCTGTGCGCAAGGGCGATGATGACATCGGCGCCTTCAGCCTTCATTTTCGGAATGGTTTCTTTGGCGGATTCGACAATGTCCTGCACCTGAATGCTGCCCTCGAGATTTTTTTTATCCCACGTCATAATCTGAGGCGGGACAAAGCCGATATAGCCCACTTTAACCTGCTGCTTTTCTCCGTTTTCATCCGTCACCGTTTTGTCTTGAATCACGTACGGCGTAAAGCGGTTCTTGCCGCTCATGGTTTTAATATTGGCGTTGACGATCGGATAGTCAGCGCCTTTGATTGTGCCGTCTAAAAAGTCGAGCCCGTAATTAAATTCATGATTGCCGAGTGTTCCTGCGTCATAGTGCAATTGGTTCATCACTTCAATAATCGGATGGGTCTTCGCGCCTGAGATAATATCGTTTTTCTCATATTTTACGGCGTATTCTCCAAGAGGATTTCCCTGGATCAAATCTCCGTTATCGACAAGCAGTGTGTTCGGGTTTTCCTGCCTGTGTTTTGAAATCAGCTGAGCTGTTCTGGCAAGCCCGAATTCAGTTGTTGCTTTGTCGCTGTAGTAATCGTAATCCATCATGTTGGCATGAACATCAGTTGTCGCTAAAATACTGAGGTTCACACGGGAGGATTTGTTTTCTTCTGCTTTAATGGGTGATGTGGGGAGGATTAGACTAAGTATCATAACTAGGGGCAGCAGAATACGGAGTGTCATATTGACGCTGCATCGTCTTTTCTGTATTCTCACCTGTTCTCCACCTTTCAACAAATTTTTTGTTATGCAGTTCCATTGTAAGAATATTTTGTGAAACTTTATATAGATTTCATAATGATTCTCGTAAAAAGATGAAAAATGAGGATAATGACCTACGTAAAAAGGGATGGTGAGGGCCGTGCCTTGTATGTTTTACTTTAGTGTGGCTGGGGTACATTGTTTTATGTAGACTTCATCAAGCAGGAGGTAGTATAACCATGGGTAAAAAAATTGCAGTTGTGTTAACAGACTATTTTGAGGATGTCGAGTATACTGAGCCTGCGAAAGCTTTTCAAGATGCAGGTCATGAATTAACGGTCATTGAACAGGAAAAAGGAAAAACAGTAAAGGGCAAGCAAGGGGAAGCGGAAGTGAAAGTGGACGCGTCCATCGATGATGTCAATCCGAAAGACTTCGATGCACTGCTGATCCCAGGCGGATTCTCGCCTGATATGCTTCGCGCGGATGACCGCTTCGTTCAATTTGCTAAAACATTTATGGATGATAAAAAACCGGTATTCGCCATTTGCCACGGCCCTCAGCTCCTAATCAACGCGAAAACATTGGACGGGCGGAAAGCGACAGGGTTCACGTCCATTCGGATTGATATGGAAAACGCCGGTGCGAATGTGGTGGATGAAGAAGTCGTTGTCTGCCAAAATCAGCTGGTCACAAGCCGTACGCCAGATGACATTCCCGCGTTTAATCGCGAATCTTTAAAATTGCTTGCTTAAAAGAAAAGCGGGACGCCCCTTAGGCGTTCCGCTTTTTTGATGAGGATTCCCTGACGACCAGCTCAGGCGGCAGGATGATGCGCTGTTTTTTGTGCTGGGGATCGGTGAGCTTGTGATGCAGCAATTGAGCGGCTTCCTTGCCTGACTGCCGCGGAAATGATGAAACGGTGGTGAGAGGGGGATAGGAAATCTCAGCTTCCGGCACGTTATCAAATCCGACAATATCAATATCCTCTCCCGGAATGAGACCGGCCTGTCTTACCCCTTGCATCACGCCGAACGCAACCAAATCACTGAAGCAGAAAATCGCGGAGGGGCGAGCCGGCTGACGGAGCAGCTTCATCACGGCTTCATATCCTTCCTCGCGGGTCGGAGCGCTGTCAATTACAAATTCATTCCTTACCTCAAGATTTGCTTCATGAAGCGCTTTTTCAAAGCCTTGCATTCGTTTCGTCCATGTAGAGGAGTTTTTCACTCCGCCTAGAAACGCAATGTCCTTATGGCCTTTTTCTATGAAGTGATGAACGGCTTTATAGGTTCCTTCTTCATAATCAGCTCCGACAAAATCACAGTCGGCATCGGCAATTTCCCTGACGGCGAGCACAACCGGAATATCAAGCTGCTCAAGGCGTGAAAGCGTTTCCTCGGCTGCTCCTGAAACAGGGCACAAAATCAATCCGCCGACCCGGTGTTCCAGCATGGTTGAAATCAGCTGATCCTGCTTGGCGACAGAATCGAACGTCGTTCCTAAAAGCACTGTTAATCCGACGTCTTCTAACGTATTTTGAACACCGATCAGAAATTCTGAGAAAAATGTATTGGAAATGTCAGTAATGATCAGTCCTACAGTCGTCGACGTCTGTGATCGTAAATTCGCGGCGACCCGATCATATACATAACCCAGATCCCGCATAGATTGGAGCACTCTTTCGCGGGTCGCTTCTGAAATTCTCGGATTATTGCGGACGATCAGAGAGGCGGTGGATGTTGACACGCCCGCATGCTCAGCCACTTGCTGCAGTGTCACCCGTTTTTTTTGTTGTTTCATACGTCGTATTCCTCACTTGGTATGGATTCTTACAACCATTATAATCGTTTTCTTGCCTGAGAAGAAAGGGGAGAGGGCGAAAATGAAAAAACGCCGGGAGACGAAGTGTCTCTCAGCGCTTTTGGACGATTTCTTATTCAAACATTTGCTCTTTAATGTATTGAACCGGCATTTCCCGGCCTGTCCAATATTCAAACGCCATGGCGCCCTGCCAAAGCATCATGCCGAGGCCGTTAATGGTTTGGCAGCCGGCTTCTTCAGCTTGTTCGAGCAATTTAGACTTCACGGGGTTGTACACAACGTCTGTCACAATCAGATCCGGGCGGAGCATCGAAGTATCTTCAATGACGCTCAAGCCTTCCAGCGGCTTCATGCCGACGCCCGTTCCGTTTGCGAAAATATCGCTTGATGCGATTTCGGCACGCAGCGCTTCTTTATCTTCGAGCGGGAAAATATTCGCTTTACAAAGAGAATCTTTCATATCCTCGTTAATCATGCGGATATTTTCTTTCGCTTTTTCGAAAAAGGCGTCATTGCGGGCGAAGATCGAAATTTCGCCGAGGCCTTCCAATGCGGATTGGATCGCAATCGGAGTAGCCGCGCCGCCGGAGCCGACAAGCGTCATTTTTTTGCCTGTAATATCAATGCCGTGCTCTTTTAAGTTGCGGACGTATCCCATTCCGTCTGTTGAATGGCCGATCAATGTGCCGTTTTCATTGACAACGGTATTAACCGCCCCGGTGAATTTCGCTGAATCGGCGAGTTCATCAAGGTAAGGAAGGATTTTCATTTTGTTCGGCATTGATACGTTAAAGCCTCTTACGTTTAATGCACGCATGCCTGTTACCACATCTTGAAGCTGTTCATTCCCGACTTCAAAAGCGAGGTAGGCGTAGTTCAGCCCTAATTTTTTAAATGCCAGGTTGTGCATCGTCGGAGATAATGAGTGTCCGATCGGTGTGGCAAACAATCCGATGAGTTGTGTTTTTCCGTTAATGCGTCCTAAGTCTTTCTTCATGATGTAATCCTCCGTTAGTCAATTCAGTTTTCAGGTTCTGATTACATGTTTTTGTTTAAAATCGTTAATACACTGCGCAGTTCATCAACAGGAATCTGTCCGGGCGCAGATGCTTCTTTGCCTGCGCCGAATGTGCATGCGGAGCCGAAGACTTCGCCGGCAAGTCGGCTGATCAGGCCTGTTCCAGCCATAGACATCGTGATGATCGGCCGGTCTGCGTATTTGGTTTTCATCGTATGTGTGGCGTCCAATAATACGAAGACATCCTCCGTTGATTGCGGCATTACCGCAATTTTAGGAATGTGCGCGCCGTATTCCTGCATTTTGCGCAGGCGGGAGATGATTTCTTCTTTTTCCGGTGTTTTATGAAAATCATGATTCGACATGACGACGTACACGCCGTTCGCTTCCGCTGTTGCCACAATCGATTTTACTTCGGCTTCACCCGTGAACAATTCAACGTCAACGAGGTCAATCTGCTTTGTTTCTATCGCTGTTTTCACCAATTCAACGTAAAAGCTGTCTTCAATGACTTTCTTTCCGCCTTCTTTATGGCTTCTGAAAGTGAAGAGCAGAGGTGTGTCACCCGCCGCTTTTCTCACTTTCTGAATCATGTCCTTAACGGCGTCTAAGCTGTCAACATGCTCGTACACATCAACCCGCCATTCAATAATGTCAGGGTGAAGTGTATTGACGTCTTCCATTTCTTGAAGAAGTTCTTTCTCTTCTGATGCCATCAAAGGCACAATGATTTTCGGAAGTCCTTCACCGATGACCTTGTTTTTGATTGTAATGGAATTCATGATAAATCCTCTCCCTTAAAAAAATAGTTAGGCTTTCATCACTTGTTTAAAGCGGATGCCGATAAACAAAGCGAGAAGGACGCTGACGATGGCGATCCCGATATCAAGCAGGAATACAGGCGTCAGACCCGCCGCTTTTGAAATCGCTCCTGTTACAAGCGGAATGACAATAAAAGATAAGCTTGATGCTATATTAACAAAAGATGTGATGGTTCCTTTATTTTTAGGGAATAAAATGGCCATGACCGTCATCGCCAATTGCAGAATGCCCGCAGTCGAAAGGCCGATGACAAATGAGCTGATGACGGATACGGCCGGCTGATGAATAGAAATGAGAGCAAGCAGCGCAACGGCTGCAATCGCCGGATACAAGACCATCACCGTCATCGGTTTAATGACTCTGTTTAATAACACGGCCAGCAAAATAACAGAAACAAGTGAGCCGATGCTGTAATAACTTAATAATTTCACAGCTTGTACTTCAGGCATGCCTAAAACAGATTGCCCGAACTTAGGAAGCCATACTTGAACAAGCATAAACAGCGCGGTGGATGAAAAACCTAAAATGATAATGGCAAGACCTTCGCGCCAAATAGAAGGCTGTGTCTTGAATTGATTTTCTGATGGGACAGCTTCGTCAGCTTCTTTCTGTTTATGATTCGGAAACGGAACCTTCAACAAGAAAAATCCGTTTAAGAAGAAAATAATGCCCGGCACGAAAAACGTCCATCCGTAAAATAAATGTCTGTCGGCAATAAACCCGATAAAGAACGGAAGCACGGTTGCGCCGATGGATACAAATGCCTTAATTAACACAGTTGCTGAGCTTGCGTTTTTCGGAAACCCTTCAATAAGAGCCGGGTATGTTCCAGAATTTAAGAAGGAGTTAGCGACCCCCGCGCAAATTGCAAAGATAAAGGCAGCCGTATAGTCGGCTGAGAGCGGAATACCGATAAGAAAAATAAGATAAATAAACGCTCCTGACACGATAAACGGACGTCTTCCGAATGTATCCGAGAGCTTTCCTGCGAACAGGAGCGAAATCAGCTTTCCGATTCCGATGGCAGATACCAAGTAGCTGACGCCGGCTGCTGAGGTATGGAGCTGTTTTGATAGGTATATCGTTCTACTAAATGAAAAATAAAATTTTAACTAAATGTACTATTTAAGCAGAAGGAAAAGAATGCGCCCAGTTTGGTATATCGTTCTACTAACTTCAGGGTTATCATACGCCTTCTTTTTTTTTATGTCAAACGCATGAACATTATTTTTTTACTTTTTTAAGCGGACAGCATAAAAAAAGACCCGCCGCTGACGGCAAGTCTGTATGAAAATACTATTTCCGAAGAGAGGCGAGCTCTTGAGCAATGGCCTGCATTTCACTAGGGCTGAATGACTCTTTTTTCATGACCATTTGATGAAGGTATGTCAGATCCTCGATTTTTTCATCGCTGAAGTCTTCCGCTTTGATGACGCCGACATTGAGCATGTTGAGTTTTTGCGAAATATCTTCAATCATTTGGTTTAATGTTTCTGTTTGTTGGCTCGGCAAATTCATGCATCCTTTCATGACCGTATTCGTATCCTTTATTCTAACAGAATTCATTTAGAATAAAAGCTTATTTCCGAAAGGGTGAAAAAGTTGCTAAGATGATGGTAAGGTTTCTGATCCTCAAAATATGGGGAAAGAATAGGGAGGTTATCGATATGATACATGTGTTGTTTGTCTGTTTAGGGAATATTTGCCGATCGCCTATGGCAGAGGCGGTATTTTCTGATATGGTGAAGAAAAACGGGCTTGAAGGGCAGATTAAAATTGATTCAGCAGGAATCGGCGCTTGGCATACGGGAAATCCGCCGCATGAAGGAACACGGGATATTCTCAAGCAAAAGGGGATCAGCACAAGCGGCATCACAGCAAGGCAGGTGCGCGAGTCTGACTTGACAGATTTTGATTATGTGATTGCGATGGATGCTGAAAATATCGGGAATCTGCGCAGCATGGCCGGTTATAAAAAAGCGGCCCCGCGTATCGCCCGGCTGCTTGATTACGTACCGGATGCGGACCTTGCGGATGTCCCTGATCCGTACTACACCGGGAATTTCAGCGAAGTGTACGCTTTGGTCGAGTCCGGCTGCAGCCATTTGCTTGAATCCATTAAAAAAGATCATCAATTATAAGGGGGATCGGACAGATGAAACAAAGACGTATGATGGCTAAAGCGATGCTGATCGGCGCTGCTGCCGGCGGAGCATTATCCCTTTTACATAAGCCGACAAGAGAAGCATGCGCCCGCAGCATGCAGGTATGCAAAGAACGGGTGAAGCTTTACCGAAGTGACTCGGCCTTATTGAGAGAGGACGCGGCCGCAAAGATCGTTGAAGCGAAAAAAATCGCCAATACACTGTCGAATGATTTGGATTTTCTGAACAGGCAGATCACCGAGCTGAAACAAACGACACCGAAAGTCATTGAACTATTGAAAGAAACGAAGGAGCATTTTTCAAAAAAGACCATTAATTGAGGTGGGATGTCATGAGCTTTATAAAGGAGCTGTTCGCAAGGTTTACTCTGCACGAAGGACAAAGTAAATCTGCGGAACTGGCGTATTTTTTTCTTCTGTCTTTGTTTCCGTTAATGATTTTTATGCTGACGCTCACGGCCTATCTTCCCATATCAACAGAAGACGTGCTCGGCGCAGTTGATCAATATGCGCCCGACAGCGCGATGTCGATGGTGAAATCCATTACGGAGCAAACATTAAACAACCGCAGCGGCGGGCTTTTGTCATTCGGAATTATCGCCGTGCTCTGGTCGGCCTCAAATGGGATGAACGCCATCGTAAGGGCATTTAATCATGCATATGAAGTCGAGGAAAACCGCTCATTTATTATCATTCGTCTAACCTCAATTTTTTTAACCATTGCGATGGTGATCACGATTTTAATCGCGCTTTTGCTGCCTGTATTCGGCAGGGAAATCGGTCTGTTAGCCGCTGATTTTATCGGCGCCCCCGATCTGTTTTTAAATGTTTGGTCTGTTGTCCGCTGGGTGATCAGTCCGCTTATTCTTCTGATTGTGTTTACTGCGCTTTACATTTTCGCTCCGAATAAAAGGCTGTCTTTCCGTTTTGTGCTTCCCGGCGCTGTTTTTGCCGCCGCCGGCTGGATTATCGTCAGCATGCTGTTTTCATTTTACGTGGGCACCTTTGCCAACTACAGCGCGACATACGGGAGCATCGGGGGAATTATCGTTCTTATGATCTGGTTTTATTTAACCGGAACCTTACTGATATTAGGCGGAGAAATCAATGCGCTTTTACATAAACGTAAAAAGCTTCCTGATGAAAATCCCTATCGCGAGCGCAAACTATAAGTGAACGAAGACGTTCAAACCTAAAAAACGGAGGGGATCGTTCATGACCAAGCATACGAAAAAAGGCGGAAGCCACAATAAACAAAACTCAAAAAACAGTTCGAAGAATAAAACAAGCGGAAGCGCTAACGGACAAAACGGATATCACTAGAAAAAATCCGCCTGAATTTATCAGGCGGATTTTTTTATGAAGAAGAAGAGGAATAAGAACCGGCTGCCGATGTCTGCTTCGTTTTTCCGAAGATGAGCGCAAGCCAAATACCGATCAGGATCACCGTAATAAAATAAAACAAATTAGCGCTTTCAAACCGCTGCATGTACCAGCCCCCGGCCACAGGACCGATCATGCTTCCGAGACTGAAAGAAATGCCGCAGAGCAGATTGCCCGCCGGAAGCAAGTGGGACGGAAGAAGATCGCTCATATAGCTGATGCCGAGGGAAAACATGGAGCCGACCGCCATCCCGGCCATGAAAAAGCAGCCGCCGATAACAGAAGGAGTCGGATACAATCCGGCTGTGAAAAAGCATAAGGCGCCAGCTATCAAAATGACAATCAGGACGTGCCTTCTCCCATATTTATCACTTAAGATGCCAAGCGGAAATTGGAACAAAATGCTTCCGAGCGCAAACGCAGGGAGTATCAGCGCGACGGCATCAATGGAAATGCCCAAGCGCAAGGCGTAAACGGGAAAGCTCCCGTTTAATGCCGTTTCTAAAAAACCGTAGCCGAATGCCGGCAGAAAAGCGACCCAGCCCAAAAGCACGGCCCGGTAAAAACGTCTTGCGCTGTTGTCGCCGGATGTTTCGTCAGGACTGGCGGCGGGGAATTCATTATGTAAAAAAAACACAAACAGCCAGGCAGCGAGGCTGATACAGCCTGAAACGATAAACGGCAGCGACGGGCTTGCTTTCACGAGAGGAACCATAAACGGTCCGAAAGCAAATCCAAGACCGAATGACAGCCCGTAAAGCGAAATATTTCTGCCTCTGTTTTGCGCCGTTGATCTTGAGGTCACCCACGTCTGCGTCGAAAAGTGAAGCATATGATCCCCGATTCCGACGAGAAGGCGCAGAAAAAACCAAATCCATATGGATTGAAGCCATATGAAACTGAATAAGCTTATGATGACAAGAAATCCGCCTGTTACAATCAGCGGTTTGAACCCAAGCTTTCTAAGCGGCGCCTCCATGAACGGCGACGCCAATAGGACACCGATGTATAGGGCGGTGGCGTGGAATCCGTTCATGGAGGCAGATTCTCCATTCGTTTCAAAAATAACGGAGATCACCGGCAAAAGCATCCCTTGGGAAAACCCTGAGATCGAAACAAGCAGGATCAGAATAAAGAAATGCAGTCGAGACATCGCATATTTCTCCTTCACCAGTATCTTTCTTGATCGTACACCGATTTACGCCGGGCGGCAACCTGAAAATGCCAATTTGGCTTTTCACGGGTAGTGTAATCGTGGATGTTTTTGAGAAGGATATAAAAATAATCATTCGAAAAAAGGAGCCCGTGAAAACATGAATCGGATTTTTTTCTTTACGGCCGCGGCAGGTGTGCCGCTTTCGGTTATCGGCAGCCTGATGCATTGGCCGTCAGCTATTTTGTTTATTATTTATTGTGTAACGATTATTGCGCTTGCCAGTTATATGGGACGGGCGACTGAATCGCTGGCCATTATAGCGGGCCCGCGGATCGGCGGTCTGCTGAATGCCACGTTCGGCAATGCGGTTGAGCTGATTATTTCGCTGTTTGCCCTAAAGGAAGGGCTGACGGGCATCGTTCTCGCTTCATTGACCGGTTCGGTGCTCGGCAACCTTCTTCTCGTCGCCGGTCTGTCATTTTTTATCGGCGGCCTGAAATATAAGCGGCAGGAGTTCAATATTCATGATGCCCGGCACAATTCCGGCCTGTTAATTTTTGCGATTGTTGTGGCTTTTGTCATTCCTGAAGTGTTTTCGATGGACATGGGAGAAAAAAGCAAGCTTAATTTAAGCGTCGGCATCAGTATGATTATGATTCTCCTGTATGTTGCGGCCCTTTACTTCAAGCTTGTCACGCACCGCGGCGTTTACCAGCCGAACCAGCCCGCAGCCAAGGAAGAAGAAGAAAAGCCTGAGTGGTCGGGAAAAAGGGCGACAGCCGTCTTATTTTCAGCCACCGTCATTGTCGCCTACATATCTGAAAATCTTGTCCATACGTTTCATGCGGTTGCCGAACAGTTCGGCTGGAGCGAGCTGTTTATCGGGGTCATTATCGTGGCAATCGTCGGGAATGCCGCAGAACACGCATCGGCCATTATTATGGCCTACAAAGATAAAATGGATGTCGCCGTAGAAATTGCGGTTGGTTCGACGCTGCAGATCGCGATGTTTGTAGCGCCGGTTCTTGTGATTTGTTCTGTGTTCTTCCCGGTGAGCATGCCGCTCGTCTTTACGCTTCCGGAGCTTGTCGCGATGATATCATCAGTCCTATTGATGACCATGATTTCAAACGACGGCGATTCAAACTGGTTTGAAGGCGCCACGCTCCTTGCCGCTTACATCATTATGGCGATCGGATTTTTCCTGCTTTAACCTGTAAAAAGTGCGGATAACAACATTGAGAGAGGAAAAGACTAAGGGAAAATGCTATAGAAAGAGTGATATGATGAAAAAGCTAATTCATGCCACACTTATTCTGCTGTTATCCTTTAGTTTTTTCGGTGTACCATCTGCTGACGCGAAAAAACCGTTTAAGGTTCCGAACTCTGTCGTAAGCATTTCAAAAGAAAATACCTATCCGAATGCTTCCCAGGACCAGCCGACGCTTCAGCCGAGTAAACTGGCTAAGGAATTGTTAGATACATCAGAAATCAACATCGAAAACCCGCATCTGATTAAGATGCTGAACGAATCCTCACTATCCGGCTCACCGCTTGCCGTCGGTTATCGTGCGACAATATTTCTCGGGAAATGGCCGCTCGGATATCAATCGAACGAAACCGTGGCCAACTGGGAATATAAAAAAATCAATACGAACAGAGCCGATAACCGTGGCGGACAGCAGGCGGCGGAAATCACATATACGCAAGAGCAGAAATACAAAATTAAAGGCGGCCTGACAGCGAAGGTGCCGAACGCAGAAGATGTCAAAAGCATGATGATGCAAAAGGCGATGAAAAAAACGAACCTGCCGCTCGCATTTGAAACAGTCATCGGCGCCGGGACGAAACGCGATCAAATTTATAAAATCTCACCGCAGCGGCTCGGCTATTTACACGCTTATGCCCCTGCGGTTAATGAAAAAGGGAAAGTGACGTACGGAGAAGTTTATTTGGTGCTGAAAGGAAGCAAACGGAAGCTTGTCGTGAAAAATGTAACCTCACAAGGCATCGGCGCGTGGATTCCGGTCCAGGATCACGTGACATTCGGTTTTCAGATTACCGCGCAGCCAAGATAAATAAAAAAGCTGATTCCTGCTTCGGAATCAGCTTTTTTCCATGCGATATGTTTCTTCAAGCAATTGCACATTGTTTTTGTACAGCTCACGGGCGAGGACCCGTCTGACCGTCAGGCTCGCTGAGAAATAATCTTTGTCCTGCACCATGCCTTTTACGGTAAATTCAATGCCTCTCGTCACCTTATTTAAGCTCATAATCCCGTGTACTTGAAACGGTTCCGCCGCATTCAGAAATTCATCCCGCTTGAGCGAATCACGCAGTTCATCGTTGAGCATGTCGCAGGCTTTTTCTAAAACGGCGTATACCCGCTCGGGGTCCTCCTTAAAGCTGATGACCACCGATTCGGTAATCCGCATGAAATCAATGTTATAGTTTTGAAGCTGCCTGACCTCACCGTTTGAAATCGTGAGAAGCTTGCCGCTCCATTCGCGGATTTGCAGCGAGCGGAGGCCGATTTCTTCGACTGTGCCGTTGAATAGATTGTTGATTGTCACATAATCGCCTTTGTGGAGCTGGCGTTCGTATATTAAAAATACGCCGGCCAGAATGTCTTTTATTAAGGACTGGGCGCCGAAACCGATCACGATACCGGCAACGCCCGCCCCGGCTAAAATCCTGCCGAAATCATGAACAAATAAAGAAATGACGTAAAAGATAAACCCTATCGTCGCCGTATACTGTGTGATGGAACGGACGAGGCTTTCGATTGTTTTCCCTTTCCGCTCCTCTAAGAAATCAGTGCGTTTAAAAAACAACTGCACAAAGCGGTTGATGATAAACACGCCGGCATACAGCAGCAAAGCGACGATCATTACTTCAACCACTTTACTTTTCAAAATGTCCATAACCGTTGTTTCCATATTCTTTTATCTCCTGGCTTGCCGTAATGAAAAATCCGTATCCTGATAATAGCTGTTTTTGACGAGAACGTTTGGGCCGAGGCACCGGACATGAGCGCAGTGGCAGTTCAGCTCTTTGCTCAGCTTCGTTTCTCTCCATTTGTCGTAAGCTTCAGGAAGGCTGTCTGTTTTAATGTTGCCGAGCGGCGGTGTATCGCCGAAATCCGTGACGATGATATTTCCGTCAAAAATGTTGACATTCAGGCGTGAACGGCCGTCCGGGTCGTTTCTGACCGTTACGTTTTTAGCTGCGCGCAGGCGGCTGAGGAGCTGCTGGTCCTCTTCATCCGGGCTGCAGGCGTAAAACGGCAGCGTGCCGAACAGCATCCATGTCTTTTCATCCCGAATGTCCAGCAAATGATGAATGGCCTGTCTCATTTCTTTCAGGCTGAGTGATTCAAGAGCGCTGGCAAAATCACTCGGATACATCGGGTGAACTTCATGGCGCTGGCATTTCATCTCTTCCGTAATTTGACGGTGAATATGCCCGATATGAGGCAGCGTACGTTTGTTCAGCATCGTTTCTGCCGATACCATGACACCGGCCTCGACAAGCGCGCGGCTGTTTTCAATCATCTTGTCAAAATAGCGCGCGCGCTGTTCGAAGGTCGGTTTCTTGTCCATCATCGCGAAGCCGATCTCGGCAAAATCCTCCACGGTTCCCCAGTTGTGAGAAATATGCAGGACGTCCAAATAAGGGATAATCCATTCGTAGCGCTCAATATCAAGCGTCAGGTTTGAGTTTATTTGAGTGCGCACACCCCGTTCGTGCGCGTATTTTAAAAGCGGGACAACATATTCTTTTACCGATTTTAATGAAAGCATCGGCTCGCCGCCCGTAATGCTGATTGAGCGTAACAGAGGAATTTCCTCAAGCCGTTTTAATAACAGATCAATCGGCAGCGCATTCGGATCTTTAGGCTGCAGCGTGTAGCCGACGGCACAGTGCTCGCATCTCATATTGCATAAGGTCGTCGTCGTAAATTCGACATTCGTGAGTTTCATATCTCCATACTGGTCCACATCCATGTACGCTTCCCACGGATCGTACTCCGGCGTAATCGGACGCAGTTTCGTGTTTTGTGTCATGACTATCTAACTCCTTTATAAATGGGCATACTAACGTCTGCCAACTGTTAATTTTAGACCTGATCCACCAAGATCGCAAGTAGCGAAGCGATTGAAAAACAGCAAAAAATGCGCTACCATAATAAAAAATGAATGGAGTGGAAACATGGGGAATGCAGTAAACAGCAAGGATCAGCAGCTTGATTATTTAAAGAACAGACTCGATATGTTTATGAATGTCATTGATTCATTAGACCCTGAATCAACTGATGTTGAAGATATAGACCGGCTCATCGGGATGCTTGATGACCTCGAAGCGAAATACGAACGCTTTAAAAAGGATTGGGAATAAACCTCGGCAGGCGCCGGGGTTTTTTTCTTTCCATAAAGCGGCTGTATAAAAGGAGAAGGGCTTCTGCAAAATAAGGAAAAATGCAGAAGGAGTGCTGGTCATGAAATGGTTTTGTTCAGTATGCTGCATGGCCGTTTTGCTTGCAGGCGGAATAAAAAGCGCAGAGGCCGTGCCGAATGAACCGATTAGTTGGGGATTTAAACGCAGCGTTAATCATCAGCCGCCGGATGCCGGCAAACAGCTGGACAGTCTGGTCAAAAAATATGATGCCTTTTACTTGGGCAACACGAAAGAAAAGACCATTTATTTAACATTTGATAATGGATACGAAAATGGGTATACCCCGAAAGTGCTTGATGTTTTGAAAAAGCATCACGTCACGGGAACCTTTTTTGTCACGGGCCATTTTGTGAAAGAGCAGCCAGGTCTGATTAAACGGATGTCTAAGGAAGGCCATATCATAGGCAATCATTCTTTTCATCACCCTGATCTGACGACAAAAACGGGGGATCAAATTCAAGATGAACTTGATTCAGTGAGCGAGGCGGTTTATAACATCACAGGAAAGCGGGATAACCTATATCTGCGCCCGCCGCGCGGCGTATTCAGCGAATATGTGCTGAAAGAAACAAAAAGGCTCGGATACCAAACCGTATTTTGGTCCGTCGCGTTTGTCGATTGGAAGGTCGACCAGCAAAAAGGGAAAAAATACGCCTATGATCATATGATGAAGCAGGCGCACCCCGGCGCGATCTACCTCCTTCACACCGTCTCAAAGGACAATTCAGAGGCGCTTGATGATGCGATAACGGACTTAAAGAAAGAAGGATACACGTTTAAAAGCATTGATGACCTGATGTTTGAGAAAGAAATGAAGCTGCCGCGGCTGTAATAAAAAACCTCTCCGTTAAAAGGGAGAGGTTTTTGTCATTTTACGCATTTAATTAAAGCGGCCCAATCCAATTCACCGAGCCCGTTCTCTATCCCGTGTTCAAAATGGGACTTTGCCAATTCCGCAAGAGGAAGATGAAGAGACACTTTTTCAGCCGCTGCCAGCGCCAAGTTTGTATCTTTCAGTCCAAGCTTCATCTTAAAGCCCGCCGGCTCAAATGTCTGTTCGGCCATGATCGTTCCGTAATTTTCGTACACGGGAGAGCGGAACAGGGAGTTGGCAATCTCTAAAAATTTCTTTTGTTCTAAGCCGTATTGTTCCGCCAATAAGAACGATTCAGATAATGCTTCAAGCATAGAGACGAGTAAAAAGTTGGTGCTGATTTTGGCGGCATTTGCCGTTTTTGATTCTTCTCCTGCATCAAATATTTGCTGTCCCAAGCTTTTGAGAAGGGGTTCGGCCGTTTTCTTCGCTTCCGCCGGCCCAGCTGTGATGATGCGGAGATCGGCGTTCGCCGCGGCATCGGGACGGCCGAGGACGGGAGCGGCAATAAAGGACTGCCCTCTGCTCGAATGTGCGGCGGAAAGCTGTTCTGACAGCGCCGCGCTGATGGTGCTCATCGAAATATGAATGCCGTTTTCAGATAATCCGGCGATAATGCCGTCAGCTCCGAAGGTAACGTCTGTCACGGCATCGTCATCCGCCAGCATAGAGAGCACAATGTCCGCACGTTCAGCTGCCTTTCTGGGTGTTTCTGCGTAATCGGCCCCTTTTTCCAACAGCTCTGCCGCTTTTTCTTTCGTCCGGTTATACACAGTCAGTTTATATCCTGCTTTCATCACATTTTCAGCAATGGGGCGTCCCATATTGCCGAGTCCCACCATTCCTATGTTCATGCGCTTGTTCCTCCTTATGGTCCCTTTTCCATCATTATAAAGAAAAGACTTGGAAAATGCTTACTCTGTGATTACCGATATGCTGCCTTTACGATTACCTCCGGCCCGGAACTGTAACCCGAACCTGATTGAATCCTGCCTTTATTAACACCTGTAAACCGTGTATGAATAATTGCTTTCGAACGGGGCTGTACGGTAAATGTTTTTGGATAGAATGTTACTCCCTTTATGTCTTCTGATAAAGCAGGAACAACCGAAATGGTTTGTTCTTCTTTTCCATAATGATTGACATGAATGGTGCACGACATGCGAGCGGTCCTTCCTGCCACGTAATGGCTGCATTCACTGTCGGGTTTAATGTACTCGACCGCTTGTTTTTCTGGGGCGCCCTGCATTACAATAAAAGCAATTTTTTCGCTTACAGGCTGAACACAGGAAGCAGCCCCCATACTGAGGAGAAAAAGAGAAAACGCTGCGGCGGGAAGAGTCCGTCTGAACAGAATGGAACACCATATCAATGCCCCGAAATAAAGCGTGATTCCGGGAATGACGGAAAGATGTGTCCCCGTTTTTGACCAGGCGGAAAAACCGAGGGACTGAAAGATGTAATCAGATATCGTGTAACCGTTGTATAATGTGACGGAGGAAAAGAGACCGCTAAGAAGGAGAAAGAGTGAAACGGTTTTTTGAGAAAAGAATGTAATGGAGAACACCCCTTCCGTTTTTTACCACCATATCATGTGTCATCAAAAAAAAGAACAGCCTCAGCCGTTCTTACTTGAAAATTTTAAACCAGCCTTTACGGGCAAACCAAAACAGCATCGCGGCCACAAGGGCGGCCATAACGCCCAGCACGATAAAATACCCGTATTTCCAATGAAGCTCCGGCATGTTGTCAAAGTTCATGCCGTATACACCTGCAATAAATGTCAGCGGGATAAAAATGGTGGAGACGATGGTCAGCGTCATCATAATGGA
Source organism: Bacillus sp. YC2 (assembly GCF_019891195.1). Lineage (NCBI taxonomy): Bacteria > Bacillati > Bacillota > Bacilli > Caryophanales > Bacillaceae > Bacillus > Bacillus sp. YC2. The sequence continues at coordinate 61,503 of NZ_JAHXDO010000012.1, read as the reverse complement.
ATTCATCCGGTTTGAGTTCAGCGTCACATAGCTGTCCCGCAAATCAGACGTCATATCACGGTTTGATTCAATCAGCTCCGCCAGTTTCAAAAGATGATCATAAATATCGCTGAAATATGCCTTTGTTTCGCGGCTTTCTTTCACATGGTCAAGACTCAAAACCCGGTACATCAAATCGCGCATCGGGATTATGGTCCGTCTGAGGTGCAAGAGATCAGTCCGCAAATCAAACACTTCATTCATTAATGTGCCGTATGACTTATGGGTCCGGCTGTCCTCAATTTCATTCAGCCGGTCTTCAATTTTATACAGCACGGGAAAATATTCATCGACAAGCTGATCCATAATCATATATGTAATGTGTCCGGGCCCTTTTTTGACAATCTCCGGGGAAGCGAGGAGCCGCTCTTTGACCTTTGAGATGCCGAGCGATTCATGTAAATGAAAACTGACGACGTAACGATCCGATTGAAAGATGTCGACCTCTTCCGTTTCCAGCGTATCCGGGTTCAGGGCATGGAGTACGTAAAAGCGATAGCCGTCATAATGATCGATTTTCGGCCTCTGCATATGCTGAAAACAATCCTCAATCGCGAGAGGATGGAAATGAAAATAATCTCGTAACAATGCGGTTTCGTGCACCTCCGCACCGAAAAAATCAATCCAGTACCATGCGATGTCCGGTTGTTCTATGCGTGATAAGGGGATATTTTCTAATATCTGATTGTGTGTTGTGATTGCGGTAATGTGTATCATAAACAACCCTCCGCCTGTCATTATATCATGCGGCGTTATGAAGAAAAGTATACGAATGGCCTCTTTGCCGCTTCATGATATACTGGGACAAAAAGGGGTGATTCCATGTGGAAAGAAACCGTCTCCGTTACGCCTCCGTATCATTTTGACCGTGTGCTGAAAAGGCTGGCACTCGATCCGCTGAACGCCGTGGATCTCACGGAGAGATCAGTAAAGGTGCCGGTCAGAAGCGGTGCCGGGGAATTATGCATCGTAACCGTACGAGCCGAAGGAACCGCGTCAGAACCAGTCTTTCTCGTCAGCGGCGAAACAAATCAGCAGGAGATGATGGAACGGATAAAGGAGATTTTTCAATGGGGGAAATCGCTTCAAGCCGTGCATGACCATTTCTCCAAAACCAATCTGTCAGCGCTTTTTGAAGAGCATGCGGGAATGCCTCTCGTGCTTGAGTACAGTGTGTACAACTGCCTTATGAAATGCATCATTCACCAGCAGCTCAATCTGTCTTTTGCCTTCACTTTAACGGAACGGTTCGTTCATGCCTTTGGCGAACAAAAAGACGGCGTCTGGTGCTATCCGCAGCCGGAAACCATAGCGGCGCTTGATTATCAGGACTTGCGGGAGCTCCAGTTCAGCATGAGAAAAGCGGAATATGCCATTGACACCTCACGGATGATCGCAGACGGAACACTCAATTTATCGGAACTCTCCTTTTTATCGGATGAAGACATCATGAAAAAACTGATCACAATCAGAGGCATCGGACCGTGGACTGTGCAAAACGTGCTCATGTTCGGCCTTGGCCGTCCTAATCTGTTTCCTTTAGCAGACATCGGCCTGCAAAAAGCGGTCAAACGCCGATTCGGCCTCGCTGAAAAGCCGTCAAAAGAAATGATGCTTGAGGTGAGCAGGCAATGGGAGCCGTATTTAAGCTATGCGTCCTTGTATTTGTGGAGGAGCATTGAATCATCATCTTCCTGAAAAACATGATGGAAGTGCCGGCTGCGTGTTATACTAGAAAGATGTGATGTTTTAGTCGATCACTTTCCAAATACGGAAAGCTTCATATAGAAACGGAGAGAAATAACGTGAACCAACAACATAAAAAGACGCCCGTCGAGCTGAAAGCCGGACAGACATTTCCGCTGACGATCAAACGCCTCGGCATCAATGGAGAGGGCGTCGGCTATTTCAAGAAAAAAGTGGTCTTCGTGCCCGGCGCGCTGCCGGGTGAAGAGGTGGTTGTCGAAGCGACAAACGTCCAGCCGAAGTTTTCAGAAGGACGCATCAAAAAAATCCGCAAACCATCGGAGCATCGCGTCACACCGCCATGTCCGGTATATGATCAATGCGGCGGCTGCCAGCTTCAGCATCTTGCCTACGCCCAGCAGCTTCGGGAAAAACGCGATATCGTCATTCAATCTTTGGAACGCCATACGAGATTTGACGTCAGTAAGATGGACATTAAAGAAACAATCGGCATGGACAACCCGTGGAATTACCGGAACAAAAGCCAATTTCAAGTAGGCCGTTCCCAAAACGGCAGCATCATCGCCGGATTATACGGGCTGGATTCACATAAAATCGTCCCGATCAAAGAATGCATTGTGCAGCATCCGGCAACAAACAAAACAACTGGCATCGTCCGCCGCATTTTAGAGAAGCATAATGTTTCTGTTTATAACGAACGGACGCGAAAAGGCGATGTACGCACAATCGTGACGAGAGTCGGTTTCGAAACAGGTGAGGTGCAAGTCGTGCTTGTCACTGCGAAAGAGACACTGCCGAATAAAGACGAAATCGTACAAGCTATCCAAAAGCGTCTGCCTGAAGTGAAATCCATTATTCAAAACGTCAACGGCGAGCGGACATCCGTCATCTTCGGAGACAAAACAAAAGCGCTTGCCGGAAGCCATGCCATTCAAGAGGTGCTTGGCGACGTGTCATTCGAACTGAGCGCACGCGCTTTCTTCCAGCTCAACCCTGAACAGACGGTCAAGCTGTATGACGAAGTGAAAAAAGCGGCTCAGCTGACCGGAAAAGAAAAAGTTGTTGACGCGTATTGCGGCGTTGGCACAATCGGTATGTGGGTCTCAAGCGGCGCAAAAGAGATCCGCGGCATGGACGTCATTAAAGAATCAATTGACGATGCGAAGAAGAACGCCAAAAAACACGGCATCAAAAACGCGACATATGTCACAGGAACCGCCGAACACTGGCTCCCGAGATGGACGAAAGAAGGCTTCCGCCCTGACGTGGTCATTGTTGACCCGCCGAGAACCGGCTGTGACAGAACATTTTTAGATACCATCAAAAAAGTAAAACCGAGACGCTTCGTCTACGTATCCTGCAATCCTTCCACACTTGCGAAAGACTTGCAGGCGCTGTCGAAGGACTATCGCGTCGAATATATTCAGCCTGTGGATATGTTTCCGCAGACGGCTCATGTGGAAGCTGTGGCGAAGCTTGTATTGAAATCGTCTAATTAATATAAACGATTCCTCATCAGATCTGGATTTCGGCAGAATGAACATTGCCGCTTTCCGGGTCTTTTTCATGCGCAGCCCTCGCCATGACTGTCTTTTCTAGAATTTCTTTTCAGAGATCTTTATTTTAAAAGATGAAAATTGGCGTAAAAAGTAAGCTCTTTATTTTTCGCTTTTGTATCAAATAATTTCTCGGTTTTTTTCCAATAAGAATACCGTGAATGATTTGTTTCAACTGATACAATTTATGTGTGTTATTTAGTAAAGATTGAAATGTTCAAAATTTACTATCGTTTGATAAGAAGTGCTAACACATGCTATAAGTGTAAAAGAAGCATGGTCAGTTTTTGATTTTGGGATAAAGGTTTGGCTGTATCCCATCATGAAAGGATTTGAGTTTGTTATGACAGATAATTTCTGGCGTGAATTACCACGGCCATTTTTTGTATTGGCACCAATGGAAGATGTGACGGATGTCGTTTTTCGCCATGTTGTGAGTGAAGCAGGCAGACCCGATGTGTTCTTTACGGAGTTTACAAACTCGGAAAGCTATTGTCACCCGGATGGGAAGGATAGTGTGCGCGGCCGTTTGACTTTCACGGAGGATGAACAGCCGATGGTTGCCCACATATGGGGAGATAAGCCTGAAAACTTTCGCCAAATGAGTATTGGGATGGCGGAATTAGGGTTTAAGGGTCTGGATATCAATATGGGCTGTCCTGTCCCTAATGTGGCGGGGAACGGAAAGGGAAGCGGCCTGATTTGCCGTCCTGAAGTTGCAGCCGAATTAATACAAGCAGCGAAAGCAGGAGGACTGCCGGTAAGTGTGAAGACCAGACTTGGCTACACGGATATAGACGAATGGCGCGGCTGGCTGACACACGTATTGAAGCAGGATATTGCTAACCTCTCCATTCATCTGCGTACGAGAGCGGAAATGAGTAAAGTAGATGCGCATTGGGAACTGATTCCGGAAATCAAGAAACTTCGTGACGAGATAGCACCAGATACCCTTTTGACGATCAATGGGGATATCCCTGACCGGGAAACCGGCTTAAAACTTGCCGAACAATATGGTGTTGATGGAATTATGATTGGACGAGGTATTTTTACAAATCCATTCGCCTTTGAAAAGGAGCCGAAAGAGCACAGCAGTAAGGAATTGCTTGATCTCTTAAGGCTGCATCTGGATCTTCATGATAAATATTCAAAATTAGAAGCCCGTCCATACAAACCTCTTCCCCGCTTTTTCAAGATTTATCTCCGCGGATTCCGGGGAGCAAGTGAATTAAGAAATCAATGCATGAACACAAAGTCAACAGATGAAGTGCGTGCATTGCTCGATGACTTTGAGAGAAAGTATCTTGATGGGATAGAGCAGCAGTGACATAAACAATTCTCATCCGGCCTGGATTTCGGTATGAATTCCGGGTCTTTTTGTGTGAAGCTTTATCGTTAAGTCATGCAGGAACAAGCAAATAATGGTACATTGATATGAGAAACTACATAAGGGGAGAGAAAAATGAAACGACTATGCATCATCCCCTGCGGCAAGAAAAAAATATGGGACCTCCATCCAGATAAAGGGCCGATAAAGGCGAAGGACGCTTATCTCAGCCCGTTTCATCAAGCGTGCGAGCGGTATGCGAAAGCATTTTTCGATGAGTGGGTAATTTTGTCGGCGAAGCACGGATTCCTTCGTCCTGATGATATCGTTCCCGAAAATTACGATGTTACTTTTGGTACAGGCCATCCGGAGATCATGACAGCGGAGGAACTGTGCCGCCAATTTTACGAAAAGGGCTTTTCTAATACCAGAGAGCTTGTCATGCTTGGCGGAAAAAAATACCGAAGCGTCCTAAACGCCGTGATCGGAGAACATCAGCATCTCAGCTGGCCTCTATCATCGTACAAAGGCATTGGCTACATGCTTCAAGCGCTGAACCGGGCAGTTGAAGAAAAGCAAGAACTGTAGTACAGCATATCAGGAAAAAGAGTGTGAACATGAAAAAACTTGTGGTTGGCTTGCTTGCCATTGTGGTATTCGAATGAGGACTATATATCTGCCACATATGGTTCGGTGATCCATTTATGAAAAATGCCGCTTGTGAAGCACACCTATCCAAAAAAGAAATCAAGATCACGAATGGGTATATAACGCTAAAACCTCGGAAGATGTATTTCTCGCTACTCAATGTGACGTAAGGTCACCTGCGATGAATTGAAGAAGCATCGAAGGAAATAGAAGCAAATCTGAAATAAGCGGTTCTGCAAGTTATAAAAGCTGATGCTTGTTTTGAGTGTCAAAAAGCGCCTCTGAGCATGACGCTTCAGTTAGACGCCAGCGGATTATCAAAAACAGATGCCGCAAAAGCGGCGGAATCGGTTAGAAAAGCGCTTAACGAAAAGGGATATACACCAGAAGGACGGGGACGGCGGTTTCTTTTATGTCAAATATTCAATTGATTTTCTTCCGAAAACAGCTATTCAGACAAGCGATGCAGAAAAATGAAGCAGTTAAAAGATTTCCGAGGAAATAAATACGTCGATCATTGTCAAAGACAGGGTGATGCCCGGTCTTTTTTTATGTCATAAAACGAGACAAATGGATCAAATCGAGACAAAATGAGACACCTGTCTCAAACTGTCTCCAGTGTAAAAATCATAACCTCGATTTTACGGGCTCAAAAGGCTGGCACACTTCTTGCATTTATAAATGTGAACCCTAAATAGAAGGAGGCGCACAAAATGGAATTGTTAAAACGAGAAGGTTTGTCATTAACTGAGGAGAAAGCGCTGTGGATATACCAAAAGATGCTGGAAATCAGGGGCTTTGAAGACAAAGTGCATGAACTGTTCGCGCAGGGAGTGCTTCCTGGATTCGTCCATTTGTATGCCGGTGAGGAAGCGGTTGCAGTAGGGGTGTGCGCTCATTTACATGATGGCGACAGCATTACAAGCACGCACAGGGGACATGGCCATTGTATCGCCAAAGGCTGTGATCTGGACGGCATGATGGCGGAAATTTTCGGGAAAGCGACCGGACTGTGTAAAGGCAAGGGTGGCTCTATGCACATTGCCGACCTCAATAAAGGTATGTTGGGGGCAAATGGAATCGTGGGGGGCGGATTCACGCTCGCATGCGGATCAGCGCTCACCGCTAAATATAAACAGACTAAAAATGTAAGCGTTTGCTTTTTCGGGGATGGCGCAAATAACCAAGGCACCTTCCATGAAGGGCTGAACTTAGCAAAAGTGTGGAACCTTCCTGTCGTATTTGTTGCTGAAAACAACGGCTACGGCGAAGCCACGACATTTGAGTACGCATCAGCCTGTGATTCAATCGCCGACCGGGCGGCTGCCTATAACATGCCGGGGGTCACAGTTGACGGAAAAGATATTTTAGCGGTTTATCAGGCAGCCGAGGAAGCGATAGAAAGAGCAAGAAACGGCGGCGGCCCATCTTTGATTGAATGTATGACTTACAGAAACTACGGCCATTTCGAAGGGGATGCCCAAACCTATAAAACAAAGGATGAAAGGACTGAGCATCTTGAAGAAAAGGATGCCATCCAAGGCTTTAAAAACTATCTTTTAAAAGAAATAGATGCAAATAAACTGTCAGATATAGAACAGCGTGTCAGCGAATCGATTGAAAAAGCCGTCTCGTTCAGTGAAGAGAGTCCATATCCGAAAGAGTCAGAATTATTGACAGACGTCTACGTCTCATATGAAAAAGGGGGAATGTGAGATGGCGAGAGTCATAAGCATGTCAGACGCGATCAATGAAGCAATGAAGCTTGCGATGAGAAGAGACGAAAATGTGCTTTTGATCGGTGAGGATGTCGCAGGGGGAGCGGCTGTCGATCATTTGCAGGATGATGAAGCATGGGGCGGCGTTTTAGGGGTCACAAAGGGGCTCGTACAGGAATTTGGTCGCAGCCGAGTGCTGGACACACCGATTTCTGAGGCGGGCTACATGGGTGCGGCTATGGCAGCGGCATCAACCGGGCTGAGACCGATTGCGGAGCTGATGTTTAACGATTTTATCGGCACGTGCTTTGACCAGGTGATCAACCAAGGGGCGAAATTCCGCTATATGTTCGGCGGAAAAGCGCAAGTGCCGATTACCGTCCGCACCACATACGGAGCAGGGTTCCGGGCAGCTGCCCAGCATTCGCAGACGCTGTATGGCCTGTTCACCAGCATCCCGGGTCTGAAGACGGTTGTTCCCTCCAATCCATATGACGCCAAAGGTTTGCTGCTGGCGGCAATAGAAGACAATGATCCGGTGTTCTTTTTTGAAGACAAAACGTCCTACAACATGAAGGGAGAGGTGCCGGAAGATTATTATACAATCCCGCTCGGAAAAGCGGATATCAAACGTGAAGGCGGCGACATCACGCTGTTTGCGATCGGCAAGCAGGTCAATACCGCGCTTGAAGCGGCTGCACAGCTTTCTGAGAAGGGCATCGAGGCCGAGGTGCTTGATCCCCGGAGTCTGTCTCCTTTGGATGAGGAAGCGATTTTCACATCGTTAGAAAAAACAAACAGGCTGATCATTATTGATGAAGCCAATCCGCGCTGCAGCATTGCCACGGATATTGCTGCGATTGTCGCCGACAAGGGCTTTGATTTGCTTGATGCGCCGATTAAACGGATTACAGCGCCGCATACACCGGTGCCGTTTTCACCAGTGCTTGAAGATCAATATTTGCCGACACCAGATCAAATTGTCAGCGTCACGCTTGAATTGCTTGGCGAGCCGGCAATGAATTAAAGGAGGGACAAATGAATGGCTGTAAAAGTAGTGATGCCAAAGCTGGGAATGGCAATGAAGCAAGGGGAAGTATCCGTCTGGAACAAAAAAGTAGGCGATGCGGTCGAGAAAGGAGAGAGCATCGCCAGCATCAATTCTGAAAAAATCGAGATGGAGATTGAAGCGCCGGAAAGCGGCACGCTTCTTCACATTAAAGTAAAAGAGGGGGAAGGAGTTCCGCCGGGCACCGCCATCTGTTATATCGGGGAAAACGGGGAAGAGGTGCAGGAGAAAGGAGAAGGCCGGCCGGAAAGTCGTGAAGAGCCGAAAAAGGCATCTGAAAAGAGTCACGATTTCACCGTTAAACAAAAGCCCGCAAGCCGAGTCAAAGTGTCTCCTGTTGCGCGGAAAATGGCGGAGAAGGCCGGATTACGACTTGACACGCTGAAAGGAACGGGACCGGGAGGCAGAATCGTCAAAGAAGACGTCATAAAGGCGATAAAGACTGAATCAAAGCCGCAAACACCGGCACAGCCAGTATCACCTGAGGGGAAACCGGTCACCGCGATGAGAAAGGTGATTGCAGAGCGGATGCACAAAAGCCTGCAAAGCAGCGCTCAGCTGACAATGACGATGAAAGCGGATGTTACAGAGCTGATCAAATTGCAGCAGCAGCTCGCCGAAACAGCGAAAAAGCGCACCGGCGTCAAGCTGACTGTCACGCATTTCGCAGCCCGGGCCGCGGTGCTGGCGTTACGGCAGCATCCTGAGCTGAACAGCTCCTATCACGAGGAGCGGATCATCACCTATCCCTATGTTCATCTCGGAATGGCAGTTTCTCTTGAAAACGGACTCGTCGTGCCGGTCATCCGCGATGCGGAAAAGCTTTCTTTCCTTGACCTTGCAGACCATATCTCGAAAAACACACGCAGGGCGCGGGAAGGCAATGCTTCAGGCGATGACCTGCAAGGCTCAACTTTCTCCATCACGAATCTCGGCGCTTACGGCATCGAACATTTCACCCCGATTTTAAACCCGCCGGAAACCGGCATTCTCGGAGTCGGGGCGAGTTATGAAGCACCCGTGTACCGCGGGGAAGAGCTTGTAAAAAGCACCATTCTGCCGCTGAGCCTTACTTTCGATCATAGAGCATGTGACGGAGCACCCGCTGCGGCTTTTTTGAAAACGGTGAAAGAGCTTCTTGAAGAGCCGGCAGGATTGATTTTATAAAGAGAGGTGAAGACATTGACACTAGCCATTATCGGCGGCGGTCCGGCCGGGTATGCAGCTGCCGTGACAGCTGCAAGGAGAGGGATGCAAGTCGTTCTCATAGACAAAGGCCCGCTTGGGGGCACGTGTCTCAACGAGGGCTGCATCCCGACCAAGTCGCTGCTGGAAAGCGCAAATATCCTTGATAAAATCAAACACGCGAATACATTCGGCATTGAAATCCCGCAGAACATCACCATCAATTGGGCCCGCATGCAGGGGCGCAAGCGGCAAATCGTCAATCAGCTCGTACAGGGCATTCAATATTTAATGAAGGCAAATCAAATCAAAGTCGTCAGCGGAACGGCTTCCTTTCTCTCTGACAAAACATTATTGGTAGAAGACGCCGGAGGCGCAAAAGAAATCATTGAAGCCGACAAAGTCCTGATTGCCTCAGGCTCAGAACCGATGTCACTGCCGTGTGCCCCTTTTGACGGCGGCTGGGTGATTGACAGCCAAGGTGCGCTCTCTCTTAAACAAATCCCTTCCTCGCTTCTCATTGTCGGAGGGGGGGTGATCGGCTGTGAGTTTGCTTCTTTATTCAGCAGGCTCAAAACAAAAGTGACGGTCATTGAAATGGCCGATCAGCTGCTTCCGGCCGAAGACGGGGAAATCGCCGCAATTTTTGAGGAAACATTAAGAGAAAGCGGAGTTGATATTCAGACGGGAGCCGCATTGCAGCGGGTGGATCAGGCAAGCAAAACCGCGGTATGGACGAAAGACGGGAAAGAAATCGAGGCAAGTGCCGATCACATTCTTATCGCGATCGGCAGAAAACCGCGCTTACAAGGGCTGCATCTGGAACAGGCCGGCGTCCGCTTTTCCCCGCGCGGAATTGAAGTAAATGAGCACATGCAGACAAATCTTCCGCATATTTACGCTTGCGGTGATGCGGCGGGCGGAATTCAGCTCGCGCACGCCGCCATACATGAAGGAATGGCTGCCGCTTTACATGCTTCCGGCCGCGATGCCGCAGTGAATGCGCGGGCCGTGCCCCGCTGTATTTACACTTCGCCGGAAATGGCCGCCATCGGGCTGACAGAAAAACAGGCCAGAGAACGATACGGAGACGTGCACATTGGAGAATGTTCGTTTTCCGCTAACGGAAAGGCCTTAATTAAAAATCAGCATGGCGGCAAAATGAAAATCATTGCCGAACCGGAATTCGGAGAAATTGTCGGTGTTTCAATGATCGGTCCTGACGTCACTGAATTGATCGGGCAGGCGGCGATGCTGATGAACGGCGAAATGACGGCTGATATGTCAGAACACTTTATCGCCGCACATCCGACCCTTTCGGAAACTCTTCAAGAAGCGCTCTTAAACGTAACCGGGCTTGCGGTGCATTCAGTATAGCGAATAAACCTTCTGAGATTCAGAAGGTTTATTTTTATTGAAAGCGCTTTATTTTTCCCCTACAATAAATGAAAAGATATGATTGAACAGGGGGGAGCGAATAAAATGAATGTCATCCGGAATGATTTGCAAACCTGGAAGCGATTTGTGAGCGAGGGCGTCCTTGACGAAGCCCGCATTCAAAAGCGGGTCGCGGCTTCGTGGCACCGCTGCAAAAAAGCGGACGTTAATCCTTATCTTGAAAAGGGGCCTAACGTGCTGCCGGCAGAAAATCTTGAAAGGCAGGCCGAAAAGCACGCGTTATTCTTAGCGGCCTCAATGCCTTATGCGGAAAAGATAAAAATGGCGATGCAGGAAATGGAAATGATGGTTCTGTTAATTGATGCCGACGGCGTTGTCCACTCAGTCGACGGCCATCTCCGTACAATCAATGAAGCGAAACGCATTAATTTCTTAAAAGGCGCCCGCTGGACAGAAACCGCAGTCGGCACGAACGCAATCGGCACGGCCCTTTATACAAAGGAGCCGGTCGTTATTCACGGCTCTGAACACTATTCGCTCGCTTCCCACCAATGGAGCTGTTCCGCCGCGCCGATCCGTTATGAAGACGGAAGGCTTGCCGGCGTTATTGACATTTCCTGTCCCGCCGCCCGCGCTCAGCCTTTTATGCTGGGAATCGCCTCTTCCATCGCTTATACGGCGGAACGGGAACTCGCCCTCAAGACCAAAATGAAGGAGCTTGAGATGATCAATCAATTTGCCGGACTCGCCCAGTCCCGCGACCCTATTGTGCTTTGTAATGAGCGCGGCAGAATTATCGGGGCAAGCCGGCCGGTCCATCGCTTTATCGGAGAGCAGCTGTCTGAGCTTGAGGAACGAGGCTTTCACATCAAACAGGCCGTACAAGAAGAGAACGGCTGCACATGTTTTTATTTATCCAAGAATGAAAAAAAGCCCTTTATTTTCAAAGGAGCGGCGGGAAAAAGCCGTTCATCCCGAAGCATGCTGAAGCAGCTGGAGCTTGTCGCCCAAACGGACGCAACGGTTTGCCTGACCGGAGAAACCGGGACGGGGAAGGAAGTCGCCGCCAGGGCGATCCATGACAACAGTCCCAGAAAAAACGGCCCGTTTGTTGCCGTCAATTGCGGAGCGATACCTGAAAAATTGATTGAAAGCGAACTGTTCGGCTACTCGGAAGGCGCGTTCACCGGAGCAAAACGGAAAGGCCATAAAGGCGCTTTACTGAAAGCAGATAAAGGCACGCTTTTTCTCGATGAAATCGGAGAAATCACGCACGCCATGCAGGTTGCCCTTTTAAGGGTGCTGCAGGAACGGAAAATCACCCCGATCGGCGGGACAAAAGAGATTCCCGTTGACATCAGAATTATCACCGCCACCCATGCCGATCTGAAACAGCTTGTTAAGAGCAAAAAACTGAGAGAAGATTTATTTTATCGGCTGCACGTCTGCCCGATTCACCTCCCGCCATTAAGAGAACGCACAGAAGATATTCCCGGCCTCTTTTACGAATTCAAGCAAACCAACAACTGGGCGGGCGAGCTTCCGCAGGAGTTTTTAGATATATTAAAGAGCCGGGAATGGCCCGGGAATATCAGGGAATTATTTAATGTATTTGAACGTCTTTCCGTCATGTTCCCGGACGGCCGGTTATCAAGCCGCCCCCTCTCATCACTGCTTGAAGCATCGGGGCTTGCGCCATCACAGCAGTCCTCTGGTCCGGGCGAAGCGCCGCCGTCAGCCATTCGGGAGCAAATACAAAAAAACATCATCATAAACGCCCTCGAATCCGCAAAGGGAAATGTCACGCTGGCCGCTAAAATGGCGGGTATCCCGCGCAGCACGTTTTACAAACGCCTGAAAAGATTCAAGCTGTCTGCCGGGCAATTTTAAGAAAAAAAGCATACTTCCTTTGCCGGCCGGACACTTTATGTGTGAGACGCAAAGGAGGTTTGAGACATGAATACTCAACGCGCAAAAGACATTGCCGAATCCGCTGCAATGGCGTATGTGACCTACGAAGGAGTCCCTATTTACATTCAGCATGTCAACGAAGACAAGGAAACAGCACGGATTTTCCCTATCGGCAACCCTCAGTTTGAGCAAGAGGTGCTTCTTTCAGATTTACAAGAGCATTTTTGAAAAAGGCCTGCTGAGAACAGCGGGCCTTTTATCCCCTCGGTGCAAACAGCATGATGCCGACGCCGAGAAGACAAATCAGCGCTCCGGCCCAGTCGTACACATCAGGCGTTTTCCGGTCAACGAGCCATCCCCAAAGAACGGCAAGCACAATAAATACTCCTCCATATGCGGCATACACACGGCCAAACGAAGGAAATGACTGAAATGTCGGAATCACGCCGTAGGCGATCAGAATGAGCGCTCCCGCAATCCCGTATCCAATCGGCTTCATCTCCCTCAGCCACAGCCAAATCAAATATCCGCCGCCGATTTCAGCAATCCCCGCAGCGATAAACAAAACAATCGTAAACAGCATGACAGCATTCCCGCTTCCGTAACCTTTTCCTTTATCATAAGAATTCCGAGAGCACATTGTAAAGATTGACTTACTCTTAAAAAACGAGCATTCTTAAAAAAATGGCAGATAAGGAAGGGATGAATGTTGAAGAATACTGCTTTACTATATAAAGCGTTTGGAGACCCATTGGAACAATTGGAGCTTTGCCAAAAAGACAAGGCGCCGCTTCAAGCTGATGAAGTGCTCGTTAAAATGCTTGCAAGCCCAATCAATCCGTCTGATTTGATTCCGATCAGCGGCGCATACTCACACCGGATCAAACTCCCCGCGACGGCCGGTTATGAAGGAGTCGGCACTGTTATCGATACAGGCGCAGATGTGTCACAAGATTTGATCGGCAAGCGGGTTGTGCCTGTGAGAGGTGAAGGCACTTGGCAGCAATATGCAATCGCAAAAGCCAAGTATGCCATTGAGGTGCCATCTGCCATCAGCGATCATGATGCAAGCCGTCTGTATATTAATCCGCTGACGGCATGGCTGATTTGTAAAGAAATGCTGGACATACAACCGAATGATCTGTTGGTGATGAACGGCGGAGGCACTTCCATTGCCCTGATCTTTGCCCAGCTTTCGAAGGTGCTCGGCTTTCGGTTAATCGCCATTGCCCGAAATGACGGCGGCGCAAGACAGCTTCAGGCGTTTGGGGCATGGAAGGTTATTAATGCTTCCAAAGGACATGTAAGAGAAATGATCGCTGATGCTTGCAGCGGCAAGTGCGCTGATTATGCGATTGACGCTGTGGGCGGTGCAGAAAGCGAAATATTGGCTTCCGCATTAAAACCAACCGGCATGCTTGTCAGCTATGGCTTGCTTTCAGGAATTCCGACAGATTGGAAGAAACTGCACGAAACGTATCGCTTGTCTCCAAAGCTGTTTGCTTTACGGCTTTGGAATGAACATCACACCGCCGAAGCATATCGCCGCCGCTTTTCAGAAGTAATGGATTTGTTTGCCAGGGGAGACCTGACCATGAATGCGCCGGCCGCCGTATTTCGCTTTGAACATTTTAAAGAGGCATTACGCTGCAATGAGCTGACGAAGGGAAAAATCTTGCTTGATTTCAGCTCATCCAGTTGAAAAAAAGGCTGCTGACCATAGCAGCCTTTTTGATTTGAGCGCCCCGGGAACTTTCCCGCTCTTTGAGAAAAATAACTAAAACTGATCAAATGATCTAACTCTCCAAATTCCGATACAAAGAGGTTCTTCACATGATATAAATAAAATGTAAACGTTATCAAGGGAGGTCTTCATATGACAAACAAATCTTTCTCAATCGTCATTGCAGGCGGCGGCAGTACATTTACACCGGGAATTGTATTAATGCTTTTGAATCATCTGAAGGAGTTTCCGATCAGAAAGCTGAAGCTTTATGACAATGACAAAGAAAGGCAGGAGCGGATTGCGGGTGCCTGTGAGGTCTTTATCAAAGAAAAGGCGCCGGAGATTGAATTTTTGGCGACAACTGATCCTGAAACGGCCTTTACAGATGTTGACTTTGTCATGGCGCACATCCGAGTCGGAAAATATGCAATGCGCGCGCTTGATGAACAAATTCCGCTGAAGTACGGCGTGGTCGGGCAGGAGACATGCGGACCGGGCGGAATCGCATACGGCATGCGCTCAATCGGCGGCGTTATAGAGATTCTTGATTATATGGAAACCTACTCGCCTGATGCATGGATGCTGAATTACTCCAACCCTGCGGCGATTGTGGCCGAGGCCACGCGGCGCCTCAGACCGGATTCGAAAATATTGAACATCTGCGACATGCCTGTCGGAATTGAAGACCGGATGGCGCAAATCCTCGGATTGTCCTCAAGAAAAGAAATGAACGTCCGATATTACGGCTTGAACCACTTTGGCTGGTGGACATCCATCACTGATCAAAAGGGCAATGACTTAATGCCGAAGCTGAAAGAGCACGTCCGCGAATACGGCTATATTCCGAAGACGGAAACTGAACAGACTGAAGCAAGCTGGAATGACACATTCGGCAAAGCGCGTGATGTGCAGGAAGCCGACCCGGATACACTGCCGAACACGTACTTGCAATATTATTTGTTCCCGGACGACATGGTGAAAAAATCAAACCCGGACCATACACGGGCAAATGAAGTTATGGAAGGGCGTGAAGCCTTTATTTTCAGCCAATGTGACATGATTACACAGGAGCAATCGTCAGAAAACAGCCAAATTAAAATTGACGATCACGCCTCCTATATTGTCGACCTCGCACGTGCGATCGCTTATAACACCGGGGAGAGAATGCTGTTAATCGTTGAAAACAACGGCGCGATTTCAAACTTTGACCCATCCGCCATGGTTGAGGTGCCTTGTCTCGTAGGCTCGAACGGACCTGAGCCGCTTACGGTCGGAAACATTCCGCAGTTCCAAAAAGGGCTGATGGAGCAGCAGGTATCTGTTGAAAAACTGACGGTTGAAGCTTGGGAAGAACGGTCATTTCAAAAGCTGTGGCAGGCGCTGATCTTGTCAAAAACAGTGCCGAATGCCCGTGTGGCAAGGCTGATTCTTGAAGATTTATTGGAGGCCAATAAGGAATACTGGCCTGAGCTTGATGTGAGTCCGTCTCATATTTCCTAAAGTCAATCTTCCCCCGTTTTCTCCATCTGTTATTCTATATAATAGAAAGAAAATGGGGGGGATTTTGGGATGCGGCTGGAGGAACTCATCAATCAGTATTACAGCAAACTAAATGATAACGATTTTTATATTTTAAAATATATATTGAATCATAAGCATACGTGCTACCGCCTTGGCATCAATGATATGGCGAAAGCCTGCAATGTCTCGCGCTCTTCTATATTGCGGCTTGCCCAAAAACTCGGCTTCAGCGGTTACAGTGAATTCCGCGTATTTCTGAAATGGGAGGATCAGCCTGAAGAGGGTGAGAGTATGAGCTTTGAAAAGCTGCTGGACGATATTGAAGCTAATGTGAAATACGTGAAGTCAAAAGACATGACAGAAATGTGCCGGCTGATAGATGATGCAAAGCGGATTTTCGTTTACGGATCGGGCACGGCGCAAAGGGTATGTGCCCGCGAGCTGCAAAGGATGTTTGTATCCAGGCGGAAGTATCTGATTTTAATCCAGGATAAAACAGAATTTGAACTTATGAGTGATGATTTTAATGTGGATGACTTATTCATTATTATTTCCTTATCCGGCGAAACGCCTGAACTGATACCGCAGGCAAGGGCCCTGTCCGCAAAGGGGGTTCCGTTTATTTCAATCACCAACCTGAAAAATAACGTACTGGCCCAAACGACACCGCATAATCTTTATGCGACAAGCAAGCCGGTGATGTTAAGCGATAAAACGGAAATTGTAGCGTTCGTTCCTTTTTTTCTTGTGGGCGAAGCGCTGTTCCGCGCATATGTTGATTACAAAGAGCTTGAAAATTTTGATGAATAACGGGAGGTTACGATATGATGCAAAAAGTCCAGCGCTTCGGCAGCGCGATGTTTGTGCCTGTTTTGTTATTTGCATTCTCCGGTATTATTGTCGGTCTGAGTACGCTCTTTAAAAATAAAACACTGATGGGGCCGCTGGCTGATCCTGACGGGCTTTGGTATCAATGCTGGTACGTCATTGAACAGGGCGGCTGGACCGTCTTTAATCAAATGCCGCTGCTGTTTGCGATCGGCATACCTGTGGCTTTAGCAAAAAAAGCACAGGCGAGGGCTTGTTTGGAAGCGCTTACAGTTTATCTGACATTCAATTACTTTATCAACGCGATTCTGACGGTATGGGGCGGGGCTTTTCATGTCGATATGAATCAGGAGGTCGGCGGAACGAGCGGGCTGACGATGATTGCCGGCATTAAAACACTTGATACGAACATTATCGGAGCGATTTTTATTTCTTCCATTGTCGTCTATTTGCACAATCGCTTTTTTGATAAGAAACTGCCGGATTTTCTGGGGATTTTCCAAGGGTCTTCGTACATTGTCATCATTTCTTTTTTCATTATGATACCGATTTCACTCGCGGTGGCATACGTTTGGCCGATGGTTCAGTCAGGAATCGCATCTCTGCAAGGCTTTCTCGTTGCGTCAGGGGCGCTTGGTGTATGGATCTACACGTTATTAGAGAGGATCTTAATTCCGACAGGGCTTCATCATTTTATTTATGCCCCGTTTGTTTACGGGCCGGCTGTGGCTGAAGGCGGCATTGTCACCTATTGGGCGCAGCATCTCGGCGAATACTCTCAATCTGCCAAACCGCTGAAAGAATTATTCCCGCAAGGCGGTTTCGCGCTTCACGGCAACTCAAAGATTTTCGGAATCCCGGGCATCGCGCTCGCCTTTTACGCCACCGCCTCAAAGGAGAAGAAAAAAATTGTCGCCGGCCTGTTGATTCCGGTCACGCTGACATCGATTGTCGCCGGCATTACAGAGCCGATTGAATTTACATTCCTGTTTATTTCACCTTTTTTATTCGCAGTGCATGCTTTGCTCGCCGCTTGCATGGCAACCGTCATGTTTATGGCCGGTGTCGTCGGAAATATGGGCGGGGGCCTGATCGAAGCGGTGACGCTAAACTGGATACCGCTGGCAAGCAGCCATGGCTTGACGTATGTGTACCAGATTATAATCGGATTATCCTTTACCGCCATCTACTTTTTCGTCTTCCGATTTCTCATCCTCAAATTTAATATCGCCACACCGGGCAGGGAAAAAGAAGAAGGGCAGGAAACGAAGCTGTATTCTAAAAAAGAGTACAAAGAACGAAAGCAGGCCTCAAATGAAACAGCCGCGGCAGATGAACAAGAACAGGATACGGCGGCTTTGTATATTGAAGCGCTGGGCGGAAAGGACAACATTATGGAGGTCACCAATTGCGCCACCCGCCTCCGTGTCAGCGTCGCAGACGATTCAAAGGTCAAGAACGACAGCGCCTTCAGGGAGCTGGGCGCCCACGGCGTCGTAAGAAACGGCAAAGCGCTTCAAGTCATTGTCGGGCTGAGTGTTCCGCAGGTCCGGGAGCGTGTGGAGAGAATATTGAACGGTTAAATACTGCTGCAGAAGTCTAAGTGCAGAGTGGAAAGAGCGCTTGTTTATCCAGCGCTCTTTTTATGTTTTGAAAAAAAGGTATGTATTTGTCATACCTTTGCCACCTGTACATGCAGGAGTGAAAGTGAGGGGATGATGTAGGAGCGAATCACTTCTATGGTGCTCGGTGTTTTAAATAGCAATTAAAAAATAGGAGGCAAGACAATGACAAACTATACTACTTTCTTAGGACTTTACAAACCCGATAAAACTGAGGGGGTTGAAGTTGAAAGCATTGCTCAAAACTTTGAAGCGATTGACAGCAAAATCGGTGCTGCCCTTAGCGATGGCACGTCAACTTATGAAAACTTAAACGAAAGACTTAAAATGTATGAAAATAGGTTTGAACATGTGACAGAGCGAAACGTGATGGATTTTGGGGCTAAAGGTGACGGAGTAACAGATGATACGCAAGCATTTCATGATGCTATGGCCGACGGAGGTTATGTCGTAACAGTTCCCGCGGGTGTATTCAGAACATCGGGATTGTTTGTTCCGTCAAATACAATGCTTATCGGAGCAGGCAAGAAAAGAACGGTCATTAAATTATTAGACGAAACACCGGTCGGCCATTCTGTTCTGACCAACAGTGATTACACGAACGGTAATGAAAATATTTACGTCGGCCATCTCACGCTGGACTGGAACAAGGATACGCGCCCTGCCGGCTGGAAGATTCCGAAAGGTCCCACTTCAAGCTGTTTGCTTTTTGCGAATGTTGACTATTCTTTTGTCGAGCATGTGTTTGCGAAGAACGCCGGCCTGCACGGCTTTGATTCTACGAGTCCGAACTATAACAGACATGGAGAAAAAGATGACCCAACTTATTATCAGCCCAACGGCTGTAATTTTGTAACATTTTCACATTGTGAAGCAACAGGGTCCGGCGATGATAACTTTACTTGTCATTTTGGATACCATACTACTTTTAGCCATTGTGTTTCCTATCACCCGATGGGAAATGGAAATGGCACGTCAAATTCAAATTGCTTTGAAATCGATGACGGTTCTCAAGATGTATTTGTAGATAGCTGTGTTGCAATTGGCGGTGCCCGCGGTTTTGAAATTAAGGCGCATGACTATGCACCGGCGGCTAAACGGGTTCAACTGGCTAATTGCCGTGCTTACGAAAATGCAATCGGTTTTTGCATTAGACATATTGGCCATCATTTATCGGCTGAGCCGACATCAAAAACTGCCCATGATGTTCAATTAGTAAATTGTCAGGCAACAAATCCTAAACAAAATTCTATATATAAAGGCGTCGGAGCGAGTGCTTTGGTTGTTTCGGGCTATGATTCAGTTAATATAGTGAATTTCCAAGCTATTTGTGAAGATCGTTCATACGATTACAGCAATGACACGATCATTATGATTTATTACAAAGGGCGGTATGTCAATCTGAAGAATATTACGATCCGCGGGTTCCGCTCTGCCGCTCATGATCTTTATGTTCTTGGCGGAGAAAATGCGGTTGGAAAGTGCATGATTGATGGCGTTTTTCTAGTTGACGGCGGTACGACGGGACTTGCTTTTGGCGGAGGCGTTGATAATTGCACAGTGAGCAATGTATACGGGCATAGATTGGGAGCCGGCAGCGGAACGGTCGGGCTCTATTCTTCGGGTCCGGATCTGAATATATCAAATATTGATTTTCAAGGATATGAAACAACATTTAATGTAGGCGGTAAAAAAACACCGTATGAGTTGTTTAAACATAAAGGATCTTCTGTTATGGCATCTAAAGATTCCCACGTAACAGGAACTAATGGCTTTGTCGTCGGTTCTGTCCGGGGGCAGGCTACAGGAGGTTCTCAGTCTGGAGTAATCGGTTCATATAATACGATTAACCCAAATGCGAACTCAACTGTATGGGGCTGGGCTAGCGGCAGCACTCCGTCATCGGCAAGCAGAAAAATTGAGCTTCACGCAAAAGAAGGAACAATTAAGGCTGCGGGAGGCGTAACAGGTTCCTCGACATTCTCTGACTACGCCGAGTATTTTGAGAGCCTGAGCGGGGAGAAGATTCCGACAGGAACACTTGTCACACTTGAAGGTGATAAGATCAGACCGGCTGAAAAAGGTGATCTTATGCTTGGGGTAATTTCCGAGACTGCTGGAGTGATTCTTGGTGAGTCGAGTTTTCACTGGTCGGGACGATACGTAAAGAATGAGTTTGGCGGCTATGTCTATGAAGAACAGAAAGATGCAAACGGCCATATGGTCATGGCTCCAAAAGAAAATCCGGACTTTCGGCATGAAGAAGACTATGCTTCAAGAGAAGAGAGAGACGAGTGGAACATTGTCGGGCTTATCGGCCAGGTATATGTCAGATGCGATGAGACTGTGAAAGCAGGAGATTTTATTCACGCCCATAACGGGATTGCAACAAAATCCGATTCCCCAAACCAGCACTGGCAGGTCATGAAAGTGATCAAAGAGTTTGATGCTGATAAAGGATTTGGGGTCGCTTTCGTTTTTATTCGTTAAGTGAAATGACACGGCATGAATGATCATCTGAATAGCGGACGTCTTTTAAAGGCTCCGCTAGTTCATTTTAAAATAAAAGGCTCCGGTTCAGGCGCTGGTAAAAAGAAAAGATAAGTCAGCCTCCATATATTCACACGCTTCAATCCTTCAATTTTTATCCTCAATGATTTCCGTTTTTTTTACACAAAGTACATAATAAAAGTGCGGGTTCAAGGGTTAATCCTTTATTCATTTAAGACAAACAAATAAAATAAATATACATATTGATAAACAGGTTTGGGAGGCTTTCAGATGTCAAAGGCTTTATCATACTTAAAACCATACTATTTGATAGCGGGGATAGCTCTTGTCCTTATGCTGACTGAGCTTGCGGTAGAGCTTGTGCAGCCTCTTCTTATCGCAAAAATTATAGATGAGGGGATTTTGAAACAAGACCTTAAGACAGTCTGGGTATGGGGAGCTGTAATGGTCGGGCTTACTCTGGTGTCATTTGCGGCGGGAATGCTGAATTCCTTCTATGCGGCTCATGTCAGCCAAAGCTATGCTTACGATACGAGAAAAGGGATATTTCAAAAAATCCAGTCCTTCTCTTTTTCTGCTTTTGCGCAGTTTTCCTCCTCATCATTTATTACGAGGCTGACCAATGACGTGACACAGGTTCAAAATATGATTTTCATGAGTCTCAGGTTTATGCTTCGGGCGCCTTTAATGATTGTCGGCGGTGTTATTTTATCAGTGGTTGTCAATGTAAAGCTCGGTTTTTTTCTGCTTGTGACGATTCCGATTTTGATTCTTTTTTTACTTTGGGTATTAAAAAAAGGGGGCTCGCTGTTCCGCTCTGTGCAGAGACGGCTTGACCAAGTGAACACCATCATGCAGGAAAACCTGGCGGCTATTAAACTGATCAAGGCGCTGCTTCGCGGGAGCCACGAGATCAAACGGTTTCTGAAATCAAATACCATACTGATGCAAAAAACGGTCTCGGCCTTTCGCCTTGTTGAAGCAACGATGCCTGTTTTGATGCTGTTAATGAATATATGCATTCTGTTTATTTTGTGGCTTGGCGCCAATAGCGTAACAAAAAACGGTGCACAGGTCGGTGATGTTGTCGCGATTATTAACTACGCCACACGCATTACAGGCGCTTTGTCCGTTTTTCCGTTCTTGATTATGATTTTTTCACGAGCGAAAGCTTCCGGGGAAAGGATCGGAGAGGTGCTTGAGACAGAAGATGGCGAACGGGAGCACGGCAAAACGGATGCGCCGCTGAACGGCCGTATTGATTTTGAAGATGTGTCATTCCGCTATCCCGATATGGAAAGAGAAGCGCTTCAGCACATAACCTTTACAGCAAAACCAAAGGAAACGATTGCGCTATTAGGAGCGACAGGCTCTGGAAAATCAACGCTCTTTCAGTTAATTCCGCGGCTATACAAACCGGATTCAGGCAGGGTTTTGATTGACCGGAAGCCGATTGGCGAATTTCCGGCTGAAGGGCTTCGGAGGCAGATCGGCTACGTTCCGCAGGAAGTGCTGCTCTTCTCGGGAACGATCAGGGAAAATATCGCCTGGGGCAAAGAAAATGCTTCACTAGATGAAGTAATGGAAGCGGCCAAAAGCGCGCAAATTCATGACACGATTATGAAGCTCCCGAAAGGCTATGATACGGTGCTTGGGCAAAAGGGCGTCAATTTGTCAGGCGGTCAGAAACAAAGAATTTCCATCGCCAGAGCTTTTATCAGAAAGCCTGCCATTCTTTTATTGGATGACAGTACAAGCGCCCTTGACCTGCAAACAGAAGGAAAACTGCTTGAAGCGATCAGCGCTTATGAGTGCACAACACTGATCATCACCCAAAAAGTCAGCACGGCCATGAAAGCTGATGTCATATTGCTTCTTGAAGACGGCGAACTGATCGAAAAAGGCACGCATCACGAGCTGCTGTCACAGTCTCATTTGTATCAGCTTATTTACGAGTCTCAATTCGGAAAGGAGGGGGCTGGTCATGCTGAAAGACATTCGTAGTCCTTTCCAATATAAGAAAATACCTATTGATCAAAAAGACCGCTCCAAAAAAAGAACGAAAGCAAAGGATGCCAAAGGGACGCTAGGCAGAATGTGGTCTTACTTGGCCGAGAAAAAAGGCATGCTCACACTTGTCATGATCATGGTTGTGGTCAGTGCCGTGTTTGGCCTGCTTGGACCTATTGTGATCGGCCGCGCCATCGATCATTTTATTGTCGGCCGGACGGCAAGCGGGCTTTTTCCGGTATTGCTTGGCTTGTTAGGGATCTACGTCATCCAGTCCCTGTCTTTATGGTTTCAAAACTATTGGATGATTAATATTTCCCAAAGCACTGTATTCAGAATGCGGAGTGAGCTGTTCACCCACTTGCACGAGCTGCCGATTCCGTTCTTCGATAAACAGCGGCACGGCGAGCTGATGAGCCGGGTGACGAATGATATTGAAAATGTCAGTTCAACCTTAAACACGTCGGTCATCCAAATTTTATCAAGCGTCATCACCTTTGCAGGAACAATCTCAGTGATGCTGTACATGAACCCGCTGCTGACGCTCATTACGCTGATTATCGTACCGATTATGGCGGTCAGCATCAAATGGATCACCAACCGTACGGGAAAGCTTTTTAAAGAGCAGCAAAAAAACCTTGGCGAGCTAAATGGCTATATTGAAGAATCTATTTCAGGCGCAAAGGTCATCAAAGCGTATTCACGGGAAGAACAGGTGACCGCTGAGTTTTTAGAAAAAAACGACAGCCTGAAGGCATCTGGCTTTTGGGCGCAGACAATTTCCGGCTTTATCCCGAAGGTGATGAATACGTTGAACAACCTAAGTTTTACGATTATTGCGGCCATCGGCGGTTGGTTTGCGTTAAAGGGCTGGATTACGATTGGCTCAATCGTGGTGTTCGCAGAGTATTCAAGACAGTTTACCCGCCCTTTGAACGATCTCGCCAACCAATTTAATACGATGTTGTCTGCCATTGCAGGAGCTGAACGTGTCTTCGATGTGCTCGATGAAAAAGAAGAACGGGAGGATGAAAAGAACGCCTTGTATCAGCCGATTCAAACAGGCGCCATTGAATTCCGCCACGTCTCTTTCGGATATGAGGAAGGGAGTCAGACGCTGAAACACCTCAGCTTTACAGTGCCAGCGGGACAATCCATCGCGTTTGTCGGTCCGACAGGCGCGGGAAAAACGACTGTTACCAATCTTCTCGCCCGCTTTTATGAACCGAACGAAGGAAAAATTCTCATTGACGGCACGGATATAAAAAAGATGACAAGATCCAGCCTGCGAAAAAACATGGGGTTTGTTCTTCAAGATTCATTTCTGTTCCAGGGCACAATCAGGGAGAATATCCGCTACGGACGTCTGGACGCCTCTGACCAAGAGGTAGAGGAAGCCGCAAAAGCAGCCAATGCCCACAGCTTCATTGAACGGCTGCCGAAAGGCTATGATACGGTTCTTACCCAAAACGGAGCCGGCATCAGCCAAGGACAAAAGCAGCTCATTTCTATTGCGAGGGCCGTTTTGGCAGACCCGGTTCTCTTGATATTGGATGAAGCGACAAGCAACATTGATACAGTGACAGTAGTGAAAATACAAGAAGCGCTCGGCCGTTTAATGGAGGGCAGAACAAGCGTCATCATCGCCCACAGGCTGAACACGATTCAAAGAGCCGATCAGATTCTTGTGTTAAAGGACGGAGAAATGGCTGAAAAAGGAAGCCATGCCGAACTTCTGCAGCAAAAAGGCTTTTACAATGAGTTATACGAAAGCCAGTTTCATCAATCGTAAATAGGGAAAAAGGCCCCTGGCAATGTGCGGAGGCCTTTTTTTGCGCCAATCTATAGTACTTTTAAGTTATTTTCGGAAAATGTAACAAAATTACTTGACGTAAACAAGTTATGTATATATACTAGCTTACATAAAGTAAGTGATAATAATTTTCAAGGAGGATTTTATGAATAAATCATTCGAAGCAGGTACATTACTTTTAAGGGTTGTTACAGGTATTATCTTTTTTGTTCACGGCTTATCAAAATTTCAAGGATTAGAAGGGACTATGCAATTTTTCCAAAGCATCGGACTTCCTGCCTTTCTGGTTTACGTAATCGCAACGATTGAACTAGCCGGCGGCGTTCTGATCTTTTTCGGTTTGGCGACACGCGTCATCGGCGCTCTGTTTGCCATTACGTTAATCGGAGCCATCTTCACGGCGAAGCTTTCGGCTCCATTTATGGGCGGATCAGAATTTGATTTCATTTTATTAGTTGCTTCCATTCACTTAGCCCTTTCAGGAAGCCGTCTGCTTGCACTTGACCAGCTCCTTTTCAAAACAAAAAAGGGAGAAAATTTCTCAGCATAAGAAAGAAGGCATTCAAATGACCAGCATTCATAAAGATACAGCAATCGGTTATGTCAAACTGACGATCAAAAGCCTGGAACGATCGCTCGCCTTTTACCAAAATGTGATTGGCTTTCAGATCGTCTCACAAACGGAGCATACCGCAGAATTATCGGCTGACGGAAAACAAGTGCTGCTGGTGCTTGAAGAAAACCCGAGTGCCGTCGTCCTGCCTGAACGAACAGTCACCGGCCTTTACCATTTTGCGATTCTTCTCCCTGACAGGAAAGAACTCGGCATTGCGCTGGCCCGGCTGATCGAAAACGGCATTGCGCTCGGTCAGGGTGATCATGCCGTGAGTGAGGCCCTTTATCTGTCTGACCCGGACGGAAACGGCATTGAAATATACGCCGATCGCCCCCGCAGCACGTGGCGGCGCGATTCTGACGGCAACTATGTCATGACGACAGCGCCTGTCGATGTCGAAGGACTGCTGGAAGAGGCCGGAGCTGAGCGTAAAAGCAGGCTGCCGGAAGGAACAGTCATCGGCCATATTCATTTGCATGTCACTGATTTACAGGAAGCCAAAGCCTTTTACACCGATGTACTCGGCTTTGACATTGTCGGCAATTACGCAGGCATGTCCGCCCTGTTTATCTCGGCAGGAGGCTATCACCATCATATCGGCCTGAATATTTGGGCCGGAAAAAACGCACCGCCGAAACCGGCGAACGCCAGCGGACTGGACTATTACACCATCGTGCTGCCGAATCAAAAGGAGCTGTCACGGGTGACGCTTGCTTTGACTGATGCCGGATATCCGGTTGAAGAAAAACAAGAAGGCATATTCGTCAAAGATCCGGTTTCCGGGGCGCATATCGCCTTTACACTATAAACGAAAACACCTTGCTGCTTACATGCGCAAGGTGTTTTGTTTTTCTGGAAATTTTCTTAAAAAGGAACCGGAAAGGGGATAATCTGAGATGAAAATGCATGCCCTAAGGAGGATTATCATTGAAGTGGAACCAGCTTATTTCAGGTAAAATCGCGTTGAACCAGAAGGAGAAAAAAACGTATCCCCTTTCAAGAAAATACGATATTTGTCACCCGCCCCGGCGTTATTCACCAAATCAAAAGCGAAACGGGCTTAAGCCTTTTTTATGTCGCCTTTGATTAAGCGGCCCGCCCCGGTCAGGTATTTGTAAAGAAATTCTAACAAATATGGCCTGCTCGCTTATTTTGACACTGCTGCAAACCGCGGCTCCCCTGCCGCATCAAGAGTCGATCGAAACATCTTCTGCTCTGCTCACGCAAGTCAAACTTCATATTAAAGACAATTTTTGCCGCCGCTGCTGCTGGCCGGCGTCTCAAGCCACTTTCATATCTCGGGACCCATCTGTCCAGGCTGTTTGTATCAGAAACAGGCGTCAGTTATTCCGAATTTGTCCGGCATGAACGGGTGAAACAAGCGGCTTCCCTGCTTAAATCAACCGACTTATCCATTAAACAAATTGCAGAAGAGGTCGGTTTGACGATCCACTATTTTATGAGAGTATTCAAGGCGAAAATGGGCAGCTCTCCCGGACAGTTTCGCTCTTTATATAAAAAGGCAAACGTCAAAGTCTAGCAAAAAGAGCAGCATTAATATTTACAATTGTGTGAAAAGGGCGCAAAAAGAATTGTTATTCCTGATTCTTCCTGCTATGATGGGCGAAAAAAAGGGAGAACCCAAAAATATGAATTCAAATGCAGTCGGGACAGAGCAGCGCATGAATAACAAACCGGCCAGGGTGACCGTCAAAGACTTTATCATTCTTGCCAAGCCGGGAATTATCATATCGAATTCACTCGCCGCATTTAGCGGATTTTGGATGGCGTGGTTACATTCAGAAAAAACAGGCGAAGGGCACAATATTGTCGCTACCATGGCCATTGCGATGATCGGGACGGCGTTTGTCATGGCGTCAAGCACCGTCTTTAACAACTGCTTTGACCGAAACATGGATGCCAAAATGGCGCGCACACGAAATCGCGCATCTGTTACCGGAAAAATTCCGCCGGCGGCGATCATTACATTCGGAACCTGTCTGGGCGCCGCCGGATTAAGCATGCTCGCTTCACTCAACATACTGACCGCCATTCTCGGGCTGAGCGCTTTTTTGTTATACGCAGTCGTCTATACACTTTGGTTTAAGAGACACTCGGTATGGAGCACATTCATCGGCAGCTTCCCCGGTGCAGCACCGCCCTTGATCGGGTATTGCGCGCTGACGGGGGATATCGACATGCCGGCGGTGATCTTGTATGCCATCATGTTTTTGTGGCAGCCGCCGCATTTTTGGGCGATCGGGATCAGACGGAAGGAAGAATACCGGGCCGCCGGCATACCGCTTTTGCCGGTGATAAAAGGCAATCACATGACAAAAATAAAAATGATGCGCTATATTCTGATTCTGGCCGCCGTTACGCTCCTGGTGCCTTTTTATATGCATGTCAGCCCGTTTTACGCTGTTTCTGCTTTGATACTCGGGGCCATCTGGGTGTATAAGGGGATCCGCGGCTTTACATCAGCCGATGATATTCAATGGGCGAAGGGGATGTTTATCTATTCGATCGTCTATTTCAGTTTATTGTTTATCATCATGATGGCTGATTCGTTGGTCACGGCATTTTTCATTCCGTAAAAAAAGCGGCTCATTTTTAAAGAGCCGCCTGTTTCGTTTATGCTTCTTTGATGAGAGCCAAAATGTGCTCAAGCCAGATTATATAATTCCGTTCGCGTTCAAGTGCTTTCGTCAGTACGAGATAATGGCCGAAATCTGGTGAAGTAAATGACTCGGCCTCCTTAGAGGATGCCATCAGCTCATCATAACTGTTTTCCAGATCAGCCAGTTTCAGCTTTCGCTTTTGCAGCTGGTCCGCGAATAAATCATCCGCTTCTTCTTTCGTTAAAGCCGATATGAAATAAGCCTTCAGCATAAATTCATCCTTGACCGTTTCCGGAATCGGCTCCTTTTTCGTCATCCAGGCAGCAAGTTCACGCTCTCCGCTTTCGGTCAGCGTGTACATTTTTTTCTCCATCTTCGTCCCTTGAATCGCCGTCCGAAACGTAATAAATCCTTCATCCGTCAGCTTTTTTAATTCAGGGTAAATCTGGCTGTGCTTCGCGCTCCAAAACTGGCCCAGCTCTTCTTTAAAATAACTCGTTATATCATATCCGCTCAATTCGCCTTTTCGCAAAAGCCCTAAAATCGCGTATTTTAAAATTCTCATGATGTCCTCCAAGCCAACTCATTTGACAGTTAGTATACCATAGGAAGTTCGGAAACGCAGAAGACTCAGGAAAAGCGGTAGTGAGCAGCAGGTTAAGATACAGGGGATCTTCAAGACCGTGTGCTTACCTCTTTTATATGTCATAATGATATAATCATTGTAAAATTATAAAAATACTGGGAGGGGCTTATGAACACGGTGATTGTTTATGCAAATCCGGATCAGAACAGTTTCAATGCCGCTATTCTGAAATACGTCGCAATGGCATTAAAGGACAGCGGCCAAAAGTATACGGTCATTGATTTATATGCCGATCAATTTGATCCCGTCCTGCGGTACGGCGGAGAGAAAAGGCGGTCTGACATGAGCCGGGACGCTGAAACAAAGGAATACCGGAAGCTGATGAAAGAGGCGGACCATCTCATCCTGATTTACCCGCTGTGGTGGGGAGGCGTGCCGGCGATTTTAAAAGGCTTTTTTGACAGGGTGCTTGTCGCCGGAGAAGCCTACACATTTGAAAACGGCCGTGTAAAAGGATTGCTCCCCGCACAGACAGCCCAGATCTTTTATACGGCGGATTCACCGAACTGGTACTTAAAGTGGTTCCGGAAAAACGCGGACTGGATTACGTTAAAAAAAGGCATTTTGCAATTTTGCGGCATTCAAAAAGCGGAGCGCAACCTCTTCTCAGTCGTAAAAGACAGCACACCCGAGCTTCGGGAAAAATGGCTGCGCCAAGCATACGCCAAAGTCCGCCGCGCTTGTGAAAAAGGAGCCGCAGCATGCAAATAAAAGAAATCTTCGTCATTCGCTGTCTGTCTTGTTTAAGTGTCGTCCTGCTCCATGTCGTTACAATGGTGCTGATGATTCAAGCGGAAGCCGTTTCAGAAATCGCTCACACCGCAGATTCGTTCCGGACGCTTTTGATGTTCAGCACGCCCGCGTTTATCTTTATCTCGGAATTTCTGCTTGCCCGCTCTTATCCGGAAGGCGTGCCGGCGGGGTTTTTAAAGCAAAGGGGAAAGGTCATTTTTGTGCCGTTTCTGTTTATCGCCGCGCTTGATGCCATCATGATGAAAGGATTGGCGGAGGATGATAACGGTTTTATCCCTATTGTCGGAAAATTCTTAGAAAACGTATTTCTCGGCCAATTTATCGGTTACTTCATACTTGTGATTTTTCAGTTTTATATTCTTCACATGCTGCTGCACGGCTGGCTGAAAAAGACGTCTCCTGCATGGGTTCTGTCGGTTTCTTTTATAATCAATGCAGTGTATCTGACCTATTTCTCAATCATCAATCCTCCGTCTTCCTCCGGGCTGGATTCAATATTTCCGTTCTTCTGGGTGCCGTTTCCGGGCTGGCTTTTCTACTTTTGTCTGGCGTTTTACTGCGGCAAGGAATATAAACGCTTCTTGGCGCTGATCACTCAATACCGCTATGCCGTTTACCTTAGTGCGGTTCTCTCGGCCATATTAATCGTTGCAGTTTCATATGGCAACACAGAAGGAACCATTTCCTCAAAACGGCCGGACATTATGATTTATGCGGTCAGTATCATCTTTCTGTGCTTCCGCCTCTTTTCAAGACTGAAAAAAGTGCCAGCGATTGTGATGTTCATCAGCAACTATTCTTTTTCTATCTATCTGCTTCACACTTACTTTTTAATCCTCGGCTACCTGCTGGAGGGTTATCTTCAATCCATTTCCTTACCGGCGGCCGTCCTCCTGCTTTTTGCGATCTGCACGGGAGGCCCCATTTTAGTGTCATGGGCATTGAACAAGTTTACATACGGGTATCTGTTTGTCGGAAAAATTTATCAGCCGAAACAGACCCGGAAAAATACGGAGGCGCATCAAGGTCACACAGGCTGAAAAAGGACGGCGGGACGACCCGCCGTTCTCACTTATACAGATAGGATGGTACCCCATACATGTCCGTCATTCTTCCAGAAAAAGATGGTAAACTGATAGGTGAGAAAAAGAGAAAGGAGACAGCTATGAACAAAGCAGTCATTCACGGTGAACAGATCAGAAGTATGAGCGACCTTCACCAGGCGTTAAAACAAGAACTCAGCCTTCCTGACTACTATGGTGAGAACCTTGACGCCTTATGGGATTGTCTGACCGGATGGGTTGAGTACCCGCTCGTGTTGGAATGGAGGCAATTCGAACAAAGCAAACGGAGTACAGGGGCCGGGGCCGAAGCGGTGCTGCAGGTTTTTCGTGACGCTAAAGCGGAAGGCTGTGACATTACCATCTCGCTTTCTTAATACTCTATCAACGCTTATAGAAGGAGAAAACAATATGCAAACAGAGAATCTGAAGTTTCCGATAGGAGAATACAAGCCTGCCGAATCCATTTCGGCTGAACAGAGACAGGAGCGGATTTATGCTTTGGAGCACGCGCCTGCAAAACTTGAACAAGCGGTCAGCGCAATGTCAGACAGCCAGCTTGATACACCGTATCGTGAAGGGGGATGGACTGTCCGCCAAGTGGTTCATCATATGGCGGACAGCCACATGAACGGTTATATCCGTTTTAAATTGAGCTTAACCGAAGAAGAGCCGGCGATCCGCCCGTACGATGAAAAAGGCTGGGCTGATCTCCATGATTCCAAAACGGCAGCTTGCGGAGCTTCCATCGAGCTGTTGACGATTTTACACAAAAGATGGGCCGATCTGCTGCGTTCCATGACCGATGCCCAATTTAAACGCACATTTTTCCATCCAGCAGCGAAGGAGACGACAACACTTGAGCATGCGCTCGGTTTATATGTCTGGCATTCTGAGCATCACATCGCTCATATTACGGAGCTTTCCCGGCGGATGGACTGGCGTTAGTTTTAGATAAAGCCGATTTGCGAAAAAACGCCAGAATACAGGCTGACACAATTGTGCAAAACGAAATGACGGCGGCCGCGGCATAGAGATGATGATAGCCGCTTGCGACGCTTGCTTCAACGGCATCAGCAACCGCTTTTTTGACGGCAGGGAGGGGGATTCGGCTGACCTGTTCCTGTATGGATGAAAGCCCGCCTCCAATATCGGGCATGTGCGCTTGATCTGCCGGAAAGCCGCTTTTGTCTAAACGGTTTCTGATGTCATCTCCGATCCGATCAAAGCCGGCTGTAATGAAGCCGGCATATAGGGTCGGAGCGAGCGTCAAGCCGACCTGCCTGACCAGTGACAGCGTACCCAGCGCCGTTCCTTTAGCCGCGCCGGCAGTCTCAGATACAAGTACATTCAGCGGCGCCCCGAGTAAAAACCCGAATCCTATTCCCGCAATGACACTTGCGATGACAAACTCCCATTTTTCCGTTACCCACAAAGGAAATAAACTGAATCCGGCGCTTGCGATCAAGCCTGATAAAACGGCTGAAAAAACCGGGCCTTTTTTATCGGTCAGAGCCCCGCCCAGCCATGCGCCGATGCCTGACGCCAATGCGAGCGGCGTCATCCAATAACCGGCTTTTTCCGCAGAAACGTGCAGATATTGCTCTGCATATGACGGAATAAAAATGACCGCAGCGAGCAGTCCTCCCGACAAAAATCCGATCACAAGCGTCCATTGAAACACTTTGTTCTGAAGAAGCGAGTAAGCGAGAATCGGATCACCTCCCCGGCTTTCGACTCGCTTTTCGTACCGCAGCATAACAAAAAAGAGAAGCGCACCTGCCGCGATAAATCCGAATACCTTCACATTCTCCAAGCTTTCCAAAAGAGCAGCCCCGTCAAGATTCGTAATGCCGATCATACAGGACAAAATGGCAAGAGACAGCATCATCGCGCCGATAAAATCAAGCCTTTTTGTTTCAGGCTCTTTCGTTTCAGCAATAAACAATCCGCCGAACACAACCAATGCAGCGGCAATCGGTAAATTAATCAAAAACAGCCAATGCCACGACCCGCTCCAATCAAGTAAAAAACTGCCGATATTAGGACCGAGCACAGCCGCCATTCCATTCATCG
Source organism: Bacillus sp. YC2 (assembly GCF_019891195.1). Taxonomy (NCBI): domain Bacteria; kingdom Bacillati; phylum Bacillota; class Bacilli; order Caryophanales; family Bacillaceae; genus Bacillus; species Bacillus sp. YC2. The sequence continues at coordinate 29,141 of NZ_JAHXDO010000012.1, read as the reverse complement.
CCCCTAAAAGCCCGAGCGCTTTTCCCTGTTTTTCTTTCGGCAGCACCGCGAGAATATGTGAACTGCCGATAATGAAAATCCCGCCCCCGCCAAGCGCTTGAATCAGCCTTGCCGCTAAAAACATCGGAAAGCTCTGGCTGAGTGCGACAAGCAAAGAGCCGAGGCCGAACAGCCCGACTTCAATCATAAAAAGTTTTTTCCGCCCGTAACGATCCGACAGCTTGCCGACAATGGGCACGCTGACGCTAAGCCCTAATGTATAAAGGGTGACTCCCCACGATCCCCATGACGGGGAGACGTCAAAAGAGCTGTTAATTGTCGTAAGCGCTGCGGAAATAATTCCATTATCCAGCGCCGCCATAAACACGCCGATTGTAAACAGGCTGATGGCCCATTTCTGGCTCTGTTGTCCTGATAAAGCCTCTGGCATATTGATCATCCTTTCTATTTAATTCACTTTGAATATATTATTCATTCTGAATGAATTAAATGTCAAACAAAAAAAGCCCGCCGGCATCGGCAGACCTTGGAATTTATTTTGGCTGGGAGGATTCAAGCGCTTTTGCCAAAATGGCAAGCCCCTGATTAACCGTTTGTTTCTCTTCAGCAGTCAGTGTTTCCAGTGAACGCTTTAATTTCAAATGTCCTTTTTGATAAAGGCTGCGAAAAATATTTTTCGCATTTTCCGTTAATTGAATGACGACTGAACGGCGGTCCTTCTCTGACGGGGCGCGTTTGATAAACCCGGACTTTTCCAAACGGTCAAGCAGCCCGGTCGTATTTGAAAGAGAAGCACCCATTTTTTCTGCGATTTCACTTACCTTCAGCGTCCCGTGATTGTTCAAAAGCATCAGCACCTTCATCTGCGGCATGCTCATATCAAGCTTCATCCATTCCGAAACATCGCCGAGCCCGGCGGATGTCATCACTTTCATATAAAGCACCCAAATATCCCGTTCCTCAGGTGAAAAGATATCGCCGCCTAAAACCGTTGTGTCATGCAGATTATATTCCATCGTCTCACTTCCTCATCACTTGCTCCTTCTTATCATATTACTGATTTTAAGCTGAGAAAGAAAGTTACAGACGAGTTTTGTTTGAATAGGAGGTGGTAGTGTATAATATGTTGGAGATTATTGGGGGAATTATAATAAAAGAGCTATTTTATGATGATTGGAGAGAACATTGCTGACTAAAAAAAATGCCTTATCGATATTAAAAGTATTATTTCCTATTGCAGTTCTGCTTTTAGTCATTTATCAATCAAAGAAGGAATTGACGGACCTTTCCTTTAAGCGAACGCTTTACATCATTAACGGCATCGAGCGGTATGATCTGTTTATTCTCGTTGTGCTCGGCCTGCTTGCGGTCAGTGCGATGTCCTTTTATGATTTTGTGCTGAAACGAACGCTGCGCCTCGACATACCGAACTGGAAAGTGTTCAGGGTTTCCTTTATCGCCAATTCCTTTAACAATGTGCTTGGGTTCGGCGGTCTGGCGGGTGTCGGATTACGGACAATGCTTTATAAGGAGCACACGAAGGATGTAAAAGGTTTGGTTGCAGGCATCGCCTGGCTCACATCATCAGCGCTCCTCGGCCTGTCCGTCTTCAGCATCCTGACCCTCGCAAGAGTGCTGCCGGTAGAAGAAATTACCGGAGAAAAGCCGTGGATGTGGATCGTCGTAGCCGGAGTGGCGCTTATTGTGCCGGCCGCCTTGATTGCCGCAATTATCAACAATAAAAAAGCGGCGGGAGAAGATGCTGAAGCAAAGCCGAAGCATCCGGTTTTTTCTTACATCGGCGCTTCGTTTGCCGAATGGCTTGCGGCCGCTGTCGTGATGTATTACTCGCTGCTTGTTATGGGTATCCAGGCTGATGTCCGCCATGTGTTCGGTGTATTTGCTATCGCCGCCATCGGTGGAATCATCAGCCTTGTGCCGGGGGGATTGGGCTCGTTTGATTTGCTGTTTCTGCTCGGCATGCAAAACATGGGCTACCCGCAGGAGGCGGTGGTGACATCCATCGTCATTTATCGTATCGTGTATTCGTTTATTCCGTTTGTGTTCGGGCTGTTCTTCGCGGCCGGTGACTTGACGGAAAATACGCTGAAGCGGCTTGAAACGAATCCGCGCATGGCTCCGGCTGTTGAAACGACAAACGTGCTGTTAGTGTTTCAGCGCGCGATTTTAATCAGAATGCTTTACGGCTCGTTATCGCTGATCGTATTCGTATCAGGGCTTGTGGTGCTTGCTTCTGTCGCATTGCCGATCGACAGGGAGACAGTCATTCCCCACATTCCGCGTCCGGCTTTGCTTGCATTTAACGGCTTGTCCTTAAGCGCGGCATTGATCCTTTTGATCCTGCCGATTGAATTGTACAAACGGACGAAACGCTCTTATTCAATGGCGGTTACTGCGCTTGTCGGCGGATTTGTTTTCAGTTTCTTAAAAGGAATGAATATCAGCGCCATCTTTATTTTGCCGGTCGTCATCGTCTTGCTTGTACTGCTGAAAAAGCAGTTTATCAGGGAGCAGGCATCCTATACGCTCGGCCAGATGGTATTTGCGGCCGCTCTGTTTATCGTCGCGCTGTTTAACTACAACATCATCGCGAGTTTTATCTGGGATAGAATGAACCGGCTGCTGCGCCATGATTACTTCGTCCATAACAATTCGCACATTACATATGCGACCATTACGGCCATTGTCATCGTGCCGCTGTTTTTCTTCATATTTACGATGGTTTATCATAAAAGATCGAAGCCGATCGGCGAAGAAGCCGATCCCGAGCGGCTGAAGTCATTTCTGGCGGAGGAAGGCGGAAATGCGCTCAGCCATCTTGGTTTCTTAGGAGATAAGCGGTTTTATTTCTCAAGCGACGGCAAAGCGCTTTTACAGTTCGGGCAAATTTCCAGAAGGCTTGTGGTACTCGGTGATCCGTCAGGACAAAAAGAATCTTTTCCGCTTGTCATCGAAGAATTTTTGAACGAGGCCCATAAGCAAGGCCTGACTGTCATGTTTTATCAGATCGAGCGGGAAGATATGGGGCTGTACCACGATTTCGGCTATAACTTCTTCAAGCTTGGAGAAGAGGCCCTTGTCGATATGGATGCCTTCACCCTGTCAGGAAAGAAAAAGGCGGGGCTGAGGGCAATTAACAACAAATATGATCGAGAAGGCTATACGTTCCATGTGGATGATCCTCCGTTTTCCTCCGAGTTTATCGCCAAGCTGAAAGACATTTCAGATGAATGGCTCGGGCGGAAAAAAGAGAAGGGCTTCTCACTCGGCTTTTTTGACCGGGACTATTTGGAACAGGCCCCGATTGCATATATGAAAGATGCTGAAGGGGAGATCATCGCATTTGCCAATCTTATGCCGATGTATCAGGAAGGCGAGATATCAGTCGACCTTATGCGCTATCGGAAACACGCCCCTGGCGGCATCATGGACGCGCTTTTTATCCGTCTGTTCCTTTGGGCGCAGGAAAGAGGCTATACCACCTTCAATATGGGCATGGCGCCCTTATCAAACGTAGGAACGGCCTTTACGTCCTTCTGGTCAGAAAGAATTGCAGCGGTGATATTTAACAATGTCCGGTACATGTACAGTTTCAGCGGGCTGAGGGCATTTAAAGAAAAATATAAACCGGAGTGGCGCGGAAAGTATTTGGCGTACCGCAAAAACAGATCACTGTCCGTCACAATGATCCTCGTCACCCGTCTCATCGGAAACAATAAAGCAAAAAGACGCCGTTAACAAGGCGTCTTTTTTGGTTTTTAATTAACTAAAAATTCTAATTTTATTTTGTTATACTGAATAAAGTGACGATCAGGAGAAAGGAAGGCTGATGTATGAAGCAAGCAACCGTATTACAATATGAAGCGTTTACCGATGTTCCTAAGATGGGAAATCCGGCGGGAGTTGTCTTAGACGGAGACGGTTATTCAGAAGAGGACATGCAGCGGATCGCCCATAAGGCCGGATACAATGAAACCTCGTTTCTCTGCAAAAGTGCGGCAGCCGATGTGAAAATCCGCTACTTTACGCCCGGGCACGAAATGAATTTATGCGGCCATGCTACCGTAGCTTCTCTCTATGCATTAATTGAAAAGGGAAGGCTTCAGGCAAATCAAAGGTACACTATCGAAACGAAAGCGGGCATTCTTCCCGTGGAAGCTTCTGAACGTGACGGGCGGGTGTATATCACGCTCGAACAGGCTTCCCCGCAATTTCTTCCGTTTACAGGGGACAAAGAAAAACTGGCGGCTTCACTCGGTATCACGGCAGCGGACTTTCATGATCAGCTTCCGATTGTCTATGGTTCAACGGGTATTTGGACGCTGATCGTTCCGTTAAAAACACTTGAAGCCTCACAAAACATGGTGCCGGACAACAAGCAATTTCCGGATATTCTGCAAGACCTTCCGAAAGCAAGCGTTCATCCGTTTTCAATTGAAACGGTTCATCCGGAGAGTGATCTGCATGGGCGCCATTTTTCTTCCCCTTTTTCCGGTACGACGGAAGACCCGGTTACGGGAACGGCATCGGGTGTCATGGGGGCATATATGAGAAAATACGGGGGTTCGGATGCCGGGACGCTGACGATCGAACAGGGCCAAGAAATTGGTAAAGACGGAAAAGTGGAAATTAATATAGGCGAAGAAAACGGAAAGATCAAAATTAAGATGACAGGAACGGCGGTTTATGCCGAATCAATCGATCTTCAGCTGCCGTAAAGGTTTACAAAAAGCCGTGCTTTCCGTTATATTATAAATGATAATCATTTTCAATTGAATAGGAAGGTGAATCGGCATGCCGAAAACCGAACAACTGCATCAAAACTCAAGTCTTAAAAACACCATCAGAAACAGAAGATCCATCCGGTCATTTAAACCGGAAACCGTATCTTCTGATGTCATATTAGATATGCTGGAAACCGCAGTCTACGCGCCAAACCACAGACTGACTGAACCGTGGCGTTTTATCTATGTGGCAAGTGAAGCGGGGAAAGTGAAGCTCGCAAACAGCTACGTCTCATTTTTCAGAAAGATAAAGGATGATTTCAACGAGGAAAAAGAACAGAACATGAGAAAAACGATCGCCGCCGTTCCGGGATTTTTGCTGGTCGTTTTAAAGGAAGATGAAAACGAATTTACAAGAAACGATGATTTCGCGGCAGTAAGCGGCATGATTCAAAACCTTCAGCTGCTCGCCCACGAAAACGGCATCGGAATGGTATGGAAAAGCGGCAGAATCCTTTATGACAAACAAGTCCATCAAGACTTCGGCCTTGCGGACAATGAACGCTTTGCCGCCGTCATCCAAACCGGCTATCCCGACGAACAGCCTAAGGCAAAAGAACGGACACCTGCAAGCCGTCTGTTCACAGAGATGTAAAAAAATCCCCGCTCTTGTAGAGGCGGGGATTTTATCATTAGCGTGTTTTGCTTTTGGCTCTGTTGTCAGCGGCTTTCATTCGCGCCTGCGCTTCGCGGTCGGCGGAATCAGCAAGCTCGCTTGAATATTCCTCATACGTGCCGTCAGTCTCGCGTTTCAGAGCGTCAGGAACTTGCGGAAGCTTTTGTTTGTTTTTATCACGGTTTTTGTGAGTATGATTTCTGCCCATATCAAATGCCCCCTAAAAAGTGATATCAAACAAATATAGTATTTGTCATATCCGGATGTTTATGCAGCTTACTTCCGCTTGGCTGCTCTTTCCGCCTTTTTGAATTCACCGGAATAAAGAACTTCCTGCATTTTTTTCAGGTTGGCTCCCTGCTGATGTTTTTCGCGCTTCTTTTCCATAAAAGAAGACCTCCTTCAAACAGAATACCCTTAGGATTGGCTTTTATTACCGTTTTTATGCAGATAAGAGCTTCTTTAAGGCGAAATCAAGCTCTGCATACGTAAATCGAAAACCGGCCGTCACCGCCTGTTCAGGAAGCGCACGCTGTCCTTTTACGATCAGCAGGCTCATGTCACCCAATGCTTTAGTCAAAAAGAATTCAGGAACGGGAATCCAGTGAGGGCGGTGCAAGATGCTTGCAATCATTTGCCCGAACTGTTTCATTTCAACGGGATTGGGTGATGTAACATTCATCGGTCCGGAGATCTCGTCATGCTCCGCCGCATAGGAGATGAGTTGGGCCGCATCCTTCACATGAATCCATGAGAGCCATTGGCGTCCTGAGCCGATCGTGCCTCCTGCAAAAAGCTTATAAGGAAGAACCATCAGCGGAAGAGCTCCTTTTTCACCGAGCATCACGCCGAATCTGGCATACACCGTCCTGATGCCGAGCGTCTCTATTTTCTGGCCTTCCCGCTCCCACATATGAGCCGTATGGCTGAGAAAGTCTTCATTAGACGTTGAAGATTGCTCAGTGAACGTTTTGTCCCTGCTCGTGCCGTAGATGCCGACCGCGCTCGCCTGAATCAGCGCCTGCGGTTTTTCCGGCCGGTGCTGAATGAGCCGTCTGACTTCCCTTGTCGCTTCAACGCGGCTCGAGATAATTTGTTCTTTCGTATTGTCCGTCCAACGGTCAAAGATGGATTTTCCGGCAAGGTTCACCCATATATCAATAGGGGGAAGCTCACGCTCAGGTGCGGCACCATCAGCCAGCCATTGAACATATGTCACATTTTTTTGTTCGGTTTCTTTCTGTTTTCTTGATAAAATAAAGACATGATGTCCCTGCCGGATAAACACATCTGTCAGATGCCGGCCGAGAAAACCGGTGCCGCCTGTCATCGCGATATTCATATCCATCTCTCCTTACACATGTATAGATATACTTTACCTCATTTCATTAAAAGAAAAACGCCTGAGCACTTGGCGGGAAAGGAGACCGGGATGCCGTTTATTACGAAAATATCGACGCAAAAGAAAAATACCGAACGCTTTAACATCTTTCTTGATGAGAAATATGCATTCAGCGTTGACGCGGATGTGCTCGTCCGCTTTGATCTGAAAAAAGGAAAAGAAGTGGACGAGCTAGACATCCTTGAAATTCAGCACGGAGATGATATAAAAAAAGCCTTTAACCGCGCCGTTGAATTTTTATCGTACAGGATGCGCTCAGAAAAAGAAGTGAGAGACCATTTAAAGAAAAAAGAAACACCGGACACGGTGATTACCGAAGTCATCCGCAAGCTGTACGATTACAGCTATTTAAATGACAAAGAGTTCGCTGCGGCTTATGCGAGCACCCACAAAAAAACAAACGGCAAAGGGCCTGACGTTCTGTTTCGCGAGCTGAAAACGAAGGGGATAGACGACGATACCATTAAGGAGACGCTCAGCGCATTCACAGTCGATGAACAGATTCAAGAAGCGCTCAAACATATTGGGAAAGTACTGAAAAAAGATAAAAAGCTGTCAACGAAAGAGATAAAACAGCGGGCGCAAATGCAGCTGCAGCGAAAGGGCTTTACCTTCGACGTCATCAATGCAGCTCTGGAGCAGACCGAATACGAAAATGACGACGAAGCCGAAATGGAAGCCTTGAAGGCGCATGCCGAAAAAGCGATTCGTAAATACCGCTACGACGGTTCTTATGAAAGCAGAATGAAGGTAAAGCAATACTTATTCAGAAAAGGATTTTCGCTTGATAACATTGAACAATTTTTGCAGGAAGAGGAGTAAGCCTACATGGAAAAACGATACAGCCATATGACGCCTCATGAATTACAAACAGAAATCGCAGGACTGACTGAACAAGCAAGAAAAGCAGAACAGATGGGCATTGTAAACGAGCTGGCGGTGCTTGAACGGAAAATCACGATGGCAAAAGCCTACATGCTGAACCCGGAAGATTTCATTCCCGGCACGGTTTATCATATAGACGGCTCGGATGACGCATTCCATATCGAATATCTAAACGGTGTTTTTGCTTGGGGATACAGAACTTCTTCGCCGGAACAAGAAGAGGCGCTGCCGATTTCCGTTTTACAAGAAAAAAGATAACATAAGGGGCCGCTCGGCCTCTTTTTCTATTCAGCACATTCGTTTCAGTTTTTAGTAAAAAAATAATTGAATTCACTTTAAATATCTTTTAAGATGGAATTCGTTGTTTTTTATCAAAAAGGAGGCGATTTGCGTTGAATATTAAAAAGAAGCAGCCATCTGTTAAATTAATCATCTTTGTGTTAATGATTTGCACCTTTTCCATCGGGTATACGGAATATGCTGTCATGGGTATTCTGACGTCGATTGCCGATGACTTTCATATACATGTATCTTCAGCGGGCATGCTTGTCACAGCCTATGCGGCAAGCGTCTGCCTGACAGGCCCGATCGTAACGATTTTTGCAGTCAAACTGCCTAGAAAACCGGTGCTCCTCGGATTGATGGGCATCTTCGTCCTTGCAAATCTGATGAGTGTTTTCGCGCCTAACTTTGCTGTGTTAGCGATTTCCAGAGTTTTATCCGCTTCAATCCACGGGGCATTTTTTGCGATTGCCATGGTATTTGCAAGCGAGATGGTGCCGCCTGAAAAACGCGCGGCCGCAGCGGCTTCCATGAACGGCGGTTTAACCGTAGCGCTGATGCTCGGCGTTCCGTTCGGCTCCTACTTAGGGGATGCGCTTAACTGGAGAGCAGTCTTTTCCATTATTACTGTTCTGGGTATCATCGGATTTATCGGCCTGATGATAACCGTTCCGAATCGAAAACCGAAAGTGATTCCGGTGCTGATGAATGAATGGAGTGTTTTTAAGCATAAGCAAGTGATCTATTCCTTTGCCATCACCATTTTGGGGTATTCCGGCGTGTTTATTGCTTACACGTTCATTGAACCGATTCTCAGAAACTCAGCCGGATTCGGCACAGTCGGCATCACGGGCGCTCTCTTTGCTTACGGCCTGGGCGGCGTGGCAGGTAATTTCTTCGCGGGAAAAGTGCCGCTCCAGCTGCTTACACGCACGATGATCGGCGTCATGATCGGCTTAATCGGCGTATTGGCGATCTTCCCGTATGTCGCCGTCTTTCCTGCCGCAGCCGTGTCAGCGACATTTTTATTCGGCGCATGCGCATTCGGCACGCCGCCGCTTTTACAGACAAAGGTCATTTCTTCATCTGAAAGCGGCACAACCATTGCCGCGGCGGTGAGCGTTTCCGCATTCAACCTTGCCAACGCTCTCGGCGCGTGGATCGGGGGATTGATTCTGAGCGGAACAGGATCTTACTCATGGCTGTTTGCAGGCGGCGCGCTGATGACGGCGCTCGGCCTCGTGCTCTCAACCTTTGCCCACTTGTCAGAGAAAAAAGACGTATATGAATACCAAGTTCATAAAGGGTGAAAAAAGCTTGCCGGTGATGTCTGTCCGGCAAGCTTTTTTTCAGCCTTATTTGTATGTTTTCAGTTTGCAGTTAATCACAGTGTTTTTATGGTGGTCTGATAAGGTAACGTTACGGGTTTCTGACATCTCATCTGTTTGAAAAGCGACGGCATATGTTCCTTTCCTGCCGCTTTTCCACTGAATATCGCCGTTTTGATCGGTTTTGCCTAATATCTCTCCGCGCTCTATATTCGGCTCTTGGTCTGACTTCGGCGCTTTCACAACGGTGACCGTTACTCCATCTGCCGGTGAACCGTCCGCGTCCTCCAAGTGGAAAGTGACAGGCAGCGCCTTTTGATCAGAGGCGGAATCATCATCCTTGCTGCAACCGAATAAAACCAGCACAAAGATGAAGAGGATTACCTTTTTATTGATTTGACCAATATTTAATGTTGTCGAATACATTATTTGTCACCCTTGTTCCCTGATTGTATGACGACCCGCCGTTCGTATGAATGGCGATTGCAGTCTGGCCTGTATCGCTGTAATTGTGATAAACGGGCGACCCGCTCTGGCAGCCGAACGTATCTGTTGTATAGGTGAGCTTATAGGTCTCAGCAGAACGAATCGGCTTGCTGTCTGACCACATCGATCCGGACACTTTGTCGCAAGGGTATCCCGTTACAGATGAGGAAAGCCCTGCGGGACTGGAGCTGTTGGTCGTCCGGTATCCGTACCAGCCGGTATTGTTTCCCGGTGAGCCGTTTACTTTAATCGCGCCGTAATCATAGTTGGTATCTCCGCTTTCTGTCCACCCTTTGACACTGTAAAACATCGTGCCGGAATATGAGCCGTAAGGATATGACGACCCGTTGCGCCCCGGAGCTGCTGTGATCGTTGAGGCCCAGCCGTTATCCTGATCATAGACGCAGTGTCCGGCCGTCACAATTGTATTGGGATTGACGAAGAATCCGGTACATCCGAAGGTGCTGGAGCTGCCGCTGTATTTGACTGTCAGCTGAACGGTGGCGCTGTAAGGAAATGATGTCGTAGGAGAAATTCTGATTCGCTCGTCGGTTCCTATAATACTGGAAGGCTTCAATGATTTCAGGCTTACTTGGCTGTTTTCTGTAAGCTGTCCTTTTGTCCGGCCGGTTCCTTCAAACGCTGGAGAAATCTGCTGTGTTTTTGACGGTCCGTTATGGTTAACTTCAAACTCCTCGCCGCTGCTGGATACAGATGTTTGCGGATTGCCTTTAGCTTCAGCTGCAGCTGTAAATAATAAGACCGACAGAAGTATAACGGAAAAGCTCAATAATGGTTTAAAAACTACCTTCATTTTATAAAACGCCCCCTTTATTTGTCTACCAACTTTCGGCTTAACATTTAACATATTATGGAATTGAGGCGGCATTATGACTTGAAGAGTGTTTTTTTATCACAAAAAGAGACCGGGATACAATCCCAGTCTCTTCACTGTCTTTCTTATCGTCTGCCGGATGCCCTCATCCGCTCTTGCGGATGCGTATTCGTCGATCCGTCCGCGCGCTTCGAAGCGAAGTCATCCTTTGCCCGCGGTTCGCCTTCAAACTTATTATTGTTTTGATTAGGAAATCCTTTTGCTTTGTTCCGGACCATTTGTTTTCCCCCTCGGCCAATATCAAAAGGTTGCGCCTTCTGAACTGAAGACGTAAAGTTAGTATATGCCTATGACATGCTGTGTAAAAGCAGCAGGTTTTCCCAAGGAAAGGAGACAGAGACATGAATACATATATCGATAAACTGACGAATTTGCTGCTTGAGAAAAATGAAATGATCAGCTATTTACAAGCGCGGACTTGGGTTGAGCTTTTATGGGGAGATTTCGAAGCGACTTATGCAAAAGCGGGACGCCCTTATCAAGGAGAGCAAATGACGGAACGCGTCGTCAAGGAATGGATTGAATCTTACGGCAGCAAGCTTCACATGTTCCAAAGCATGCGGGAAGACGTTTCTCATTATTTGGACCAAAGCAGGGGGCTCCTGCATTAATATATCGGTCCGCCGGATACATCCGGCGGGCTTTTTTTATTTTTTGCAAAAGAATTGGGAAAATCATGTTTGATCATTCGCTGAATGTGGAAACGTTTAATAACTTGTTAAATAGCGGGGAGGAACCGAAATGAACATAAAAAAAGGGTTAACCGCATTTATTCCAGCCGCCGGACTTTGCTTATTCTTAGCGGCGGGCACCGTCTTTTTTGATCCGGCAGCAAATGCAGCAGAGAGTCAGCAAACAAAAATAGACAGCGCGGCAGATACATATATCATCAAAGCAGGAGAACTCAACGTCCGCACAGAACCAAATACACAGGGGAAGATTTTAGGAACGCTCCGTTCAGAGGATGCCGTAAAGATTAAACAGTTTAAAGGCGCAGACTGGGCAAAGATTGAATACAAAGGACAGGAAGCCTATATCTCAACTCATTTTCTGATGAAGCAGCCGGCGAAGGCAGTGACTTCGAAACAAACCGCTTTTTATTCACCGACTCTCGAAAACGGAAAAACGGATTCGATTAAAGCCGGTAAAACGGTGACGCTGCTCGGCTGGGGGTTCAGTAAGGACGGCGGATTTGACCGGAAATGGGCGTACGTAACATACGGAGGAAAAGCAGGCTACGTAAAAACAGCGGATGTAAGCCAAATAAGTAAGTAGGCAGGCGCATCTGCCTGCTTTTTTTCTGAAACATTTTCCCTTTCCTTACGTAAGACTTAAAAAGGAGAGTGGTCATATGGTCGGTTTTATCGGAGGCATTCTGATGGCGGCCGCGGGCATCTTGGTCAAATGCTTTCCCCCGAAGTCGTTAAACAGCGTGTACGGCTATCGGACGAGGCGCTCCATGTCCAACGGAAGACAATGGAAAGAAGGGAATCACTTCAGCGCGAGCCTGATGATCATATTCGGTCTTTTTGCGGCCGCGGCGGGGGTTGCAAGTGATAGATTCATTTCAATCAATCAGCCCTTCAGTCTGATCCTTCAGATCACTTATTTGGCCGCAGCTTGTGCACTGACCATGGCAATGACAGAAAGAAGACTGAAAAACATGGGAGGAGAGCGGAATGAATGACATCACTTTTCAATTTATAGAAACGAACGGCATTACGCTTCACGTTGCTTCTTCCGGCCCGAAAGACGGCCCTTTGGCTGTGCTTTTGCACGGGTTTCCGGAATTTTGGTACGGCTGGAAGAACCAAATCAAACCGCTTGCGGATGCCGGATATCATGTGGTTGTGCCCGACCAGCGCGGCTACAATCTCAGTGACAAGCCGGCGGGCATCGGACACTATGTGATTGATACGTTAAGAGATGACATCATCGGTCTGATCACGCATTTTACTAATGAAAAAGCCATTGTCATCGGACATGATTGGGGAGGAGCCGTCGCTTGGCATTTGGCATCCACCCGACCGCAATACGTTGAAAAACTGATTACAGTCAATATTCCGCATCCGGCGGTCATGAGGAAGGTCACTCCTTTCTATCCGCCGCAATGGAAAAAAAGCTCCTACATAGCTTTCTTCCAGCTTTCTGAAAAACCCGAACGAAGATTATCAGAAGACAATTACCGCGTATTGGATCACGCCATCGGCTTATCCGAGCGCCCGTCGCTCTTTTCTTGTGAGGATGTTCATCACTACAAAGAAGCATGGGCCAGAAAAGGCGCGCTCACGGCCATGCTTAACTGGTACAGAGCGATCAGAATCGGCGGCCTTGGCCCGGCCGTGCCGATTGCAATGCCCATCCCGTACCGGTTAATCTGGGGCGTGAATGACCGCGCCTTAAGCAAAAAACTCGCCAAAGAAACAAAAAGACAGATTCCAAACGGCGAATTAATTTTTATCGATGATGCCTCTCATTGGGTAAATCATGAAAAATCTGACATCGTCAACCGCCTGATTCATGAATACCTGCAAGGATAGAGTCTGTATGCCGTACAGACTTTTTCTTTTTTTTCTCATATATACAGGAAAAGATGACAAAATAAAAATATATAACCATGAAGTGAAAAATTTATCATGCCCTGTAACAAAATAAAGGTTTAAACGACTTTAAAAAAAGGAATAGCCTTACTGAAGTTTTGCGGACAATTCCTTTAAGGCCATATTAAAAAGAATAATACAAAGAAGGTGCCTTCATGAAACAAGGGTTAATCTCAATTATTATTCCGTCTTACAATGAAGGAAACAATGTCAAACTCATTCATGAATCATTAAAGAAAGAGTTTCAAACGATTCATTATGACTATGAAATTTTCTACATCAACGACGGTAGCGCGGATGACACACTTCAGCAAATAAAAGAACTGGCCGCAAGAAACCATCGAGTCAAATACATATCCTTTTCCCGCAACTTCGGGAAAGAAGCTGCTATTTTGGCAGGCTTCGAACATGTGCAGGGCGAAGCGGTTATCGTGATGGATGCGGATCTGCAGCATCCGACGTATCTGCTGAAAGACTTCATTCAAGGCTATGAAGAAGGATACGACCAAGTTATCGCCCAGCGCAATCGAAAAGGGGACAGCCCCGTCCGTTCTGTGCTTTCCTCACTTTATTATAAATTTATCAACAAAGCGGTTGAGGTTGATTTGCGTGACGGGGTCGGAGATTTCCGCCTCCTGAGCCGGCAGGCCGTAGACGCCCTCCTGAAGCTGAGTGAAGGGAACCGTTTTTCGAAAGGGCTGTTTTGCTGGATCGGATTTGATCAGAAAATCGTTTTTTATGAAAATGTTGAGAGGCAAAACGGCACGTCCAAATGGTCGTTCAGCAATCTGTTCAACTACGGAATGGACGGCGTCGTCTCCTTTAATAACAAACCGCTGAGAATCTGTTTTTTTACCGGCATTCTGATTTTGCTGTTGTCGATTGTGTACATTGTGGCCACCTTTATTCACATTCTTACAAATGGTGTGTCTGTTCCGGGGTATTTTACGATTATTTCCGCTGTGCTGTTTTTGGGAGGCATCCAGCTTTTGAGCCTTGGCATTATCGGGGAATATATCGGACGGATTTATTATGAAACAAAAAAACGCCCGCACTATTTAATTAAAGAAGCGAATATCACATACGGAGATCAAAATGAAACGAATTATACAAAAAAGCGCAAGTGGAACCATTGATGCAGCTCCGCTCTGTGCCAAGGCTGGAGAGGTTTTATGAAAAAAGCGAATATGATCATGTTTGCGGCCAGTGTGCTCATCGCGGTGCTTGCCCATGTTTTCTTTTTAAAAGAGTGGACGGACGGGCGCTACATGACGGGCTCGGGAGACGGAATTGCCCAAATGGCCGTGTTCAAAAAACTGCTGTTTGAACAATACATGCATGGCCGGCTGTTTTACAGCTATTCGTTCGGACTGGGCGGGGGAGTGTACAGCCAGCTCGGCTATTATTTTTCTACTTCTTTTCTTTTTCTTTTTATCTCTGCCGTTGTCCGCATGTTACAGCTTATTCATTTGACGGGGCAGGCTGACGTGCTGTTTTGGGCTCAGGCATCCGTCTTTATCAGCATAGCCAAGCTCAGTTTTATTATCTTCACAGCGGCATGTGTCTTCCGTTATCTCGTCAAAAAGCAGGTGCCTGCGTTTATCGGCGCCGTTTTGTACGGCGTTTCGATTATCTTCTTCCGGCACGAAGTTTATTGGGACTTTTTCACAGACAGCATGCTGTGGCTTCCGATGCTCGTTTACGGTGCAGAAAAAATTATCAGGGAGCGAAAGCCCGCGTGGTTTATATTTGCCTGCGCGCTGACCTTAATCAACAATTTTTACTTTGCGTATATTAACCTGATTTTTATCGGCATCTACATTTTATTCAGATGGATGATCCGCCTTGAGGAAGCGGAGACGGGCAAGCTTGCCCAATGCAGAATATTTATTTTGTCCGGCTTGCTCGGCTTCGGCATAAGCGCGGTGTCCTTTATTCCTGTCGTGTACGGTTATCTGAATAATCTGCGCCCTAAGTATGCACAGCATATCGATTGGGTCGATTTTTCCGATAATATTTTATTCTCAAGCCGGATTATCATACTGCCGGCCATTTTTTTGCTTTTCTTATTTACATTCTCTTTATACAAGTATCGTTTGTTCCGTCTGTTTGCAGGGATCAGCCTGCTTTATATTCTGTTTCATTTCAGTCCGTTTGCAGCAAGCGTCTTTAATGGATTTTCAGCTCCGCAAAACAGGTTTGAATACGTCCTGTGCTTTACGGTCGCTGGAGCGGCTGCGGCCGGGCTTTCCAAGCTTTCTGAGGTAAGATTAAAGGATATACTGGTTTCGGCCGTGTTTGTCATTCTGCTTTATTGGAATAATGTGAGGCGTCACAGCCTGGATATTACCGAGCCGGCCAATTTATCTATTATTCTGCTTCTGGCGCTGACCATTGCGGCGCTTTTAGCCGCAAAGACTGCGCTGAAACGGGCGATGCCGGCCGTTTACGCCATCGTTATCCTGACGGCTGTGCTTACGGCAAATACATATGAAAAGTACGCTTTGTCAGAAGGCGGAAAGCTGTATACGGTGTCAAACGCATTTCTGACAGGTGCTGACTATAAAGGCAGTGAGCAATCGGGACTCATTCAGCGCCTGCAAAAAAAAGACCCTGACCCTTACGCGCGCGTGGATTGGATGAACGGCGTTTTCAATAACACGCCGATCATATACGGATTCAACGGGTTCAGTGTATACTCCAGCATTTTAAACCGCAATCTGCTGTCTTTTTATTGGAATGACCTCCAAATTGACATGGGCAGAGAAAGCGTCAGCCGCTATGCGACATTAGGGAACAGGTCGAATTTATACAGCCTGCTTTACGGGAAATATTATATGACGGAAAAAACAAACGAAGCCAACGTCCCGTACGGCTTTACAAAAGTTATGGAGTCCCCCCGCTACGCGGTTTATCAAAATCAATATACGCTTCCGTTTGTCCGGACAGCCGATCATGTGTATAAGGAGCGTGATCTGGAGAAAGCGCCTCCGCTTGCACGAGAACAGGCGATGCTTGACGGAATCATAACCGAATCTGGAGGAGAAAAAATGAATCAAGCCCCTGCGGTAAAGAATTTGATTCACAATTCAAGCGTGACAGCCGAGGATGCGGATTATCATAACGGCATACTGACGGTAAACGGGGAAGGCGGCGGTCTGAACATCACCCCGCACGCGCCATCAAAATCCGCCGGAGATTACTATGTCAGCTTTTATTTGAAAAACAAGGCGAAAGACCAAGGCTTCACATTAAAGGTGAACGACTACACCACAACGAGAAAATCAAATAAATCCATTTACAAAACAGGTGTCAACGACCTCACCATCAGAGTGCCGAAAACAAAAACAATTAATATCCGGCTGCCGAAAGGAACGTATCAGCTTGACAGCCTGGCGCTGTACGAAGAAAATTACCAGACGCTCAAAAGCGCTTACAAAAAAGCGGGAAAAGAAAAACAGGCTGACATCAGCTGGCGCGGAAATAAACTGCATATTTCGTATCAAAATACGGCAGGCGCGCCGTATATCATGCTTCCCGTTCCGTATGAAAAAGGGTGGGAGCTAACGATTAACGGCAAACAAGGGCAGGTTGAAAAAGCGGATTATGCCTTTATCGGATTTAAGGCGCAAAAAGGGAAAAACGACATTGAACTAACCTATTATCCGCCTTATTTCAAACCGTCATCAGCCGTTTCTGTCATCAGCCTCGTTCTTGCTGTCATATATGCGAGACGGCAAAAAAAGCCCGGCTCTTAAACAGAGCCGAGCTTTAATTTTTTCTGGAGTTTTTCCTCGCTGAAGATCCAGCCCGTGTAAGAGGAGAGAAGTTCTAAATCATGGCTGAGATGCACGATGGCGACAAAAGGATAGTGGCCTTTGCTGCGGTAGCGCAAATCGATGAAACGCACCTCATAATGATCTTTAAAGGTATCAATCTCCCACCTGTACACAGGAGAAAAAGAAAGAAAGGCTGCGATGTTTTCATCCTGCTTCGCGGCTTTCATCACATCCGTTTCCGGAACGGGGACACGGTTGAATGTATCTAAAATCACTACATGGCCATCAAGGCTTCTGCCGACATAAAAGGCGTGCGCCGTCGTCACCGCAATCCGCCACTGCCTGAACTTCATCGTCGGCGAAATAATGATGGTTTCAATATCTTCTTCAATCATCTCGCGCAGCCTTCGTTTAATCCGCAGCTGCATCAAAAGCCTGATGACGTAATATCCGGCAAGAATGATATACAGAATCAAAAACGTAATGCCCGGGTATCCGCCTATATACCACACGGCAATCGCAGCCAAATGGCTGATAAAAATAAACGGATCAAAGGTATTAATTAAACCGAGCGCCACCCATTTTTTCGAAAAAGGACGGATGGCCTGCGTTCCGTAAGCGTTGAAAATATCGACAAACACATGCAATACGACAGCCAGGAGCGTCCACAGCCACAAATGCAATAAGTTTGCCTCCGGGTAAAATAAGAACAAAATGCCCGGAATCAGAAGCGACCAAACCAAAACAGCGGGAATAGAGTGCGTGAAGCCTCGGTGATTTCGTATATAAACGGCATTATTTTTCAGCTTTAACACAGTATCAATATCAGGTGCCTGAGAGCCCGCAAGCGCGGCGATCATGACTGCCTGAGACATGGGGGTATGCATGCCGACGGCAGGATCAAGAGTAGCGAGTCCGCCAAGCGCGATGCCCATGACAACGTGAGTGCCAGTATCCATTGGTGACCTCCTTGCAGGTGGAAAAATCAGTGAGCCTGCATATTTCGCATTATAAGATATTCCCCATTTTCTGTTTGCCCAATCATAGCGTGTGTATCAGCCGTTTTCATATGTTTCCGCTTTTTCTTTATCTCTATTTAATGTAACATATTATCGTGATGTGCCCTTAGTGTACACCAAAAAACAGTTTTAAGAAAAGCGGGACGCGAACATCTGAGGAGAAGATATGAACGCACTTGAAGAAAAAATGAAACAAAAAGACATAGACAAATTTCGTGAGGACTTAATTGCATGGTTCGAAAGAGAACAGAGAATTCTGCCGTGGAGAGAAAACCAGGATCCGTATCGGGTATGGGTGTCAGAGGTCATGCTGCAGCAAACGCGCGTAGAAACGGTCATTCCTTATTTTCAGCGGTTTGTTGAGCAATTTCCGACCGTTCGGGCTCTCGCCGAAGCCGATGAAGAAAAAGTGCTCAAAGCGTGGGAGGGACTGGGCTATTATTCCCGTGTCAGAAATCTGCAAACCGCTGTAAAAGAAGTCAACGAGCAATACGGGGGAGTCGTTCCCGCTGAAGAAAAGGAATTTGGCGGTCTGAAGGGAGTCGGCCCTTATACAAAAGGAGCCGTGCTCAGCATCGCATACAATAAGCCACTCCCCGCCGTAGACGGCAATGTGATGCGTGTCATGTCAAGAATCCTTTCCATTTGGGACGATATCGCCAAACCTAAAACAAGAACGATTTTTGAGCAGGCTGTGAAGGCATTTATTTCACATGAAAAACCATCTGAATTTAATCAGGGCCTGATGGAGCTTGGAGCCATCATTTGCACACCGAAATCGCCGTCCTGCCTTTTGTGTCCCGTGCAGCATCATTGCTCGGCATTTTCAGAAGGGACAGAGCGGGAGCTGCCAGTCAAAAGCAAAAAGAAAAAGCCGGGAATCAAAACGATGGCAGCCGTTGTCCTGACAGACGAACAAGGTAAGATCTTTATCCATAAACGGCCGTCAAAAGGACTGCTCGCCAACCTGTGGGAATTCCCGAACACAGAAACCCAAAAAGGAATCAAAACGGAAAGGGAGCAGCTTGCAGCCTTTCTGGAAAAAGAGATGGGCGTAAAAGCAGAAATCGGCGAACTGGAAGGCATCGTTGAACATGTTTTCACTCATCTTGTATGGAATATTTCTGTCTTTTTCGGTAAAGTAAAACAAGTGTCGGATCCAACAGAATTAAAACAAGTCACAAAAGAAGAACTCGAGGAATACGCGTTCCCCGTTTCCCATCAAAAGATTTGGAAAATGGCGGACAGCGTTCAATCATAGGTGACGCGCGTGCCGTGGGCGTAATCTGCTTCATTCCGTTTCAGCCCGCCGCGCGCTTCGATTTCCTGAACCAGTTCCCGATATTTGGACTGGCCTTCCTCGTTTAAATACGGCATAATTTGCTGGAAGGCCTGATGGAAATAAGCAAGTTCCGAGTCCTTCCAATCTTTTTTTGACATCATGGCCAATTCGCCTATATCACGTCCGACATACATAAAAGAAGACCCCTTTCGACAGTTATTGCTTTTATTGTTTGTTGAATGCAAAGAACTATACGCAGCAAGGAGCTGAGGAAAAAATGGAACAAAATAAATGCGCACTTATCACGGGAAGCAGCCGCGGAGTCGGAAAAGCCGCCGCGCTCAGACTGGCGGAAAAAGGATACAACATCGTCATCAATTATGCCCGGAGCAAAAAAGCGGCATTAGAAACTGCCGAAGAAATCGAAAAGCTCGGCGTGAAAACGCTGGTGATTAAAGCAAACGTCGGACAGCCGGCAAAAATTAAAGACATGTTCCGCCAGATCGACGAAGCCTTCGGCAGACTCGACGTGTTCATCAATAACGCGGCTTCAGGCGTGCTGAGACCTGTTATGGAGCTTGAAGAAACACATTGGGACTGGACGATGAATATTAACGCAAAAGCATTGCTTTTCTGCGCGCAAGAAGCGGCAAAGCTGATGGAAAAAACCGGAGGCGGCCACATCGTCAGCATCAGCTCGTTAGGCAGCATCCGCTATCTTGAAAACTACACAACAGTGGGGGTTTCAAAAGCGGCGTTAGAATCATTAACCCGCTATTTGGCGGTAGAGCTTTCTCCGAGAAATATCATTGTGAATGCCGTTTCCGGCGGAGCGATTGACACAGATGCGCTGAAGCATTTCCCGAACAGAGACGAACTGTTAGAAGATGCCCGCCAAAATACACCTGCCGGCAGAATGGTCGAAATTAAAGATATGATCGATACAGTTGAATTTTTAGTTTCCTCAAAAGCGGACATGATCCGCGGACAGACCATCATTATTGACGGCGGCCGTTCCCTGCTCGTGTAATTTTTAAAAAAAGATGAATAGCCGGATTGCCTCCTGCGCATTCTAATGGGCGTGGAGGTGATAACAATGGCAAACTTAAACAACAGCAAAACAGACGTTCAGCAAGTGAAAAAACAAAACCAACAATCAGCTTCCAGTCAGGGTCAATTCGGCACTGAATTCGGCAGTGAAACTGATGTACAGCAGGTTAAAAAGCAAAACCAATCAGCTGAACAAAACAAACAACAAAACAGCTAATCACTGAAACAGAAAAGCACTTCATCTTCGGGTGGAAGTGCTTTTTTCTTTTATGAAAACGACAAAACTTGTGAATCCTCTACAGAATGAGTCAAAGGGATTTCTTCCTGAAAATCGAAATGGTATGTAGTATCAACTCAAAAGCTCAAGGAGGAACCCGATGTCAGAGTTTGAAAAGCTTGTAAGTGAACAGATGAAGATCATGGATCAGCTTCTCGAGCTGCAGTCAGAACTTGACCGCTGCAGGCAAGTCGAAGCGGAACTCATCAGTTTGGAAAGAGATGCAAAACTGGACAATGTTCAGGACGAAATCGCAACCAAGCGAAAAGATCTGGCTGGCATACAGGAGTTGTTCCAGAGGCAGACAGAGCAGGTCATCCAATCCTATCGCAGCACAGAAAAGACGTCTTCCTTTGTGCAAAGATGAATGTGCCATTCCGGAAGCGGGATGGTTCTTTTATTTTCATTTTTTTATTCGTAACGGTATAATAGTGAAAAGACTTGTCGGAAAGCAATTGCGGCTGCAAATGACTGCAGGGCTTTACAGAAAGTAGGGGAGAAATATGGGATATCCCAAGGAAGGAGAAACCATTCAAATTCACAGCTATAAGCATAACGGGCTGCTTCATCGAATTTGGAACGAAACGACGATTTTAAAAAGTACGGAAATGTGCATTATCGGAGCAAACGACCGGACAATGGTAACGGAATCTGACGGCCGGACATGGGTGACGAGAGAGCCTGCGATTTGCTACTTTCATGCGAGGCAGTGGTTTAACGTCATCGGGATGCTGAGAGATGACGGGGTTCACTATTATTGCAACATCAGCTCACCGTTCGCCTGCGACGAAGAGGCCATTAAATATATTGATTACGATCTGGATGTCAAAGTGTTTCCGGATATGACGTACAACATTCTTGACGAAGATGAGTATGATGATCACCGCAAAACAATGAATTATCCTAAGGAAATCGACAGCATTTTGAAAGAATATTTAAATACGCTGCTTCATTGGATTCATCAGCGGAAAGGGCCGTTTGCTCCGGAATTTGTTGATATGTGGTATGAACGGTATCTGCGCTATACAAAATAAAGAATACGAAAAAAACCTGTTGGCGGGTCAACAGGTTTTTCACATGGGCTCACACGCCTTAAAGAGAGAGGGGGATAAAGTGTGGGCGTAATCAGACGCTATATGCAATTTGTAAAACCTTATAAAAAACAAATCGTTATCACAGTATTGATCGGAATCATAAAATTCTCCATCCCGCTTGCGCTTCCGCTGCTGTTAAAGTATGTGGTCGATGACATTATTCAAGGCGGCGGCACGGCAAGCGCTAAAACATCGTCCTTGTTCACCATTATGGGAATTATGCTCGTGCTGTTTTTAGTCCTGCGTCCTCCGGTAGAGTATTATCGGCAATATTTTGCGCAATGGACGGGCAGCCGGGTGCTCTATGACATCAGAGCGGCATTGTTTGACCATATTCAAAAGCTGAGCCTGCGGTTTTATGCCAATACAAGAACGGGCGAAATCATTTCCCGGGTGATAAACGATGTCGAGCAGACTAAAGATTTTGTCATTACGGGGCTGATGAACATCTGGCTCGATATGATGACCGTTTTGATTGTCATCTGCATCATGCTGACTCTCGATATAAAGCTGACGCTGATATCCGTTATTTTATTCCCTTTATACGGCATTTCAGTTAAGTATTTTTACGGCCGTTTGCGAAAGCTCACAAGAGAGCGGTCACAGGCTCTTGCTCAAGTTCAGGGCCACCTGCACGAGCGGGTTCAGGGGATGCCGGTCATACGAAGCTTTGCGATCGAAGATTATGAGCAAGCAAACTTTGATGAAAAGAACGGGCATTTTCTGAACAAAGCGATCCGTCATACGAATTGGAACGCAAAAACGTTTGCGGTTGTGAATACCATTACGGATTTGGCGCCCCTTATTGTCATCGCCTTTGCCGGCTATTTTGTCATCAACGGGCCGCTGACAGTCGGAACAATGGTTGCCTTCGTCGGGTATATCGACAGAATGTACAATCCGGTCAGAAGATTGATTAACTCTTCAACTACCTTGACCCAGTCGATCGCTTCCATGGACCGCGTGTTTGAATTTATCGATGAACCGTATGAGCTGACCGATAAACCCGATGCGGTAAAAGCGGACGGAATCAAGGGCGAAGTCGAATTTCAGCACGTTTCGTTCAGCTATGAAAAAGGAAATGAAAACATATTGCGGGACGTATCCTTGCAAGTGAAAAAAGGAGAAACAGTAGCGCTCGTCGGCATGAGCGGCGGCGGGAAATCGACGCTCGTCAGCCTCATTCCGCGGTTTTACGACGTATCAAGCGGCAGCTTGCTGATTGACGGCATTGATATTCGCGACTATGAAGCGAGAAGCCTCCGCAATCAAGTGGGGATGGTGCTTCAAGACACATTCCTATTCAGCGAAACCATTCGGGAAAATATAGCGATCGGCCAGCCGGAAGCATCTATGGATGAAGTGATAGCGGCGGCGAAAGCGGCAAATGCCCACGAATTTATCATGGGGTTTCCGGAAGGCTATGAGACGCGGGTCGGCGAACGGGGCGTTAAATTGTCAGGCGGACAGAAACAGCGCATCTCCATCGCACGGGTATTCTTGAAAAATCCGCCGCTGTTGATTCTTGATGAAGCTACATCGGCGCTCGACCTTGAAAGTGAACACTACATTCAGGAAGCGATGGACAAGCTTGCGAAAAACCGGACGACATTTATCGTTGCCCACAGGCTGTCCACCATTACACATGCAGATAAAATTGTGGTCATGGAAAACGGCGCCATCATTGAAACCGGCACACACGGGGAATTGATGGGGCAGGACAGCCAATACAGACACTTATTTACCATTCAAAACTTAAATTGACCCCCAAATCTTATATCGCCGCTCGGCGGTATAAGATTTTTTTATACAAAAAAACCCGGTTTTTCTGACACCGGGTTACTCATCTTCTGTTTCTAATTCACTGTCTTTCGGATGGTACGTTTGAAAACTTGTGATCAATGTATCCAAATGCTCCAGCTGTTCGCGGTATTCCGCCGCAGCCGCCATAATGCTGAGCATATTGTAATCGAGCAGTTCATCCTCACAGTTCTGCTGGTTTTTTAAGAAAGATTTCGTCAGCAGCTGTTTATATCGTATGCCTTCTTCTTCTGAATCATCATGCGGTTTGATCTTGCCGACCGTCCGCATCAAAATCCGTTCGTGCCAGTGAAGCAGATAATCGATTTCCTCTGTAAGCGTCGTCTGAAATTCCTCAGGCATATGATAAATTTCGTTCTCGTAGCGATGCAGTTTTTTCAGCATATCAAGCGCCCGATTCGCCGTAATAATCGCCTGCCTGAATAAAACAAGCTTTCGTGACTTCACATAGGTCGTTTTCTTAAAGTAGCTTCTTTCTTCTTTGTAAAGAAGGTACGTCTGATCAAGCTTCATCATTTTTTCCTTCAGCTTTTCGATATCCTCTTTCAAAATCGAATGCTCTGTCGACTGCCGCATGGTCAGCCTGATCCACTTCATGATCTCATCCGTATTTTCTACGGTATGATGAGTGAGCTTCGTTTCGTATTTCGGCGGAAGAAACACAAGATTCACGATAAAGGAAGAGAGCACCCCTAAAATAACGGTGCTTGTTCGTATTAAAGCGAAGGTCAGAAAGCTGTTTCCGGGTGTTTCCAAGATCGCGATGACTGTAACGAGTGCGATCGAAATGGTATGTTCGATTTTCAGTTTTAACATAATCGTAATGACAATCACCGCGGTCAATCCGATCATAATCGGGCTGGGGCCGAAAATCAGCCCGAACACCGTAGCGATGATAGCGCCGATGATATTTGCCTGTACTTGATCAATAATGATAAGAAAAGACCTGTAAATAGAGGGCTGTATGGCAAATATGGCTGCAATCCCTGCAAAGATCGGCGAAGGCAATCCGATCCATGATGCTAAATAGAGAGCAAGCGTAATCGCAATCCCTGTTTTAAAAATGCGGGCACCAAGTTTCATTGGTTTGTGCGTGCATTCCTTTCTCTAATAAATTATGTGCCGAACGAACGGCTGACACTTACATTTCCCTGTCAGTTAATTTGCTAAACAATAAAGTAATATACAGGGATCATACCAATTATTCAAGGCCTTTTTTTGAAAAAACCATTATCTCACAAATCGGACAAAAAGAAAAAGCGGAAGCCCCGGGCTCCCGCTTGTTTCAACAGTTATTTTTTCATATGTCTGAATGCATCTTCGACCGCTTTTAAAGTGGCGTCGATATCTTCTTCAGTGTGTGCGGTTGTAATAAACCAGGCTTCATACTTCGATGGTGCAAGATTGATGCCGCGCTCCAGCATGAGCTTGAAGAACTTTGCAAATGCTTCTCCATCCGTATTTTCCGCCTGCTCGTAATTGACTACCTTTTCATCGGTAAAGTAAACCGTAAGCGCGCCTTTTAAACGGTTGACGGTGATTGTAATGCCGTGTGCCGCGGCGTGCGCGAGAATGCCTTTTTCAAGCTTGGCGCCAAGCTTGTCAAGCTGCTCATATACGCCTTTTTCCTTCAGCACTTCAAGACAGGCAATCCCTGACAAAATGGATGCGGGGTTTCCGGCCATCGTTCCGGCCTGATATGCCGGGCCGAGCGGAGCAACCTGCTCCATAATTTCTTTTTTGCCGCCGTAAGCACCGATCGGCAATCCGCCTCCGATAATTTTTCCGAGGGCTGTTAAATCAGGCTTAACCTGCAAGAGATCCTGCGCGCCCCCATACATAAAACGAAACGCCGTGATGACTTCATCATAAATGACAAGCGCGCCCGCTTCATGGGTTAACTCATTCACTTTTTCTAAAAAGCCCTCTTTAGGTTCAACGATGCCGAAATTGCCGACAATCGGTTCGACGAGCACAGCCGCAATTTCTGAACCCCATTTATCCAATGCTGCCTGATAGCTTTCAATGTCATTGAAAGGAACGGTAATGACCTCATTGGCAATGCTTTTCGGTACACCGGCGGAATCCGGCGTTCCGAGAGTAGACGGACCTGAACCCGCAGCCACCAGCACCAAATCAGAATGGCCGTGATAGCAGCCAGCGAATTTGATGATTTTCGTCCGCCCGGTATAAGCGCGCGCAACCCGGATCGTTGTCATCACCGCTTCTGTTCCTGAGTTCACGAATCTTACTTTGTCGAGTGAAGGGATGGCTTCCTTCAGCATTTTGGCGAATGTTACCTCGTGTTTTGTCGGTGTGCCATACAGGACGCCGTTTTCAGCGGCTTTCTTGATCGCTTCCGTAATATGCGGGTGCGCGTGGCCTGTAATGATAGGACCGTATGCCGCCAAATAATCAATATACTGATTTCCGTCGACATCCCAAAAATAAGCGCCTTTTGCCTTCTCCATCGCAACGGGTGAACCGCCGCCTACTGCTTTATAAGATCTGGACGGGCTGTTCACCCCTCCGACGATATGTTTTAACGCTTCGTTATGAAGTTCAGCTGATTTTGTATACAAAAATGACCCTCCTAATATCTCCTTACGTCATTTCCTATTGTAGCATGCTTCAATACAAGCACAACGGTTCAAATCCGTAAAAAAGGCCAATCTAAATCCGAGGGGATAACGGTTGTAATCTTGCCGTGAATTGGATACGCTTAATAAAAAACCCGGAGGTACAAGAAATGGCTATTGAAATCGGACAAACGGCACCGGATATGAAATTGCAAAACGACAGCGGAGAAGAGGTCTCATTGACTGATTTTAAAGGAAAGTACGTTGTTCTATATTTTTACCCGAAAGACATGACGCCGGGATGCACGACTGAAGCGTGCGATTTCCGCGATCAGCACGAAAGCTTCGCGGGGCTTGACGCAGTTATTATCGGGGTAAGTCCTGACAGCCGGGACAAGCATGAAAAATTCAAAGAGAAGCATGATCTTCCTTTTCAGCTTCTTGTAGATGATGAGCACAAACTGGCGGAAGCTTTCGACGTGTGGAAACTGAAGAAGAATTTCGGGAAAGAATACATGGGAATTGAACGGTCCTCTTTCTTATTAGATAAAGAAGGCCGTCTTGTGAAGGAATGGAGAAAGGTAAAAGTAAAAGACCATGTCGCAGAGGCTCTTCGCGAATTGGAGCAAATTGCGGCAAAATAATGGACAAACGTTTGAAATCCCGGGCTTTCCTTCAGATTACATTTGACAGGGAACCGGTAAAAGATGTACACTAATTATAAACATTATAAAGTAAGAATCTTTTTTAGAAGAGAGGTGCATGACGGATGGCTGCACATGAATTAAAAGAAGCCTTAGACACGTTGAAGGATACGGGAGTCCGAATTACTCCTCAACGTCATGCGATTCTGGAATATCTCGTGGATTCTATGGCTCATCCGACAGCGGACGATATATATAAAGCTTTGGAAGGGAAATTCCCTAATATGAGTGTTGCGACAGTTTATAACAATTTGCGTGTATTCCGGGAAGCGGGACTTGTAAAGGAGCTGACGTACGGTGATGCGTCCAGCAGATTTGACTTTGTCACCTCAGACCATTATCACGCCATTTGTGAAAATTGCGGAAAAATCGTGGACTTTCATTATCCGGGGCTTGACGAAGTGGAACAGCTTGCGGCCCACGTAACAGGCTTTAAGGTAAGCCACCACCGATTGGAGATTTACGGTGTCTGCCAAGAGTGTTCCAAAAAAGAAAACCATTAAACGAAGCTGACCGCTTTGATACGGTCAGCTTTGTTTATTTCACGCTGTTTTTTCTGTTATATGCCTCATCAAATGCTTTGCCTTCCAATCCTTTATCCAATGTGAGAGGCTCTCTGCAATGCATACACATATCGACCCTGCCCAGAATTTTTGTTTCTTTTTCACAAGCGGGGCATATCACCCGTACCGCTTTCGTCGACAGCATGCCGATCCAAAAATAAACGGCGGTGCTGAGGCCGATGGATAACAGGCCAAGAATCATAAACAAGCTGGCAAGTAAAACAGACTGCTTAAAGAACAATCCGATGTACATAATGATAAACCCAACGAAAACCAAACTTAACGCAAACGTTCTGATTTTATTAATTTTGCTGGAGTATTTCGCCATGTCCATCCCCCTCTGCTTTAACTATAGCATAAAGTGAATGGCATATTCTTCATGTTTTCATAAGAAAAGGGAAGAATATATATGGAAGCCGGAAGGAAAATTGTTTATAATAGTGCAATGTATTTAGAAAAAGGACTTTCATGTTTTATCATAGAAATGTAGAAACAAAAGCTAGTGAAACAATCGCATTGGAGGAATCGTAATGGACAATCTTCTCCGTCCAATTTACCAAGAAAGAGCAAGTCATCCCGATACGCTGGCCGTCCTTATGATTGAGAGAAGGAGCAAAGCATCATCCATCACAGATAACTTTGATGCGGTCATGCTCGTCATTGTCAAACAGGCTGAAGAGCCGCTTTTTATAAAACATTATGAATTGGAACACAAAACAGCCTCTTTACATATTGTAACGGAAGCCTTGCTGCAGGAATGGATTTTGCTCGGCACGAATAGAAGAATCATAGATTGGATCATAAACGGAAAGGTGCTGTTTGACCGTAACGAATATATTGCGGAGCTGATTGACCGGCTTAATACATTTCCATTTGCCGAACGCAAATTAAAAATCGGAATGGAATACGGCAAGCTGATCAGAAGATATGTGGAAGGAAAAGCTTTCTTTGAAGCCAATCACTTTCTTGATGCATACTATGCGGTTGTTCACGCGCTGCACCATTTGGCCCGCATAGAAGTGATTGACAGAGGTTTTTATCCTGAAACCACAGTGTGGAATCAGGTCCGTCATATCGAGCCGCAAGTATACAAGTTATATTCTGAACTTGTAGAGAGCCGTGAAAGTTTGGAGAAAAGACTCGAATTATTATTCTTGGCAAATGATTTTCTGATTCATTCGAAAGCAGAGATCGGTTCGGCCCATCTCTATCAAGTAATGAAAGAAAAAGAAATGTGGCAGTTTGGAGAACTGCTTCAGCATCCCGATCTTCTTCCTTTCACCCAAGACCTCGGTGTCATGCTCGATTACCTGACAGAAAAGGGCTTGATTGAAGTTTGTCAAATAGAGACCAAAGGGCAAGAGGTTTATCATCGTGGATATTCTTTTAAAAAAGATGTTGACGCTGAATCATAACCATGTTATATTATTAAACGTCGCTGATGCGCTTTAACAAAAAGCACACGGCGGCGGAGAAATAAAATGAAAAAAACGTTTGACACTAGGTTGTCAAAATGTTATACTGAGAAAGTCGCCTCAAGACGAGGTGAAAATGATCTTTGAAAACTAAACAAGACAAAACATACCTGTTAATTCAAAGTTTTAAATAAATCGCACAGTGATGTGCGTAGTCAGTCAAACTACTTTATCGGAGAGTTTGATCCTGGCTCAGGAC
>NZ_JAHXDO010000011.1:0-145351 GCF_019891195.1 Bacillus sp. YC2 | reverse complement strand
AAGACATCATCGTCGGCTCGCCGATTGCCGGCCGTCCGCATAAAGACCTTGAACCTGTACTCGGCATGTTCGTCAACACGCTCGCCATCAGGACTCAGCCAAAAGGCGGCAAACGGTTCACAGACTACTTAGAGGAAGTGCGCAAAACGGCGCTTGACGCTTTCGAGCATCAGGATTACCCGTTTGAAGAACTCGTTGAACAGCTCGGCGTTGTTCGCGACACAAGCCGCAATCCGCTGTTTGATGCCATGCTAGTCGTTCAAAATATGGAGCATGAGGAACTGCTTTTAGATGGATTGCATATTCAATCGGCTGATATTTCTCGGCCAGTTTCCAAATTTGATCTGACATTGCAGGCCTCCGAGGGAGACGGCGGCATTCATTTTCTGTTTGAATATGCAGCGGCTTTATTTAAAAAAGAAACGATGGAACGCTGGGCATCCCACTTTATGACGATGCTGCGGCACATCGCGCGTGATCCGGATACTGCCTTACAAGCGATCAGCATGCTGACTTCTAAAGAACAGGATCAGCTTTTGACAGACTTTAACAGCAATACTGATAAACAGCGGGCAGAAAAAACAGTTCATGAACTGTTTGTCTCACAGGCAAGAAAAACACCGAATGCGCCAGCACTCATCAGCGGGGAAGCCATGCTCACATACAAAGAATTAGATGAGTGGTCAAACAAAATAGCAAGAGCCTTACAAAGCCGGCAAATAGGACCGGATACCGCCGTAGGCATTTTGATTCCCCGGTCGATGGGACAAGTTGCGGCAGTCTTCGGTATTTGGAAAGCCGGGGGCGCATATGTTCCGATTGACCCTGAATATCCGGAGGAACGCAAACAGTATATCTTGTCAGATAGCGGGGCAGCATTGCTCATCACTGTAAATGAATCGATCCATAAAGTGCCTGACGGTTTTAAAGGTGAAGTGCTTGTGCTGGAAAAGATTCAGGAACAGAATGCCTCGGCGCTTCAGCCTGTTTCAGCGCCGCACCATTTGGCTTATATCATTTATACGTCGGGAACGACCGGCAAGCCGAAAGGTGTTATGGTCGAGCATCAAGCAGTCAGTCAAACGCTTCAATGGCGGAGCAGCTTTTATGATCTGAATGAGAAAGATACGGTGCTCCAGCTCTTCTCATTTTCCTTTGACGGATTCGTTACAAGTATGTTCACACCGCTTATATCCGGTGCGAAAGTCGCCGTTCCAACTGAAGAAGCAGCGAAAGATATTCTTGTGATTAAAAACCATCTGGCCGTTTACCGCGTCACCCATATGATTATCGTCCCTGTTTTGTATCGGACGCTGCTTGACGTACTTGAGCCGGGAGATGCCGAATTCCTGCGGATTGTAACATTAGCGGGAGAAGCAGCTGATCGCAATTTGATAAGCCGGAGTTTAGCGATATGCCCGGACACTGAGCTTGCCAATGAGTACGGACCGACAGAAAACAGTGTTGCCACCACCGCAGCAAGACACTTAAAACAAGATGAAGACGTAACGATCGGCCGTCCGATTGACCATACAAAAGTGTATATTTTAAACGGAAATTACCTGCAGCCGATCGGCGTAACCGGAGAACTTTGCATTACAGGCACCGGGCTTGCAAGAGGGTATCACAATCTTCCTCAACAAACGGCCCGGGCCTTCGTTCAAGACCCGTTCCATCCTGAGCGGCGGATGTATCGGACAGGTGATTTGGCCAAATGGCTGCCGGACGGCACACTGCAATATATCGGCCGAATGGACGAGCAAGTCAAAATTAGAGGCCACCGTGTGGAGCTGAAAGAAATCGAAGCGTCCCTCACAAATATAAGAGGAGTAAAAGAAGCAGCCGTGACAGTTCATGTTACCTCGATGGGCCAAAAGGAATTGTGCGCTTATATTGCGGCCGAGGATGGCACTGACAGCGGCACGGTGCAAAGAGCGCTTGCAAATGAAGTGCCGGCTTACATGGTTCCGGCGTTTTTTGAAACACTCGACGCCCTGCCTTTAACGCCAAACGGAAAGCTTGACCGCCGCGCGCTTCCGGCGCCGCGGAAAAAAGAGCAGACCCGGTCATTCACTGCGCCAGTCAGCGACATTGAAAAAGAATTGGCCGCCATTTGGAGTGAAGTGCTCGGAACAGAAAACATCGGAACGGATGAATCCTTTTTTGAGCTGGGCGGAGATTCCATCAAGGCCTTGCAAGTATCAGCCCGCTTACATCAGTCAGGAAAACAAATGGCTGTCAAAGACGTTTTCAGCCACCCGACAATTAAAGAACTGGCACACTATGTCCGTACAGAACAACGGCCGATCAGCCAAGCGCCTGTCGAAGGGGGAGTGCGATGGTCCCCGGTTCAAAAATGGTTTCTTGCACAAGACATGACAGAACCGAACCATTTTAACCAGTCGGTGATGCTGCACAGAAAAAACCCGATAGATGAAGCAGCATTAAAGAAAACGTTAAAAGCCATTACCGTTCATCACGATGCCTTGCGGCTGATCTGTATGAAAGACGAACAGGAGGGTCTTCGCCTCTACAATCGCCCTGCTGATGTAGAAGAAGAGACACTTTACAGCTTAAAAGTAATGAATTTGACAGAAAACGGCGGAGAGCAAGAGATTGAAAGGTTAATCAAACGCCAAGTCTGCAAGCTTCAAAGAGAAATGGACTTGGAGAACGGACCGCTCGTGCAAGCAGGGCTGTTCCGCACCGCGGGAGGAGATTACCTGTTTCTTTCCGTACACCATCTGGCCGTAGACGGCATGTCATGGCGGATCATATTAGAAGATTTGGCATCCGGTTATCAGCAGGCGCTCAGCGGAAATGAGATAAAACTGCCGCCGAAGACGGGGTCTTTCCAAGCCTATACGGAGCAATTGGCGCAATACGCCGAAAGCAGGCGTCTGCTCCAGCAATCAGAGCATTGGCGGGACATTGAACAATATGAAGCAGAAGCCCTGCCGCGTGAGCAGGCAGATACGAGCTTGTCTCCTATGAAAAAACGGGATACGGTGTCTTTCACTTTAACAGAACGGGAAACGAACGCCCTGCTGAAAGAAGTGCACAACGCCTATAATACGGATACCCAAGATATGCTTCTGGCTTCTGCCGTGCTCGCCATCCAGCAATGGGCTCCGCATCAGGCTTTAAAAATGGCGCTGGAAGGCCACGGCCGCCAATCAGAAGCAGAGAGCGCGGACATCAGCCGGACAGTAGGCTGGTTCACCGCCATTTATCCGGCGCTGTTCCGTCTTGAATCTAAGACACGATATGAAAACCTTGAAGAATATGAGATTCGTACATTAAAAACCGTAAAAGATACGTTAAGACGGATACCGGACAAAGGCATCGGATACGGCGTTCTCAAATACTTGACTCCGCCGGAACAGGCCGGCATAAAGTTCGGCAAAGCACCTGACATCAGCTTTAACTATCTCGGCCAATTCGACGCGGCCGGCGGGAACCCGGAAGAAACAGAACAGCCTGACGCGTTTACTTTCTCTCCATTAGGAGGCGGAGGTGATATGACGGACACATGGAAGCGGGAGCAGTCGCTTGATATCAGCGCTATATCGGCTAAAGGCAGGCTGACTGTAAACATGTCATATCAAACAGATCGCTTCAGGAAAGAAACTATCGAACGGCTTTCTGAAGACTGCCGGAGTTATCTCTTGAAGCTGATTGATCACTGTCTCAGCAAAACGGATACGGAGAAAACCGTCAGTGACTTTGATGATCGCGAGCTGACTGAGGAAGCATTACAAGACATTGCCGACTTACTCAGTTTCCATTAAAACCGAGCGGAGGAAAACATGGACAAAACGAAAAACATCCAAAACATTTATCCCCTCAGCCGCATGCAGGAAGGAATGCTTTTCCATTCCTTTCTGCAAGAGGAGGGGGCTGCATATATTGAACAATCCGTTTTCACAATAAAAGGACGGCTTCGTCTGGACTTGTTCCAACAAAGCATACAGTCGGTCATCAGCCGCCACGACATTTTCAGAACGGTTTTTTTGCCCCATGTCGCTCAGCTGGCGGGACCCCGCCAAGTCGTGTTACAAGAGCGAACCTTCCGTTTGCATGATGAAGATATCTCAACTTTGACGGAAGCTGAGCAAAACAGCTATATCAGCCGGTTCAAAGAATGTGACCGTTTAAAAGGCTTCGATTTGCAAAAGGATATGCTCATGAGGGTTTCTTTGTTAAAAACGGGCGCTGAGGAATATGTGTGCGTCTGGAGCCACCATCATATCTTAATGGACGGCTGGTGCCTCGGCATCGTGCTTCAGGAATTTATGCATATTTATCAAGCGATTGATTCGGGCAGACCTGTCTCATTACCGCACGTTAAACCTTACAGCGCCTATATTTCCTGGCTGACTGATCAGGATAATGATGAGGCTTCGGATTATTGGAAGCGGTATTTAGCGGGCTGCAATACGCCCGCGGGGCTTCCGAAGATATCGTCCCGGCCGGCGGAAAAAGGCTACCGGAAGAAAGAGCTGATGTTTTCATTAGATCAAGAACTGACGGACAAGCTGAAAACCGCAGCAAAAGAGCAGGGCGCCACTCTCGCCACTCTCATGCAAACGGTATGGGGCTTAATGCTCCAGCGTTATAACCGGACAGACGATGTCGTCTTCGGCGCCGTCGTATCGGGACGCCCTTCCGTCATTCCGGGAGTGGAAAAAATGATTGGCCTGTTTATCAATACCGTACCTGTGAGGATAAAGACAAGCGGAGAAACCTTTAAGGAGCTGCTACGCCGCTGCCAGAAAGAAATGCTGGATACAGAGGCATTCAGCTTTCATCCGCTTGCTGATATCCAGTCACATACTGTGCTGAAACAGGATTTAATCGACCATATTATCGTATTTGAAAACTATCCGCTCCAGCAGCAGATGGAAGACTCGGAAAACATGACGGATGCACCGTTCCGAATTGAAAATGTAAAGGTATCGGAACAATCAGGCTACAATTTTAATCTCGTGATTGCACCCGGCGATGAACTCATCATTAAATTCAGCTACAATGCAAACGTTTATGATGATTTATGGATGGAACGTGTAAAAGGGCATTTACAAGAAGCGCTGCGCTGCGCCGCCTCCAATCCCGATGTCCCGGCCGCCCGGCTTTCGATGCTCGGGCAGGAAGAGAGATCCAAAATTATCGGAGAGTTTAATGATACAAAAACGAGCTACGAAAAAGACAAAAGCATCATTGACTTATTTTGCAGTCAAGCAGAAAAAACACCGGATCACCAGGCGCTCCAGGCAGGCAGCCTGACAATGACATACAGGGAGCTGAATGAACAATCAACTGCATTTGCCCGCACTTTACAGGAAAACGGCTTGGCGCCACAGGGAATCGCAGGAATTTTGGCCGAACGTTCCCCGGAATTTATTATCTCTGTTCTCGCTGTTTTAAAAGCGGGAGGGACGTATCTTCCGCTTGACGCGGATCTTCCTCCCGAACGGATCAGTGACATGCTGAAAGAAAGCGGAGCGCAGATTTTGGCGGTGCAAAAAGGGATCAAGACTAATATTGATTTTTCGCAAAACGTATTGATTCCAGACGGCAAAGAGACGCAAACGGCTTCCGTCAGGGATCTGAATGTCAATACCGCTCCTGATGATTTGGCCTATATTATGTATACGTCAGGTTCAACAGGCAAACCAAAAGGAGTGATGATTTCACATCGGAACGTCGTATCTCTTGTGTCAAACAGCAATTACACATCAGCCGGCCCAAAGGACAGGCTCATATTAACCGGCTCAATCGGCTTTGACGCCGTCACTTTTGAAATGTTCGGGGCCCTTTTAAACGGAGCGTGCCTTCATGTGATTGACCGCTCGACCATGCTTGCACCGGTCCGATTCGGCAGCTATTTGCTTGAAAACCGCATTACAGTTCTGTTTTTGACAACAGCTCTCTTTAATCAGTTCGCTCAAGCAAAGCCCGACATGTTTTCCGGTTTGCACACCTTATATGTCGGCGGAGAGGCTCTGTCACCCGCGCTCATGAATACGGTCAGACAGCGATGCCCGAATCTCAGCCTTTATAACATATACGGGCCGACGGAAAATACGACATTTTCAACCTTTTTTGAAATCAAACAAGATTTCTCACAGCCTATCCCGATCGGCAAACCGATCAGCAATTCAACCGCCTTTATCATCGACAAAAACGGCCGGCTTGCGCCGATCGGCGTTCCCGGTGAGCTTTGCGTCGGCGGTGACGGGGTTGCAAAAGGGTATTTACACAGACCTGAATTAACAAAAGAAGCATTTGTGCAGCATCCGTTTTACCCGGGAGAAAAGATGTACAAAACCGGCGATCTGGCACGCTGGCTTCCTGATGGAAATATAGACTATATCAGCCGGATTGACCGGCAATTCAAGATTCGCGGCAAACGAATCGAACCGGCAGAAATCGAAGCGAGACTGACCGAGATTGAAGGGATACAAGAAGCTGCGGTTGCTATTCTTTCAGAAGAAGGAGAAGAGGCAATCCTTTGCGCGTATTATACAGGTATCCAAATGGAGGATAGAACCATACGTTCATTATTGGCAAGGTCGCTTCCGGATTATATGATTCCGAATTACTGGATAAAGCTTGACCGTATGCCGCTTACCGCAAACGGCAAAGTCGACCGCCGCGCTCTTCCTTTGCCAGAACGTAAACAAGCTGAAAGAAATATAATTCCGCCGCGAAACTGGGTTGAACGGGAACTGATAGAGATCTGGAAGCCGATACTCGGTATAGCGGAGCTCGGCATTCAAGACGACTTCTTCGAGCTTGGCGGCCATTCGTTAAAAGCGTTACAAGTCATCCACCAGCTGAAGAACAGCCAGCAGATGGATGTCCCGATCGAATTATTATTCGAAAATCCGACAATCGAACAATTAGCAGAAAAGCTGTATTCCCGGCAGCTGAGCACAGCAGCCGAGCAGCATATCAGCAGATTGAATCAGCCGGCTGGGCCGAATCTTTTCTGTTTCCCGCCTATCTCAGGATTTGGTATTTTCTTCAAAGAACTTGCATCAGCATTAAATGGCCAATCCACTGTGTACGCCTTTAACTTTATTGAAGAAGACAGCAGAATGGAGCAATACATTGATAAAATCATTGACATCCAGCCAAAAGGCCCTTATATCCTTTTAGGGTATTCGGCAGGCGGGAATACGGCGTTTGAGGCTGTAAAAGCGATGGAAAGCCGCGGACTGGAGGTCAGTGACCTCATTATCGCAGATGCCTACAGAAAGCTTGAGGCACTGCCGCCGCAGCCAAACAGCACAACAGCCGATAACGTCCCGGATCCGGTCAGAGAAGCGGTCATTAAAAAGACGGCAAGCTATCAAACGTATTGGGCGAAGCTGATCAATGACGGCCAAATTGCTGCAAACATTCATTTTATTGAAGCCGGAATCGAGGAACATCACGGTGACATGAAGCGGCAAAAATGGGAGGGCGCCTCAAAAGGACTCTATCAGGAATATCAAGGGGCAGGTGCCCATAAGGATATGTTTGAAGCGGCCTTTGTCCAGCAAAATGCAAAGGTGATACAACATATCGTCGCAAGCAGCGGCAAACAGTTAGAGCGCCATCTGTAAAATCCGCCGGAATGGTTCGCTGAGACAGAGGGCAAGATAGGGAAAAAATCCAGTGTTTTTGGAGGCTTGTCATGACTAACCTATCTTGGCTCACATATTTGATGATTATCCTTGCGAGCTACCGCCTGACCCATTTAATTGTCTTTGATAAGATTACAGAATTTATCCGCAAACCCTTTACAAAACAAGAAAAAACGATAGACGCAGCAGGGCATGTCGGACAAAAACACGTACCGTCCTCTACATTCGGTTACATGCTGCAATGCTATTGGTGTGCGGGCGTCTGGTGCGCCATATTGATCGGCATTTGCTATCTGATATGGCCCCGCTATGCAAATCCGGTTATTTTCATTCTGTCAATTGCCGGTGCGCAGGCGATTCTTGAAACGTTTGTCGGCGTCGGAACGAAAGTGATAGACGTGTTGGCCGCCATGAAACATAAAAAGTCCTAAAGCAGTTTTTATTGCTTTAGGACTTTTTTCTTTCTCTATAGGCTGAGAGGAGCAAAGAAGCCCCCTGTATTCACCGCCCCGCCCGCTTTAGAATACCGTAAAGCAGGGAGGGGGAGAAAAATGAAAGGCTGCCGTCCGAGCATCATATGGTTTTTCACCGTTTTACTGACAGCCGGCATCTTCAGCGCTTCAGCGTCCGCAGCACCCTTGAAAGAACCTCAGCCAGACAGGGAAATGAGGGCGGTATGGATTGCCTCAGTAACCAATATCGACTGGCCTTCTAAAAAAGGGCTGTCTCCAGATGAGCAAAAAAAGGAATTTATGAAGCTGCTTGATGACGTGCAAGCGATGGGGATGAATGCCGTTGTTGTCCAAATTAAGCCCACGGCCGACGCATTTTATCCATCGGATTACGGGCCTTGGTCCGAATACTTGACAGGAACACAGGGGAAAAATCCCGGGTATGATCCGCTCGCTTTTTTAGTTGAAGAAACCCACAAACGCAATCTGGAATTCCACGCCTGGTTTAATCCTTACCGGATCACAATGAATCACACAAATTTGGATGCGCTTTCAGCCGATCATCCGGCACGCGCCCACCCTGATTGGGTCGCTGCCTATGGCAAACAGCTGTATTATAATCCGGGACTTCCCGAGGTGAGACAGTTTATAGTCGATGGGATCAAAGAAGCAGTCAGCCGTTATGACATTGATGCCGTTCATATGGATGATTATTTTTATCCTTATAAAATCGCCGGACAGGAATTTCCCGATCATGCCGCGTACGAGCAATACGGAAAAGCGCATTTTGCCAGCATTGATGACTGGCGGAGAGATAACGTCAATCGGCTCGTAAAACAAATAAACCAAACCATAAAAAAAGAAAAACCGTATGTTAAATTCGGGATCAGCCCTTTCGGCGTATGGAGAAATGCGGCTGATGACCCGACAGGCTCCAACACTTCCGCAGGTGTCCGAAATTACGATGATTTATACGCGGACACAAGAGAATGGATTCAAAAGGGGTATATCGATTATATTACACCGCAAATATACTGGAGCATCGGATTTAAGGCAGCGGCATATGACGTCCTGGCTGATTGGTGGAGCAGGGAAGTGAAGAATCGCCAAGTACATTTATATATCGGGCAGGCATCTTATAAAATCAATAACAATGCCGATCCAGCCTGGTCAGATGCTGAAGAATACGGAAGACAGATCCGATTGAACCGTCAATCTGAGCTGGTTAAAGGCAGCATGCACTTCAGCTTAAAGGATCTAAACCGCAATCCGCTCGAAGTGAAAAGCCGCTTGATCAGCGATTTTTACAGCCGTCCCGCGTTAATTCCCGAGATGCCCTGGCTCGGTCATTCTGCCTTAAAGCAGCCGGCAATCAAACGGGTGTCAAAAAGCGCCTCAGGACATACGATCTATATTGAAGACTCCAAATCAAATGGCAAAAAGACTGCATATTACGCCATTTATCGGGCGGAAAAAGGGAAACCGCCTTATTTGGTGGATACGGTAAGAAAGACCGCTTCACGAAAGCAAACATTTTCAGATACTGATACACAGGCAGGGAGCACCTGCACCTATATCGTGACATCCGTTGACAGGCTGCATCATGAAAGCAAGCCCTCAGCAAAACGATCCGTAAAATAGCTCCTTTCTCAAACTGACAGTCACGCGCTGTCAGTTTTTTTATTTGATCAGTCCGAATGTTCAGACTTCATTTGGATGGAATGAATAAAGACCCCCATTAATAAAATGTAGAAAGCAGCAGAAGGAGGAAGGTCAATGAATTTTGAACTGACAAAAGAACAGCAAATGGTGCGTGAAATGGTCAGAGATTTCGCCAAGAAAGAAATTGCTCCAAAAGCACATGAGGTTGATCAATCAGCCGTCTTCCCGATTGACACATTTAAAAAAATGGGTGAGCTTGGGCTGCTCGGAATTTCGTTTCCGGAAGCATATGGCGGATCGGGCGGCGACACCGTTTCTTATGCATTAGCCGTTGAAGAAATCGGAAAAGCCTGCGGCAGTACGGGGTTAAGCTATGCGGCGGCCGTGTCACTCGGCGCAAGCCCCTTATATTACTTCGGAACGGAACAGCAAAAACAAGAACACCTTATCCCGCTTGCTTCCGGAAAGGCGCTCGGCTCATTCGGGCTGACAGAACCAAATGCCGGGTCAGATGCGGGCGGAACGCAGACAAAAGCAGAGCGGAAGGGTGATAAATATGTGATCAAAGGAGAGAAATGCTGGATCACAAACGCCA
The DNA here is from genome assembly GCF_019891195.1 of Bacillus sp. YC2. NCBI lineage: Bacteria > Bacillati > Bacillota > Bacilli > Caryophanales > Bacillaceae > Bacillus > Bacillus sp. YC2. The sequence continues at coordinate 135,008 of NZ_JAHXDO010000011.1, read as the reverse complement.
ATTACGCCCGCACGGTTATTGTCACAGCCGTCACCGGTAAAAACGAGGCCGGAAAAAACATCATCTCAGCCCTCATTGTCCCGACAGACACACCGGGATTTACAATCACTAATCCTTACGACAAGATGGGTGTCAGAGGATCGGATACAGCCGAACTTTTGCTCGAAGATGTCCGGGTTCCCGCTGATTATCTGCTCGGCGATCCTGCAAAGGGCTTTAAACAATTCCTTTATACATTAGACGGCGGCCGGATTTCCATTGCGGCGCTTGCTGTCGGCATCGCTCAAGGAGCACTGGAGGCATCGTTGTCTTACGCGAAGGAACGCAGGCAGTTCGGCAGCTCCATCTCATCTTTTCAAGCGATTCAGTTTAAGCTTGCGGACATGGCAATGGAAATTGAACTCGCCAGACAAATGGTATTAAAAGCGGCCTGGCTGAAAGATCAGGAGCTCCCGTTTACAAAAGAAGCGGCCTATGCCAAGCTGTTTGCATCAGAAATGTCCGTCAGAACGTGCCTTCAGGCCATTCAAATTCACGGCGGATCAGGCTATATGAAAGAATACGGAGTAGAACGCATGCTTCGCGACGCAAAGCTGATGGAAATCGGCGAAGGAACATCAGAAATTCAAAGAATGGTAATCGCAAGACAGCTGCTGAAGTGAAATGAAAACGTTTACCAACAGTGAAAGGAGGCGGATCATATGGCTGATCTTATCCATTTGACAGCCGGCAGACTATTAGAGCGGACTGCCGAACTGGTGCCCGATCATGACGCCGTTGTTTATCCCGATCGCGGTCTTCGTTATACGTATGCCGAGTTTGACCTATTATGCCGCCAAACAGCAAAAGGCCTTATGAAGCTGGGGATTCAAAAAGGAGATCATGTGGCCATATGGGCATCCAATATACCGGAATGGCTGGCCGCGCAGTTTGCAACGGCGAAAATCGGAGCCGTCCTCGTCACGATTAATACAAACTTTCAGACCGCTGAGCTGGATTATCTGCTTACCCATTCAGATGTTTCCACTCTCATCATCATGGAGTCCTATCGGCAGACATCTTATGCCGATGTTGTGAATAAACTAATTCCTGAGCTGAAGCATTCCGAGCCCGGGCAGCTGTGCTCAAAACGATATCCGTTTTTACAAACGGTTTTATTCATCGGTGATAAAAGCCCGCCGGGAATGTATCAATGGGATTTACTGCTCGAGGACGCTAAAGCCGTGACGGATGAAGAGCTTGACGGGAGAATGGACAGCCTGAAAAAGGATGATTGCATCCACATGCAGTATACATCGGGCACGACCGGATTTCCGAAAGGTGTCATGCTCTCACATTTTAATATCGTAAATAACGCAGCCAATATTGCAGAATGTATGAAACTTACGTCCAGTGACCGCCTATGTATCCCCGTGCCGTTTTTCCATTGCTTCGGTTGCGTGCTCGGCGTGCTGGCATGTGTTTCAGCAGGCGCGGCGATGATACCCGTAGAACAATTTTCTCCCGAAACCGTGCTGAAAACGGCTGAGCAAGAAGCCTGTACGGCGCTCCACGGCGTTCCGACGATGTTTATCGCCCTGCTTCAAAACAGCCGTTTTTCTCAATACGACCTTTCTCATATCAGAACCGGAATTATGGCAGGATCTGCATGCCCCGCGGAGGTCATGAAAGAAGTGATCGGCAAAATCGGCATGACAGATATTACGATTGCCTACGGGCAAACGGAAGCATCACCGGTCATTACGCAAACAAGAACCGATGATTCATTTAAAAGAAGAGTGGAAACGGCAGGGCGCGCTTTGCCGCATATCGAGATCAAAATCGTGCGTCCCGGAACATCGGATGAAGTGCCGCGCGGTGAACAGGGGGAGCTTTGCACCCGCGGATACCATGTCATGAAAGGCTACTACAAAAACGAAGAAGCAACAAAAGAAGCCATTGACACAGACGGCTGGCTTCATACCGGTGACTTGGCTGTCATGGATGAAGACGGCTACTGCCGGATCACAGGCCGATTAAAAGATATGCTGATCAGAGGCGGCGAAAATATTTATCCGCGGGAGATTGAAGAATTACTGTACCGCCACCCCGCAGTAGCCGATGTCCAAGTCGTCGGAGTGCCTGATCCGAAATACGGGGAAGAAGCTGCTGCATGGATCAGGCTGAAAAAGGGACAAACCGCTTCAGAAGAGGACATCAAAACATACTGCAAAGAAAAAATAGCCCGCTATAAAGTGCCCCGGTATGTATTGTTTACTGATGAGTATCCCATGACAGCGTCAGGAAAAATTCAGAAATTCAAGCTGAGAGAAAAAACGATTGAAGAGCTCAGGTTATGTTAACGATAAAGGAGGGCTTCACATTTGTTTAATAAAGTCCTGATTGCCAACAGAGGAGAAATCGCCTTAAGAATTATCCGCACTTGCAAACGTCTCGGCATCCCCGCGGTTTCTGTCTATTCAGAAGCCGACGAAGGCGCCCTGCATACAAAAGCTGCGGATGAAGCTTACCCGATCGGAAAATCGAGAGTAAATGAAAGCTATTTACATATCGATAGAATCATAGCGGCCGCAAAAGAAGCAAAGGCAGACGCCATTCATCCCGGCTACGGACTGCTGTCAGAAAACAGCCGTTTTGCCGAACGATGCCAAAAAGAAAATATAACGTTCATCGGCCCGCCTGCCTCTATCATCGCAAAGATGGGCAGCAAAATAGAGGCCAGAAAAACGATGGAACACGCGGAAGTCCCGATTGTGCCCGGCGTCTCAGAACCCTTGCCTGATGCTCAATCGGCTTTGGCGGCAGCCCGCACCATCGGTTTTCCGGTCATGCTGAAAGCTTCAGCGGGGGGAGGCGGAATCGGCATGCAGCTTGTGCATACAGAGGATGAGCTGGTAAAAGCCTTTGAAGGAAATCAAAAGCGTGCCGCTTCCTTTTTCGGAGACGGCTCGATGTATATGGAAAAAGTCATTGAAAATGCCCGTCATATCGAAATTCAAATTCTCGCAGACTCTTACGGAAACACTGTGCATTTGTTTGAACGTGATTGCTCCGTTCAAAGACGCCACCAAAAAGTGATAGAAGAAGCGCCTTCTCCTTTTGTCGACGGCGAATTGCGGCAAAGGCTCGGTGAAACCGCCGTAAAAGCCGCCAAATCGATCGGCTACCGCAATGCAGGTACGATTGAATTTCTCGTAGATCAAGACAAACAAATCTATTTCTTAGAGATGAATACAAGACTACAAGTCGAGCACCCGGTAACAGAGGAAATTACGGGATTTGATCTCGTAGAAGAACAGCTGAAAATCGCGGCAGGGAAAGCATTGTCCTTCACCCAACAGGACATCACCCACAGCGGGCATGCGATAGAAGTGCGGATTTATGCAGAGGACCCCGTCACCTTTTATCCGTCACCCGGCACAATCTCGTCCTTCTCCGTCTTGCGCCACCCGGAAGTCAGACATGAATGTGCCGTCGCAAACGGGAGCATCGTTTCCCCTTTTTACGACCCGATGATCGCCAAAATGATTGTCACGGGGCAAACGAGAAAACGAGCAATTGAACAACTGAAAACCGCTCTTCGCGAATATCATGTAGAAGGAATCAAAACCAATATTCCGCTGCTTGAAAAGATTGCCCATTCAGAAGCTTTTGAAAAGGGCGAAACAACGACCGATTTTTTAGAATCAGCGAAATAAGGAGGCGTCAAGATGAGCGTCATAAAGATTCAAATGGCGGGGAACCTTTGGAAAATCCATGTCAAAGCAGGCGATGTCGTTGAGGAAGGCCAGGAAGTCGCTATCCTCGAATCTATGAAAATGGAAATTCCGATTATTGCAGATACCGCGGGAACCGTAAAAGAAGTGAAAAAAAATGAAGGAGATTTTACCGATGAAGGAGAGGTATTGATAGAGCTTCAATAAACGAGGAGGTGCAGCATGAAATGTCCGAAGCATGTCCGCATCAATGAAGTAGGACCGCGTGACGGCTTGCAAAATGAATCGGCATGGGTGGAAACTGAGGATAAAATCACGTGGATCAACATGCTGTCACAGACAGGCCTGCCTTACATTGAAGTGACTTCCTTTGTGCACCCAAAATGGATTCCGGCTCTTCGGGACGGACTGAAAGTCGCAAAGGGCATCACGCGGTCAGAAAACACGGTTTACGCGGCACTCGTCCCTAACCGGATCGGGCTGGAACGTGCGATAGAAGGCGGGATCAATCAGGCTTGTGTGTTTTTATCAGCAAGCGAAACCCATAATCAAAAAAATGTGAACAAACCGATTGACCAAACCGTTCAGCAGCTGAAACAGGTCATTGCTGAGGCGAAAGAAGCAAATCTGGCCACAAGAGCTTATTTGTCCACGGTATTTGGCTGCCCTTATGAACAGAACGTGCCGGTCGAGCAAGTCGTCCGCCTGTCAGAGACGCTGCTCGAAATGGGAGTTGACGAACTATCGCTGGGTGACACAATCGGTGCGGCAAACCCAGTGCAGGTCATAACTGTTCTTGAGGCCCTTTTGCCAAGGTTTCCTATCTCACAAATCGCACTGCATTTTCATGATACGAGAGGCACGGCACTCGCCAATATCATTCCCGCCCTTGATATGGGGATTACATCCTTTGATACCTCCTCAGGCGGCCTGGGCGGCTGTCCGTACGCTCCCGGATCAGCAGGCAATGCCGCCACAGAAGACGTCATTTATATGCTCGAACAAATGGGAATCGACACAGGAACAGATATGAACAAACTTCTTACGTCCGCTGCATGGATAGAGAAAAAAATCGGCAAAAGCCTGCCAAGCAGAAATCTGCAAGCGTTTAAAACGACATGAGAAAGGAGAAGCCATGGGAGATCATGTCCAGTTTTCACCGTATAAAGAAACAATCGGCCTGATCACGCTGAACCGCCCGCAAGCCGCAAATGCGCTGTCATCACAAATGATCGATGAATTACAAAGTATCATCCGGCACATCAAAAACACGCCATCCATCCGCTGTGTCATTCTTACCGGCATTGGAAACACATTTTGCGCGGGTGCTGATTTGAAAGAAAGAGCGGGAATGAACCATGAACAAGTTAAACAAAGTGTCGGACGCATCGGAGAAACAGCTTCTTCTATTGAATCCCTTCCGCATCCGGTCATTGCGGCTTTAAACGGAACCGCGGTCGGAGGAGGTCTTGAACTGGCGCTCGCCTGTGATATTAGAATGGCCGCCAGCCATGCCAGCTTCGGTCTCCCGGAAACAGGGTTAGCGATTATTCCGGGAGCGGGAGGGACGCAGAGGCTGCCTCGGCTCGTCGGGCCCGGTGCGGCAAAAGAACTGATTTACACCGGCCGGCGCATCACAGCAAAAGAAGGAAAAGACATCAGCCTGATCGAGCATGTATGTGATGCAGAAGAACTCATGGAACAAGCGAAAACACTGGCCAGCCGGATCGCGGCCAACGGCCCGATTGCGGTCAGACAAGCAAAATTCGCTATAAACAAAGGCTTAGAGGCTGACCTCAATACAGGCCTCGCCCTTGAACAAAAAGCTTACGAAACGGTCATACCGACACTTGACAGAGAAGAGGGCTTGCGCGCCTTTGGTGAAAAAAGACCCCCTGAATACAAAGGAAAATAAAACATGGAGGGAATCGGATGGATTACGAAAAAGAAAGACAGGAACGGAGCAAAACCATTGAAAAGGGAGGAGCGGAGAAGTACCACGCAAGCAACGAAAAGAAAGGGAAACTTTTTGTCAGAGACAGGCTGAAGCTTTTATTTGATGACGGCATAGCATTTGAGGACGCTTTTTTTGCCGAATGCATGTCAGATGGGCTTCCTGCTGACGGAGTCGTTACAGGAATCGGGACAATTAACGGCAGAACCGTCTGTGTCATGGCGAACGATTCAACCGTAAAGGCCGGTTCCTGGGGCGCGAAAACGGCGGAAAAAATCATCCGTATTCAGGAGACGGCGGAAAAACTGCAATGCCCGCTCTTATACTTAGTCGATTCAGCAGGGGCGAGAATCACGGATCAAGTCGACATGTTTCCGGGACGAAGGGGAGCCGGGCGCATCTTTTACAATCAAGTAAAGCTGTCGGGACGCATTCCGCAAATCTGTTTATTGTTCGGTCCATCTGCGGCAGGCGGCGCATACATTCCGGCATTTTGCGACATCGTCATCATGGTGGAAGGCAATGCTTCCATGTACTTAGGTTCTCCGCGCATGGCTGAAATGGTGATCGGCGAAAAAGTATCGCTCGAAGAAATGGGAGGGGCACGCATGCATTGCTCCGTTTCAGGCTGCGGAGATGTACTTGCCCGGACGGAACAGGAAGCAATTGAACTGGCGCAGGCATATCTCACCTACTTCCCGGCGAATTATACAGAAAAAGCTCCCGTAAGCGGCTTCAGGCACCCTAAAGCATTTGAAAAACCGCTCTCAGAGGTGATCCCAACACATCAAAATGCGCCGTTCAATATGATGGACTTAATCGAACGGGTCATCGATGAAGATTCCTTTTTTGAGATAAAAGAATTATTTGCACAGGAATTAATAACGGGGCTCGCAAGAATTCACGGACAGCCGGTCGGCATCATCGCCAACCAGCCGCGTGTGAAAGGCGGAGTTTTATTTCTCGACTCAGCCGATAAAGCGGCCAAATTTATCGCCCTGTGCGACGCATTTCATATCCCGCTCCTCTTTTTAGCAGACATACCCGGTTTTATGATCGGAACGAAAGTTGAGCAGGCCGGCATTATCCGCCATGGCGCAAAAATGATTTCTGCAATGGCTGAAGCGACCGTGCCGAAGCTCTCAGTCATCGTCAGAAAGGCTTACGGGGCCGGTTTATACGCGATGGCAGGGCCTGCGTTTGAACCGGATTGCTGTTTAGCGCTTCCGACGGCGCAAATTGCCGTAATGGGGCCGGAAGCCGCGGTTAATGCGGTGTACGCAAACAAAATCAACGAGCTTTCCCCTGAAGACCGGACTGCCTTTATCCAAGAAAAACGGGACGAATATAAAGAAGACATCAACCTTTACCGCCTGGCCTCTGAAATGGTGATTGACGGCATCGTTCCCGCTGATTCACTGCGCGCGGAGCTCAATCAGCGGCTGACCGCCTATATGTCCAAACAATTGACATTCACCCGCCGAAAACATCCCGTTTATCCTGTATAAGCTGCTGACAACCCATAAAAAAAAGACTGCATAGAGATCGGTCAAAAACCGTTCTTCTGCGCAGTCTCATTTTTTTAGTGTCTGGCTTTCATTTTCTTTATGATAAAGTATACAACAATGAATACGAGAGCCAATATAATGATCGGCGTTGTATACATTCCCGCATAATTGTCGACATCTTCCCACTGTCCGCCGAGCTGATACCCGAGATAAACAAAGATGATAGACCACGGAATAATCGCCAGCGTCGTCAATATGACAAATCTGGAAAACGGCATTTTCGCCAAACCCGCCGGGATGGAAATCGCGTGTCTGACGACAGGAATAAACCGCGCCGAAAACACCACTCCGGCGCCGTATCTTCGAAACCAGTTTTCAGCGACATCAATGTGATGCTTTTTCAACAGTAAATACTTGCCGTACTTGTCCAAAAACGGCCTGCCGCCGTAACGGGCGATCCAGTAAATAAAGCACTGCGCGATCGTGCCTCCGATCACGCCGGCGATAATCGCGCCGATAAAACTGATCGTGCCTTCTGATACCATGTAGCCTCCGTAAGCCAAAACAATTTCACTCGGAATAATTTCAATCATCAGCCCGATCGCAATCCCTAAATAGCCCATACTTGTCAGCCAGGATAATATCTCACTAATAAAATTGCCCACATTGTTCACAACCTCTTTATCTTTTTACCCAATTATATGACTGATTGACAAGCAAAATGGTTACAAATTATTTTTTATCCCATTATTTCTTTAGATTCTCTTTTTAAAACCTCTTCTAAATAAGATAAAAGTTTCGGCCTCATTTCTTCCCGCAGCAGTCCGATTTCCGTACTCGCCTTAAAGCAGCCGAGCTTATCGCCTATATCAAAACGGCTCCCTTCAAGCTCCCGTGCATAGATGCTGCGGTTTCTGCACACCTCCCGCAGCGCATCGGTTAATTGAATTTCGTTCCCCGCACCTCTTTCGATTGTTTTCAAAACTTGAAAAATGGAAGGATTCAATACGTAGCGCCCCATTACAGCGATATGGGAGGGCGCCTTTTCGGGAGAAGGCTTTTCAACCAAATCCTCAACCTGATACACATGCTGCTTGTGCTGCGGCGTCTGAATAATGCCGTACTTGCTGACGTCAGCAGGCTCGACAGGCTGTACCCCGACCACCTCCGTGCCGTATTCATCATATACGTCTATCAGCTGCAAAAGAGCGGGAGTATCAGACACCATGATATCATCCCCTAAGAGAACGGCAAATGGCTCATCACCGATAAAATGCTCTGCGCACAGCACGGCATGACCCAACCCGAGCGGCTCTTTTTGGCGGATATAATGAATATTGGCTAAGTTGGCGATCTGCCGCATTTCCTCAAGCATTTCCGTTTTGCCTTTTTCCTTCAGGCTAAATTCCAGCTCCGCCGAGCGGTCAAAATGATCTTCAATCGAGCGTTTGTTTCTTCCTGTAATGATTAAGATATCCTCAATGCCTGATTGAACGGCCTCTTCTACGATATATTGGATAGCGGGTTTATCAACGATCGGAAGCATCTCCTTCGGCTGCGCCTTTGTTGCCGGTAAAAATCTCGTTCCTAAGCCCGCTGCGGGAATAACCGCTTTTCTCACTTTTTTATTCATCCATTTCCACTCCTAGTCTTGTATGTTTTTCAATGAATCTCCAAATACCCAAATCCGATTTCCGATAAAGTTCATCACCATTCCGCCGGCCGTTGCAGTCAGCTTGCTCACTAAGAGCGAGCATCCGCCTTTTTGAAAAGCGTAAATCAATAAAAAGGTAATACCGGAAGCGGCAATATTGATGATCAGAAAGCGGACAATCTCCTTCCCGTCCGCCTTATGCTCTGCACGAAACGTCCATTTCCGATTCCACACATAGCTGTTTGCGACACCCGCCGTATAGGAACAGACCTGCGCCAGCAGATAAGGGACATGAAAAGCGGTGAGAAGAAAGAAGACACCGAAATCAATCAAAGTATTGCCGACGCCGACCGTGCAAAAACGGAATAACGTCATCATTTTTTCTTTCAGCATAACGGCATACGATTTTGACCTCCCTTCATAACAAATTGCTGATGGCTGTGTTTATTGTTGATAGTGACTACTTTAGCGGACAGTGTTGAATAAACAATTACTAAAATATGAACAAAAAATGAAAAAGCTTTGATTTTTCCAAGGAGCCGGCGGGGAAGTGACAGCCTTGATCAGATCATGGTTATGATGGCATGATGCGCCGAAAAAACTGGCAATGAACGAGATCAACTACCAAATTTATCTCAGCGAAAAGACAAAAGAGACCTTTCATTCTCTTTTGTCTTTTTTTGATGACAGCCCGTCTGTACAGGGAAAATCAGAGTTTATGTTGACATATTTGGGAAGGGACACTAATATTCTATATGAAGTGTTAACTATTATTTATTTTAGGTTAACATTTAGTTTTAACTTAAGCAGAAGGGGGGACAAAAGGATGCAGGGAGAAAAATATTACAGTGTCAGAATGAGAGCTTCCCAACATGGCCCTCATGAAAAGGGCGGAAAACATATATCCGGAGGAGAGCGGCTCATTACTTTCAGCGGCTTGAACCAAGCGGTCAATGACTTAGTACATAAAGGCTTATCACATTCAAGAGGAACACCGGATTTTATGCAGATTCAGTTTGAAGGCATAGACGAACCGATCAGGCCGATTCACCCTTTGCCTGTTGAAACAAATGAAGTCGATACAGCAGAAAAAGGACAAGCGCTCGCTCAAGAGCTTCTGAAAAAAGCAGGCGTTCCCGGAAATATGATTGACAACGCGTTTCAGGACATCGCTGCATACTCAGAAGTGAGAGGCGCTGTCTTGTTTGATATCCGGTCAGGAAAACGAATGGACGACAGAAACGAAAAGGGTGTTCGGGTTTCCCGCATAGATTGGCCGGAAACCGATTTTCAACAATGGGCATCTGAACACGGAATGCCGGCAAATTCACGATTAAAGGAGGCGCTGGCCATTGCGGCAAAGGTCTGTGAGCATCCGGATATTGCGGCTGAATTATGCTGGTCTGATGACCCTGATTACATAACAGGCTACGTTGCCAGTAAAAAGACGGGTTATCAGCGGATCACAAAAATGAAAGACGCAGGAGACGAAAGCGGCTGCAGAATTTTTTTTGTTGATGGATTCATAGATACGGACAGCTGCATCAATTATTTAGAAAAACAGCCGGTCCTTATTCAGCGGGAGGAGAAAAGATGAGGCACTCGATTATTGAAAAAAGCAAAAAATATCTTTGGCTGCCTTTTACACAAATGAAAGATTACGATGAAAATCCGCTAATCATCGAAAGCGGAAACGGAATCAAGCTGAAAGATATCAACGGCAAGGAATACTATGACGGATTTTCTTCTGTGTGGCTCAATGTACACGGACACCGCAAAAAAGAATTAGATGAGGCCATTAAAAAACAGCTTGAAAAAATTGCTCATTCTACACTGCTGGGTATGACAAACATTCCGGCGACAGAGCTTGCAGAAATGTTAATCAACATCACCCCTGAAAAGCTGACACGTGTCTTTTATTCTGACAGCGGAGCGGAAGCAATGGAAATTGCTCTGAAAATGGCATTTCAATATTGGAAGAATACAGGAAACCCGGAGAAGCAAAAATTCATTTCTATGAAAAACGGCTACCATGGCGATACGATCGGAGCTGTCAGTGTCGGTTCAATCGAACTTTTCCATCATGTATACGGGCCGCTCATGTTTGAAAGCTTCAAGGCTCCGATCCCTTATGTATACCGCTCGGAAAGCGGTGATCCTAAAGTGTGCCGCGATCAATGCCTGGAAGCGCTCGAACAGCTGCTGAAGGAACATCACGGAGAAATAGCCGGACTTACTATTGAATCGATGGTTCAAGGAGCTTCCGGCATGATCGTGATGCCTGACGGATTTTTGGCAGGTGTACGTCAGCTTTGTACAAAATATGATGTTTTAATGATTGTTGACGAAGTCGCAACGGGATTTGGCCGCACCGGAAAAATGTTTGCCTGTGAGCATGAAAACGTTCAGCCTGATTTAATGGCGGCAGGGAAAGGCATTACAGGAGGCTATTTGCCGATTGCCGTTACATTTGCGACAGAAGCGATTTACGAAGCATTCTACGACGACTATGAAAAAGTAAAAACATTTTTTCACGGCCATTCGTATACAGGAAATCAGCTCGGCTGTGCGGTAGCGATTGAAAATTTACGTTTGTTTGAAACTGAGCGCATCGTTCAGCAGGTCGCCGAAAAATCAAAAACGGCAGAATTGCTTCTTCATGACCTGACATTGCTTCCTCACGTTGGCGATGTCCGCCAGCTCGGTTTGATGTCCGGTATAGAGCTGGTTCAGACAAAAGAAACAAAACAGCCTTATCCTCCTGAGCAGCGGGTCGGATATAAAGTGTCTTTAAAAATGAGAGAGCTGGGCATGCTGACGAGACCGCTGGGCGATGTAGTTGCCTTTCTTCCTCCGCTCGCCAGCACAACCGAAGAGCTGGAAGCGATGGTATCCATCATGAAAGAAGCGATCCGTGAGGTCACAAGCTGTGAATTTTGACAGCTGGTTAAGCAGAAGGCTCGACATGACGAAAGAAGCCGGGCTGTATCGGACTATACGGACGAGAGAGCCTGTACTACAGTCTCAAATGATCTGGGCATCAAATGATTATTTGGGCTTGGCAAATGATGAACGGTTGATATCGTCCGCTAAAACGGCGCTGGGCCAATTTGGAGCGGGAAGCAGCGGCTCGCGGTTAACGACGGGCAATACTGTCTGGCATGAAAAGCTCGAACGGAAAATCGCAGACTTCAAACAGATGGAAGCGGCTCTGTTATTTTCAAGCGGATATTTGGCGAACATCGGCGTGCTTTCTGCATTGCCTGAAAAAGGAGATGTCATTTTAAGCGATCAATTCAATCATGCCAGTCTGATTGACGGGTGCCGTTTGTCAAAAGCGGACACGATCGTTTACCGCCACATTGATATGGGTGATCTGGAAGAAAAGCTTGCAGCTGTACAGGATTACGAGCACAGGTTTATTGTCACAGATGGCGGTTTCAGCATGGACGGAACGATTGCGCCTCTTGACCGGATCATTTCGCTTGCGAAACGGTATGAGGCCTTTGTAATTGTGGATGACGCACATGCAACAGGGGTTTTAGGCGAACACGGCAGAGGAACGAGTGAATATTTTGACATTTGCCCTGATGTTGTCATCGGCACTTTAAGTAAAGCGGTCGGTACGGAAGGCGGTTTTGCCGCAGGTTCGAAAGTATTAATCGATTTTTTGCTGAATCATGCCAGAACGTTTATCTTTCAAACAGCAGTCCCGCCCGCGGCCTGTGCCGCTGCATATACAGCCTTTCACATTATAGAAGGCCTTCAGGATACACGCCGCCTTTTGCAGTCATCTGTAAAAATGATGAACACACGCCTCAAAGATATGGGATTTACCGTAAAGGGAGGAGATACTCCGATCATACCCGTTATAATCGGAGATGCTCAAGAAGCTGTTTTATTCGCAAAAAGCCTTGAGGAAAAGGGAATATATGCGCCGGCCATTCGTCCGCCGACTGTTCCCGAAGGAGAAAGCAGAATAAGGCTGACAGTCACCGCTGACCGCAGCGTAAGGGACATAGACGAATTGTTAGAGGCGTTTTATCTCACTAGAAAAGAGTTGAACATGATCAAATGAAGAGTTTTTTTGTTACAGGAACAGATACGGGAGTGGGAAAAACCGTCATATCCTGCGGCCTTGCCGCTTTATTCAAACAAAAGAAGATAGATGTCGGGGTATTTAAACCGTTTTTAAGCGGGATATCGCGCAGCCACCCGAAAAGCGATACATCCTTGCTGAAACAAATGTCACAAACCTTTTTCTCTCACGAAGATATTACTCCTTTTGAAAGTAAAGAGCCGCTTGCGCCGCATGTTGCTTTAATGCTTGAAGGAAGGTCCGTCGGCATGGAAGAGGTCATTAATCATTGGAGAACTATAAAAGACAGGCATGATTGTTTCATAGTCGAGGGAGCAGGCGGAATCTCCGTGCCTCTGGGAGAGGGTTACTTAGTCAGTGATCTCATACAAGCACTGGAATTGCCGATTGTCATTGTAGCAAGGCCTGATCTCGGGACGATTAATCATACGTATTTAACCGTTGAATATGCGAAAAAAATGGGGCTTCAGATCATCGGCATCGTAATCAACGGAACAAGCAGCAGCCCGGGACCAGATGAAGAGACAAACCCAAAGATAATTGAAACATTATGCGGTGTTCCGATTTTAGGAATAACACCGAAGCTGAAACACGTTACGGCTGAAAACATTCAAAACATGATAGAGGAGCATGTAGATATCTCCTTATTCATGAATCCAATGAAAATGGGGCGAGAAAGATGAATCAATGGATGGATCTTGCAGAAAGAGTGTTGGATGGAGCGGAAGTAACAGACAAAGAAGCGCTTGCTATTTTAGAATGTCCTGATGAAGATATCTTACTGCTTATGCATGCCGCTTTTCAAATCAGAAAACGTTACTACGGAAAAAAAGTAAAGCTCAACATGATTATGAATGCGAAATCCGGCCTCTGCCCGGAAAATTGCGGGTACTGTTCTCAATCCGCCATATCAAAAGCGCCGATCGAGTCTTACCGGATGGTTGACAAACATATATTGCTTAAAGGGGCAAAACGCGCCCATGATTTGAATATAGGAACATACTGTATCGTCGCCAGCGGCAGAGGCCCGTCAAATAGAGAAGTAGACCAAGTTGTTGAGGCTGTCAAAGAAATCAAAGAGACCTACGGTTTAAAAATCTGTGCATGTCTCGGCCTGTTAAAACCGGAGCAGGCGCAGCGCCTGAAACAGGCCGGGGTTGACCGATACAATCATAACATCAATACATCCAAAAGAAACCATGCAAACATTACGACCTCACACACGTATGACGACAGAGTCAATACAGTGGAAACGGCCAAAAAATCGGGTATGTCTCCGTGTTCAGGCGTCATCGTCGGCATGAAGGAGACGAAACAGGACGTCGTCGATATGGCGAAAAGCCTGAAAGTGCTTGATGCCGATTCCATTCCGATTAATTTTTTGCATGCTATTGACGGCACTCCGTTAGAAGGAGTGAGTGAATTAAACCCGGTTTATTGTTTGAAAGTTTTGGCCATGTTCCGATTCATTCATCCGTCAAAGGAAATCCGGATCTCAGGCGGGCGGGAAGTCAACCTTGGTTCGCTCCAGCCTCTGGGGCTGTATGCCGCAAATTCGATTTTCGTCGGAGATTACTTAACAACGGCAGGGCAGAATGAAACAGAAGACCATAAGATGCTGCATGATTTAGGATTTGAAGTCGAATCAGTTGAAGAAATGAAAGCCAGTTTACAAGCTGCTTCCCATACGGAGGGATAACATGACGTCTGATTTACATACGGCAAAGCCAAGCCTCCTTACTGATTCGGATTTTTGGAGAGACCCTTATCCGTTTTATGATCACCTGCGGTCCGTTGATCCGGTTTATAAAGGAACCGTTTTAAAATATCCGGGCTGGTATGTCACCGGGTATAAAGAAGCGGATGCGATTCTGAAAGACACCCGATTTAAAAATCGCATTCCTCTTCCTGAAGCTTCAACAAAATATGAAAATCTTACACATATCCAGCAAGATATGCTGTTATTTAAAAACCAATCAGACCATAAGCGGATGCGGATGCTTATCGGTAAAGAATTTACCGTTGAAACGGCGGAATCACTTCGCCCCTGTATAAAAGAAACGGTTCATGACTTGTTAGATCAAATCCAAAACAGAAAAAACGCGGACCTTGTTTCAGAGTTTGCCTTTCCATTGGCAAGCCTCATCATAGCGAAGTTACTCGGAGTGCCGAAAGAGGAAAGATTCGAATTCAGACAATGGACGGCAGACGTCATACAGGCCATTGATTTTACCCGGTCAAGAAAGGCGTTAGTCAAAGCCAGCGACACAGCCGTCAAGCTGACGGCATATTTTAAAGATTTGATTCACAAGCGGAAAGCACAGCCTCAGGAAGACTTAATCAGCAAGTTTGTGATGGAGGGACAGCTTTCAGAAGAGGAAGTACTTGCGACATGTATCTTACTTGTTATAGCCGGACACGAGACGACGGTAAACCTCATTAGCAATGGAGTGTTTTCTTTATTGAAGCACCCGGAACAGCTTAGCGTACTGAAGAAAAACCCTCTGCTTATTGAATCTGCAGTCGAAGAATGTCTGCGCTACGACAGCCCGACGCAGCTGACGGCACGCACCGCTTCAGAAGACTGCGAAATAAATGGAAAAATCATAAAAACAGGTGAGCAGGTATATATCCTTTTAGGCGCAGCCAATCGCGATCCGAGCATATTCGATCATCCTCACAAGCTGGACATCGCCAGAAAACCGAATCCGCACCTTGCATTCGGAAGGGGTGCCCATTTTTGCGCGGGCTCCTCATTGGCGCGCATCGAAGCACAAATTGCAATTCTCACACTGTTTGAACGGATGCCTAAGCTTCAGCTGGCTGTATCCGGGCTTGAATACCGAAAGCTCATTGGTTTTAGGACGCTGACAGAGCTTCCCGTTATCCTCAGCTGATACTATGCAAGAGGGGCTGGTTTAAAAATCCAGTCCCTCTTGCAGGAAATAAATGAAAGAGAAGAGAATTGAATATTATAAAGCAAAATCTCCGCTGAAACCATCTCACTTATCTAAAAAACCACTTCAAAAAGCAGCTATTCAATGTAACGCCGTCAAGCGCTGACCACCCGATGAAACTGTAATACTTTGCTCAAAACTGGCATGTCTTTTGTTTAACTTCTTATTGTAAGCGCTTACTGAATATAGAAAAGAGGGGTGCTTGTGGACATTATTATTATTCTTTTGTCATTAGGCTTGCTGATGTTTGCGGCTTACCGGGGATTTTCAGTCATTTTATTTGCCCCGATTTGTGCGCTGTTTGCTGTGCTCTTGACAGATCCAAGCTTCGTACTTCCTTTCTTCTCGAATATATTTATGGAGAAGATGGTAGGATTTATTAAGCTGTATTTTCCCGTGTTTCTTTTGGGGGCTGTTTTTGGCAAGGTCGTTGAAATATCCGGGCTCGCCGAGTCGATTGCAAAAACGATCGTCAGACTTGTGGGAGCAAAAAGAGCCATTCTCGCCATTGTCTTAATGGGTGCGATTTTAACGTACAGCGGCGTCAGCCTCTTCGTAGCAGTGTTTGCGGTCTATCCGTTTGCTAAGAACCTATTTATGAAAGCCGATATCCCCAAGCGTCTGATACCGGGAACGATTGCATTGGGCGCCTTTACATTTACGATGGATGCGCTCCCCGGCACACCGCAAATTCAGAATGTCATTCCGACAGCATTTTTTAAAACAGACATTTATGCCGCTCCCTGGCTCGGACTGTTTGGGGCAGCATTTGTTCTTACAGCCGGAATGCTTTATTTAGAATCCCGGCGCAAGAAAGCGGCCAAAGCAGGAGAAGGCTATGCCGGATTTCAATCTGAAGTTTCTGCTGGAAAGGAATCCTCAGATCTGGCTTATGAAAAAAACACGCCTGCTTTGCCGCAAGAGACAGAACCCGGTATAACGCGGCAAGTGCTCGCCTTTGTTCCGCTTATCCTTGTCGGGGTAATGAACAAATGCTTCACTATGTGGCTCCCGCATTGGTATCCCAACGGATTTGATTTTGCGCCGCTCGGCTTAGAAGCATTCGGGAAGATTGACCTTTCCTCCGTCACTGCGATCTGGTCAGTAGAACTCGCACTGTTCATCGGTATCATCACAACGATTTTGTTCGACTGGAAAAAAGTGCTCGCCAATTTGAAAGAAGGGCTGAATGAGGGCATCGGGGGCGCCTTGCTGGCATCGATGAATACAGGAGCCGAATACGGATTCGGCGGCATCATCGCAGCGCTTCCCGGCTTCAAAACGGTCAGCAGCGGCATATCGCAGACGTTTACTGATCCGCTTGTCAACGGAGCAGTGACGACTACTGCGCTTGCCGGGATTACAGGATCGGCATCAGGAGGAATGGGCATCGCCTTAAGCACGATGTCAGCAGCATATACAGAAGCAATCAAGACATTTCACATCCCGCCGGAGGTCATGCATCGGGTGATCTCGATGGCCTCCGGCGGAATGGATACTCTTCCGCATAATGGCGCCGTTATTACGCTGCTTGCGGTCACCGGTTTGACCCACCGCCAATCCTACAGAGATATCTTTGCCATTACCATCATCAAAACAGCCGCTGTATTTGTCATCATCGCTATTTACAGTCTGACGGGCCTTGTGTAGTCAAAACAGAAAGGGGAAGTGAACATGGGAAAAGGAAAAGTGATGGACTCTTATCAAGATGCTGCTGAACTGATCAAGGACGGAGACACCCTCATCGCAGGAGGATTCGGTCTGTGCGGCATCCCGGAACAATTAATTCTCGCAATCAGGGACAGCGGCGTGAAAAACTTGACCGTTGTCAGTAATAACTGCGGTGTTGATGATTGGGGATTAGGCCTGCTGCTTGCGAATCGGCAGATCAAAAAAATGGTCGCATCCTATGTGGGCGAAAACAAAACCTTTGAACGGCAATTTTTAAGCGGAGAGCTGGAAGTCGAATTGGTTCCCCAAGGAACGCTCGCCGAAAGAATTCGCGCGGGCGGCGCGGGTATTCCGGGGTTTTATACATCTGCGGGGGTCGGAACATCAGTCGCCGAGGGAAAGGAACATAAGACATTTGACGGACGCACTTATCTCCTGGAGAAAGGAATTACAGGGAACGCCGCCATCGTAAAGGCGTGGAAAGCCGATCCTCTCGGCAACCTGATGTTTAGAAAGACGGCAAGAAATTTCAATCCGCTCGCCGCAATGGCAGGAAAAGTCTCGATTGCAGAGGCTGAAGAAATCGTCGATGTCGGAGAGCTTGATCCGGATCATATTCACACGCCGGGCATTTTTGTGCAGCACGTGCTGCTCGGCACGAGTCATGAAAAACGGATCGAACGCCGCACCGTCCGGCAAGCATGATAAAGGAGGCTGATAGAATGAGAGATAGCAGAAAACGAATGATCAAGCGAGCTGTAATGGAGATTAAAGACGGAATGAATGTGAACTTAGGGATAGGGATGCCGACGCTTGTAGCCAATGAGATACCGAATGATTATAACGTACTGCTTCAGTCTGAAAACGGCTTGCTCGGGATTGGTCCTTACCCGGTGGAAGGAACGGAGGACCCGGATCTGATCAATGCGGGAAAAGAAACCATTACCGAGGTTATGGGTGCCTCCTATTTTGACAGTGCCGAATCTTTTGCCATGATTCGCGGCGGTCACATTGACCTAGCGATCCTCGGCGGGATGGAAGTATCCGAACGGGGGGATTTGGCGAACTGGATGATCCCCGGGAAAATGATCAAAGGAATGGGCGGCGCCATGGACTTGGTCCACGGAGCAAAACGGATTGTTGTCATCATGGAGCACGTTAATAAATATGGAGAATCTAAAGTGAAAACGGACTGTACGCTGCCTTTAACCGGCAGGCAAGTGGTCGATCGGCTGATCACAGACTTGGCTGTATTCGATTTTCTTGATGGCCGTATGACGCTGACCGAACTGCAGGAAGGTGTAACAATAGAGGAGGTTTTTGAGAAAACAGAAGGTCATTTTACAGTCAGCCAGTCATTAAAGAACGGGGTCAGACAAAAATAAGGAGGTGCGCCATGAATTCCTTGCTTACAGAGAAAGCAGCTATTGTGACAGGAGCCGCCGGGGGAATCGGATTTGAGATCGCAAAGGAATTTGCCCGTGAAGGAGCAGCCGTTATCATATCTGATGTAAACGAACAAGCGGGAAAAGAAGCGGCGGCAAGGCTGAAAGAGGAAGGCTGTGAAGCAGTCAGCATTACATGTGATGTGACAAATGAAAAGCAAGTGGCCGACATGCTGCAAACGGTTGAGAAACAATTCGGACACCTTGACATACTCGTTAATAATGCGGGCATTCAGCATGTCGCACCCATCGAGGAATTTCCCACAGAACAGTTCGAATGGCTCATTCGTGTCATGCTGACCGCGCCATTTATCGCCATGAAACATGCATTTCCTATCATGAAAAAACAGCAATTCGGACGGATCATTAATATGGCCTCCGTTAACGGATTGATCGGTTTTTTCGGCAAATCTGCTTACAACAGCGCGAAGCATGGTGTCATCGGATTAACGAAGGTGGGCGCCCTTGAAGGGGCTGCTGACGGAATCACGGTCAATGCGCTTTGCCCGGGATATGTGGACACTCAGCTTGTCCGCAATCAGTTAAAGGACATTTCCGAAACAAGGAATGTACCGTATGAACGGGTGCTGGAGGATGTTATCTTCCCGCTGGTTCCGCAAAAACGTCTGCTGTCAGTGAAAGAAATCGCTGATTACGCAGTATTTTTGGCCAGCGACAAAGCAAAAGGCATCACCGGCCAGGCCGTTGTTCTTGATGGGGGCTATACCGCTCAATAATCGTTTCTTGATTTACGGGGAAAGCCTCTCCCATGATAAATAATAATGAAATGAATTAGTCAAATCATTAAAGAGACAATCTCAGGAGGCGAAAAAGCTTTTTTGTTCAATCCCGCACCTGTTGCTTGATTTTAATTTGCATTAGAACAAGTGCGGACGTGCCGGGAAAAAACGATCTGCTGCGAATCCTTTTTCCATTCGCGGCAGACCATTTCATCATGATGAAAACGATATATGCAGAGGGACATAAATAAGAGTCCTTTTAAGGTTTATTATGGATTTCTATAAATTAGGAATCTTTTTTTTGTGGATTTTTTCTTCTCATAAAAGGGATATAAAGTGGGTTCTTTATAAAAAAAATGACAAAATCTGACGATATTCGAAAGGGAATCGGGGAATCATGCAGAAATGTTTACAATAAATGAGTTTTGGCTTAAAAAAGAATGTTCATTAATGTATTTAAAAGAAGCAGTATTTTAAAAATAACTATATTGTAAGAGAATGAAAACATTTCTTACAGGGATCAGCCGAAGAAATATTCGGGAATTCACAAAACGCTGTCGTAAATAATACGTGCCTTGATTCCATATAAACGTACAACAGTACCGCAAGCTTTTCGTTTTCATACAAGACTGAACCAAAGTACTAAATTCGCTTCTAGTTATAAACTCCTCTTATGATGCAGCTGCCCGATTCAGCAGATGATGTTATGAACCGATTTACTGCGTCAATCGGTACCCGTATCTAGCAGGATCATTCATATGATCTGCCATGTTGTTTCATCCTCAGACCCGTTCCTTGCCGCAAAAGCTATCATCAAGCGTAATCAAATCACAACACCTTCACAGACATACAAACGAATCCGCTAACAACGAACAACAGATATTTAATGGTTGGCCGCTAGTATGCCAATGGCCCTAATACATATGAAGCACCACGGTCATAGTTTGAGTGATGAAAGATCAGTAATAGGCTTCCATGCAGGCTCGATATATTTTCCATCACTCATGACAGGTTTGCTCGTTAACAAGATCGGCCGCACAGCCGTGTCGAGCTATACACCTGTTATTCAATGCAGGCTCTCATAATTGCTTTTCCAGACTGATTTTTCGGTTTTAGTGCCATGTTGTATTTTATGAATAGATGTATCTAGTTCGTTTGCAAACTCGAACATAACTCCTCCTAAAGTATCCTATACAGGTTTGTTATAATCATGCTACGATGTTAGATATAGGGATATTTTGTATGATTATGGATTCATATT
Organism: Bacillus sp. YC2; assembly: GCF_019891195.1. Taxonomy (NCBI): domain Bacteria; kingdom Bacillati; phylum Bacillota; class Bacilli; order Caryophanales; family Bacillaceae; genus Bacillus; species Bacillus sp. YC2. The sequence goes on along the minus strand of NZ_JAHXDO010000011.1, from coordinate 114,003 downwards.
CAATAAGATTGGAGGGAGCTAATGAACAGTCTCGCCTTTTTATTTCCTGGACAAGGTTCTCAATTTGTAGGAATGGGCAAAAGTTTTTGGAATGATTTTGTGCTCGCGAAGAGATTATTTGAAGAAGCGAGCGATGCTATCTCCTTGGATGTAAAAAAGCTCTGTTTTGACGGAGATATGAATGAATTGACAAAGACAATGAATGCGCAGCCCGCCATTTTAACGGTTAGTGTCATTGCATTTCAAGTGTATATGCAAGAAATTGGGGTTAAGCCGCGCTTTCTGGCAGGTCATAGCTTAGGAGAATATTCCGCGCTTGTCTGTGCCGGCGCCCTTTCATTTCAAGAGGCCGTTAAGCTTGTAAGGCAGAGAGGAGTCCTTATGCAAAATGCAGATCCTCAGCAGCTGGGGACGATGGCCGCAGTAACTCAGATCCCTCTCCAAACATTGCAAGAAATATGTTCAGAAATGTCGACGGAAGACTTTCCGGCAGGTGTAGCTTGCATGAATTCGGATCAGCAGCATGTGATTTCCGGACACCGGCAAGCTGTGGAACGTGTCATCAAGATAGCGGAGCAAATGGGGGCTAAGCACACTTATTTGAACGTCAGCGCTCCTTTTCATAGTTCGATGATACGGCCGGCATCCGAACAATTCCAGGATACATTAAATCAGTATACCTTCAAGGATGCTGCATGGCCGATCATTTCGAATGTCACCGCGTGCCCGTACCGCAATGGAAATTCGGTCAAGGAACATCTGCAGCAGCACATGACGATGCCGGTAAGATGGGCAGAATCGATGCATTACTTGCTTTTACATGGAGTCACAGAAGTCATCGAAATGGGACCCAAGAATGTCTTGGTCAGTCTGTTGAAAAAAATAACGAATCATATTGCAGCTTATTCTTTAGGACAAACATCTGACGTTCACTACCTTTCCAATTCGGAGGAAAGACATAAAAATGTTGTCCATTTACGCAAGAAGCAGCTGCATAAAATGATGATTCAATCTATCATTTCGCGAAATTATAACAAAGATGCATTGGCATATTCCAATCTGGTGACACCATTATTTGCACAGTTACAACTGCTCAAAGAGAGAATGGAAAGGAATGAAAATGAGCTTTCAGAAGAAGAGCTCGATCATTCGATCCATTTATGTCAACACATTTTTGAGGCTAAACAAATTCCGGCTGTGAAACAATTGAGGATTTTAAAATAAAGCTGCCTTGGAGGAAACCTATGTTTATCAATCAATTTCAAACTTTAGTCGATGTCATTCGGGAAAGAAGCAACTTAACGGATCGCGGAATCCGTTTTATCGAGTCCGATAAAAAAGAGACGTTTATATCTTATCGCCAATTGTTTGACGAGGCGCAAGGATTTCTCGGTTACTTACATCATATCGGCATTCAGCCAAAGCAAGAAATTGTATTTCAAATCCAAGAAAACAAATCATTTGTCGTCGCTTTTTGGGCTTGTTTATTAGGAGGAATGATCCCGGTACCGGTCAGTATCGGAGAAGATGATGACCATAAGCTAAAAGTTTGGCGCATTTGGAATATATTAAACAATCCGTTTCTGATTGCCTCTGAAAAGGTATTGGAAAAAATAAAAAAATACGCTGCAGAACACGATTTACAAGATTTCCATCATCAATTAAACGAGAAATCTGACATTATCCAAGATCGAATCTACGATCATCCCGCTTCATTATATGAACCTGATGCTGATGAACTGGCCTTCATTCAATTTTCTTCGGGATCAACAGGGGACCCCAAAGGAGTCATGCTAACGCATCATAACTTAATACATAACACCTGTGCTATTCGGAATGCTCTGTTTATTGACTTGAAAGATTCTTTTTTATCTTGGATGCCTTTAACCCATGATATGGGGCTTATTGCCTGCCACCTAGTTCCCTTCTTGGCCGGAATCAATCAAAATCTAATGCCGACGGAATTATTTATCCGAAGACCTATTCTTTGGATGAAAAAAGCTCATGAACATAAAGCCAGCATTCTATCCTCTCCTAATTTCGGATACAACTATTTCCTTAAATTTCTGAAAAACGAACAACGTTTAGACTGGGATTTATCCCATATCAAGGTCATCGCAAACGGTGCGGAACCCATATTGCCAGAGCTATGTGACAAATTTTTAAAAAGATGCGCAACGTTCAATATGAAAAGATCCGCCATTTTGAATGTTTACGGTTTAGCGGAAGCTTCGGTCGGCGCATCGTTCTCTAAAACGGGTGAAGAATTTGTTCCTGTTTATTTGCATCGCGATCATTTAAATCTCGGTGAAAGAGCCGTGGAAGTCAGCAAAGAGGATCAAAACTGCGCTTCTTTCGTCGAAGTGGGACAGCCCATTGACTATTGTCAGCTTCGAATCTCCAGTGAAGCAAACGAAAGAGTGGAAGACGGAATCATCGGCCATATCCAGATCAAGGGGGAAAATGTGACCCAAGGGTATTATAACAACCCCGAGAGTACGGATAGAGCGCTCACTCCTGACGGCTGGATAAAAACGGGAGACCTTGGTTTCATCAGAGAAGGCAACTTAGTCGTAACCGGCAGAGAAAAAGACATTATTTTCGTGAACGGAAAAAATGTGTATCCTCATGATATTGAACGGGTCGCGATTGAAATGGAAGAGGTCGATTTGGGAAGAGTTGCAGCCTGCGGTGTATATGATCAAGAGACGCAAAGCGGAGAAATCGTGCTCTTTGTTGTTTTCAAGAAATCCCCTGAAAAATTTGCACCGCTTGTCAAAGACATTAAAAAGCATTTGTACCAGCGGGGCGGCTGGAGCATAAAAGAAGTCCTTCCGATCCGAAAGCTGCCAAAAACAACAAGCGGAAAGGTTAAGCGATATGAACTGGCTAAGCAGTATGAGGCAGGGGCATTTTCGATAGAGTCTGCCGCAATCAAGGAATTTCTGGAGAGCAATCCGAAGGAACCGGGCCAGACTCCCATTCATGAGATAGAAACGGAATTGCTGTCTGTCTTTTCCGAAGTGCTGGCCGGGAAAAAGATTCACCTCAATGATAGTTATTTTGATATGGGCGCAAATTCTTTACAGTTATCTCAAATTGCCGAACGTATAGAACAAAGGTTTGGACGCGAGCTTGCGGTGGCCGATCTATTTACGTATCCTTCTATCGCAGATTTAGCGGCATTTCTGTCTGAAAGCCATGCTGAAATCAAGCAAGCCGATACAGCGAAGCAAGGCCATGTTTCGTCGAAAGACATCGCCATTATCGGGATGTCGCTCAATGTTCCGGGAGCATCGGATAAGAGTGATTTTTGGGATCTTCTGAAAAAAGGAGAGCATAGCATTCGACAATATCCTGCACCGCGAGTCAAAGATGCGACGGATTATTTACGAACCATTCAAAGCGAATTCAATGAAAATCATTTTGTTAAGGGCGGCTATTTAGATGAAATCGATCGATTTGATTATTCATTCTTTGGTTTAGCTCCCAAAACCGCTCAATTCATGGACCCTAATCAAAGGCTGTTTTTGCAATCCGCATGGCATGCGATTGAAGATGCAGGCTATGCTGGCGACACCATTAGCGGGAGTCGGGTCGGTGTATATGCAGGGTACTCGAAGGTGGGCTACGATTACGAACGTCTCCTTTCCGCGAATTATCCGGAGGAACTTCATCAATATATTGTAGGCAATCTTCCTTCCGTGTTAGCAAGTCGAATCGCTTACTTCTTAAATTTAAAAGGACCGGCAGTCACAGTGGATACGGCTTGTTCTTCATCGCTTGTTGCCGTTCATATGGCATGCAAATCTTTGATTACAGGCGATTGTGAAATGGCTATTGCCGGAGGTATTCGAACATCATTATTGCCGATGAGTATCGGGCTTGATATGGAATCTTCAGACGGGTTCACCAAAACGTTCAGCGAAGATTCGGACGGCACAGGCTTGGGCGAAGGCGTGGCGGCAGTCCTGTTAAAACCTTTACAGGATGCGGTTCGCGACGGAGATCATATTTATGGCGTGATAAAGGGGAGCGCGATGAATCAAGACGGGACAACCGCCGGAATCACCGCACCGAATCCGGCAGCTCAGACCGAGGTCATTGAGCAGGCTTGGAAAGACGCGGGCATTGCTCCTGAAACGCTGTCTTTCATCGAAGCGCATGGCACCGGAACCAAGCTTGGCGATCCGGTTGAATTTAACGGGCTTTGTAAAGCGTTTGAGAAGTATACGGCAAAGAAACAATTTTGTGCGATTGGTTCCGTTAAATCGAATATCGGTCATTTGTTTGAAGCGGCAGGCATCGTAGGACTGATAAAATCTGTCCTCATGTTGAATCACAAAAAAATCCCGCCATTAGCGCACTTTAATGAACCGAACCCGTTCATTCACTTTCAATCTTCACCATTTTATGTAAATCAAGAAGTAATGGATGTCACACCTGGCGACCGACCGCTGCGATGCGGAATCAGCTCGTTCGGTTTTAGCGGAACGAATGCGCATGTGGTTTTGGAAGAGTATACTCCTGAAGCTGAGTATGAACCGGAGGCTGAAAATGAGCCGCACCTATTTGTTTTATCCGCCCGTACTGAAACTTCACTCTATGAACTCGCTCAGCGGTATCGGCAATATATTACGGATGACAGCCAAGTTTCATTGAAGTCAATTTGCTATACAGCCAGTACAGGAAGGGCTCATTTGGATCATTGTCTTGCCATGGTTGTATCCAGTAAGCAAGAATTGTTGGATAAGCTGGCCTGCTTGATTCAAGGCGATAGACATCTTCCACAGACAGCCGTTGGTTACACGAACATGAAGGAAATGCTGCCTGCCGATAAAGAAGAGCTGAATAAACAAGCCGCTCATCTGATCGAGCAGCGTACACGCACGAAGGATGAGCGAATCACATGGCTGAATCGTGCCGCCGAATTATTTGTGCAGGGAGCCGTTATAGATTGGCGCGCGCTTTATCCGGGTGAAGTTGTGCAAAAAACTCCATTGCCCTTGTATCCGTTTGAACGGAATCGCTGCTGGGCTGAAGCTGGCCATTTGCGTTCTAAGGAAGGCAAAGAGAGAGGAGAAGCAGCATTGGATATCAATCATACGAAGGCGCATATTGAATCCTTCTTGAAGACTGTGGTTAGCAATGCTTCGGGAATCAGAGCAGAGGAAATCGATCTGAATGCCCATTTTATCGGGCTCGGAATGGATTCCATCATGCTGTCCCAAGTCAAAAAAGCCGTTGCAGATGAATTTGATGTGGACATCCCGATGGAACGCTTTTTTGATACGATGAACAACCTTCAAAGTGTCGTAGATTACTTGGCAGAGGCCGTTCCATCGTCTTCTGTATCCGCTCCGCCTCAAGAGAGTGTTACGGCGCAAGAAAAGCTGGTCATTTCAGAAGCACAGGCTGAATTGGATCATAGAGGAGATCATCAAGAGCATATGCTCGAAAAAATAATTGCTTCTCAGAATCAATTAATTCAGGACACCTTACAAGCTCAATTGAATAGCTTTAATTTGCTGAAAAACAGCGGTCATCATTCCGCAGCGAAAGAATACGCTAAAGTGCAAGAAAAATCGCTCCCTTCTTCCAAGCTGGGGACTCCAGCTGTCACTGCAGAAAAGAAATTGACTCAAGAAGCGAAGCCTTACATTCCTTTTCAGCCTCAGCACTTGCATGAACAGGGACACTATACCGCACAGCAAAGACAATATTTAGAGACTTTTATCGAGAAGTACACAGACAAAACGAAAGGTTCTAAGCAATATACGGACGAAACCCGATTTGCTCATGCAAATAACCGCAACTTGTCCAGCTTCCGTTCATATTGGAAGGAAATGGTGTACCCGATTATTGCCGAACGCTCTGACGGTTCCAAGATGTGGGATATTGATGGAAACGAATATATCGATATCACCATGGGCTTTGGGGTTAACCTTTTTGGACATCATCCGTCCTTTATTACGCAAGTTATCCAAGATTCAACCCAATCGGCATTGCCGCCGCTTGGTCCGATGTCGAATGTCGCCGGAGAAGTGGCGGATCGAATTCGCGCATGCACAGGGGCAGAAAGGGTCGCTTTCTATAATTCCGGAACAGAGGCAGTCATGGTTGCCCTTCGTTTGGCGAGAGCGGCAACAGGCAGAAAGAAAGTTGTCGTGTTCTCCGGCTCTTATCACGGTACGTTTGACGGCGTATTAGGGGTAGCCAATACTAAAGGCGGGGCTGCACCTGCGAATCCGCTGGCTCCGGGCATACTGCAAAACTTTATGAATGATTTGATTATTTTGCATTACAACAATCCGGATTCGCTGAACGTGATTCGCAGTCTGGGAGATGATTTGGCAGCCGTACTGGTGGAACCGGTGCAAAGCCGCAGGCCGGATTTGCAGCCGGAATCATTTTTGAAAGAACTGCGGGCGATCACGCAGCAATCCGGGACAGCCTTGATCATGGATGAAATTATTACAGGATTTCGGATCGGTCTCGGCGGTGCGCAGGAATGGTTCGGCATTCAAGCCGATTTGGTAACCTACGGGAAAATCATCGGCGGAGGGCAGCCGTTAGGTATTGTTGCCGGAAAAGCTGAGTACATGAATGCGATCGACGGCGGAACCTGGCAGTATGGGGACGGCTCCTATCCAACGGACGAGGCGAAACGCACGTTTGTGGCCGGCACCTTCAATACTCACCCGCTTACCATGAGATTGTCATTAGCCGTGCTTCAGCATCTGCAAACCGAGGGAGACAATCTGTACAAGCAGTTAAATCAAAAGACAACCTTCTTGGTCGATCAATTAAATCGCTACTTTGAACAGTCCCAAGTGCCTATTCGTATGGTTCAGTTCGGTTCCTTATTCCGGTTTGTCTCATCGGTTGATAATGATTTGTTCTTTTACCACCTCAATTATAAAGGGGTCTATGTTTGGGAAGGACGCAACTGCTTCTTGTCTACGGCTCATACTGCGGATGATATTGCTTATATCATTCAAGCCGTCCAAGACACGGTGAAGGATCTACGCCGGGGCGGATTCATTCCGGAAGGACCGCATTCCCCTGATGACGGGGGCAATAAACAATCCGAGGCGTACGAGCTTTCTCCTGAACAAAAGCAATTGGTGATGGCATCTCATTATGGGAATGATGCTTCTGCAGCTTTAAACCAATCCATTATGCTAAAAGTGAAGGGTGAAGTGCAGCATACGCTGTTAAAACAAGCAGTACAGCATATTGTCAATCGCCATGACGCTTTACGTACGGTTATTCATGTCGATGACGAAGTACAGCAAGTACAGGAACGGATGGATATAGATATTCCCGTAATCGATTTTACCGGTCACTCGAATGAACATCGAGAGGCAGAAATTCAGAAATGGCTGACAGAGGATGCCAAGCAACCGTTTCATCTTCACGAACAGAAGCCCTTGTTTAGAATTCATGTGCTTAAATCGGACCAAGACGAACACCTGATTGTGCTTACATTCCATCATATCATTGCCGATGGGTGGTCGATCGCTGTTTTTGTACAAGAGCTGGAGAGCACTTACGCCGCTATTGTACAAGGAGAACCGCTTCCGTCGGATGAGGCTGCTTCGTTTCGCCAATATTTAGATTGGCAGCAAGCGCAGATCGATAGCGGCCATTATGAAGAAGGTGTCCGTTATTGGCGGCAGCACTTCTCTGAGCCGATACCGCAGGCAGCCTTGCCCAGCGTTGCTTCTTCCCGTTATCCGAACGGATATGAGGGTGACCGGTGTACGATTAGGCTGGGGCGGCCTTTAAGCGAGGCTTTAAAATCATTAAGCATTCGGATGAAAAATAGCGTATTTGTGACCATGCTGGGCGCATTTCATCTTTTCCTGCACCAGCTTACCAAACAGTCCGGCCTTGTGATCGGGATTCCCACAGCAGGTCAATCACATATGAAACACCATGTTCTGATTGGAAATTGCGTCAATATGGTTCCGGTGAAGAACACGCCTTCTTCTGAAAGCACCTTATCCGGTTATCTTGACAGCATGAAGGAAAACGTGAATCAAGCAATGCGGCATCAAGCCGTTCCGATGACACTTGTGGCCAGACAGCTTCCGCACGATCAAGTGCCGGATATGCGCATTATTTTTAATTTGGACAGACCTTTTCGAAAGCTGCATTTCGGAAAGGCGGAAGCTGAGCCTATTGCGTACCCTGTGAAATGCATTTCATACGATTTATTTCTTAACGTAACGGACGTAGATCAAGAATATGTTCTTGATTTCGATTTTAATACGAACGTCATCAGTCCGGAGATCATGAAAAAGTGGGGAGCGGGCTTTGCGAAATTGCTGCAAAAAATGGTTGAGGGGGATTCAGCCCCTCTTGACGCCCTGATGATGTTTTCCGATAAAGAACAGCAAGATTTACAAGAGCTGTATGCCGTTCACCAGCAGCGAGTCTCTTCAACATTGAGCAATACAGTAAACCTTGCTGATGTCTACGAAGAGCCGGCAAATGAAACGGAGCGGCAGCTGGCTGAGATATGGAAGGAACTTTTCGGCCTTGAGCGGGTGGGCAGATCAGATCACTTCCTGGCTTTGGGAGGAAACTCGCTCCAAGCGACGCTTATGCTTTCCAAAGTTCAGAAAACATTTCATCAAAAAGTTTCCATCGGGCAATTTTTCAACCATCAGACCGTTAAGGAGTTAGCGAGTTTCATTCGGAGTAAAGAGAAAGTCACGCACCTCCCGATGAAGACTGTTGAGAAGAAAGCTTATTACCGAACATCTCCAGCGCAGCAAAGAGTATATTTTCTGCATCAAATGGAACCGAATCAACTGTCGCAAAATATGTTTGGCCAAATATCAATTATAGGGCAGTACGATGAGCAGGCCTTGATCGAATCCCTTCAACAAGTCATGCAGCGGCATGAAGCTTTTCGCACTTATTTTGACATTATAGATGGCGAAATTGTCCAGAGAATTGCAAGCGGGCTTGATTTTAACGTCCATGTCCGTACGATGGACCGGGATGAATTTGATGCCTATGCAGATCAGTTTGTAAAACCATTCCGTCTTGAACAAGCTCCTTTGGTTCGCGCAGAGCTGATCAAGATTGATAACGGGCAGGCGGAACTGCTCATCGATATGCATCATATCATTTCGGACGGTTATTCCATCAGTATACTTACGAATGAGCTGTTCGCTCTATACCATCATGAGCCATTGCCGGAAATTGAATTTGAATATAAAGATTTCGCAGAATGGCAAAACCAATGGTTGAGCGGAGAGACCATGGAACAGCAGGAGAAATACTGGCTTGAGCAATTCAAAGAAGAAATCCCCATCCTTCAACTGCCGACAGACGGTTCAAGAGCGATGGAATGGTCTTCTGAGGGACAGCGCGTAACGTACTCCTTGGAGCCAAATGTAATCCGTTCGCTTCAAGATATGGCGCAAAAGGCGGGAACGACTCTGTATACGGTGCTTCTGGCTGCGTACAAAGTGCTGCTTCACAAATATACGGGCCAAGAAGATATTGTCGTGGGCACGCCTGCTTCCGGAAGAAACCATCCAGATATTGAAAGCATGATCGGAATTTTCATTCAAACCATCGGGATTCGGACCAAACCGCATGCCAATAAAAGATTTGCGGATTACTTGGAAGAAGTGCAGCGGCAAACGCTTGACGCTTTCGAAAATCAGGATTATCCATTTGACCGGTTGGTGGAGAAATTAAATGTGCAGAGGGAAACAACGGGAAAGTCGCTGTTTAACACGATGTTTGTGTTTCAAAATATTGATTTTCATGAAATCCGGCACAATGGATGTACATTTACGGTGAAAGAACGAAATCCCGGAGTCTCTTTATATGATTTGATGCTGACGATCGAAGATGCCGGACAGCAATTAGAAATGCATTTTGATTTTAATCCGGGACAGTTTGAAAAAGAAACCATTGAACAGATCACAAGGCACTATATCAGCATTTTGAACAGCCTTGTTAAGCAGCCGGAAATGACTTTGTCTTCCGTTCCTATGCTATCTGACACCGAACAGCATCAATTACTGATGGAGTTTAATGACACGGAGAAGCCGTATCCGCATAACGAAACGGTATGCCAATGGTTTGAAAAGCAAGCAGAACAGAGGCCTGATCATGAAGCCGTTATATTTGGCGATGAGAGGTATACGTACAGGCAGCTCAATGAACGGGCAAACCAATTGGCGCGGACATTAAGAACAAAGGGAATACAAGCGGATCAGTTCGCTGCCATCATCTGCCCGCATCGTATCGAGCTGATTGTTGGAATTTTGGCTGTTCTAAAATCCGGCGGCGCATACGTGCCCATTGATCCGGAGTATCCGGAGGATCGGATACAATATATGCTGAAAGATTCAAAGGCGGAAATTGTTTTGACACAGCACCATCTGCAAAATCAATTAACGTATGATGGTGACGTTGTGCTTTTGGATGAGGAAAACTCTTATCATGAGGACCGCTCAAATCTTGAATTGTTCAGCGATGCGCATGATTTAGCCTACATGATCTATACGTCGGGTTCCACGGGGAATCCGAAAGGCGTACTTATTGAGCACCAAGGGTTAGCCAATTACATTTGGTGGGCGAAAGAGGTTTATGTGAGGGGCGAGAAAACCAACTTCCCATTGTACTCCTCCGTCTCTTTTGATTTAACGGTGACTTCGATATTTACACCGCTGGTCACGGGAAATACCGTCATTGTCTACGATGGAGAAGACAAAAGCGCTGTGCTTTCAACGATTATGCAGGACTCAAGAATAGACATGATCAAATTGACCCCCGCGCATTTGCATGTACTCAAAGAAATGAATATAGCCGAAGGAACGACCATTCGGAAAATGATTGTGGGCGGAGAAAATTTAAGCACCCGTCTGGCCAAAAGTGTCAGCGAACAGTTTAAAGGCCGGCTGGACATTTTCAATGAATACGGACCGACGGAAACTGTCGTCGGATGTATGATTTACCGTTACGACGCTAAATGGGACAAGCGGGAATTTGTACCGATCGGCACTCCGGCTGCCAACACGGAAATTTATGTGATGGATGCCAGCAGAAACCTGGTTCCGAGCGGGGTGCCCGGTGAAATTTATATCAGCGGAGCCGGTGTTGCCAGAGGGTATTGGAATCGCCCGGATTTAACGGCAGAGAAATTCATTGATAACCCGTATATCCCGGGAACGAAGATGTACAAATCAGGGGACTTGGCCAAGCGATTGAGGGATGGAAATCTTGTCTATTTGGGCCGCATCGATGAACAAGTCAAAATCAGAGGATACCGAATCGAACTTGGTGAGATCGAAGCAGCGATGCATAATGTGGAAGCGGTGCAAAAGGCCGCGGTTGCAGTCAGAGAAGAAGAGGACGGCTTAAAACAATTGTGCGCGTATTACGTGAGCGAAAAACCTATAACGATTGCGCAGCTTAGAGAACAATTGTCATTGGAGCTGCCGGACTACATGGTTCCGTCCTATTTTGTCCAGCTCGAACATATGCCGTTAACGTCTAACGGGAAAATAAATCGTAAAGCACTGCCCGCGCCGGAAGCAAGTTTGCAGCAGACAGCTGAATATGTCCCGCCGGGCAATGAGGTTGAATCCAAACTGGCGGATTTATGGCAAAAGGTACTCGGGATAAGCCATGCGGGGATCAAGCATAATTTCTTTGATCTTGGAGGAAATTCCATTCGAGCGGCGGCCTTAGCCGCCAGAATCCACAAAGAGCTGGATGTGAATCTGTCTCTAAAAGACATATTTAAGTTTCCTACCATTGAACAGTTGGCTGACAGGGCGTTACGCATGGAAAAAAATCGATATGTACCGATTCCGGCCGCAAAGGAAATGCCCTATTATCCAGTTTCTTCGGCTCAGAGACGGATGTATCTGTTGAGTCATGCAGAAGGCGGCGAGCTGACTTACAATATGACGGGCGCCATGAGTGTAGAAGGGACTGTCGATCTGGTCCGATTACACGCAGCTTTCCAGAAATTAATCGAGCGTCATGAAGCTTTGCGGACCAGCTTTGAATTATATGAAGGCGAACCGGCACAGCGCATCCATCCAAGCGTCGAATTTACAATAGAACGAATTCAAGCGAGAGAAGAAGAAGTGGAAGATCGTGTGCTTGATTTCATCAAAGCGTTTGATTTAACCAAGCCGCCGTTGATGCGAGTCGGACTGATTGAACTTGAACCTGAACGGCATGTGCTGCTGGTTGATATGCATCATATCATTTCCGATGGCGTGTCCATAAATATTCTTATGCAAGATTTAAGCCAGCTCTATGAAGGGAACGAACCGGATCCACTTTCTATTCAATATAAAGACTATGCGGTTTGGCAGCAATCGGAAGTTCAGAGACGGAACATCAAGAACCAGGAAGCGTATTGGCTGAATCAGTTTCATGATGACATTCCTGTACTGGATATGCCTGCGGATTACGAGAGACCTTCCATACGCGATTACGAAGGCGAATCATTTGAATTTCTTATACCGGAACACTTGAAACAGCGTTTAAACCAAATGGAAGAAACCACAGGAGCGACACTGTATATGATTTTATTGGCAGCCTATACGATTCTTTTATCCAAATACAGCGGACAAGAAGATATTATCGTAGGAACGCCATCTGCCGGGCGAACTCATATGGATGTCGAGTCTGTCGTGGGAATGTTCGTCAATACGTTAGTCATTCGCAATCACCCGGCGGGCCGTAAACCATTTGATGCCTACTTAAACGAAGTAAAGGAAAACATGCTGAATGCCTATCAAAATCAAGACTATCCGTTGGAAGAATTGATCCAGCATTTGCATCTTCCAAAAGATTCAAGCCGTAATCCTTTGTTCGATACGATGTTTGTACTGCAAAATCTCGATCAGGCTGAATTGAAACTGGATTCCCTTCAATTCAAGCCATATCAGCTTCATCATCCGGTTGCCAAATTCGACTTGACCTTGTCGATCCAGGCGGACCAAGACAAATATCACGGCCTGTTCGAATATTCGAAAAAACTGTTTAAGAAAAGCAGAATCGAAGCTTTATCAAACGACTACTTACACATCTTATCCGCGATTCTGGAACATCCAAGCATTCAAATCGAACATATCGAATTAAGCGGCAGCAATGCGGAAGAAGAAAACATGATGGATTCTATTCAATTGAACTTTTAGGGAAAAGCATATATTTATTTTCTTGAAACTATACAAAATGAGGTGCTCCAATGTCGGTATTTAAAAATCAAGAAACGTACTGGGATAACCTGTTTGATGAAGAGGATGGCCTAAGCGTATTCCCTTACTTTAAAGCAGCTGATAAAGCGTCTTTGGCCTGTACCGGCTATCAGGAAAAATGCATCTGCCGTTCCTTATCTCCAGAAGTATCTCAAAGAATAATGACAATGGCGAATCATTCCGAAATGGCAGCCTATTTGATTTTATTGGCAGGCATTGAATGCTTATTGTATAAATATACGGATCGAACGAGCCTGATTCTGGGCATTCCAACGGTATCGAAGAAAAAAAGCAGCACTTCAGCTGTTAACACCATTGTCCTGCTGAAAAATACGCTTAACAGCCAGAGCACGTTTAAAACCGTATTCGAGCAACTAAAAGAAGCCGTTAATGATTCGCTGAAAAATCAAAACCTGCCGTTCCGAAAAATGGTCCAGCATTTAAACGTGCAATACGACGATGATCGAATGCCATTGATTCATACCGTCGTTTCGCTCAACGAAATTCATTCCTTGCAATTTAAGGAAGACGCTGCAACCGATACGCTGTTTCACTTTGATTTGGAGAACAACGGGATTCATTTGAAGCTTTATTATAACGGCAATCTGTATGATGAGCGCTATATGGACCAAATCGTGTCCCATCTTGATCATTTGTTGTCCGTGATCTTGTTCCAGCCCCAAGCTGCAATCGATACGGCAGAAGTCATACCCGAAGCGGAAAAACATCAAATGTTGTTTGATTTTAATGACACCTACGCAGATTACCCCGGGAGCAGAACTGTATATCAATTGTTTGAAGAGCAAGCGGAAAGAACGCCTGATCATGCAGCCGTCAAGTTCGAAAACAGCCATCTGACGTACAGGGAATTGAATGAAAGAGCCAATCGCTTGGCAAGAACGTTGCGAAACTGCGGGGTTCAAGCCGATACTTTGGTCGCCATTATGGCTGATCGTTCATTAGAAATGATTGTGTCCATCATTGCCATTTGGAAGGCTGGGGGCGCTTATGTGCCCCTGGACCCTGAATATCCAAAAGAGCGGCTTCAATATTTGCTGAATGATGCGAATGCAGACGTACTCGTTGTTCAGCGGCATTTCAAAAACAGCCTCGTCTTTGACGGCCCGACGATCGATCTGAATGATGAAACATCTTACCATACCGATTGCTCATTGTTATCACCAATAGCAGAACACGACCATTTGGCCTATGTTATTTATACCTCGGGCACAACAGGGAAGCCGAAAGGGGTCATGGCTGAACACGGCGGCATTGTGAACTCACTCCAATGGAAGAAAGCGTTTTTCAAGCATTCCGCAGAGGATCGTGTACTTGTGTTGTACCCTTATGTTTTTGATGCGTTCATTTTAAATTTCTTCGGCCCGCTTATCTCGGGTGCAACTTTGTACCTTTTGCCTAACGAAGACAACAAAGATCTTTTCGCGATTCAAAACGTTCTGAGACAGGAAAGGATTACTCATTTCTCGACTTCTCCCCGTCTGTTAAAAGCCATGATCGAACAGATGAACACAGAGGACTTCCTTCATGTTCAACATGTTGTTGTAGGCGGAGAACAACTCGAACCTGATACCGCAGAAAGGCTGTTTTCCCTGCAGCCTCAAATTCGGCTCAATAATGAATACGGTCCGACTGAAAATAGCGTGGTATCTACGTTTCAGCCTGTTCATTCTGCCGATGAACAGATCACGATTGGCAGGCCGGTGGCCAATCACCAAGCCTTTATTTTGGGAGCACACCATCAAGTCCAGCCGATCGGCGTACCGGGAGAGCTGTATGTCGGAGGAGCGGGAGTTGCCCGCGGCTATCTCAACCGGCCTGAATTGACGGAAGAAAAGTTTGTTCGGCATTTGCTTCTCCCTGATCAAAAGATGTATAAAACAGGCGATCTCGCCAGACGGCTGCCAGATGGAAGGATCGAATATTTGGGGCGAATCGACCATCAAGTAAAAATTCGCGGATACCGTATCGAGCTTGGCGAGGTGGAGTCGGCCATGTTCAACCTGGAAGAGGTTCGTGAGGCGGCAGTCGTTGCGAGGAAGGGCGAAGACGGAGCCAAGCAATTGTATGCCTATTATGTCGGAGAGCCTTCTTTAACCGCCGCGCAGTTCAGAGCTATATTGTCCCGTGAACTGCCGGATTATATGATTCCTTCTTACTTTATCCATTTGGAACGCATACCGCTCACTTCCAACGGAAAGATTGATCTGAAAGCTTTGCCTGTTACCGAAGAAAAAGCGCGGACGGAAAACGAATACATAGCCCCGCGAAACTCAATAGAAGAACTGCTGGCGTCCATCTGGCAAGAGGTATTAGGGGCAGAGCGTATAGGAATACTGGATAATTTCTTTGATTTTGGCGGAGATTCGATTAAATCAATTCAGGTTTCTTCCAGATTGTATCAAGCCGGATACAAGATTGATATGAAGCATCTGTTTAAATACCCTGCGATTGCTGAGCTAAGTCCGTTTGTAGAGCCGGTAAGCAGAATGGCTGATCAAGAAGAAGTTAACGGAAGGACAAGCCTGACCCCGATTCAGCATTGGTTTTTTGAACAAAAGATGCCGCATGCTCACCATTATAATCAGGCCGTGATGTTATATTCGGCGCAAGGCTTTAAAGAGGCTCCGCTTCGCCAGACAATGGAACGCATCGCAGCGCATCACGATGCGCTGCGGATGATTTTTGAAGAAACGCCGAACGGATATACTGCTCGGATTGCGGGAACAGAAGAAAGTGAATTGTATCACCTGGAAGTGCTGAATTATAAAGGGGATTCCGATCCGGCTCAAGCGATTGCCGATAAAGCGAATGAGATTCAAAGCAGCATGGAATTAGGCCAAGGGCCTTTGATGAAGCTTGGTTTGTTCCAATGTCCGGACGGAGATCATCTGCTTATCGCGATTCATCACTTGGTGATCGATGGGGTATCCTGGCGAATTTTACTTGAGGATATCGCCAGCGGCTATGAGCAAGCAGAGCGCGGACAAACGGTCCGGCTTCCGCAAAAAACAGACTCGTTTCCATTCTGGGCGGAGCAATTGTCCAAGTATGCGGCAGAAACCGACATGGAGCAGGAGATTGCTTATTGGGCTGAGCTTTCAAGCCTGGAGCTGCAGCCATTGCCTAAGGATAACATCAGTGAAGGTTCATTATTAAGAGACAGCGATGAATTGACGATTCAATGGACAAAAGAAGAAACGGAGCAATTATTGAAACAAGCGAATCGCGCCTACAACACGGACATCAATGATCTGCTGCTGACCTCGTTAGGACTGGCTGTTCACAGGTGGACAGGCATGGAAGAAGTTGTCGTGAATTTGGAAGGCCACGGAAGAGAACCGGTGATTCCGGATGCGGATATCACGCGCACGGTAGGATGGTTTACAAGCCAGTATCCTGTCGTACTGAAGATGGAAGCAGGAAAAGAGCTGCCGCAGCGCATCAAGACCGTGAAAGAAGGGCTGCGCCGTATCCCCGATAAAGGAATGAATTATAGTGTTATCAAATATTTATCCGGACGTCCTGAAGCTGACAGCCTGCAGCTGAATCCGGAAATTTCGTTTAATTACTTGGGCCAGTTTGACCAAGACCTGCAGCATCATGCTTTGCAGGTATCGCCTTATTCCGCAGGGTTATCGATGAATGAAAACCAAGCGAGAACGGCGGTGCTCGATTTGAATGGCATGATCGCAGAGGGGAAATTATCGCTCACACTCAGTTACAGCAGCAAACAATACGAGAGATCGACCATGGCGCATTTTGCCCAAAATTTGAAAGAAAGTCTGCAAGAAGTCATTGCGCATTGCATAAGCCAACAGCAGACATCATTGACGCCAAGCGACATTCTGTTAAAGGATATCACGATAGACGAACTGGAAAAGCTTTTGGAGCAAACGCGTGAATTAGGCGAAGTGGAAAATATCTATCCGTTAACGCCAATGCAGAAAGGCATGCTGTTTCACAGCTTGTTTGATCCAAATTCAGGCGCTTATTTTCAGCAAACGACGTTTGATCTGCATGGAGATTTAGATATCGATTCATTTTCAAAAAGCTTGAATGGCTTATCGCAAAGATACGATATTTTCCGCACGAATTTTTACAGAGGCTGGAAAGACCAGCCGCTGCAAATCATATTGAAAACCAAAAAGATCGGATTTCAATTCATCGATTTACGCGAGATGACTGAAGCGCGAAAAGAAGAGATGATTCAGGAATATGCCAGAGAAGATAAGATTCGGGGATTCGACTTAGAGAAAGACGCGTTAATGCGGTTATTTATTCTTCGTACGGATGAAACGACCTATCGTTTTATATGGAGTTTCCACCATATTTTGATGGACGGTTGGTGTCTGCCGCTTATTACAAAAGAAATATTCGATCATTACTTTGCTTTGCTTCAGCAAAAGCAGCCTGAACAATCGACGATTACTCCGTATAGTCAATATATTGAATGGCTCGACCGGCAAGATGCGGAAGAGGCCAAGCGTTATTGGGATCAATATTTGGAGGGATATGAAGAGCAGACCGGCCTCCCTAAGGACAACCATCTGGCGGAAGATGAACGTTACATTCCGGAGAAAGTGACATGTGAAATAAGCGCCGATCTCACGTTGAAAATGAAGCAGACGGCAAGCAAGCGCCATGTCACGCTGAACACGCTGTTGCAAACGGCATGGGCGGTTTTGCTGCAGAAATACAATCGAAGCCGGGACGTTGTTTTCGGAAGTGTTGTATCCGGAAGACCAGCGGGAATTCCAAACGTAGAAACCATGATCGGCTTATTCATTAACACCATTCCTGTCCGAATCCAATGTGAAGCTGGAACGACTTTTGCCGAGCTCATGAAAGAGGCGCAGGAAAGAGCCGTAGCCTCTCAAAAGTATGAGACGTTTCCGCTGTATGATATTCAAGCACGTACAACGCAAAGGCAAAATTTAATTACACATTTAATGATATTTGAAAATTACCCTGTTGGTCAGTATATGGAAAGCATAGGTCAGCAAAACGGATCAGCCATCACAATCTCCAACGTGCAAATGGAAGAACAGACCAACTATGATTTTAATTTAACCGTTATTCCGGGTGAAGCGATTAACATCTATTTTGAATACAACGCCAAAGTGTATGATCGGGACAGCATGGAGCGGATTCGGGAACATTTCATGCAGATCTTGCATCAAGTCATTACAGATGCGGATATCCAGGTGGATCAAGTGGAATTGTTAACGAAAGGCGAAAAAAGACACCTTCTTCAGACGCTTAACGACACGTCGGCGCCATATCCGCAGACGGCGGTTTATCAACTGTTTGAAGAGCAATCGCAGCGAACGCCCGATCAGTCAGCCGTCATCGATAAGGACAAACAGCTCACGTACCGTCAGCTCAACGAGCGGGCAAACCAACTGGCGCGAACGATAAGAGCGAAGGGCGTGCAAGCTGATCATCCCGTGGCCATCATCAGCAGAAACAGTATCGAATCGGTGGTAGGGATACTTGCCGTTTTAAAAGCAGGCGGAGCCTATGTCCCTATAGATCCAGAATATCCGCAAGACCGTATCCAGTACATGCTGGATGACTCCCAAGCCGGGATCGTTTTGATGCAGCGTGATGTCCGGGAGCAGCTTACCTATAAAGGCGCCACAGTTTTACTGGATGATGAAAGCTCCTATCACGAAGATGCCTCTGACCTTGAACCGCTAAGTGACGCAAATCATTTGGCGTATGTCATTTATACGTCAGGCTCTACAGGCAAGCCCAAAGGCGTATTAATCGAGCACCGAGGCTTGACCAATTACATTTGGTGGGCGAAAGAGGTCTATGTAAAAGGCGAGAAAACCAACTTCCCGTTGTACTCGTCGATCTCCTTTGATCTAACGGTGACTTCTATTTTCACACCGCTGGTCACAGGCAATACGATCATCGTCTATGACGGAGAGGATAAAACAGCTCTGCTTGAATCGATTGTGCAGGACCCGAGGGTGGATATCATTAAATTGACCCCGGCCCATTTGCAGGTTTTGAAAGAAATGAACATTGCCGGTAAAACGGCTGTCCGAAGAATGATTGTGGGCGGGGAAAACTTAAGCACCCGGTTAGCCCGCAGCATTCATGAACAGTTCGAAGGCCGAATTGAAATATGTAATGAGTACGGGCCGACGGAAACCGTTGTCGGCTGCATGATTTACCGTTACGATGACGCAAAGGACAGACGGGAATCGGTACCGATCGGAACCGCTGCGGCAAACACGAGCATTTATGTGCTGGATGAGAATATGAAACCCGCACCGATCGGAGTGCCGGGAGAGATCTATATCAGCGGGGCTGGTGTGGCAAGAGGGTATTTGAACCGCCCCGAATTAACGGCAGAGAAATTTGTCGATGACCCGTTTGAACCCGGAGCTAAGATGTATAAGACCGGCGATTTAGCGAAATGGCTGGCTGACGGAAACATTGAATATGCGGGCAGAATAGATGAACAAGTCAAAATCAGAGGCTATCGTATCGAATTAGGCGAGATCGAGGCGGCACTGCTTCAAGAAGAAACGATCAAGGAAGCTGTCGTTACAGCCAGAGAGGATGTCCACGGGTTTAAACAATTGTGTGCATATTACGTGAGCGGCGGACAAATAACGGCAGCCAGGCTCCGGAAACAATTGTCTCACAGCCTGGCGGGTTATATGGTTCCGGCTTATTTTATCGAGCTTGATGAAATGCCTTTAACTTCTAACGGAAAAATAAACAAAAAAGGGTTGCCGGCTCCGGATTTCGAGCTGCAGGACAGAGCAGAGTATAAAGCTCCCCGAACAAAAACGGAAGAAATATTAGTTTCTGCCTGGGAATCAGTATTAGGCGCTGAAAACGTCAGTATTCTTGATAATTTCTTTGACCTTGGCGGAGATTCCATTAAATCCATTCAAGTATCCTCCAGATTAAATCAGCAAGGATACAAAATGGAAATCAAAGACTTGTTTCAATATGCAACAATTGCAGAATTGAGTCCGCATATCAAGCAGAATCTGCGTATAGCCGATCAAGGTGAGGTCAAAGGAAAAGTCAGCCTGACTCCTATTCAGCATTGGTTCTTTGATCACATAACGGTAGATCAGCATTATTATAATCAAGCCGTCATGCTGCATGCGCCGGAAGGTTTTCAGGAAACGCCGCTTCGTCAGACTCTGCAAAAGCTTGCTGAACATCACGATGCGCTCCGCATGACGTTCCGGACTACGGAAAATGGCTGCGAGGCACAGAATGAAGAAATCGCTCAAAGTGGACTATACTACTTAGAAGTCCTGAATCTGAAAGAAGATTCCGATCCGGGGCGGACAATTGAAGCCAAAGCTGATGAGATACAAAGCAGTATGCGTTTAAGTGATGGGCCGTTAATGAAAGCCGGGTTGTTTCAATGCGCAGATGGAGATCATTTGCTCATTGCCATCCATCATTTGATTGTAGACGGGATTTCATGGCGCATTTTACTGGAAGATATCGTTAGCGGCTACAAGCAAGCCGAGAACGGACAAGTGATTCAACTGCCGCAAAAAACAGACTCTTTCCAATTATGGGCTAAGAGACTTTCAGAATATGCGCAAAGTGAAACCATAAAACAAGAACAGGAATATTGGACAAAGATCGAACAAACCGAAGTAAAACCGCTGCCTAAAGATTTTCATGAAACCCATACGACTGCAAAAGACAGTGAAACGGCAACTGTGGAATGGACTAAAGAAGAAACGGAGCTGTTATTAAAACAAGCGAATCGCGTTTATAACACGGAAATAAACGATTTGCTCTTAACTTCTCTGGGTCTTTCCATATCGCATTGGTCAGGACTGGAACAGATTCCGATTCATTTAGAGGGACACGGCAGAGAACAGATTATACAAGATATAGATATCTCCCGCACGGTCGGGTGGTTTACAAGTCTGTATCCGGTTGTGCTGCACGCGCAGCCGGGCAAAGAAATCTCTGATTATATCAAGACGACCAAAGAAGGATTGCGCCAAATTCCGCATAAAGGGATCGGATATGGAATAGCAAGGTACTTAAGCGGCGGAATGCCATCGAAACTCAATCCTGAGATCAGCTTTAACTATCTGGGACAGTTTGACCAAGATTTACAGCAGCATGGGGTTCAATTATCTTCTTATTCTTGCGGTTCAGACTCAAGCGGAAATCAAGAAAGACCGTATATATTGAATATAAACGGAATGATAACCGAGGGCCGGCTCAAGCTTACGATCAGCTACAGCAGCAAACAATACGCAAAAGAAACGATCATGCAGTTATCGGAAACGGTTCAAAGCCGCCTGCGGACAATCATTACGCATTGCGTTCATAAAGAACAATCGGAACTGACACCAAGCGATATTTTGTTAAAAGGCATGACCATTGACGAATTGGACCAGCTCCTTCTTCAACTGCCGCATGCAGGTGAGATCGAAAACGTGTATCCGCTCACTCCGATGCAGAAGGGGATGCTCTTTCACAGTTTGCTGGATGAGGACTCAAGTTCTTATTTCGAACAAGCATCGTTTGATTTGCAGGGAGAGTTAAAGATCGATAGGTTTACAGCAAGCTTGGAACGTTTATTTGAAAAATATGCCGTGCTCAGAACCCGTTTTTATAGCGGCTGGAACGATATTCCTTTGCAAATTGTCTATAAAACGCAAAAACCACAAATTCATTTAGCAGATTTGCGTGACATGGACAAGATCCGGCGTGAGGATGAAATCCGATCCTACCAAAGAGAAGATAAAGCGAAAGGATTTGACTTGGCTCAAGATCGGCTGATGCGCATAGCGATTTTCCGTATGGAAGATCACAAATATCATATCATTTGGAGCTTCCATCATATTGTCATGGACGGCTGGTGCCTGCCTCTTATGACGAAGGAAGTGTTTGAACATTATATTGCTTTGCAAGAAGGCAGGGAAACAGAACTAGCATATACGGCTCCTTACAGCGACTATATCGAGTGGCTTGAACGGCAAGATCACGCAGCGGCCAAACGGTACTGGAGCGAGTATCTTGAAGGCTACGAAGGTGAAACCCGGCTTCTTCATAAAAGAGCGCAGCATGAACGAAAAGCATATGCGTATGACAATGTGATCTGCCAATTCGGTCAAGAACAGACAAAACAATTACAGCAGATCGCAAACCAGCATCAAGTCACGTTAAATACGTTGATCCAAACGTTGTGGGGAATTTTATTACAAAAATACAGCGGAGCCGCCGACGTTGTCTTTGGCAGTGTCGTGTCAGGAAGGCCGGCGGAAATCCCCGGTGCAGAACAGATGATCGGTCTGTTCATCAATACCATTCCGGTTCGAATTCGCTGCGATGAGGACAGCTCTTTCGTTGAAGCGATGCAAATGGTTCAAGAAAAGGCATTGGCTTCCCAAGCATACGATACCTATCCTTTATACGAAATTCAGGCACAAACGGAACAAAAGCAAAACTTGATTGACCATATTATGATCTTTGAAAACTATCCGATAGGACAACAAGTCGGACAAGCAAGCCATGGTGCTGCGGAATTAAATATCGTGAATTTTCATATGGAAGAACATACCCATTACGATTTTAATGTGGTTGTCATCCCTGGCGAACAACTCGCCGTTCATTTTGGTTTTAACCAAAATGAATATGAACAATCAGAAGTAAAACGCATTCGCGGACATTTTGAGCAGCTAATGAATCAAGTATCCCAGCATCCGTACATCAAAATAGAAGAATTGGAACTTTTGACTCAGCAAGAAAAAGAGCACCAGCTCAACCATTTTCAGTCTAATAAAATGCAATACTCACGTGAACAAACGATTCATCAGCTGTTCGAGGAACAAGCGCACCATACGCCGGACCGTACAGCGGTTGTATTCGAGGGAGAACAGTTAACCTACAGGGAATTGAACCAGCGAGCCAATCAGCTTGCGCGAACCTTGCGAGCTGAAGGCGTCCAAACGGGTCAACTTGTCGGCATTATGGTTGATCGTTCCTTGGAGATGATGACAGGAATCTTAGCAGTTTTAAAAGCGGGCGGAGCTTATTTGCCAATAGACCCGGATTCTCCTTTAGAACGCATCCATTATATCGTACGGAATTCGGACATTAACGTATTGCTTATACGCGGGAAAATCCAAGACAACATTGTCTTTTCCGGAACGTGTATCGATATGCAGGAGGAACATGCCTATCATGAAAAAAATGTCAATCTGGAGCTGCCATGCCATTCCAATCAACTGGCCTATGCCATTTATACTTCCGGCACGACGGGCAAGCCTAAAGGCACGCTGATTGAACATCGCCAGGTGATTCACCTCATCGAAGGGCTGCGTCTCCAAGTTTACTCTGCCTATGATGCGGTTTTAAATGTGGCCATGCTCGCTCCATATTATTTCGATGCTTCGGTTCAGCAAATGTATGCTTCCTTGTTGTTAGGACATACCCTGTTTATCGTTCCTAAAGAGGCGGTATCCGATGGCGCGGCCTTATGGCATTTCTATCGACAGCATCACATTGACGTAACCGACGGAACGCCTGCCCACTTAAAGCTGCTGACAGCTGCAGATGATAGGCAAGGAGTTCCGCTTCGTCATCTTTTAATCGGCGGAGAGGCGCTTCCTAAAACGACGGTAACCAAGTTCATGCACTTATTTGCCGCTCATGGGTCAGCACCTGCGATCACCAATGTATATGGCCCTACCGAAACTTGCGTGGATGCGTCCCTGTTCAACATCGAGGTTTCATCCGATGCTTGGACTCGCAGTCAAATTCACGTTCCTATAGGCAAGCCGCTAGGCAGCAATCGTATGTACATTCTCGACTCCAAGCAGCGACTGCAGCCAGCGGGCGTCCAAGGTGAGTTGTACATCGCAGGGGACGGAGTAGGACGCGGATACTTGAACTTGCCGGAATTGACGAATGAAAAATTCGTTGACGACCCGTTTGTTCCATCAAGCCGGATGTATAGAACCGGCGATCTGGCTCGCCTTCTGCCGGATGGAAATATAGAATTTATCGGGCGGGTCGATCATCAGGTGAAGATTCATGGCTTTAGGATTGAACTCGGTGAAATCGAATCAGTGATGTTGAACGTTCCGGAGATTCAGGAAGCAGTCGTTGCTGCCTTTGAAGATGCTGACGGCGAGCATTATTTATGCGGGTACTATGTGGCGGATGAGCCATTTCCGATCAGCGAACTTCGGGATGGTCTCGCCCGATATTTACCCGGATACATGATTCCGGCTTATTTTGCGCAACTGGATCAGATGCCGCTAACGCCGAATGGAAAATTGAATCGTCAATTATTGCCGAAGCCGGACGGAAAGCGATACGGGGACACGGAATACGCGCCGCCGCGAACTGCGACGGAAATACAGCTAACGCAAATATGGCAGGATGTTCTCGGATTAGAGCAGGTGGGAATTCGAGATAACTTTTTCGATGCCGGAGGACACTCCCTGCGAGCGACGACGCTCATTGCAAAGATTCAAAAGCAATTGCATGTTCAAATCCCTTTGCGAAACGTTTTCCAGTTCCCAACTATTGAACAGCTCGCACAGTCGATCACGATGATGGAGCAAACCGGATATGCTTCGATTCCTGCAATCGAAAAGAGACAATATTATCCGGTATCCTCTGCACAAAAAAGATTGTATATTCTCAACCATTTGGAAGGCGGAGAGCTCAGTTACAACATGCTGGGAATGATGGCTTTCAAAGGGAAGCTGGATAGAGATAAATTACAGCAGTCCTTTGCTCAACTGATTCAGCGCCATGAATCTTTGCGCACCGGCTTTAAAATGGTTGACGGAGAACCTGTTCAATACGTCTTGGATCACGTTGAATTTGCAGTAGAGACGTATCAGGCCAGTGAAGATGAAACGGACCTTTGTATCCGTCAATTTGTTCGTGCATTTCAACTGGATGAGCCTCCGCTGCTTCGCGTTGGGGTGATTGAGCTTCAACCTGATCAAGGAATCCTGCTGTTTGATATGCATCATATTATCTCTGACGGGACATCCATGAGCGTCCTGATCAAAGAATTTGTAAGAACGTATGAAAGAGAGGCATTACCGCCCCTGCGTATCCAGTACAAAGACTACGCAGTGTGGCAAACCGGAGAAGCGCGAGTAAAGCAGATACAAAAGCAAGAAGCCTATTGGGTGGAGCTGTACAGCGGCGATATCCCCATCCTTCATCTGCCAACCGATTATATACGGCCTTCCGCAAGAGATTTTTCGGGGGCTGCAATGCACTTTGTGATTGATGAACAAAGAAGCGCGCGGTTAAAACAACTGGCACTCGGCACAGAATCGACTTTATATATGGTGCTTCTTGCGTCCTATACCTTATTGTTGTCCAAATACAGCGGCCAGGAAGACATTATTGTCGGCAGCCCTATAGCGGGGAGGCCTCACGCAGATTTAGATTCTATCATTGGCATGTTTGTCAATACACTGGCGATGCGTAATTACCCCGCTAAAGAAAAGACATTTTCTCAATATCTCGCCGAAGTGAAGGAGAATGCATTAAAAGCATACGAGCATCAAGATTATCCATTTGAAGCGCTGGTCGATCAATTGAGCATCACCAGAGATTTAAGCCGCAATCCGTTGTTCGACACCATGTTTGTGCTGCAGAATACGGAGCAGGAACAATTAGTGATGAATGACTTGACATTTGAACCTTATCCCAGCGAACATACGATGGCTAAATTCGACTTAACCTTAACGGCTGTAGAAGAAGAGACACGCATTCATTGCACGATGGAATACCTGACGACACTGTTCAAACCGGAAACGATCGAACGCATGATGAAGCATTTTATGCAGCTGATCGATGCGATTATCGAACATCCTGAAGCCAAGCTGGCTTCTTTGGATATGATGACACCGCAAGAGAAAACGGATATTTGGAAACTCTTTAACGATACCGCGGTGAACGATCAACGGGGGACAACAATTCATCAACGATTTGAACAGCAGGCTGAGCGCACTCCTGACCATGTCGCCGTTTCGTTTGAAGGTCAGACCTGGACCTATCGTCAGTTGAATGAACGCTCCAACCAGCTGGCACGCGTCCTTTTGAATAAAGGAGCAGGCGCTGATCAAGTGGTTGCCGTTCTCACGGAACGATCCGCAAATATGATTATTGGGATTTTAGCAATAGTAAAGGCCGGCGGGGCGTTTCTTCCAATAGATCCGGAGCTTCCTGATGAACGACGTGCGTTTTTAATGAAAGACACGGGCGCCAGGTTGCTTTTAACTTGTGCCGATCATACCGTACCGCCTTCTTTTGAAGGTGCTGTGGTCCTGCTTGACGATCCGGCGGTATATCAAGGCGATGCAAGCAATCTCAATCTTTCTTATGAGGAAAATCATTTATTGTACGTCATCTACACATCAGGTACAACAGGAAAGCCTAAAGGAGTTCAATTAGAGCATAAAACCATGTTGAATCTGCTCGCTTATGAGCGGGAACATACGCAGCTGCGTTTTGACAGGGTGCTGCAATTTGCCGCGATGAGCTTCGATGTTTGCTATCAAGAGATTTTCTCCGCGATCTTAAGCGGCGGGACACTTTATATCATTGACAATGAGGCAAAACGGGACATTCGTCTGCTCAACGATTTTGTCAAGACATACAGGATACAAACGGCGTTTCTTCCAACTGCGTTCCTTAAGCTCCTTGCATCGGAGAAACAATATTTCGAACCGTTTGCTGAATGCGTGGATCATATTATCGCTGCGGGAGAACAGCTCATCGTAACGAGTATGCTGCGAGAAATGCTGGTGCGCCACCATGTCACGCTGCATAATCATTACGGTCCATCAGAAACGCATGTCGTGACCATGTATACCGTGGATCCGGAAATTCATCAAGAGCTTCAGCCTATCGGCAAACCGATTTCGAATACGGAAATTTTAATTTTGAATGAAGCCGGAATGCTTCAGCCTGTCGGTATCGTCGGTGAGCTTTGTATTTCCGGGATCAGCTTGGCAAGAGGTTATCATAACCGGGAATCTTTGACGCTCGAAAAATTTGTTCGGCATCCCTATGATACGAATCAACGGATGTATAAAACAGGCGATCTTGCCCGTTACCTGCCCGATGGAAACATCGAATATGCCGGAAGAATGGACCATCAAGTCAAAATCCGCGGATACCGGATCGAACTTGGCGAGGTTGAAGCCGCTCTTCTCAACATCGAGCATGTACAGGAAGCGGTTGTCCTGGCCAGAGAAAATGCAGAGGGGCAAAGCGATTTGTATGCCTATTTTGCAGCGGAGCAATCATTGCCGATCAGTCAGCTTAAAGAAAAGCTCTCCAATCAAATACCGGGCTACATGGTTCCTTCATACCTGATGCAGCTGGAGCAAATGCCGATAACCTCCAATGGAAAAGTGAATCTCAGCGCATTGCCGCTGCCAGAAGCAAGCTTACAAACCGGGATCGACTACGTTGCTCCAAGGACGAGACCGGAAGAGCAGTTAGCCCGCATCTGGAAAGAAGTATTAAAGTTAGAGCAAGTAGGCGTGAAAGAAAACTTTTTCGATCTCGGCGGACATTCGTTACGGGGGATGACGCTCGTTGCCAAAATCCATAAGCAATTCAACAAAAGCATTTCATTGAGAGAAGTGTTTCGATACCCGACGATTGAAGAAATGGCGAAGGTCATTGCAGGCGCGGAAACCTGCGGACCGGATGATATCCCTGCTGCAGAAGTCAAAGATGTTTATCCTGTATCTTCCGTACAAAAGATGGTTTATCTGTCTACGCAAATTGAAGGCGGAGAACTAAGTTACAACATGCCGGGGATTTTGACATTGGAAGGCAGGATCGACATGGATCGTTTACAATCTGCGTTCCACAGACTGATTCAGCGCCATGAATCGCTTCGAACCGGATTTGAAATGATTCGAGGTGAACTGATGCAGGTGATCAAGCCTCAGGCGGAGTTCTCTATAGAAAGGTACAAGGCAGCGGATGAGGAGATCGAGGAGCTGTTCCGCAATTTCGTGCGAACATTCGATCTTAGCCAGGCTCCATTGCTTCGAGCCGGACTCATTGAATTAGAACAGGACAGGCATGTTTTCATGTTTGACATGCACCATATCGTTACGGACGGCGCTTCTATGAATATCTTTGTTGAAGAACTGATTCAATTGTATGACGGCAAAGAATTAGCCCCGCTCCGGATTCAGTACAAAGACTTCACTGTATGGCAGCAGCAGACAGAGCAGAGGGAACGCATCAAGAGGCAGGAGGACTATTGGTTGGGTGTCTTTCACGAGAATCTTCCGCCATTTGAGCTGCCGAAAGATTTTGCCAGACCTCGGGTTCGAAGCTTTGTAGGGAAGCGGCACAATTTTGTTCTCGACGAGACTGTGGTCCAAGGTATAAAACAGATGGAAGAATTGACCGGATCGACTGCTTATATGATCTTGCTGTCCACCTATAGCATTCTGCTGGCCAAATACAGCGGTCAAGAAGATATCGTCGTCGGTACGCCTATTGCCGGAAGAATGCATGAAGATTTACAGCATATCATCGGGATGTTTGTGAATACGCTGGCCATCCGTACGGCTCCGGCTGGAGAAAAGACCTTTATGGATTATGTAACGGAAACAAAAGAAACGATGCTGAAAGCTTATGAAAATCAAGAGTATCCTTTTGAAGAATTAGTTGAGAAGCTGGGAGTGAAACGTGATTTAAGCCGCAATCCGTTATTCGATACGATGTTCGTGCTGCAAAATACGGAACAAACGGATATTGAAGTGGAATCTCTCGCTGTCAGACCTTATGAACAAACGAATACGGTGGCCAAATTTGATTTGCAGCTGACCTTTGAGATGAACCCGCACGAGATTCAGGGCAGCTTTGATTACTGTACGAAGCTATTTAAAAAGAAAACCATCGCTACCTTGGCCAAAGATTACAACATGATTCTGTCGGAGGTTATAAAAGACCCATCGATTCCTTTAAAAGAAATTCAATTAAGTGAGAAAGTAAACAAAAGTGAACAATACGCAAGCGAAATCGAATTGAATTTCTAAAAACGGCCGGTAATGGCTGTCCCCGGCATGATGTTTTTGCGGGGACAGCCGCCAGCCGGCTTAAATTTACTGGAGGGATATTAATGTCAGAATTTAAACAACAGGAATTATTCTGGAGCAGCATGTTCAATGCGGAAGATCGTCCCAGTGCAGTCCCTTCGTTTCAAATGTCGAGCTCAACTTTAGAGCACGATGCATCGAGTGCCCCTAACTGTATTCACAGGTCATTATGCTCCGATGTATCCATGCGTATCATGACTATGACGAATAAATCGCCAATGGCCGTTTATATGGTTCTCTTGGTTGGAATCGAATGCCTTTTGTACAAATATACGGGGGAAGAGGGCATTGTTTTAGGTGTTCCAACCTTTGAAGACGAAACCAATGAGGACCTTCGCTTAGATCAAGTCATGTTAATCAAGCAAAACATAAAGGCGGACAGCACGTTTAAATCCATATTTAATGAATTCAAACATACGCTGAACGGAGCTATCTTAAATCAGCACGTGCCCTTTGATAAAATGGCTGGTCCATTGAGCCTGAATTACGATTCGAATCATTTGCCAATGATTCCTACGATCGTATCATTAGATCAAATTCACCCCGCTCGTTTCAAAGAAACAGTTGCTTCGGATACTTTATTTCAATTTGACATGGGGGATGACTCTATTCATGTAAAGGTAACTTATAATGAGGATGCTTATGATCGTCAATATATGATGCAAGTGATCGAACATTTAAATCGGATTTTTTCGATCATGTTATTTCAACCCGACCTTACGATCCGCCAGCTTACTATTCTGTCAGATTCAGAAACAAATAAATTCATCACCTATAATCAAACGGCTGCCGAGTATCCAAGAGAAAAAACGATTCATCAATTGTTTGAAGAACAAGCGGAACGTACGCCGGATCAAACGGCTGTTGTATACGAGGATAGCCAACTGACGTACCGGGAACTGAATGAAAAGGCGAATCGACTCGCTCGGACGTTGCAATCAGAAGGCGTAAAGCCGGATCAGCCGGTTGGGATTATGGCCGAACGCTCCCTGAATATGATTGTAGGGATCTTCGCGATCTTGAAAGCCGGCGGAGCGTATGTGCCGATTGACCCAAGCTATCCGGAGGAACGGATTCGATACATATTGGAGGATTCGGATACGAAGTTGTTATTAGTGCAGAATCATTTGCGAGAGAGAGTACCTTTTACGGGGAAAGTGCTGGATATGAAAGATCCGCAAAACTTTTGTGAAGACGGTTCGAATGCAGAGCCGGCTGCCGGCCCGAATCATTTGGCCTATGTTATTTATACATCAGGGTCAACGGGCAAGCCGAAAGGTGTAATGGTAGAGCATCGATCAGTGATCAATCGGCTGGTGTGGATGCAGGAAAAGTATCCTCTGAATGAGCGGGATGTGATTCTGCAAAAAACTGCGATCACCTTTGATGTTTCGGTGTGGGAACTGTTCTGGTGGTCGATGGCAGGTTCTAAGCTGGTGCTGCTGCCAAGCGGAGGAGAAAAGAACCCCGAGTTGATTTTGGATACGATTGCAAAAAAAGGTGTCAGCACAATGCATTTTGTACCGGCGATGCTGCATGCCTTTCTGGAATCCATGGATCAGAAGCCAAGCGAGATGTTGAAACAAAAGTTAGCGTCATTAAGACATGTGTTTGCAAGCGGCGAGGCTTTGAAGCCTGTACATGTGGCAGGCTTCAAACGCATCATCACGTCGGTGAGCCAGGCTCAAATCATCAACTTGTACGGACCGACTGAGGCAACAATCGATGTGTCATACTTTGAATGCCAGACTGAAGAAAAGTATGCATCGATTCCGATAGGCAAACCGATTTCCAATATTCAATTGTATATATTACATGCCGATTTGGAACATATGCAGCCGACCGGTGTGGCAGGAGAACTGTGCATTGCGGGCGATGGGCTTGCAAGGGGCTACTTGAAACGTCCGGAGCTTACGGCGGAGAAGTTTGTAGATCACCCGTTTGCAGCAGGGAAGCGGATGTACCGGACGGGAGACTTAGCAAGATGGCTGCCGGACGGCAATATCGAGTATTTGGGCCGAATCGATCATCAGGTGAAAATCCGCGGGTACCGTATTGAAATCGGAGAAGTCGAAGCCGCTTTTTTTCATATACCGGCGATCCAAGAAGCCATCGTTATTGCACAAGAAATCGATGGGGAAACATCCTTGTGCGCCTATTATACCGCACAGCATGCTTTAACTGCAGGCCAGCTCCGTGAACAGCTGTCCCGGCAGCTTCCATCCTATATGATACCTGCTTATTTCGTTCAGTTGGAAGAGATGCCGCTTACTTTCAACGGGAAAATAGATCGTCAGGCGCTCCCTTCTCCAAGAGAGAATCTTACAGGTATGAACTATGAGCCTCCACGCACAGAACTGGAAAAAATACTGGCCGCAGTGTGGGAGTCGGTATTAGGCTTAGAACGGGTCGGAGTCTCAGATCATTTCTTCGAATTAGGGGGGGATTCGATTAAGTCGATTCAAGTGACTTCAAACTTATACCAAGCTGGATATAAGCTTGAAATCAAACACTTGTTTAAGTACCCAACGATCTCAGAGCTTGTTCCTTACGTAGAGTCGATAACCCGAATCGCAGAACAAGGAGAAATCAAAGGACAGGCGCTGCTGACACCGATTCAGCATTGGTTTTTTGCCCAGCAATACCCCGAATTACACCATTATAATCAAGCGGTTATGCTTTATTGGAAAGAGGGACTGGATGAATCGAAGCTTCGGGAAGTCATGAAGAAGATTACAGAGCATCATGATGCTTTGCGCATGGTCTATGTTCCGACAGAACATGGATACGAAGCTCGAAATCGGGGGATTGATGAAGGCGATCTGTTCAGCCTCGAAGTCATTTCTTTATTTAAAGAAAACAATGTTTCCCAAGCGATAGAAACGGTATCCAATGAAATTCAGCAATCCATTCATCTAGCCGAAGGCCCGCTTGTGAAACTCGGATTGTTTCAGTGCCAAGAGGGGGATCATTTGCTGATTGCGATCCATCATTTGGTCATCGATGGCGTTTCATGGAGAATTTTAATCGAGGATATTGCTGCTGCTTATGAGCAGCTTCAAAACGGAGAAGCGATCCGGCTTCCGAAGAAAACGGACTCCTACCAGTTATGGGCCGAACAGTTGAAACGTTATGCAGGAAGCCCTGAATTTAAAAAGAAAAATCAATACTGGTTCGGGCGTGAAGATACCCCAGTACATGCATTGCCAAAGGATAACGAGCACGAGATCAGTCTGGCCGAAGACCGGGAAACGTTCATCGTCCAATGGACGGTCGAGGATACCGAGCGTTTATTAAAAAAATCAAACAGAGCGTATACGACTGAAATTAACGATTTATTGCTGACCGGACTTGGTATCGCTATACATCGCTGGACTGGATATGAAGACATTCTCATTCATCTCGAAGGACATGGCAGAGAGTCTATTATTCCAGATCTCGATATTTCACGTACAGTTGGCTGGTTCACAAGCCAATACCCGGTTTCGCTTCAAATCAAGGAAGGCCAGGATATCTCACAGCGAATTAAGACGGTGAAAGAAACTTTGCGGCAGATTCCTCAAAAAGGAATAGGTTATGGCCTGATCAAGTATTTATCAGATCACCTGAAGACTCCCGAATGCATCGAACATCTGGAAATCAGTTTCAATTATCTGGGTCAATTTGATCAAGATATCCGAAATGGGGGAATCGAGGTATCTCCTTACTCCAGCGGGAAAATAACCAGCGACAAACACCCTATAACCTATACACTTGATATCAACGGCATGATTTCAAACGGCCAATTGTCGCTGGCAATCAGCTACTCCGGAAAACAGTATCGAAGAGAAACAATTGAAACATGCGCAGATCTCTTAAAAAGCAGTTTGCAGCAAGTCATTGAACATTGTGCAGCTCAGGAACAAATTCAGCTGACGCCAAGCGATATGTCGCTAAAAGAAATGACAATCGACGAATTAGATCGATTTGTACAGCTAACACAGCATCTTGGCGAAATTGAAAATATATACCCTTTAACCCCTATGCAGAAGGGAATGCTGTTCCATAGCTTGATCGATTCGGCTTCCGGAGCTTATTTTGAACAAGCCGCTTTTGACTTGAAAGGCCTCTTGGATATCGATGCGTTTAAACTGAGTTTGGCACAACTGGCCGAAAAGTACGACATTCTTCGAACTCATTTTTACACCGAATGGAAAGAACAGCCGCTGCAGATCGTATTTCGGTCCAAAGGGATCGAAACGGTCGTTGAAGATATTCGCAGCATGAACAGTTATCAACGCAGCGAGTTCATTGCAGATTTTGCACAAAAAGATAAGGCGCGAGGGTTCGATCTTACCCGAGATACGTTAATGCGTGTATCGATCCTTCGAACAGAGGACGATCAAGCGCGATTGATATGGAGCTTTCATCATATTTTAATGGATGGCTGGTGTTTGCCTCTTATTACGAAAGAAGTGTTTGAAACCTATTATGCGATTATTGAGCAGAGGCAGCCGAAGCGAGGAGCGGTTACTCCGTACAGCCGATATATTGAATGGCTGGATGAACAAGATCAGAAGAAAGCAGCAGCCTATTGGCGGAATTATCTGGACGGCTACGAAGGGCAAACCGCTTTGCTGAAAGAACAAATTTCCAATCAGGCCAAAGGATATCAAAAACAGATGCTTGCGCGCCGTCTCGGAAAGGAGCTCACAGAGGACATCAAACGGGTTGCAAGCCAGCATCACGTCACCGTCAATACATTGATGCAAACCGCTTGGGGCTTATTGCTGCAAAGGTATAACGGCAGTCAGGATGTTGTTTTCGGCACGGTCGTATCGGGCCGACCGGCAGAAATTCCGGGTATTGAGACGATGGTCGGTTTATTTATCAATACCATTCCCGTACGTATTTATACTCAGCCTGAAATGACAGTTGAACAAGCATTGAAAACGAATCAGGAGCGAGCGCTGGCTTCTCAGACATACGACACATTTCCCTTGTATGAAATTCAGGCTCAAACTGAGCAAAAACAGCAGTTAATCAATCATATTATGGTATTTGAGAATTACCCTGTTGAGAAACAAATGGAGCATATGAAGCAGGATCACACTGCATTAGACATTATCGATTTTCATATGGAAGAACATACCCATTACGATTTTACTTTCATTGTGATACCGGCTGAGGAAATTGAAATTCATTTTGTGTACAATGGATACGTTTATGATCAAGCAAGTGTCGAGCGGATGCAGGCGCATTTCATGCAAATCATTAAGCAAATGGCGGACGATCAGGAAACTCGCGTCCAAGAACTGGATATATTAACAGCGGATGAACGATCGCTCCTGATAGACAAGTTTAACGATACGGCGGCCGAGTATCCAAAGGAAAAGACGATTCATCAATTGTTTGAGGAACAAGCGGAGCGAACGCCGGAGCAAGTGGCAATTGTTTTTGAGAATAAGAAGCTGACGTATCGCGCATTAAATGAACGCGCCAATCAGCTGGCCCGAACCTTGGTCGCCAAAGGACTTCAGGCTGAGCAGCTTGTCGGCATTATGGCGGAACGTTCGCTGGAAATGATGGTCGGGATCTATGCAATCCTGAAAGCGGGCGGCGCCTACGTGCCGATCGACCCGGATTACCCAGAGGAGCGCATCCGCTACATCTTGGAAGATTCAGGAGCAAAATTACTGCTTACACAGCGTCACCTGAAGAAACCGGCTGCTTTTGCGGGTACAGTCGTTGACCTCGATGATACTTCTGTTTACGATGAGGACGGTTCGAACTTAGAGCCGCTGGCCGGTGCGGACGATATGGCCTATGTCATCTATACCTCGGGATCGACCGGCAAACCAAAGGGGGTTATGGTGGAACACCGGCCGGTTATAAATCGGCTGATGTGGATGCAAGAGACTTACCCGATCGACAGCTGCGATACAATTTTGCAAAAGACAGCGATCACCTTCGATGTATCAGTGTGGGAGCTGTTCTGGTGGGCTTTGGCTGGTGCAAAGATGTGTCTGCTGCCGCCCGGCGGTGAGAAAAACCCTGAAATGATTTGGAACACGATTGAAGAGCAAGGAATCACGACGATGCATTTCGTCCCGGCTATGCTGCATGCCTTTCTGGAGTATGCGGAAGGACAACCGGCGCGGAGACAAATGAAGCTTTGTACGCTGAGGCAGGTGTTTGCGAGCGGCGAGGCGTTGACACCGGCACATGCAGCAAGGTTCCACCGCTTTATCACGCCTGTTAACGGTGCCCGGCTGATTAACCTGTACGGCCCCACAGAAGCAACAGTGGATGTGTCGTACTTCAACTGCGAAGCGGACCAAGCGTTTGCATCTGTGCCTATCGGCAAACCGATCTCAAATATACAGCTGTACATGATGGCTTCGGGCTCGATACAGCTGCAGCCTGTCGGGGTACCGGGAGAGCTGTGTATCGCAGGAGACGGACTGGCGCGGGGCTACCTAAACCGCCCCGAACTGACGGCGGAGAAGTTTGTGGACCATCCATTCGAAGCTGGCAAGCGGATGTATCGGACAGGAGACTTAGCGAGATGGCTGCCGGACGGGAACATCGAATATTTGGGAAGAATTGATCATCAGGTGAAAATCCGCGGCTACCGCATCGAACTCGGAGAGGTAGAAGCCGCTTTATTGCAAGTGGACTCCGTCAAAGAAGCGGTTGTCATCGCGATCGAAGAAGAGGGCTCCAAACAGATGTGCGCTTATTTAGCAGGAGACGAATCATTAAAAACGCTGCAGCTTAAACAGCAATTGCTGCACAAACTGCCTGCGTATATGATTCCAGCCTATTTTGTGCAGGTAGAGAAGATGCCATTATCAGCTAATGGTAAAATCGATCGAAGAGCTTTGCCTGCTCCTGACGGAAATATGCCGACCGGAACCGAATACGCGGCACCCGGAACGTTGATTGAAAAGCAGTTGGCCGACATATGGAAGGAAGTTTTGGCTCATTCTGAGTTAGGGATTAAAGACAACTTTTTTGACGTTGGCGGCCATTCGCTCAAAGTATTGCAATTAATTCATCAAATTAACGCGGTCATGGGCATCAAAATGCATTATCACGCCGTTTACGATTTCCCTACAATCGAAACAATGGCACGCGCCATTCAAGCCGCGGCCTCAGAGCCCAAAACGGACAGCTTATTCGTCAAGATGAATCAGAATGGTTCGATCCCTGTGTTCTGTTTCCCGCCTTTAATTGGGTATGGGCTGGTTTATAATGAAATGGCGAAAAGACTTGATGGAGACTGCGTCGTCTATGCTGCTGATTTTTTAGAAGAGCCGTCTTATGAGAAACCGATGATCGACCGGTATGTAGAAAGCATAATAAGCATCCAAGAACAAGGGCCTTATGTGTTGCTTGGTTATTCTTCAGGATCGAATTTGGCTTTTGAGGTGGCCCAAGCCATGGAGCAGCGGGGATGCGCCGTATCCGATGTGATTATGCTGGATTCTAAAATAACCACTTCGGTGACTCATTTATCGGAAGAGGAAATCGAAGAGATCATTCATCTGAATCTGGATATCATTCCGGATTATTACAGAGAATTATTAACCATTCCTTCGATTAAGGATAAAATCAGAGGGTATCTTGCGTACCATAATCAGCTGATCAATTCCGGTGCCGTCAACGCCAGCATTCATCATTTGTTATGCGACGATTTGATCGAAAGAGGATGGACACAAGCAACTGCAAACAATTACCTGGAATACAAATTAAAAGGAGAACATGTGACAATCTTTGAACCTCAAAATATCGAAGAAAATGTGAATACGATTCAATCTATTGTCAAAAGGATTGAAGAACGGCATCATGACGGACTTGTTCTTCATGAACAGCTGACATCGGGATCATTTGCGGGAGACAAAACGTTTGACAAAATGTAAATGATCCAGTGCAAAATGCCGCTGACTGTCAACAGCGGCATTTTTTTTATTAAAAAGGTGAGAGTAATCATCCTGTGTTTGCAACGTTTCACTCTAAAACTCCTCCATTTTATGCATTCATCATGACCTGTTGACATCAAATTTTAAAAGAAACCCCCATTTTAAGGAAAAGGAGGATGTTAAGTTATGAGTTAAAAGTGCAGCGTATGTTTATTGGTTCTTGCTTTATTATTGAGTTATTTACCTGGAGAATATGCGAATGCTGTAAGTACTCCAATTGCAAAACATGCAGGGAATTCAAACCCGCTTATAGACCATCCGAATCTCAATGTAACCGACAATCATTTTTGGACCCTTCCTCCAGCTCAAAGCGTGACAACATTTGTTGTAAAGCGTTAAAGACAACATCATAGCAATAAGCCAATTTTCTCACTCGAAAAAGAAAATTGGCTTATTTTCTGTGGGCAGAAGAGAAGTGTTGATTTTTTTAACTATGCACGGACATTGGGTATAATAATGACAATGACCTCAAGGAGTGAACAATGTATGCCACAACATCACAACAAAGTTTTAATTATAGATGACGAAAAAGAAATTTTGGACCTGATCAAAACAGTATTAATAAGAGAAGGCATTGATCACGTGATCACCGCTTCTACTGCCCGTGATGGATTGGCTCAATTTCATCAAGAAAATCCAGATCTGGTTTTATTGGATATCATGCTGCCAGACGGTGAAGGCTATGATATCTGCAAGCAAATAAGAGATATTTCACATGTTCCTATTATCTTTTTGTCTGCAAAAGGCGAGGAAACAGACAAAATTGTGGGACTTGCCATCGGTGGGGACGACTACATTACAAAACCCTTCAGCCCTAAGGAAGCAGCGTATCGGGTCAAGGCACAGCTAAGAAGATCATCTTACTTACAGCCGTCACAAACTGATACCGTGATAAAAAAAGGGCCCTTTGAATTAAACCAACAACAAGCCGAGCTCACCAAAAATGGAGCGGCTATTGAGTTAACACCTAAAGAACTCATGCTCATGACATATTTTCTGCAGCACCCTAATCGGGTGATCAGTAAAGAAACACTCTATCAAGCTGTATGGGGAGAAGATTTCTTCGGTTCTGACAATACGGTGATGGTTCATATACGCAGACTCCGTGAGAAAATAGAAACCACCCCATCAAAACCAGACTTTCTCGTCACAGTGAAAGGGTTAGGCTACAAATTTGTTGTAAAGGATGCTTAAGTATGAATTGGCGATTAACAGGCAGATACATGGTATCTGTCATCATAGTGACCATCATTACTGTTTTCATTAATTTATTTGTTTTTATGATTTGGCTCATTTTTCAAGCGAACAGTCAACATGACGAAGAAAATACGCCAGAATCCTTCACAAGATCATTTCAACAATATGTCACATTTTCCAATAATGGAATTTCAGTGAACAAAGAGGGCCAAAAAGCCTTAAAAGAACAGAATGCTTGGATTCAGATATTGGATGAAAACGGACAAGATGTTTATCATGATAGAGAACCTAAAGGACTGAAGGAAAAATATACGCCTATTGAAATTGTGAATTTACATAAATATAAGGATGAGCAATTATTATCAACCATTTACGCCAGCGGAAAAAAAGTGAACGGCAAGGAGTACAGTTACTTTATAGGGTTTAAAAATCCCTCTCTCGCAAAGTATATCCTCTCGTATGATACCAAGAAATTAGTGACGAAGTTCAATGTAGGGACCATCATTTTATTATCAATAGATGCAGTGATCGCGTTACTCATTGGGTATCTATTCAGCCGGCAGCTCACAAAACCGCTGAGTAGTGTCATTCAAGGAATCCAACGATTAGCTAATGGAGATTACACGATCAAATTGAAATCCAAAGGAATTTATAAAGATGTGTTTTATAATGTCAATCACTTATCGGAACAACTATTATCAAGCAAAAAAGAAAAAGATAAATTAGAGCAAATGCGCGAAGAGTGGATCAGTCATATTTCTCATGACATTAAAACACCATTAGCATCTATTCAAGGCTATGCAGAAATCATCAAAGATCCAAATTATCATCTTTCAGTCGATCAGATCAGGGATTATGCCCAGATAATTGAGAGTAAATCCTTCTATATAAAAGATGTGATGGAAGATTTAAATTTAACGACAAGGCTGAAAAACAACGATGCAATGTTAAATAAAGAGCAGGTAAACCTTGTATCGCTGT
Source organism: Bacillus sp. YC2 (assembly GCF_019891195.1). Lineage (NCBI taxonomy): Bacteria > Bacillati > Bacillota > Bacilli > Caryophanales > Bacillaceae > Bacillus > Bacillus sp. YC2. The sequence continues at coordinate 74,466 of NZ_JAHXDO010000011.1, read as the reverse complement.
TACGGGAAACATTAATTGATATTTTAAACGATTCTAGATATGCGGATAAGACCATTGAGCTTCAAACCAACGAAGAAGAATTGATACTGAATCTCGATGTGATCTTGATAAGAAGAGCGGTCACGAATCTCATTTTGAATGCCCTCGTACACAATGATCCTGATGTGAAAATCGTTGTACAGCTTGAACAAAAAGAACGAACCCATGTGACAATTAAGGACAACGGCAAAGGGATAGAAGAAGAGGAGCTGGAGAAAGTGTTTGATCGCTATTACAGGGGGACGAATACAGGGACGATGCATGCGGGATCTGGTCTTGGGATGGCCATAGCAAAGGATATTATCCAAAAGCACGGAGGGGACATCATCATTCACAGTACCGCGGGGAAAGGGACAACGATAGATATACAATTATCATAATGGCTATACAAAAAAACGGTTCTGTTATTGATCAACAGAACCGTTTTTTTCACCTATTATTCCGAAAACACTTTGATTCCTTTGACAATGTTCCAGATGAAAAAATAGATCGCCATAATAAACGTAACCGCATAAGTCGCAACCAGGAAAGGCCCAGCATGTCTAATATCATTCATACCAAGTAAACCTGAACCGATGATGCCAATTCCGAAAATCAAATAAGGAATCAAATGCGTCCACAAAGATTTTTTCGCATGATATTTCACATCGTCCTGACCTAAGAAATAGACGATAATCGGAAACAGAAACGGCGCAAAAAATATACTGAAGTAACATAATGAAGACAAAATTTTATTTTCTCTCAAAACATCTCACCTCTATCATTTATTGAAGGGGAATCCTTTTAACTGAATCCCTCACTGAAGTACAATCTTATTGTACAACTCCAACCTTAACCTGTATTAATCCGAACCTTACATTAACCTTACATTAACAAGTACGGGCGAGGGCTAGTCCTGTTACAGCAACCTTTTCTCTATCCGCAATCGGGCCATTATTTACAGTATGATTTTGCACCGTATTTAATGTATGTAAAGATACCAAAAATGCCAGTTTTCTTTCTTTGTAGAAGCATTATCTACAGTAAGTAATTATAGTATTCAACGTAAACAAAGATAGGACTTTACGTGGAGGGATGGGTTTGATGGGCTTTGATGCCAGATGAAACAACGGCTTCAGCCTTTCAAGATCAATCATGCCCACAGAGGCTCCACGTCAAGTCCTTAACCACTTATCTTTGCATACATGTACATAAAGATAAATGATGCATTCTATCAACCTTTTTTCGTTGATACTGTCGATAAGGGTCAGATTGCTGAGAGTTACTGGAGATCTCAGAATCTATTTCTTGTGAAACGAAGGGGCAGTTTCGTTCAAAAAAATTCTGATGCACATGAATTCAAATTCAAAAATGATCAGTATGAATAGCCAATAATGGATACTCTTTATTTAAGTATAATCTGATTTCGTTCTAGTAAAGTCCATAAATGTTCGGTGATTTCTTCTACAGGATAAGGCATCAATTGCGTTATCCACCACTCTATTACACCAATTATTGCGGAGGACCAAAACTGAATGAGGATCTCCTTGTTCATATTTTGATTTATTCCATTTAATTGCAATTGTTCCCTTAACCCTTCTTTCATGACAGTTAATAATTTATTTCGGAAGGTGGGGACCCCTTTATTTGTTAACAATGTATGGTAGATAAAAGAGTGTTCCTCTAAATATTTAAATATCTGTAGTAAAGTTGTTTTAGAAGGGTAGCTTCCAGAACCTTTGGGCAAGCAATAAATAAGCAATTCCTGTATTTCTCTTTCAATGCATTGTTCTAATAAATCGAATTTATCTTTGTAATGTAAATAGATCGTTCCTCTATTAACATCTGCTCTTTCCGCAATGGAGTTTATGGTGATATCTTCAAAATCGTTCTCCGCGGTTAAACTAATAAGTGCTTCCTCTATAGCTTTTTTAGATTTTTTAATTCTTTTATCCATAATATCCTCCCTAATAGGATCGTTTAATTAAAGAATAGACCCATTACGTTAATTATAATGAACAAAAGTATGAAAAGAAACAGATGTTTATTTTCTTGTTAATGAACAAATACCTTTAATCTGTTCATTATTAAACAATATCTGTTTAATTAACTATTGAAGCATAGATAGACTGTTGATAAAATTGAAAAAATAGACAGTTGTTGAACAATCAACAACCATCTATTAATATCATAAAAAACTTTAACTATAAAGATTCTATAGAAGGGGAGTTTTACGATGAAAGTATTGGTTTATGGTGCTGGTGTTTTGGGAAGTTATCTTGCCCACTCATTATTACGAGGAGGAAACAATGTTTCCATTTTAGCTAGAGGGAGGCGGTATGAACAATTGAAAGAAGATGGAATTGTTATTCGACATCATTTCCAACGAAAAAATACTGTCGATGCAGTAAATGTAATTGATAAACTACAACCTGAAGAACACTACGATCTCATATTTGTGGTGATGAAATACAATCAATTTTCATCGGTTCTTCCGATTTTAGCTGAAAATATAAGTAACAATATTGTGATTGTTGGGAATAACGCTGATGCTGCAAATATGCAAACATTCCTAAATAAAAATAGCAAAGTTAAAAAAAATATTGCGTTTGGTTTTCAAATTAGTGGGGGGATGAGGGAAGAAAATGGTCGTGTTATTTTTATTCGGGGGGGAGGACAAATGGTAATCGGTAGCTTAGACGGTGGCTTATCATTTAAATCTACATTAGAGAAGACTTTTAAGGAAGCGAAACATAAACTAAGTTTTAATGAAAATATTGATGGTTGGCTTAAAAGTCACTTCATACCGATTATTGCTATGAACTCAATCCATTATATCAATAACTTTGACTTTAAAAAAATAGCGAAGGATAAGAATGCATTAATGCAGATGATTTCTGTAATGGATGAGGGGTTTATGGTTTTAGAAAAACTGGGATATCGAATTGACCCAGCATTTCAAGTGAATATGGTTCGTAACCATCGAAATTTTGTCTACCACGGTTTGAGAATATTTCACAAACTTCCGATGGCTAAATTATTTGAGTGCTCCTTTAGCGAGATTAAAGCCTTATATGAAACATTTGATGAATTGAAAAAGGAAGCGAATATATCAACTCCAAATTTGGACGACCTTCAAAAACGATCAACTTCTAAGTATAGAGATGAGGTCAATCGTTAGTAATTCTCATATAAAATGTATATCTACCAAATTACTCATTGTGAAATAAAACATATACCCCCGTCCTGTTTTGGATGGGGGCAGAAGACCCGGGCGAAAAGAAATCCAATATGAATTTCATTTTACCTAGTTTACATAATATATATTCTAGGAAGTTATGTTCTGAAATGAAATTCTCGTCTCACTAACTAAGTATACTTAAGAAAATGAGACGAGATTTAAAAAATAGAATTCATTTACGTTTTAATTACTTGTATACATAACAAGTTCCATCGATAATTGATACACATGTATAGGTATCATGATAAGATCTGCCTTCACCGTCTCTAAAGAAAACAGTTACAGTACCGTCACCATTCCATTGGAATTGATAACCGTCTTTGTATTTGTTTCGAATAGGTGTTAAATCTTCGGGCTTGACTGCCGCATTCACTGCTGGCGTTCCAGATACTAGCAAGGCTCCAACAAGTGCAACAGCTCCCACTATTTTTTTGATTTTGCTTTTAAACATCCATATTACCCCCTTGTCATTTTATGTCTATTAAATGCTCATCCATTTAGTAGACAACCCGATTTTACCACTCTAAAGATGAAAAAAATGTCTAATTATGTAGAATCGAGATAAAATTCTAATAAAATACACATTTTTACAAATCGTTTTAATCTGCATTTTGATGAGTTCGCTAAGTATACATTGAAAGCATGAAAACGATCTTAAAATTGATGTATTTAACATATTTCTTACAGTGTTCTTCAAAATTCATATAAAAAAAGACTGCCGGCGATTTCCGGCAGCCTAAAATCCCTTAGAGTCCTCTTTGGAAAACTTCCATATCCCTTAAACGCATCCATCTCATCAGCTTTTATACGACGATTTTGGATTGCCGCATGTAATCCGATAATTCACAGTAAGAAATTTCATCCCAAACAGCCACATTCGGTGAACAGCTGTCAATCGGTTTTCGCCCTGTGCTGTTATGAGAAATGTTTCTGTCAATGGAAGGCTGCATGTTCCTAATCTCGTTTGCAGATAGATCCCCTCGTCACCCGCTCCGCTTTTTCTTCGTCGGCTTGTCAGCATGAGGCTCTCTTTATGATGATAAGGCTTCAGAATACCCGTCATTTGGCTGAACGGAAGCGGAAGAGAAATATTCATGTATCCCTCCCCGTTTGACCTGTACAAAGAATACAGCGCAGTGAATATGGTTTCCTGTTTCTCATTTGTTCTGATCCAGGCACGGACCTTTTTCCTGCCGTCTTTACTGGAATCAACGCCTTTTATTTGACTGTGCATCGTATACCAGTCAGGATTCATTGAGAGATGAATTTGTCCGGTTCTTCTGCTGAACCGTTCATAGATATGTGCAAACGGCCGAAACCACGCACTCCATGTCACTTTTGCTTCTATATCATAATTAATCGTTTGCTCATAAAACGAAAGAATTGACGGCGTTAGTTTCTCTGCTGAAAAATGCTCGGAATGAAGGTCATTCATTTCATCAATTAGCCCAGTATAATGATCGTTAGTTTCCGCATGAATGTCAGCCAAAAAATCGTTACCTATCGTTCTCTTTCCGTAAATACGGCTGAAAGTCTGTACACAGTGCTCATCAAATGGCCTCGGATTTTCCATTCTCCAGCCTGCCAGAGCCGGCAAAATAACGCCGCATGCATTGACGGTCCCGTGAATCCAAATCATTTGGCTGATGGTAAGTGTCATTTCTTCACGATAAACACCAAAAGAATAAATCAGAGAGAAACAAATCGTAATCATTAATACGGCCGATGAAGTTCGAATCAGCAATTTCCCTGTCTTCGTCTGAAATGGTGCCCTAAAGACGAGATATGCGTTTATATACAGTGCTGACATATACATTCCGACTGCAATAAGATCAAGTGCCTTTGAGAATGTAATGCCCATTGCGATAAGCAGCGGCGAGAGCAGAATGATTCCCGTGCTCCAGCGGTAAAGCCCCCGTCTTTCTCTTATGATTCTGCCGAGTAAGCCGTTAAAGATCGGAATAAGAAAAGCAGAATAATGAAAGTGAACAGCTGTCAGCAATATAATAAGCGGACCGAAATGCATAATATCCATTTGTGAAACATAAGCAAAAAACCAAAATCCCCCGCCAGCCAAATAGATAAGGCCAAAGATGACCGAAGTTTCTTCCATTCTATGTATGTTTGTCTTCCATAGCCTCACCACACCATAAACAGCCAATAAAATGGTGTACAGCCACCACAACAGCGCAAAAAAGCTGATATCCGTAATAAAAGCCAGTGCTGCACATAAGGCTGCTGCCGGATAACACTTTACTAATACGTTTTCAAATAGTTGAACCTCACGATCAGCCGTTTGTTGAAAAACAAGAGGAAAAACACCCGGAACAAAAAAAAGAACGGATAACAGGACAAGCGCCTCTGCAGCAGACACATGCGGGGCTTCAGCAGCAAAAAATCCTATAAAACAAACCATGCTGATCACTCTGTTTCGTTTCAGCATATGTTTCCCTCTTCTCCCTGAAATGTTCCTTGATAATAGAAAAGAGTGCCGAGAATCATATTCTCCACATGCACTTGTATAGTAAAACAATTCATTTCTTCATGATAGCTCTCGTAAACGGAGGATTTGCCGCAAAGCCATTTTGGAAGCGGAATTTTCTTTCCCAATATCAATAACCATTGCCTTCCCGATGTGATGTTAAGCGCCCCGTCTGAGGTTGCTTCTAAATGTAAAACAGACAGCAGAATGTACGGTTTGCCGAAGTAATCAAGAATTCGTTTTTCTTGTTCGTCATATACCATAACTGCGTCAAAGAAACGCTTTTTGCCTTTAAAGAAAAATGTTCGGTTCCATTCCACACCGATATGCTGTTTCGTATAAAAAGTTTTATTTTGAATGGTGAAAGGGATGTCCTTCCCTCTCTCAGAGAAGAAGCATCTAAAGAAGACACCGAACTTCAATAACATTTTGACGACAAATGAGCCTCCCTTTATGTCTGACATGATTCCTTTTCCGCTGAACGTGTGTGATTCGTCTAATTGATAGCGTTTTTGCAGCTGAGGATGTAATAAGTGATAATTAACGATTGATTTTTCATAAATTGAACCCACAACTTCACTTCTTTCTCTTTCGTTTTGTATGCCGGGCGCTCGGGAGCTTAAGACTAAGAATAATTCCCGCAGCGGTGATCGCTCCTAACAAAACAGATAAAAATATTCCCGATTGCAAAAATGCTAATACAGCAAAGATACATACCTGTCCGGCATGAAGCAGCCTTTTTCTCCCGAAAGGAACAATCCACAAAATTCCCAATCCTGACTCTAACGCCCCTGCTATTCTGTTTGCTTCAAGAAAAAAATCTGCAAACCCTTGATGAAACCAATACAGACTGAAAAACAAGCACAACATGACATAGACGAATCCGCAGTAAGCAGATTTCTTCGGGTGTCTGTTCTGCTCAATCCAAAGCCGCAAAGCATCAAAGCTCCACGCCGTGGCCCAGCTTAACAGCGGCCGAAATACAAATCGATCTATCAATCTCCCGGGCAGGCCGTATGCCGTTTTATATTGGTATTGGGTCATGAACGTGAAACTCCGGTTATCATGCGGTCTATACTTCCAATAGCCCCTGCCGGTTTCAATCAGAGATAACGGATGATCGGAGTGAAAAGCCAGGGAAGATACCCAATGAGAAGAATGCTGATTGCTGCCTCCAACTGTTTCCCCAGTGCCAGACACCTTTAATCCAAAGCCTATCCTTGTCTCATAAAGAAATTTCTGCGGTTCGTTTGGTTTTCGATGAAGGTACGTAATATCTGAAAAACGCAGATCCCATTCCTTATGAAGCGCTGGGTTTTGCGTATATTCCCAAAGCGTATTCAAATCAGATGTTATGTCAATTTCCACATAGATCGGCTCCTGTTTCATACGCCCTCCTTTTCCCCTTCTTTTGTAAACAATCCCTATATTAGCATATTGATAGATTGAATGGCAGTGTGACTCCAGACTTTTGCCGGTCCCAAGTCGGGTCTCCGATATGCCATCCCCTGCTTTCCTTTCTTTTCTTTAGAAGACGCCTAGGTTTGCAAACAAAAAAAGACCGGCAGATAACCGGTCTTCGATCATTTCAGATGTCTTCAGGCCGCCATTTCTCATCTGAACGCCCGCTGCAGTTTAGGAGGATTCATCTACCGTAAAGGTTCTTTTAATAAGAAACCGTATCTTCGGTATCCGATCCAGCAGATTTGCTGATGATCGGGCGGACGAAACGGATAACTGCAAGAGAAGCAAATACAGCTAAGCCGCCGGCCAGCAGGAACGCTCCAGAGAACGTACCGGTTTTGTCAACGATAAAACCGGTTAACGCAGGTCCGATAATACCGGCCGTGTTTGCGAGGAAATGCATGAATCCGCCAACGGATCCGACATTTTTTGGGTCTGCCACGTCTTGAATGATAGCCCAGTAGATGGAACCTGTTACATATAAGAAGAAAACAGATAAAGCGACAAGAGTGACAGCGCTTACAGTATTGGTGACAAGTCCGGCAAATCCGATGAATACTGCGGAAGCAAACAGACAGGTGGCAAGAATCACTTTACGCGAGAACAGCACGCCTTTTTTGGCCGTTTTTTTGAATACATAATCGGAAATAAGTCCTCCGGCCGCCAGACCGATAAAACCCAGAATCCTGGAATAACAGTGACCACGCTCATGAATTCAACACTTAATCCCCGTTCGTCCACCAAGTAGCTTGGGAACCATGTCAGGAAGAAAAATAAGATGTAGTTATAGGCGAAAAAGGCGAAAGCCGTGAATAGTACAGTCTTTTGTTTCAGATAAAAGGTGAGCGGAATTTTCTCATGAGGCGCCCCGTCCGCCTTCATTGCCGGCGCATCCCCCATTGGCTCTGCCGGCTTTTCTTTTACGAACTTAAACCAGCACAGCGCCCAGACTAAACCAATGATCATGATGAGTACAAAGGAAACCTTCCAGCTGAGCGCAACAGCAATCATACCGACAATCGGACCGGAAATCGCTCCGCCCAGCGGCGTACCGCTGTTTGTCACCCCGATGGCTGATGCCCGCTGAGTCGGCGGAAACCAATTATTGACCATTTTATTAATGGCAGCTGACAACGGCCCTTCACCCATTCCGAATAAGATCCGAATGATCAACAAGCTTATAAAACCGAAGGCAAGCGCAACCGCTCCGCTGAAAAGCGAACCAAACAATCATCGCTGTAAACAAAGTCAGCTTTGCACCATATCGATCGGATGCTACTCCGCCGACAAAGTTAAAGGTAGCGTAACCGACAGAGAAACTGCTGAAGATCAAACCCATTTGGGTTGCAGACAATGTGAGGTCGTCCTGAATAAATGGAGCTGCAATCGACAGTGCCGAACGGTCCAAATAGTTTATGACACCGGCTAAGAATAAAAGAACAATCACCGGAAGCCTGTCTTTTGAAAGCATATAAACCTCCTTTGATTTTTATTCTGATATTTACACAGCTCAGTATAAACCGGTTTAGTTCACTGAAAGGCCTTACCCGGAATGCCTTGCCATAAGATAGGGCTTATAGCGGTGCATCCACTCTGCTTCTGATTCTTTTTTTTGGATTTGCCGGAGAAGAATGTCAGCCGCTCCTTTGGCCATTTCAACCGCAGGCTGGACAATGGTCGTAACCGGCGGGGTAAAGAAACTGGCAAAGGAAACTTCGTCGATTCCGATGACCGCTGCATCCTCTGGAATGGCCATGTTTTTTTCTTTCATATACTTTAAAGCCTCAACGAGCACAATATCGTTTCCTGCCAATATCGCTTCCGGCGGTGTGTTCAGTGCAAACAGCTCCGAAAGCGCTCTTGGAATATCATCTGCATCTGCCGTTTTGATGTACTCTTCACGAATCGGAAGCCCATGCATTTCCAGAGCCTTCTTGTATCCTTCGATTCTTTCTACCCTGGGACTGATCTTGCGAATAATCGATGTGGTAATGATTGCGATCTTGTGCAAACCTTTCTCCGCAAATCGGTCAACAGCAAGCTTTGCTGCATAATGGTTATCAAGCATGACCGTCTGAATCCCGAGCTCTTCAATCGTTCGGTCCATAAATACTATCGGAAACTCATCGCGTTTCATCTTTTCATACAGTGCAAGATTCTCGCCTGTTGGAAAAATAATAATGCCATCCACCTGCTTGGCACGCAGCATTTCAATATACTTCTTTTCTTTAGCAGGCTCGTCATCCGCATTGCAGACAATAATATGAAAACCTTGTTCATGAAAATAGTCTTCAATTGCCCGGATGACTTGGGTGGAAAAGGTGTGAAGGATGTTGGCGACTACTACTCCGACTGTAAACGTTGATTTCTGCTTTAAGCTGCGGGCTACAAAGTTTGGCTGATAATTCAGCTCCTGAATGGCTTCCTCTATTTTTTGTTTCGTTTTTTCACTCATATAATCAAAGCGCCGGTTTAAAAATTGAGATACGGTACTTTTAGAAACGTTTGCATGTTTAGCTACATCAGCGATTGTAATGGTTTTCATAAGTCATCCCCGTCTGCCTTCATTTTTCATTAGTATAAGCCAGAAATAAACTCATTACAAACTAGACAGGGAGACTGGTATATCCGTCAAACTCCGGAATATGCCATAAATCCTCCATCAACAGGGATGGTAATTCCCGTTACAAAACTTGAGTATGATTCATCCGCCAGCCAAAGGAGTGTTCCCAGCAAGTCCTCCGGTTTCCCGAAGCGTTTCATCGGTGTACCGGCAATGATTTTGTTGAAGCGGTCCGTATAGCTTCCATCTTCATTTATCAACAAATCGTGATTTTGTTTGGTGAGAAAGAATCCTGGTGCAATCGCATTGACCCGCAAACCGGTTTCTGCGAAATGAACCGCCATCCACATTGTAAAATTATTAATTGACGCTTTGGCCGCACTGTAGGCCGGAACCTTCGTCATAGGTGAATAGGCACTCATGGATGAAATGTTGATAATCGCCGGTGACTCAGCCTTCAGAAGGTCTTTGCCAAACACCTGAGAAGCGAGAAATGACCCCGTAAAGTTTGTAGAGAATACGGTGGAAAATCCGTTCTCATCCATATCAAAGAATGATGTTCCTCCCCCCTCTTCTTCATAAGTCTCACAATCAGTGATAGCATCCGGATGGTTTCCTCCCGCTCCATTGATTAAAAGATCGATGGAGCCAAACCGATCAAGAATCTTATCTTTTGCTTTTTTCAATGATCCGCGATCCAAGACGTCAGCAGAAACAGAAAGAGCAGTTCCGCCAGCCTTCGTAATGTCGTTCACGACTTGCTGTCCTTTTTCGGCACTTCGGTTCACTATCGCGATTTTCATGTTGTGGCGGGCAAGCTCTTTTGCCATCGCTGAACAGAGCACACCGCTTCCGCCTGTTATGACAGCGGCTTTACCGGACAAGTTTTCATGAATCGGTATCATACTTCCGCCTCTTTTTTCACCAAAGACGCATAGGCATCCCACAGTCCGTTCAAGTACATAATCCCTAAAGCGCGATCATACATACCATAACCCGGTCGGCATTGTTCACCCCAGATATGGCGACCGTGATCCGGTCGTACATACCCTTTGTAACCTTGGTTGTGAAGTTCTTCTACTACACCTTGGATATTGATGGAACCATCCTTTGTCAGATGAGATGTTTCTACAAAATCACCGTTATCATAAATCTTTACATTACGTATGTGTGCGAATGGAGCAATGCCGGCATAGTGTTTTGCGATCTCCGCCATGTCATTGGCGGGATTCGCACCCATCGAGCCTGTGCACATCGTGATGCAGTTGGCCGGTGAATCTGATATCGCCCGAAGCTTTTCGTAGCTTTTTGCCCCGGTCATAATACGGGGCAAGCCAAAAATAGACCAAGGCGGATCATCGGGATGAATAGCCATTTGAATGCCATGCGCTTCAGCAACCGGCAGAATCTCTTCTAAAAAGAATGTCAGATTGGCCCAAAGCTGCTCTTCATCGACCGTTTTGCAGGCTTCAAACAGCTCTTGAATCCGTATCATTTTTTCCGGCTCCCACCCTGGTAGCGTCATATCGGAGGCTTCCGCCACCATGCGGATCAGCTCTTGGGGCTCCAAACTCTCTACTTTTGCTTTTTCAAAAAACAAAGCGGTTGAACCGTCTTCCAGCGGTCGGAACATATCGGTGCGGGTCCAGTCAAAAATCGGCATGAAATTGTAGCAGATCACTTTTACGCCAAATTCGGAAAGGTTGCGAATGGTTTGCTGATAGTTTTCAATGTACTGGCCGCGTTCTTCATTTCCAAGTTTGATCGCTTCATGAACATTCACGCTCTCTACAACTTCTGCATGAAACCCATGGGATTGAATATATTCGACTTCCGCTTTAATTTCTTCTTCCCCCCACACTTCACCCGGCTGCTTATGGTGGAGAGCCCAGACGATGCCTTTAACTCCTGGAATTTGTTTGACATGGTCAAGTGTTACGGTATCATTGCCTTGTCCGTACCATCGAAACGTGATATTCATGTTACACCCCCGTATATTCAGACTTCTTGCTGACGTAGTCTCTGCTGAGTGACACAGCGGCTTCATATCCGCCCTTTTGATAGGCCTTGGTTAACTCGCTCCCCACACCGACAGCAACCGCTCCGGCACTCAGCCAATCATTCATATTATTCAATGAAATGCCGCCTGTCGGCATGAGGCGGACATTGGGCAGAGGCCCATTTACTGACTTGATAAATGAGGGATCAAATGTAATGGCAGGAAACAGCTTCATTACATCACATCCGGCCTCAAGCGCTGATGCCATATCCGAAATGCTCATGCACCCCGGCAAATAAGGAACGCTGTACAGGTTGCAAAGAGACGCAATGTCCTTTACAAAGTGAGAACTGACGATAAATGTCGCTCCGGATAAAATGGCATGTCTTGCCGTTTCTGTATCCATCACAGAACCTGCTCCAAGAAGAACATCCATATGACGCAGCTCCTTAAAGACGTCTTCCACTTCAGGGGTTGTATATGTAAGCTCGATTGCATTGATCCCCCCCGAGATGGCCGCTTTTGATACTTGTATCGCTTCATGGCTGTTCTGACCGCGGACGACCGCCACTACTTTTGCTTCCAAAAGCTGCTGGTAAACGAAGTATTTAGGCAGCATGTTCGCTCCTCCTTTAATCAAACGTAATGACCGCCTTGCGAACCTGGCCGGGATGCTGTTCTATAAATTGAAAGGCTTCCTGAACGTTATCAACTGAAAACGTATGAGTAACGAGCCCGTTATGCGTTAATCTGTCTTCATTCAGTAACTCTATCACTCTCGGAAACTGATGTGTTTGCAGTCTGGAACCGGTTATCGTGACTTCCTTTTTCGTAATCGGCAGCTGTGAAATAGCTGAAGCATTTTCATCAAATCCAAGAACAACCACATGTCCGGCCGGAGAAACCGCCTCAATGGAAAGTGCAAAAGTGGCTGGGAGGCAAACGGCATCAATGACCGCGTTGGCTCCTTCATTTCCGGTCCATTCATGAACTCTCCGAATGATATCTTCTTTTTGTACATTTACGATACGGTCCGCACCGTTTTCTTTGGCAAACGCTAAACGCTCTTCATTTAAGTCGGTCACCATGACTGAAGCGCCCTGCAGCTTAGCCATTTTTAATATGCAGATTCCGATGGGGCCCGCCCCCTGGATCAGAACAGTGTCTCCTTGTTCCACCTGTCCTCTCCATACCGCTTGAGCGCCTATAGTGTAGGGTTCTGCCATGACCGCTTCTTCCCACGGCAAATGGGCTGATACCGCATGCAGCTGCTTTTCCGGCAGCACAACATATTCCCGCATCCCGCCTTCTTCATGAACACCGAAGACAGAAAGCTTTTCACAAACATTCGGCCTCCCTTTTCGGCAGGCATAGCATGTTCCGCAGTAAGATATCGGCTCAACAACTACATGGTCACCTATCCTGAGATGTCGGACACTCGGGCCAATCTCTTTTACTTCACCTGTTACTTCATGCCCAATGACTCTCGGCAGTGAAGCCAATGGATTTGTGCCATGATAAATATGCAGATCTGAACCGCAAATTCCCACCCGTTTTACTTTGATGAGAACGTCATCGGCTTGAATGACGGCTGGCTTTTTTGCCTCCGTTATCACCAAGTCATACGCTTTCCGTACTTGAACCGCTTTCATTTTCTCACCTGCTTTTTAAGAATTTATCTCCGCACTGCCGATCGGTTCTTATTTTGATTTTTAACCTTAACGCTCAACCACCGTCTCTTTATTAACAAATGTTAAAACTTCTTCCAAAAGGGGCAGCCCCTCATTATCACCGGAAACTGTTGTAACAAGCGCACCGACCGCATTGGCAAACTCCAGGCGTTTCTCAGGTTCAAATTTATGCAGATAACTGTATAAGTAGCCGGCATCAAAGCCATCACCCGCTCCAACCGTATCAACAGCTGCTACCGAAAATGCTTCCTTTTCGATCCACTGATTTTCACTATACAGAGCTGATCCTTTTGCTCCGTCTTTAATGACAAGCTGACTGATAGAATATTTCTTTGCAAAAACAGCTAATTCTTCGTTTTCCTCAGTTCCTATGATGTTTTTCATTTCATCACGGCCAGTCAACAGAATATCAATATATGGGAAGACCGTTTGGTAAGCTGCCCGTGCATCTTCAATCGTCCACAGTTTCAGCCGGACATTCGGATCAAAGGATATAAGGATTCCTTTTTCTTTCGCGATGAAGAGCACTTTTTGAACAATATCCAAGTTTTTGCGGTCAATCGCCATAAATATCCCGGTAAGATGAACAATATCAATGCCTCTAAACATCTCTTCAGTAATATCTTCCGGTTCAAGCGTTAGGACAGGAGAGTTGTAACGATAATAAAAGGTCTTGCCTGCTCCGTCTTCCCTGATCTCCTTCACATTTAAAGAAGTGGGATAGCCTTCAACATAGGCGACGTCAGTCATATCGACTCCTTCTCCTTTAGCAAAGCTATAGATCACTCTGCCAAACTCATCCTTTCCTAGCCGGCTGATCCACTTTGAATAAAGACCCAGCCTTGCACAGGCAATGGCAACATTCAATTCTGCTCCGCCTGCTTTTCTTTCAAAATGAGTAACAAAACGCAAAGGTCCTGTACTCGCGGGATTTAAGGTGATCATCGCATCACCTATCGTTAAAATTCCATATTTGGTTGACACATCTATACTCCTTTCATTTCAATATCTGATAGGAACTAAATCGGTTTGGTAAACCGGTTTAGTAACACTTTATATGAAAAATATTACAAATACAAGAAAAAATACTTTAAATTCAGAAAAATCTGTCTGCGGTTATGTAATCCTTCATGTTTCCTTACTGTCAGTGTATCATCGGCAAAAACAGCATCCCTTCTAAGATTACGATTACGAGAAAAATCCCCGCTTGTTGTGCGGGGATTTTTCTTCAGCATTAAAAGCCCGGAAGATAGCTTTGACATAAGAAAAACCCCTGTAAAGGGGTTTTTCGGGTGCAGTTTCATGCTGTTCAATTTGCAGCTTTATGCTCAGAGCCTGTCTGCTCTTCTTCTTCCCATGTTTCAATATGTTTCAGCTCGGGAATATTCTTCGCTTTAAATACAGGATCAAGACCTTTTTTGCGCTGAACGGCATAATCTTTATAGACCTTATATGCCACATTAGACAGCAGCAGTATCGCAATCAAGTTAATCAGCGCCAATAAGCCCATAAACAAGTTTGCCATATCCCATACAATTTGGAAATTGGCTACACATCCGTATACAACCATTGCGATAACAAAAACACGGTAAATATTGAGCCATGTTTTGCTTGTTTTGATAAATTCAATATTTGTTTCCCCATAGTAATAGTTGCCAACAACCGAACTGAATGCGAATAAAAACATTGCAATCGCAATAAAAGTCGGCGCCCAGCTTCCGAGATGGTGCTGTAAAGCGGCCTGTGTCACTTGGATGCCATCGCCTTTAGGCGTTACGCTGTACAATAAAATAATAAATGCAGTCGAAGTACAAACGATAAACGTATCAAAAAATACGCCGAGAGTCTGAATTAATCCCTGCTTTGCCGGATGTGACACGTGTGCAGTTGCTGCGGCATTCGGCGCACTCCCCATACCGGCTTCATTTGAGAACAGCCCGCGCTGCGCTCCGATAATAATGATGCTTCCTAAACTTCCTCCAGCAATTTGCTGAAGGCCGAACGCATTTTTCACGATCGTCATCAGCAGATCCGGAACCGCCGTGATATTCACAACAACAACATACAGCGCGATAATAATGTATGCTCCGGCCATGACGGGAACGATTAATTGTGAAACAGAAACGACCCGTTTTAAACCGCCAAAAATAATAAATGCCGTTAATACAGCTAAAATAATCGCAATAACCGTTTTATTTACATGAAATGCTTCGTCAAAAGCAACTGAAATGGTGTTTGACTGTACGGCATTAAAAATCAACCCGAATGAGACGGTAATCAATACGGCAAATAAAACACCAAGCCACCGCGCCCCGAGGCCTTTTTGCATGTAGTAAGCAGGCCCGCCGCGGAAATCTTCACCTGAACGCACTTTATAAAGCTGCGCCAATGTACTTTCTACAAAACTGGAAGCCATTCCGACAGCGGCCACAATCCACATCCAAAATACCGCTCCCGGTCCGCCCGTTGCAATCGCTAAAGCGACGCCGGTCAGGTTTCCGGTTCCGACACGCGAGGCTGCCGAGATAAAGAATGCCTGCATAGAGGAAACCCCTTTAGAAGGCTTCTCTCCCACAATTCTGAACATCTCAATAAAATAGTGAAATTGAATGAAACGAAAACGGAAAGTGAAAAACAATCCGATACCCACTAAAATATAAACAAGATACTTCCAAATAAAATCATTTGGAACATTAATAATATCTTTAATAAAAGCCTCCATGTGTAACCTCCCTATACATCTTTTACTTTGATTTTTGCTTCTCATGTTAGATTTTTTAACATAACGAGTATTATTATATCACAACATCATTGGTTGAGAAGTTTTTTAACAAAATTATTTGGTTTTTACGTATCGTTATGCCTCGCTCTTTTTTTATCTGCAGCCTGAAAAAACCCGTCACATCTCAGCCTTTATTTGCATAAGATAATAAATATAGTCTCTTCCCGCTTTCTTCGGCTTGCTGATAAAAAATGAGTGAAATAACGTCTCAGATGTTATATACTTAACCAGGATAATATTTTTAAATTTATTAAATGAGGTTTACTTTCAGTTTGAATTAGGGTATTATAATAAAAATATTCAGACTTATGAAGGGGGGAGAACATTTGAAAAAGATCCTGTTTTTAAAGGCATCTATCCTATTTTTAGCGATTGCAAGCTTTCATTTGCTCTCCATTCCCCATGCGTTTGACACCGCTCATCATTTTAAAGCAGTAGCCGACCAGCAGGAAATGCACGAAATGAAGGCCGGCCAAAATGTCGATGATGAGAAAAAGTCTTTGACGGGCTCATTTATACTGACGGCGCTTTTCGCCGCTTCTGCCTCACTTATCGTGATAGCAGACAGAAAAAGTCCGTCTTCCAGGAGAAGACAGCGCAAAAAAAGCTTTTTGATCGCTAAATTTTATCAGTCCTCGTATTTCGATGAGCTTCATGTTCAACATCGCCTATCTATGTAACATAAAATGAGGAGGTTGTTAAACATGTTGTTTATCTTACGAATGGTGATCTTAGGCTTATTCTCATTCACTGCGTTGAATTTATTTGTATGGCAGGGTATTGAAGTTGTTCACGCCATTACCGATTTATTCGGCAGCCACGAAAGTTAAATTGTAAAACCCCCGCTCAAGTAAAATTGAGCGGGGGTATTTTATTTTTATTCTTAAACTTCAGATGACTCTGCACGCCATACATCTGTTACCGGCCCTGACTCATCTTCATCAATAAAGAAGGAACCGTTGCTGTATCTGTCGTTTGCCCTTAATGACTGAACGGCGACTTCGCTTCTCTCGCCTTTTTCTGTTTCCAGTATGATTCTGTCAGACTGGGGACATGCGAATAATCCCGTTACACGATGCGGATTCTTTTTGAGCTCGCGGAGCATGATGACCCCGCGTTTTGCTCTGGATGTTTTATCAAATTCAGAAAGATTCATTCGTTTAACGGCTCCGCGCTGTGTGACAAGCACAAGCGAATCAGTCTCGTGAAGAATCTGGCCTGATACGACAGCATCGCCGTCCTTTAAATTAATTCCCTTTACGCCGGCCGCCCGCGCTCCGACCACATTTACTTCATCTTCGCCAAACCATAGGCCGTAGCCGAGGCGGGTCGCGATAAACAGCTGACACTCTCCATTTGTAACATGGACGTCGATCAGCTCGTCTTCCCCTTTAAGGTTCAGGGCTACAAGCGCTTTCGAATACCGCTGCGCTTTGTAATGTGTCAGCTCGGTCTTTTTCACCATCCCGTTTTTTGTGAAAAACAATAAGTATGAGGATGGATCAAACTCTTTCACCGGAATGGCTTTCACGATCGTTTCGTCCCGGTCAATTGTGATGAGATTTGTCACATGCTGCCCCATGTCTTTCCATCTGATATCAGGAAGCTGGTGAACGGGACAATACACATAACTTCCCTTATTGGTAAACAGCAGCAGGACATCTGTTGTATTCATCTCAAATTGATGAATAAGCCTGTCTGTGTCCTTCATTCCGAAATCCTGGCCGTTAGAAGCGGCAAACGAACGCTGGCTTGTTCGCTTCACATAACCGTCTTTAGTGACCGTGACATACACGTCTTCTGATGCGACCATGACCTCAAGATTTATTTTAATTTCCTCAATTTTTTCCTCAATCACTGACCGCCTGCTGTCGGCATAGGTTTTTTTCAGTTTCTTCAAACTGCCCGTAATGACTTTTAAAAGCTTTTTATCATTGTTTAAAATGGCTTCAAGCTCATCGATTTTCCGGCTGAGCTCTTCCGCTTCTTCTTTTAATGCTGTAATATCAGTGTTTGTCAAACGGTACAGCTGCAAAGAAACAATGGCTTCTGCCTGAGGCTCGGTGAAAGCGAATTTTGAGATTAAATTGTGTTTCGCGTCCCGCTTATCATTGCTGGCGCGGATGACGGCAATGACTTCATCCAAAACTGACAGGGCCTTCATCAAGCCTTCAACGATATGATGTCTTTCTTTCGCCTTTTGCAGTTCAAAAATGGAGCGGTTTGTCACCACTTCCTTCTGGTGGGCGATATACGCGTCCAAAATGGCTGGGAGGCTCATCAGCATCGGCCGGCGGTTATGAATGGCAACCATATTAAAGTTATACGCCGTTTGCAAATCAGTATTTTTGTATAAGAAATTCAGAATGCCTTTCGCATCTGCTTCTTTCTTTAATTCAACGACTACCCGAAGGCCCGTGCGGTCTGTTTCATCACGCACCTCTGATATGCCCTCGACTTTTTTATCAATCCGGTATTCGTCCATTTTCTTCACAAGGTTGGCTTTGTTTACTTCAAACGGAATTTCAGTGATAACGATCTGCTCACGGCCGCCTCTGATGGTTTCCACTTCCGCTTTGCCGCGAATCATGATTTTCCCTTTACCCGTTTCATAGGCTTTCCGAATACCGTCTACCCCTTGGATGATGCCTCCTGTCGGAAAATCAGGTCCTTTGATGACGCCCATTAAGTCATCAACAGTGCAATCGGGCGATTCAATCCGTTTAATGACGGCATCAATGACTTCGCCTAAATGATGGGGCGGAATATCAGTGGCATAGCCCGCCGAAATTCCGGTCGATCCGTTGACCAATAAATTAGGGAACATAGCCGGCAGGACGACCGGCTCCTTACTTGTATCATCAAAGTTTGGAACGAATTCCACCGTATTTTTATCAATGTCCCGCAAGAGCTCGGACGCGATGGCTGATAATCTTGCTTCTGTATAACGCATGGCAGCGGGCGGGTCACCGTCAATGCTCCCGTTGTTTCCGTGCATTTCTATCAGCACATTTCTGACTTTCCAATCTTGGCTCATCCGCACCATTGCTTCATATACGGAGCTGTCCCCATGCGGATGATAGTTACCGATAACATTCCCGACCGTTTTGGCCGCTTTCCGGAAATTTTTATCAAACGTATTTCCGTCTGCGTGCATGGCGTATAAAATTCTGCGCTGCACCGGCTTTAAACCGTCTCTTGCATCAGGCAGCGCCCGATCTTGAATAATATATTTACTGTAGCGTCCGAAACGGTCGCCGATTACCTCTTCTAACGGTAAATCATGAAATAATTCTGGCTGTGCCACTATTAAACCTCCTCAGCGACCGATAAGTTTTCATTTTCCAAAATATTGCTTTCCTCGTCTAATCCAAAGGCAACATTCTTTTCAATCCATTTTCTTCTCGGTTCTACTTTGTCTCCCATTAATGTCGTTACCCGGCGCTCTACGCGGGCTGCATCATCAATTTTGACTCTTACAAGCGTTCGTGACTCAGGGTTCATTGTCGTCTCCCAGAGCTGATCTGCATTCATTTCTCCAAGGCCTTTATAGCGCTGGATCGTATAGCCTTTGCCGACCTTTTTTAACACGCTGTCCATTTCTTCATCGGACCAGGCATATTCAATGATCTCTTTTTTGCCGCTTCCTTTGCTGACTTTGTAAAGAGGCGGCAAGGCGATGAATACCTTTCCGTGTTCAATCAAAGGTTTCATATAACGATAGAAGAACGTTAACAGCAGCACTTGGATGTGAGCGCCGTCAGTATCGGCATCTGTCATAATGACGATTTTGTCGTAGTTAATGTCCTCTACCTCAAAATCCGCTCCGACCCCTCCGCCGATCGCATGAATGATCGTGTTGATTTCTTCATTTTTGAAGATATCAGCAAGCTTTGCTTTCTCTGTGTTAATGACCTTTCCGCGAAGCGGCAGAACGGCTTGGAATCTCCGGTCTCTTCCCTGCTTTGCAGATCCTCCGGCAGAATCCCCCTCTACGAGATACAATTCATTTTTGGCCGGATTTCTGGAGCCTGCGGGAGTGAGCTTTCCGCTTAATGTCGCTTCTGATTTTTTGCGCTTTTTGCCGCTTCTTGCTTCTTCTCTTGCTTTACGGGCTGCTTCACGCGCCTGGCTTGCTTTGATCGCTTTTTTGACAAGCAGAGTCGCCGTATCACGGTTTTCCTCTAAGAAATAAGCAAGCTTTTCTGAAATGACGGCATCTACGGCAGATCTTGCCTCACTTGTGCCCAGTTTTCCTTTTGTCTGGCCTTCAAATTGCAGGAGTTCTTCAGGGATACGGACGGAAATAATCGCAGATAATCCTTCTCTGATATCCGTGCCTTCAAGGTTTTTGTCTTTTTCTTTTAAAAGCGCCACTTTTCTCGCATACTCATTAAATGCCCTCGTCATCGCCGTTTTAGCTCCCGACTCGTGAGTCCCGCCGTCTTTTGTTCTGACGTTATTGACGAATGACAGGATATTTTCGGAGTATCCGTCATTAAATTGGAACGCAAAGTCCACTTCAATGTCATGGTGCTCACCTTCAAAGGAAACCACTTCGCATAAAGCATCTTTTTCCTCGTTTAAGTAAGCGACAAACGCTTCAATTCCGTTCTCGTAATAAAATACTTCCTTCATTTGATTCCGTTCATCAATGAGCTCTATTTTCAAGCCTTTTAATAAGAAGGCAGATTCACGCAGACGTTCTGAAAGCGTGTCAAAATTATAAACCGTTGCGCTGAACATCGACGGATCGGGTTTAAAATGCGTGAGCGTACCCGTTTTTTTGGTCGTACCGACTTTTTCTAGTGAAGTCGCAGGCTTACCGCCGTTTTCAAACCGCTGTTTATAGACAAAGCCGTCCCGCTCAATTGTAACGGTCAGCCACTCCGATAAAGCGTTTACGACGGATGCGCCGACTCCGTGCAGGCCTCCGCTCGTTTTATAGCCGCCCTGGCCGAATTTCCCTCCGGCGTGGAGCACGGTGAAAATGACTTCCGGAGTCGGTTTCCCGAGTTTATGCATACCGGTCGGCATTCCGCGTCCTCTGTCTTGTACGGAGATGCTGTTGTCCTTATGTATAGTAACGATAATATGATCTCCGTATCCAGCGAGAACTTCGTCGACGGAATTATCGACGATTTCATACACCAGATGGTGCAAGCCGCGTGCGTCAGTGGAACCGATGTACATACCCGGTCTTTTTCTGACGGCTTCCAGGCCTTCAAGCACCTGTATGGCATCTTCGTTGTAATCAAATTGCTGTTTTCTAGCCAAACGTACAAACCCCTTTCAAAAAACCTGCTTAATCATTCTCTTTTTCATGTTTCATGTCTTTGTTTTAAGTATGCGCAAGCTTCGGTCCAATTCTCCTCGGACTCACAATTATAACCAATATGCTTGATTTCGCAACATTTTTGAGCGAATGGCTTATTTTTTAGGCCGCAAGACATACATTCGAATGTCTTTTCATCTTTCTGGTGCCCTTTTCGGCAACACAGAACATGAGTTCGGTTTCTATTATATCGATTTATGCCCGCCATCGCAAACAGACTGTAAAACCCCTGTATGGAAAGGGCTGCTAAAAAAGCTGTTCAAGCTTTATTGTATCTGTTTCACCATAATACGCAAATAGTATTCTTAAAATAAAAAAGCAAAAACCCCTGAACAGCCAAGGATTTTTGCCTTTTTTGTCTCTATTTTGTAACAGCGCGGGCGACTTTTATGCATAAATCCATAATTGCCGTCCGTCCTTTGTCTGTAATCATGCCATAAGCTTCTTCATTTGCCAGTCCTTGCTGCGCCCAAAAAACAGGAGCGTCTGTTTGCAAAAATTCTTCAGCCACGCCCGGCAGCTGTTCGGAACGTCTGAACACGTTTACAATATCAATCGGCCCTTCTATATCTTTCAATGAAGCGACGGCTTTGACGCCAAGGGCTTCATCAATCGTCGGATTGACAGGAATAATCTCGTATCCATCCTCCTGCATCGCTTTAGAAACCATGTAAGAAGTTCTGTCGGGCCGATCTGAAAGTCCGACGACTGCAATCCGTTTACTTCGGTCGAGAATGTTTTTGATCTCCGATTTTGAAGGGTTTTGCATCTATACCATCTCCTTTTCATTTATTTTACATGACGGAGGAGCCGGAATCAAAAAATGAGGTTTGCCAGCTTAATTCTCAAAAAACTTGTCATCAGACGGAGACAACTCGTGTTAAAATAAAGTGAAGGGACATTGAAAAGGAGAAATGTAGATGTTGATTGCTTTATTAATTATTTTGGCTTATTTGATAGGCAGCATCCCGTCAGGTTTAGTCGTCGGCAAACTTGCTAAAGGGATTGATATTAGAGAACATGGAAGCGGCAATTTGGGTGCGACTAACGCTTTTCGCACGCTTGGCGTAAAAGCGGGATCAATTGTTATTGCAGCCGATATTTTAAAGGGCACACTCGCCGCAGCACTGCCTTATTTACTGCACATTCCCATCCACCCGCTTCTTGCCGGTGTCGCAGCAGTTATCGGCCATGTGTTTCCCGTGTTTGCAAAATTTAAAGGAGGAAAAGCCGTAGCCACTTCAGCGGGCGTTCTGCTGTTTTATGCACCCCTGTTATTCGTCACGATGGTTGCTGTGTTTTTCATATTTTTATACCTTACAAAATTTGTTTCTCTGTCTTCAATGTTAACAGGGATTTATACGATTATTTATTGTCTGTTTGTAAAAGATCCTTATTTGTTAATCGTGGTGACGCTTTTAACCGCGTTTGTCATCTACAGGCACAGAGCAAACATTAAAAGAATTATTAACAAAACAGAACCGAAAATCAAATGGTTCTGATAAAACTTCATTTTTGACAGCGAAAAGCCATATGCGTTTATAATAGAGATAATTTCTTTGTGAGTTACAAAAAAAGGAGTGTTCGGCATGAACATGAAAATTAACGAAGACGCGCTGAATTGGTACAAAGAAGAGCTTGATTTAGAAAGCGGCGATCAGGTGCGTTTCTTTGTACGCTACGGCGGCTGCAGCAGTGTACAAAAAGGCTTTTCCCTCGGTGTTTCAAAAGATGAACCGCAGAGCATCGGGATCAGTACGGAAATCGGAGGCATCACCTTCTTCATTGAAGAGAGTGACTTATGGTACTTTGATAACCACGATTTATCCGTCACATACTCTGATCAGTCAGAAGAGCCGGTATTTGATTACCAATAAAGAAAAAAGAACGCATATCGCATGCGTTCTTTTTTATAGCCGGAATCGAGTCAGATGCTCTGTCAGATGTTCTTCCTCTAAAATGCTTTTTTGCGTCTCTCCAAGCAGATCAAAATGCGGATATTCATCTTTTCGGTGAATCCATTCCGGTTTCAGCCCGTATTCCGCTCCCCAGCTGATCAGTTTATCAATGTCGCTTGAACCGACCTTCGTCACGGTTTTTGCGTTCGGAAAGCGGTCATCCAGCCAATAATGCGTTAAAAAAGCGATCTCTCCTCTGGAAACAGCTTCTTTCCATCGTTTCAGTTCACTGCGTGTAATCCCAAATGCCATGTTCAGCCGCTCCTTATTTTTTTGCCTTTTCGTAAGCGGCATGCCAATCAGGAAAAGCCTTACGGAACTGAATCGGCTTGAAGCTTTGTTTATCGACACAGATATGAGAAGATGACGCTTCGATCGCAAGTTCATTTTGCGGGTTATAAATGTGATAGCCGTACACGGTTTTAAAACCGTTATATTCCTCAATCCACGTATGTACGGCAGCCGTTTCACCGTAACGGAGCGGTTTTTTATAAGAAATGTTAATGTCGACGACCGGTGAAAGAACCCCTCTTTCCTCCATGTCACTGTATAAAAAACCGAGGTCTTTAATTAATGCCGTTCTGCCGACTTCCATCCAGATTAAGTAGTTGGCATGATACACAATTCCCATTTGATCTGTTTCCGCGTAACGCACTTCTATTTCTTTTTTTGACACATGCAACGTTCTCTGCTCCCTTATCATTCAGATTAGCCCTATTTTATCACAACATGAAGGAAAGAGAAAAAACCAGGTTTCCCTGGTTTTTATGACTTATATCCATTTTCTCTCGCAGCGGATTCATCTTGAATCTCATTGCGAAAAGATTCAATGCTTTCATTTCGTCTGGCGTTTTTTTCCTGAATCCGCTGTTTTTCTTCTTCGGTCGCGAATTCCATTGATTCTTTTGCTTCTTCTATATTTTCAATTGTATTTTGCACCATATCCTGCAGTTTTTCAACGTTGTCAGAACGGTCATCAGGATTTGGTTTTCGGTATTGATTCGTCATATTGTCTGTTCTCCTTTTATCGTGTTATTCGCCCTTTGTTTGCATGACAATCGGATGTCCATTTGATTTGTCATGAAATTTTTCCCCTTTGTTGCGTTTATATTTAACAGGCTTTGTCCCTAAATGGCTGGGAGCGTATTGCGGCTGGCCGTCTTTCTTGTTTATACCCATGTTCATCCCTCCTTAAGAGTATATTTCGCAAAAGGAGGAGCAAACATGACTGCAAATTAAAGGTTATTTTTGTTTGAACCGCTGTTCCAGCTTTTCCTCAAGCTGATTCAAGTATTCCGTGTTGGTCATCAACTCACGCTTATTTTCCATAACCAATTCATGAAAAGAGCGTTTTCTCATTTTTTTCAATCTTCTCACCTCCGTGTTTTCTTTCATTTTTTCCAATTTTTTAAATGATAAGCCTTTCAGCATAAAAAAACTGAATCTCTACTTGAGATCCAGTTTTTGTTTCATTTCTTTTTTTGTCATTGTTCCGACACGGATATGCTGAATGGTGCCGTTTTCATCAAGTATGTACGTTGTTGGGTAAGACAGTACGTTAAAATCCGCGTTCACTCCGATTTTGTCAATCAGGATCGGAAAGGTTAAATGGTATGTGCCGGCAAACGACTTCACGGTTTGACTGTTTTTTTCGGAGGACGTAAAATTCACGGCCACTACCGCAACATCAGGATATTCCTTTTGCAGTTCTTGCATATCCGGCATTTCTTGACGGCATGGCTTACACCACGTCGCCCAAAAATTCAGGAGCACTTTTTTTCCTTTATAGTCAGACAATGAGCTGTTTTCCCCTGACAGTGTTTCAAGCGTAAAGTCAGGCGCCTTCATCCCTTCTTCAATGCCTTCTTTTGGGCTTTTTTGTACGGCATATATATTCCAGCCCGCGTACGCTACTAATCCGATAAGAAAAATTCCGGCAAGCCATTTCATGAGCATCGCACATACCCCCGCATAAAAAGAAGAGAAAGCAGTATTGCTTTCTCTCTTCTGTTTATACTACTGTTTCATTTTATCGCGAAGCACCATTTGTAAAATGCCGCCATGGCGATAGTAATCAATTTCCACTTCACTGTCAAAGCGGACGATAACTTCGAATGTTTTGACTGTGCCATCTTCACTAGTCGCTCTGACTGTCAGCAAGTCTCGAGGACGAACTGATTCATCTACATCCACCTCAATGACTTCTTTTCCGGTTAAGCCGAGTGTATCCGCGCTTTCACCTTGTTTAAATTGAAGCGGCAGCACACCCATAAAGACGAGGTTGCTTCTGTGAATTCTTTCAAAGCTTTCGGCAATAACGGTTCTAATTCCGAGCAGGTTTGTTCCTTTTGCCGCCCAGTCACGCGAAGAACCCATACCATAGTCTTTACCCGCAAGGACGACAAGGCCTGTTTTGTCTTCTTTATATCGCATACAAGCGTCATAAATGGATGTAACTTCACCAGTAGGCCAATATGTCGTGTAGCCGCCTTCTGTGCCCGGTGCGATTTGGTTTTTAATACGGATATTTGCAAATGTTCCTCTCATCATGACTTCATGGTTTCCGCGGCGTGAACCGTAGGAGTTAAAGTCACGAGGCGAAACGCCTTTTTCCTGCAGGTATTTACCAGCTGGTGTATCTTTGCCGATCGCTCCGGCCGGAGAAATGTGGTCTGTCGTAACAGAGTCGCCGAATTTACCGACTACGCGAAGGGCTCTTAACGGCTCGACTTTTCCAGGCTCTACAGACATTTCTTCAAAGAACGGCGGGTTTTGAATGTAAGTGGAATCATTATCCCATTTATACAATGCTTCGTCCGTTGTTTCGATTTCATTCCAGCGCTGGTTGTCGTCAAATACGGTTTCATATTCTTTACGGAACAATTCAGGAGTAACCGTTTGTTTAACAAGTAAATTGATTTCATCCATTGACGGCCAGATGTCATCGAAGTAAACGTTTTGTCCGTCTTTTCCGACACCGATCGGATCACTTTTCAAGTTAATGTTAACTGTTCCCGCTAATGCGTATGCTACAACAAGCGGCGGAGAAGCAAGATAGTTTCCTTTGACAAGCGGATGAATCCGGCCTTCAAAGTTACGGTTTCCTGAAAGAACAGAAGTGATCAAAAGATCATTTTCAGCAACTGCTTCTTCAATTTCAGGAGAAAGCGGGCCTGAGTTTCCGATACATGTCGTACAGCCATATCCGACAAGGTTAAAACCGAGTTCTTTCATGTAAGGAAGAAGCCCTGAGTTTACTAAGTAACCCGTAACAACCTTTGATCCCGGAGCAAGCGATGTTTTAACGTAATTTGGCACTTTCAGTCCTAATTCAACCGCTTTTTTCGCAACGAGTCCGGCACCGATTAACACGTAAGGGTTTGACGTATTCGTACAGCTTGTAATGGCTGCGATCGCAATTGCCCCTGTTTTCATCACTGTTTCTTCGCCGTTAAGCAACTTGAAAGAGATTTCTTTATTAGCTTCTGCAGCTTCCAGTCCGAATCCTTGGTTGCCGGCAGGGCTTACGAGATGCTTTTTAAATGTTTCCTGCATCACAGAAAGCGGAATTAAATCTTGCGGACGTTTTGGACCTGATAAGTTCGCTTCAATTTTTGACAAATCGATTTCCACGATGTCTGTGAAGCTAGGCTCTTCTGCATCAGGCGTAAAGAATAACCCGTTATTGCGGCAATATGCTTCTACAACGTCGATTTGCTCTTCGTCACGGCCTGTCAGGCGCAAGTAAGCAAGAGCTTCCCCATCAACCGGGAAGAATCCGCATGTCGCCCCGTATTCCGGCGCCATATTGGCGATTGTAGCCCGATCAGCAAGCGGAAGTTCAGCGACACCCGGTCCGAAGAATTCAACGAATTTATTTACAACGCCTTTTTCACGAAGCACCTGAGTAACTTTCAGCGCCAAGTCAGTTGCTGTTGTTCCGTTCGGCAGTTTTCCGACAAGTTTCGCGCCGATTACCTCAGGAACTGGGAAATATGAAGGCTGGCCGAGCATTCCTGCTTCTGCCTCAATCCCGCCGACACCCCAGCCGAGAACGCCGATACCGTTGATCATTGTCGTATGGGAGTCTGTACCGACGAGTGTGTCAGGATATGTTACAAGTTCTCCGTCTTCATCTTTCGTATGAACGACACTTGCTAAAAACTCAAGGTTTACCTGATGCACGATACCTGTTGCAGGCGGAACAGCCTGATAATTATTAAACGCTTTCTTTGCCCAGCTTAAAAATTTGTAACGTTCTGCATTTCTTTCGAATTCTAAGTCCATATTAATGGCTAACGCATCTTCCGTACCCGCTTTGTCTACTTGCACAGAGTGGTCAATGACCAGGTCAACCGGGATTTCAGGATTGATTTTGTCCGGATCTCCGCCGACAGATGCCATCGCTTTTCTCAAAGATGCCAGGTCAACCACAGCAGGAACTCCTGTAAAGTCTTGCAAAATAACCCGTGACGGTTTAAAAGGCACGTCAATGTCTTTTAATTCAGCAGTACCCCATTTTGCTAAATTTTCGACATGTTCTTTTGTAATCACGCGTCCGTCTACCTGACGCAAAACGGATTCCAGCAGAACCTTAATAGAATAAGGAAGTTTTGAAACATTGCCGACCCCTGCGTCTTCCAATGCTTTTAATGAATAATAGTGATATGTTTTCCCGTTAGAAGAAAATGTTTTTTTCGCTTGGAAAACGTCTTGTGTTGCGACTTTTTGCTGATTTGTCATTCTCCAAAATCCCCCTTCAAAGATCAAGATCTTTCTTTAGATGAATGTTACATTCCATCACAATTTTCTCACAATTTCATCTTAGTATAAAATCATACATAAGTAAATATCAATGTTTTTATTAAATACAATAAGATCGTCTTATCAGCGTATTTTCGGTAAATTTTGTCCGGTTTCTTCCCTCATACTAACCGCCGGAACAAGCCATATTAATGATGAGGTGATGAACATGGTAAAACGGAAAGCCAATCATGTGATTAACGGCATGAATGATGCGAAAAGCCAGGGAAAAGGCGCCGGTTATATAGAAAATGACCAGCTTGTCCTGACGGAAGAACAGCGGCAGAACAACAAAAAGAGAAAAACAAACCAATAGCCGTCACACCTTAAAAGGAGGCTTTTTTGATGACGAATAAAAACTCAAGCAAAGATATGCATAAAAATGCGCCGAAAGGTCAGAATCCCGGCCAGCCGGAACCGTTAAGCGGAAGCAAAAAAGTGAAAAACCGCAACCATACTAGACAAAAACATAATTCAAGCCACGATATGTAAAACAGACCTTAGTGTCTGTTTTTTTGTTACATTCACCCATTTGCCCCTTTTGCATACGTTATAGCAAGGTTTTTAATATGGAGGTATGCTTCCATGAACCACTCAAAAAATGATGAAGAATTCGATGATATGGAAGAATGGCTGCGGCAATTTTACGAGGATCCATATGCTTGGTATGACGAAACACTGCCGATTGATTTATATGAAACAAGTCAGCAATATATAATTGAAGCCGATCTGACAGCTTTGCAGCCCGTCCAGATGTTGACCGTCACGCTTTCAGGCCGTGAATTCATTTTGGCTGTCAAATCTGCTGAACGGACGCTGAAAAAACAAATGATGCTCCCCTTTTACTTGAATGACAAACATATTTACACAGACTTCACAAATCATATTTTGACCGTTTCCATGAATAAGGAAACAAATGAGACCCCCGCCTCTTTCTCCTTTCAATTCCCGCTATAAGACATAAAAAGTCACTTTCATCCCTCAATGAAAGTGACTTTTTTGTCCGCTCGTTTTTGTCATATACCCTCAAAAGTGAGTCTCCCATGGCCAAATAGCAGAATCACTATACAATAGAATATGATCTATCAATTCATTTGACTAGACGTCTATCATTTTTTCTATTCTTTTTTTCATGTTCTTCTATTCTTACTTCGTATACAATATGGTTAAAGTAAGGAGGCGGTAGAATTATGCTGGCAGGCTGGTTTATGTGGTTTATTTTATTTTGGGTCATCGTGATGATCGGTTTATTGTCAATCGGCGGGTTTTTTATGTTTCGGAAATTTTTAAAACGCTTACCAAAAGAAGACGGCCGGTCAGAACTGGATTGGCAGGACTATTACATTGAAAAAAGCAGACACTTATGGAGTCCGCACGACAAAGCATTTTTGGATGAGTTGGTCGCTCCCGTGCCGGAGCTGTTCAGAGACGTCGCGAAAGCTAAAATCGCCGGAAAGATCGGTGAACTTTCTTTACAAGAAGAAGCGGAACAAATGAACCAGGACTTAATTATCAGAGGTTATATACTGGCAACCCCTAAACGTGATCATCAATTTCTGAAAAAGCATCTTCGTGAAAAACAGATTGACCTCACGCCTTACCGCACTCTGCTCAAATAAAAAACCTTTCCGGCAGACGGAAAGGTTTTAATTCATCTGAATATCAGCAGTCTTCAGCTCATTCGAAAGCTTGCGGTAAGAAACGAACATGGCGATCCGCCAAGGCACGATCATTCCGAAGGCTAAAATCCAAAACATCCCGCTTAAAGCTCCGTAATCAATCGTCGTGCTTAAAATGGATTTCATTGCAATTCTGATGACCAATAAACCGATCAGGATAAAGACAAACGCCTTTGACCGCTTTAAGTAGATTTCATTATTTTTAATTTCAAATTTAGAAGTTTTTATTAGAAAAATAGAGAAAATGACGCCTAATGTAATGGCTTCCAAAAACTCTTCACCAGTCACTCTGAAGAACGGAATAAAAAACATAAGCGCTCCCGTGCTCATAAAGATCGGCGGGAGAATAATTTTTTTCGGTGAAGCTGGCTTGTCGGAGGATTTAATCCTGACAATCATCACGGCAATTGCCATGACCGCTGCAATAACGGATGAAATTATAATCATCATATTTATCATTCCTTTGCTTGCACGGAGTTTGATACTATATACTATACTCCAAAAACATAAAAAAAACCAATTTGAAAAGAAAACACGTTTAGGCCCCCATTACACGGGCCACGGCCTCCAGGACTTTCGATTCCTCAAACGGCTTGACGATAAAGTCTTTCGCGCCTAATTCAATCGCCTCCAGGACGATCCGCTGCTGGCGCATCGCGGTGCACATGATGACATTCGCTTTCGGATCAAAAGATAAAATATCTTTAAGCGCCTTGATGCCGTTTTTCACCGGCATGGTAATGTCCATTGTCACCAGGTCGGGCCGGAGTTTTTGATACAGAGCCGACGCTTCCTCGCCGTCCGCTGCTTCTCCGGCTACTATGTAATTCGCCGATTCCAGGATTTCTCTGATTTTCACCCTCATGAACTTGGCGTCATCTACAACTAAAACTCGTGTCATATTTCCCTCCAGATATTCAACATTCACTAGTCTTATTGTACCAAAAACAAAAGGGTATATAATAGTTCAAAAGTTATTTATTCCTTACAGTCCTGTGAATCCTCCAAAAAGATTTGACAGAATGATCAGGATAAAGCTCATCCAATTAAAAAACAGCATAACCCCGATCACTATCATGAGAATACCGCCTGCTCTCATCATAAGAAGCTGGTGTTTGCGAATCCAATTCATCCTTGTAATAAAAAAAGAGAGAATAAGAAATGGAATGGCAAACCCGAGTACATATAAAATCATGTACGGCACTGCAGAAGAAGGATTCGTACCCGCCAAAGAAAAAACAGCTCCTAAAATTGGCCCGCTGCAAGGCGACCAGCCGGCAGCAAAAGCGAGCCCTATCAGAATGGAACCGACAAATCCTCCCGGCCGGTGCTTAAAATGAATCCGCCGCTCTTTCATCATCATCTTTGGCTGGAACACACCGGCTGTAATCAGGCCGAACAATATCAGCAAAATGGCGCCGAGCTGCCTGATTACTTCATGATAATGCGTAAACAAACTGCCGATAAACGAGGTTCCGTAGCCCAGCGCGATAAAAATCACTGAGAAACCAAGCAAAAAACAAAGCGTATGGAACAAACCGCGCTTTTGTAAAAGTACTTTTTCTGTTTTGACCTCATCCATACTGACGCCCGTTATATATGACAAAAAAGCTGGATACAACGGCAGGCAGCATGGAGAAATGAAAGACAGAAAACCAGCCCCAAATGTCAGAAAGTAATTAAAACTCACCGTGACACACTCCTTTCAAGTTATGACAAAATCATTTCATTTTTTTAACACTTTTCCTCGAAGGATTACTTTTTATAGAAAAAGCTTATATAATTTAATTTGACATCGAGACATTATACTCCTTCTTATTTGAAAAACAGTATAAATGTGGATATAATAATAACAATCAATGAAAGATTTATGTATGAAAGGATATATCCCTGTGATTAGAGAGCATCTATTAAATGAAATTGAAAAGAAACGGGCAGAGCTGCTTCAAATCGTCACGACGAACGGAATGACATCTCACATTACGATAGAACTCAGCCAGGAGCTAGACCACCTTCTCATACAATATCAAAAGGAACTGCACGCCAGCAGTATGGGGTGAAAAATGATGCCAAAATAAAAAACCCTCACCGGGTTTTTTATTTTATAACCATGTTTCTCTATATCATAATCTTTACGTATTATTTCGTTTGATTATTCATGGCTTTCATCATTTGGTTAATTTTCTTTTGAGAAGGTTTCATTCCCATTTGCATCATCATCATGCGTAACATTTGTTCATTAATAGGCGGATTCTTTTTCAAATAGCTCATCATATATTTACGAGCAATAAAAAACCCGAGTGCAACACCTATGAGCAATGCCACAACGCCCACTAGGATGCCAACCCATAAAGTCATTTTATTTCCTCCTTCATGTTGTCTAGTTTAAAGTGTACTAAACCAAATGCTATTATACAACATTTACATCTCTTTTTCTTCGGTTTTAGACAAAATTTCTTTCCTTGACCGGATTTAACCACCCATACCGCCGCGTTCTAAAATCCATAGCAAGAAAGCACGGACTGATTTTACGGAGAATCTCAAAGAAAATCGTTTCTGCCTCATAATCTCCGGATGCCGCAATCTCAATCAAGTTTTCTTTCATCATAAAAGAGGCATGGCCCTTTGCTTTCGGCAGAGTCAGTCGGTAAATCGAATCCAAACGGCTGTAACTCACACGATTTAAATGCAGCTGCAGACGCTGATGCATATGTAATACCGGAATCGGTTCTGTTATATATTGAATTTGCTTTTCAATCATTTGATATTGCTGGGGTGTTAGATTCGTCCAATGATAGTCTTGAAACAGCTCAAACATAGCGGTTTCCCGCCCGAAATAGTGGTTCGCAAACTCATCCTTGATCAGGTACGTATAGTAATGACGTTCCATTTCCTCATCCCCTTTTACAGCACTTCATTTATTGCTCTCTATTATACAAAAGAAGAAAAGAAAGAATTGTCTATTACTGTTACGGCGCCCCTTCTATTTTTGTCGTATATACATGAAAAAGAGGATGATTTGACTCATCCTCTTTTGTCAGCATTATTTGTTTACTAGTTTCTTCACGCGGTCAGCCACGTTTTCTGCTGTAAAACCGTATTCCTTCATAATTGTTTCTCCCGGAGCGGAAGCGCCAAAGCGGTCAATTCCGAGAACCTCTCCGTCAAGGCCGGTGAATTTGCCCCATCCGAATGAAGAGCCCATTTCAATCGCAAGACGTTTTGTCACATTCGGCGGAAGCACGCTGTTTTTGTACTCTGCAGATTGTTTTTCAAAACGATCCCAGCTCGGCATGCTGACTACTGATACTTGAATGTTTTCTTCAGCAAGCTTGGCCTGTGCTTCAATCGCAAGCCCGACTTCAGATCCTGTAGCTAAAAGAAGAGCATCCGGTGAATCCGTTTGAGCTTTAGATACGACATACGCTCCTTTTTCTACTCCTGTTGCCGCTTCATCAGCCGACTGATCGATGGTAGGCAGATTTTGACGTGTCAGCACAAGCGCCGTCGGATGATCTTTGCTTTGAACTGCGAGCTTCCAGGCAGCCGCAGTCTCATTTCCGTCAGCAGGTCTGATAACGGAAAGATTCGGAAGCGCTCGTAAAGAAGCAAGCTGCTCAATCGGTTCGTGAGTAGGACCGTCCTCACCTACTGCAATGCTGTCATGTGTGAAAACATATGTCACAGGGAGCCCCATTAATGAAGCAAGACGAATCGCCGGTCTTAAATAATCGGAGAATACAAAGAATGTACCGCCGAAGACGCGAAGGCCGCCGTGAAGAGCCATTCCGTTTAAGGCTGCTCCCATGGCAAATTCACGAACACCGAACCAGAAATTTTTGCCGGAGTAGTCTTTTGCCGTACAGTCTCCCGCATTTTTTATTGTCGTTTTGTTTGAGCCTGCTAAATCCGCAGATCCTCCGACAAAGAAAGGAACTTTTTTAGCGATGCCGTTCAGAACCTCACCAGAAGACGCTCGTGAAGCAAGGCTGCTTCCTTTTTCATAAACCGGAACCTCTTGATCCCAGTCTTTCGGAAGTTCACCTTTGATGCCGAGTGACAGCTCTTCCGCAAGCTCAGGATATTTTTCTTGATAAGCGGAGAACAGCTCATTCCATTCCTGTTCTTTTTTCTCTCCGGCTTCTTTAACAGCTTTATGGAAATGCTCATACACTTCTTCTGGAACATGGAAATCCTCTTCAAATGTCCAAGCATATGCTTCTTTCGTCAGCTTGCTCTCCTCTTTTCCTAGCGGAGCACCGTGAACGCCTGATGTGCCCGCACGGTTTGGAGAACCGAATCCGATTGTTGTTTTCACTTCGATTAATGTCGGTTTTGTATCATTTTGGCGCGCTTTTTCAATCGCCGCCGTCAATTCATTAATATTGTTTCCGTCCTCTACATAAAGGACTTCCCAATTCATAGCTTCAAAACGCTGTTTGACATTTTCAGAGAAAGAGCGGTCTAAATCGCCGTCTAAAGAAATGTCATTAGAATCGTACAGTACGATAAGCCGGCCTAATTGAAGATGGCCTGCAAGCGAAGCAGCTTCAGAAGAGATACCTTCCATCAGATCGCCGTCACCGCAAATGCCGTATGTATAATGATCAACCACGTTGAATGAATCACGGTTATATGTTTCAGCCAAATGGCGTTCAGCCAGCGCCATGCCGACTGCCATAGCGATACCCTGACCAAGAGGCCCAGTCGTTGCGTCTACACCTGCCGTATGTCCGAACTCCGGATGTCCCGGTGTTTTGCTTCCCCATTGGCGGAATTGTTTGAGATCGTCAATGCTGAGATCATATCCGCTCAAGTGCAGCATGCTGTATAAAAGCATTGAGCCGTGTCCAGCAGATAATACAAAGCGGTCGCGGTTAAACCAGCTCGGATTCTGCGGATTCACATTCATAAAATTCGTCCATAATGTGTAAGCCATCGGCGCAGCCCCCATCGGCATGCCCGGATGTCCGGAATTTGCTTTTTCAATAGCGTCTATAGATAGTGTACGTATGGTGGCAACTGATTTCTTTTCAATTGTATCCATCATAATCCCCTTCCTTATTGTTGTACCCTTTCATCATAAAGCGATGCCGACTTTTTCTCAACTCTTTCAGCTTAAATTTGAGATAAACTTGTTGAATTTTGTCGTAAAGCAAGGTTTGGTATTAGTATATACGAAAAAAGAATACGATATTGCCGTATTCTTTCTTTTTTAATGAAGTTTATTATTTTGTTGTTCTCTTTTTAATTTTTCTGGAGTGACGTCATTGCCTTCCGGATCAATGATTTTTACGCTTTTTAATGTATTTTTCATTGAAGAGCGGAAGCCTTTCAGATACTCTTGGCGCAGCTTTTGCTGTTCCGCTTTTTCCTCATCTGTTATCGTGTTTGCCTTTGCTTTTTGAGCCAGTTCGTTAATTCTCGCAATTTTTTCTTTAGAAATCATAATAAGCTCCTTTGGTGCGTGTTGATTATATACTACTAAATCATGGTGTGTTTTACAACTGATGCACGTCAGCTGTCCTCTTTGTCCTGTGTATATTCCTGAAAGCGCCGGTGAACCGTGGCTTTTGACACATCATAGCCGAAACCTCTTAAGGTGGCTGCGATCTCTGCAAAGGTGAGCTTATTGGCTCTGAGCCGGACAATTTCTGAAATAGGGACCTCTATCTTATCTTTCCCGCTGTTTTCATGTCTGTTTTTTAAGTTCCGCTCAGGTTTATAGCCGTTTTTGACCGCTCTTTTCATACCGCGCCTGATTTTCATATTATGAATCTTTCTTTGATATTCCTCAACAATACTGACTATTTCAAGCACCATCGAATCGGCTTCTGAAAGTTCAAGTTCTCCTTTATGGGCTGTCGTATAAATTTTTACGCTTTCCCTATAGATACAGTGCAAAAGCGCGATTTTGGCATTTCCCCTGCCGAGCCTTGTTTCGTCCTGCACCAATATCGCATCAATGTCTGATTTTTTAATTTCATCAAGCATTTCAAATACCCCGTCACGGTCCATTTCATAACCGCTGGCTTTTTCAGAAATGACTTTTACGACTTCCATGCCGTTTGCTGCTGCGATCTCACTAAGCTCCTCTTCTTGTCTTTTTAAAGACGTTTGCTGCTGTTCTTTGTTTGTGCTTACACGGGCATAAATGAGCGCCTTCATTTCTCTCTGTCCTCTCTATTTGACGATTGCCAGCTGATACGCGGCCGGATGCTCCTTCTTCAAAGGAAGAATCAGCTCGTCTCCCGGTTTTATATCAGCGGTTTGGAGATGGTTATTCTCCGTCACCCATTCAATGAAATCCTCTTTATCGATCTTTTTCTTCTCAGCCACATGATCTGCAAGTGACCACAGTGTATCGCCGTCCTGAACTTTTATTTTAACATACTGGCCAAGCCCTTGATCGCTGCCCGCACAAGAGACAAGTAAAATAGCAGCGCCTAAAATCGCAGTGAACAGACCGACAAATATGATAGATTCTTTAGCCATCAAAACAACCTCCAATAAGAATGTTTGTTCGCTTTTCATATCACTCAGTATATACGAACAAACGTTTCTGTCAATCGTTTTTTTCGAACCTATGTTTGTACTGTCAGGAAAATCATGCTATAATCTACTTAAAATCGACGTTTTGAGGTGCGAAAAATGACGAAGCTATCAAAAAGGCAACTTGATATCCTGCGATTTATTAAAGAAGAAGTCAAAACTAAAGGGTATCCGCCTTCTGTAAGAGAGATTGGAGAAGCTGTAGGACTGGCCTCCAGTTCAACCGTCCATGGGCATTTGGCGCGGTTGGAGACAAAAGGTCTGATCAGACGGGATCCTACTAAACCGAGGGCGATAGAGGTATTGGATGAAGAAGAAGTTCAAATACCGAAAAGCCAGGTCGTAAACGTTCCCGTTATCGGAAAAGTAACAGCTGGAATGCCGATTACGGCCGTTGAAAATATCGACGAATATTTCCCTCTTCCGGATCGCATGGTTCCCCCGGGTGAACATGTGTTTATGTTAGAAATTATGGGTGAAAGTATGATTGACGCCGGCATTTTTGACAAAGACTACGTCATTGTCAAACAGCAAAATACGGCGAATAACGGAGAAATCGTCGTGGCTATGACTGAAGATGATGAAGCGACGGTCAAGCGCTTCTATAAAGAAGAGAATTACGTGCGTCTGCAGCCGGAAAATCCGACGATGGAACCGATTATCCTGCAAAATGTAAGTATTCTCGGAAAAGTCATCGGCGTATTCAGAACCGTTCATTGATTCTATTAAACTTACATTATTTTAAAAACCCCTTTTTTGAAAAGGGGTTTTTCATTGTATAAAAAACAGGTTCGTCCTGGCTTGGAAACGAACCTGCTAAGGAGGAAAAACTTACATCATGCTTACATCCTTATTATCCAACATTTTGGTTTTGAAATCAACTAATAATGTTTCTTGAAGGAAACTTTTTTACCGAGGTGCAGTCTTTATTGATTTGATCGGGGGAATCATCAATGTTTTATGCAGTTTTTATTGAGCGGCGAATATTTTTAAATATGAAAATTTAGTACATAGTACAATAAGTATCTAATCACCGAAGCATTGTTTACAAACAGCGGAGTTCGTTTTTTTAATCAAAATGATAATATCCCGCGCCGTAAAATCCTTTTATATGTGCTGGTTCACAAAGGTTTGAAGCGCTTTCGATTAATATTCTGTATTTATGGTATGGATCAATCATTTTTTATCCTCAGCACTGAGGTTTAACCAGCTGCCGCTGAAGATTTTAGCACTTAATGTATAAAAATTTCGTTCGCTTCGTATTTAACCCGCATGAAGAGCTATTCAAAATTGTGAACTTGTATCCTAAAAAATAATCGTCAGCTGTAACAGTCCCGGGGTCATCAATATAAAACTCCTTAGCATCTCCATCCAATGTAAAACTCCTTAGCATCTCCATCCAATGTAAAACTCGTTTTCAATTCAAAGTCAGTTGTAGCGGCACTAACAGACTGTATTCCGCAAAAAAGACAAAAAAACAGCAATTACTATCCATATTTTTTTCAATGCCCCCCCTTTTTTACGTATTTTAACTTTCGGTTTTTATCAGGTCTATTCACATTTTACAAAAAATACACCATCCGCCCACAAAATACCAGTTTAAACCATTCAGTTTTGCTTACAATACGTTTTAATAGTGCTAAACGAAAGGGATGAAGATTTTGAATGGGCTTCATGAGACATTAGAGCTTCACGAACTGCTTGTTTTTAAAAATCTTTGCCTGACAAAATCGTCCACGATGACCGGGCTTGTTCAGGATGATGCTTTAAAAGCGATATTAGAACAGGATGCTGCGAACACAAGAACACAGATTGATCAGCTGAAGCATTTATTGGCCGGAAGAGGTGAGACGCTTGAATGAGTTTTTTCAGAAACTTGTCGGTATGGGCAGCATGACTGAACAAGTGATTGCGACCGATTTTTTAATCACGGCAAAGGCTGCCGTCAGAAACATTGCAGCTGCCATAACCGAATCTGCTACTCCTGAAGTGCGGGAAACGCTCCAGCAGTATTTACATGATGCCATTGATACGCATGAGCAGATTTACAATTATATGACTGAAAAAGGTTTTTATCAGTCATACGATATAACACGGCAAATCGGCCTTGATATGCAGGCGGCGGAAACCGCAAAAGACTTGCCGCAAATGTAAACGAATCGGCATTTCAGCCGAAACCTCATAACGAAGGTGGTTTAAATGAAACACTTGATTGCTTTCGCCTCTAAAACGACATTCACTCTAGCATTGCTGTATGTAATTTTGGACCGTATGTACCAAGTATCCTTTTTAAACGTACTGTTTATTACATTGCTCTTAAGTTTAATCACTTATTTTGCCGGTGATTGCATGGTTCTTCCGAGAACAAACAATTTCACCTCAGTTATCGCCGATTTCGGCATTTCATTTATTATATTGTGGATTTTTCTCATGAACGTAAGCAGCTACGGCGTGTCTCCGGCCGCGGCATCAGTTATTTCTGCGCTTTGCATCTCTGTCTTTGAAGCTTTTTTTCATCGGTATTTAAGCCATTATGTGCTTCCGGAAGATTACCAAGACACAAAAGAGACAGAAAGCCCTTTGTTACGCTATCAAACGGAGGCTTCTGAAGAAATAATGCCGGAAAATGATCATAAAGAAAAAACATAAAAAAGGAGGTCTTCGCCTCCTTTTTTCCTTTTATTTTTTCTCTTGGTCATCTAACGGCAGCTGCAGTAATGAATCTGTGCCTGTCGCTTTTGGAGTTTTTCCGTCCCATTTTTCAATCCATTTATATTTGATCATTTCATCAGACATTGATTTCTTTATGATTTCGTTATAATCAGCGATTCCTTCCGCCTCAATTTTTTTCTTTTTCGCCTCTGCTTCCGCTATTTTAATCTCAGTTTGGGTGCGTTCAAGCTCCTGAGACGATTTCACCCTGGCATCAATTGCCTCCTGCGTCGCTTTATCCGGCTTAGGTACACCGAGTGTTAAGTCATCAATTAAAAACCCGAGGCTCTTCATATCATCTGCAAAGGTTTTTTGAACGTCCGCAGCAGCTTCTGCGGATTTTTGTCCGTATGTATCAATGACGGAGTATTTGCTGATTGATTTTCTTGCCGCATCCCACAGTCTTGTTTTTAAATATGTATTTTCAATCGTTTCAACGTCAACTGCGCCGAATTTATTAAACAAATCAACAACTTTGTCAGGCTGCACGACATAGTTATAAGCAATGTCCATTTCAATATTTTTTCCGTCAGAGGTTGCTACTTTTATATTTTCATTATTTACCGTTTGCATACGCACCGGATATTCCGTTACTTTATTAAATAATCCGACCAGATGCCAGCCTTGGTCTAAAGTATCTGATTTTACTCCGCCATTCGGTGAGTAGACGACTCCGACATAGCCGTTTGGTATTTTTTCAATGAATAATGACGCTGTGACGCCTGCAATCAAAAGCGCTGCGCCTATAATTACACCGCCGATTATTTTTTTTGTGCTTTTCCGCTTATTTTCGCTCATGCTGATCTTCCTCCCACGACTTTTTGAATTTTTTTGCTCCGCTTCCAACCTGCTTAAAGATAGGACTCAGCATCAGCCATAAGCCGAATCCGATAATGACAAGAAGAATAATAGAACCGATAATGACCTTCATTCGCACACCTCTTTTCCGTTATCATGTTCTCTCTTATGTATACGATCTTAAGAACTTAAAGTTTCATGATTTTCAAAAGAAAAAGCCCCATCAGCAAATTGTGAAGAGCTTATTTGTAATTGTTATTAATGAAATCAGATATTGTTTCTGTAAATTGATAAAATGTTTCGTTTTGGGTGAACATCCTGCTTTTTAATGTAAATGTCCCGAATAAAGATTTTCTGAAGCCCGTACTCATTTCCATTTGAATACTAAGTCCCGATACGGATTGATTCGCCAGATTGTTCGGACTGACACCGGCGTATTTATCAGTC
This sequence comes from Bacillus sp. YC2, assembly GCF_019891195.1. NCBI lineage: Bacteria > Bacillati > Bacillota > Bacilli > Caryophanales > Bacillaceae > Bacillus > Bacillus sp. YC2. The sequence continues at coordinate 33,942 of NZ_JAHXDO010000011.1, read as the reverse complement.
GGGCTCAGCAAAACCGCCGGAAATCCGTGCAGCTTAAGAACATCAACCAGTTGTTCGGCCCGTTTTCTGTCTGTACCGCCAATTTCTATTTTTTTATCATCGCTCCCATAACCATGTAATGAAATGACGCTTGTATGCTCTTTCACCATCTGAATGGCCTCAGGTTCGTCAAAATGGGAGCTGGTTAAATGGAGGATTGCATTTCCGGCAGACTTTAACCCTTCAAACAAATACATGCTGCGGTTTTTTGCGATTTCTCTTGCTAACTCACTGGTCCCGGGTTCTATTCCCCCGCCGTGAATAACCAATATTAAAATGGAGCGGTCATGTTCTTTTGCAGAAATTGAAAAAGCGGATGGCTCCTCATTTTGCTTTAATTCCGAGAAGCTGCCGTAAGCATCTGCTTTGGCATCAGCTCTTAAAAACGGTAACAGGAAAAACGATAAAATCAAAACTAAAATTCCTTTTTTGGTTATTGATGGCATTTGTATGTTTATGTTACAATACAAATGCTTCAGCCTTTGAAGCGAACGGCAGAACAGGGTTACTTTGGTCGGTTTCTTCTGCTCTGCCTCTTTGTCAGACCCTTCATTTATTGTTCCTCGGACCCTTTTTTCCACAACAACACCCTTTCTTTTGTTTACACTTTTGTCACAATATTATATACGTTGGACAAGAGTTCCGTTCATCTTGAAGAATAAAAAACCATCTCATCGCCGGCACAGTCAAAAGTGACTTGTTCCCTCAACAAGAAGAGAGCGCAAAAAAGCCTTTCCGATTAAGAAAAGGCTGCAGTTCGATCAAAAAATGAAACCTCTCCCCATTTGTTTCGTATGAAAACAAAAGGAGGATTTGAATATGAAAGAATATGAATTCGTAAAAGTTGAACTAAGCACGATGAGAAGAAGACCGAAAGAAAATTATCAGGAAATCATTCACCAATATGCAAAGCAAGGCTGGCGCCTTGTTCAAATATTTGCTCCCAGTATTGACGGGTACGGGGCTGCGGCTTATTTTGAAATTATTTTTGAACGAGAGGCGTGACATTTTACGCTTTTATAAAGTCAAACGCAGTGTGGTTTAACTTTGCGGCTGTCTCCTCAGACGATTCTTAAAACAACTGCAAGTCAGAAATCGATTTATTTCGCATTTGTCTAATTGCCAATTTCCTTTCTTGAACTGTATCCATTTTTGGATTCAGCCCTGTTTGGATCAAAGCCCGGTATCGTTATAAAAGTATGGTCCTTTTGATACCAGCTTTTTCTTTTGGCATTTTTTTATCCGCATCCCTCTTTTATCCAAATTGCAAGCGGAGCGTTTATATGTAAAAAAGACTGCTCTTAAGCAGTCTTTTTTCGCCCTAATTGTTTACTTAGTCCCCGTAGAACCTAATCCGCCGCGGTCATCATTTCCCAGCTGTTCTACCTCAATCAGCTCCACATGCGGCATCTTTTTCATCACTCGGAATTGGCAAATACGGTCTCCCTTAGTAATTTCCGTGTCACGTAATGCATAAGCAGGGAAAAACCAGAAATCATTATCTCCTTTATAAGACTCATCAATGACGCCCATTGAATTTGTTTGAATGACGCCGAAATGTTTATATGTACTTGAGCGCGGCACAACATGGGCTTCATAGCCTTCGGGCAGTTCCATTGCAACTCCTAACGGGATGAGTTTGAATTCATCTTTTTTTATTGTTACATCTTCTGCGGCCCGCAGATCAATCCAATCGCCCTGTTCAATTTTGCTGATTCTGGTTTGTGTATCGTCTGCGTATTTAATTTTAATCTGTAATGTCATATTCGTTACTCCTTTTGATTCCCTATTTCGGTTATTTCAGTCGTATGATGATCATTTCCCTGAACAATCATACCATTTAAATTATACAGGAATTCGGCCTTTTGTGTGGGTGTGACCGGAGAAAGATTTGTAAGCAGAAATGAAAACGGGGTGTTGAAAGACGAGCCTCGAGAAAGGGGAATTGCTCCCCTTCTTTTGTTGTCAGGCTTTCGATTGCTGCTGAAAGTAATAAAAATTATACTTTTGATCAAATGCTTCTTCGCTTCCGCACAGATAAATAATAAATTCAATAAATGCAATAATCGAGGGAATCGAAGTCCAGCAAAACAACAGATAAAGTATCCCTTGTCCGACTCTTCCTAAATAAAACTTATGAATGCCGAATCCACCTAGAAAAAATGCTAGTAATGCAGCAACAATCCTGCTTTTCTTGCTTACCATAACATCCTCCTTATTCTTTTTATCACAACTTTCGTTACGACAGGTCTAATTATAATACAATTTCTCTATAAAGTGCTTAAATTATAGAATATCCTCCAAGTTTTTCTAGACTATTTTATCAGTTTTTAAAACCATTCATGTTAAAAGAGGAAAAAAATGAATTTTCGGGATGACATTTCTCAAAAAACGATCTGGATTTAAAAGGAATTTGAGTTGCAGATAAAGAATTTGAAGAGTAAGCGCAAACGGCGGCAAAGTTCTTTCCAGCCCTGTCCGCCCAGCGCCTATATCAAAAGAAAGAGGTGTCTTTAGAATGGTTCAATTTAAAAACTATCCTGATCCGTCTTTAAACGCCAAAATGCAGTCTCACCCAGAGCATCCTTCTGAATTTGAGCATCTCAAGGCAAGGATGCAGAATTTTATTAAGCATTCTGTTACTGATCAAAATCTTGAGATCGCGGATGCACGGGTGACGGCGGAAGGAGTGGTCACCTCACTTTTAAAAGAACGGCTTGATAAAGAATACGATAAGCTGATGAGTAAAATCACCCGTGAAGTTAATGTCGAAGATTTCGGGGCTGTTCCTGACGGCAGGGACAATACGGAAGCCTTTCAGAGAGCCATCGGAAATGGACGCGTCAAAGTGAACGTTCCTGCCGGAGAATTTTTGGTTCAGGGTATTAAACTGCCATCCTGGACAACAATTTCCGGACAAGGCAAAGGGATTACTATTATTAAACTTCATGAAGATACCCCCGCATATGAATGGGTAATCACAAATGATGATTATCAAAATGGGAACCGCAATATTTTTGTTCAAGGGATGTCATTAGATTGGAACCCGGATAGACAATGCGGTGTAAAAAACCCCGGAGGACAATTTTCCAGCTGTTTAACGTTTGCCAAAGTTGAATATGGCTGGATTAAAGATGTCGAAGTCATTAATGCAGGCCTTCACGGCATTGACATTACTTCGCCGACATACGACCATTTGCCTGATACCGACTGGACAAAAGACGGCTGCCGCTATGTATGGATTGATAACTGTGTGGCATACGGCGCCGGCGACGATGGCATTACCACCCATTACAGTGAGTACATCTTTATTTCTAACTGCCATTCCGGAAACCCGCGCGGCACAGAGCACGCTGAAGGCAGCGCAAATTCTAACGGGATTGAAATTGATGACGGGTCTAAGCATGTATGGCTTTTGAATAACTATACGAGCGGAAACATCCGCGGAGTAGAAGTCAAAGCTCACAGTCTATGGCCGGCCTCTCAAAACGTTCATATCATCGGTCATGTTTCCTACCGTGATGTACGCGCATACGATATTCGGCATATCGGCCATCACCAAGCCTCAGACCCTGAAAGCACCACAGCTTACGATGTGACACTTACCGATTGCTCGGCGATTGAACCCGTCTTCAACTCTCTATACGATGGCGTGACACCAAGAGCATTGGTGATTTCAGCATATAAAAATGTTAATGTAAGCGGATTCACAGCGATCGGCGATCCCTTATATGACTATGGAGGAAATCCTGTCGTAGCGCTGCAGTACCGCAGCCAAAATATTTCGATCAACGGTATTAAAATTCGCGGATTTAAACAGGCCGGCGTCGATATTAATTTATCAGGCGGATCGAACAAGAGCGATTACGTTAAAATTTCAAACTTTGATATTTATCAATCCGCTCCTAAAGGAATCTTAATCGGCGGCGGTCTCTATAACGTTAATATTATAAACGGAACGATGATTGCAGACGAAGGTTCGGTCGGAATCCAGTCGCCTAACAGTCAGGCCGTCATTCTCGGAGTGCACGCAGAAGGATACAGCGCCGCGGCATCTGTTAAAGGCCAAACCTACCAGCAAGTTCCGGTCAACTTAAAGGGAGGCGCCCAGCTTGCAACAAGCTCCGGATTTGCGTTTGACCCAACAAGCGCCGTGATCGCAGGTACCGGCGACATTATGGCGAAAGGAGAAAGAAATGCGATTATCAGCACTTCAGGAGGCTCCAGTACAGAGGGCTCCAGAGCCTTAATCGCCTCTTCAAACAACGCCCACATTACAGGCAGTAAAGTATCCAGAACGATTCTTTCTTCTGAAAGCATAACTCTGGAAGAACCGTATACAGTAGCCGGAGGCCATCAGTCCATCAAATGGAAACTTGACTCTGCCGGAGGGAACGGAACATTTGCCGGAGCGATCACCTCCTCCTTAACAGGCTACGGAGAGTATTTTGAGAGTTCAACCGGGCAGGTCATCCCCGCGGGAACCATCGTCACGGTAAGGGGCGAAAAAATTGAATCGGCTCACGTCGGAGACTATATGCTTGGGGTGATTTCAGAAACGGCGGCTTTCGTGTCAGGCGCATCCAGCTTTGTCTGGCAGGGACGCTATTTAACAAATGAGTTTGGCGGCTTCATATATGAGAATGTGATTGATGAGGAGACCGGGGAAACGATACGCATGCCGAAAGAAAACCCTGACTACGATCCGGCGCTTGAGGCTGATTATCATTCACGCGCGCTAAGAGACGAGTGGCACATTGTCGGGCTTATCGGCCGGCATTATGTGCGGATCGACCAGACAGTCAGTCAAGGAGATTATATTACGGCCCATAATGGGATCGGAACAAAAGCATCTGAAGGAGACTGGAAAGTGATGAAAATAACTGCCTTATTCACCCCTGAAAAAGGATACGGAATTGCTCTTGCGGTTATCAGATAATGGTTAAATTTCAGGCTCATCCACCCATTCATCTGGGCTGATGCAGCCTGTTTTTTTGCGTCATTTTCAGTATGAAATATATTCTCATCCCTCGTTCTGTAAAGTGATCATTGTCTTTAATAACTTTTCCTCCTCTTTTTCGAGAGTATAAATCGCCCCCCGCATCCTGAAGTAATGCTAAACGCTATTAAAGCAATAGAAGATGTCTGCCAACGCAGGATATTCTGCTTACTAGACAGCCCTTTTTTGTCTTTCCATTACATTGCTCCATGCTAATTACTCCTTTATTCATATAATAATATCGATTAGGAAGAAAAGGAGGGATATGTATGGGCAAGTACAAAAAGTATAAAGAAATATACTTCTCTGGTAAAATAACGTATTATAAGAAGCAATATGATGATAACAAAAAGTATTATGAGCATGATATGAATGATTATGATGATCATCAGATGGTCGCGGCCCGTAACAAGCATGATGATAAGTACGATTATATTGTTGAATATAAGAGGAACTGTAACCGTAACAATTGTAAATAAGCTCCCTTTCATAACTCAACGCTTTGACCCGGTTAATCGCCGGGTTTTTTCTTTATTCTATTTCAAACACAGTCTCCCTGGTTTCAACTTCACCCGCAATTCCCGGATGTTGGCTTTCCGTATCTCCAAAACGCATGCCCCCATAAAAATAAACTTCCCTTAAATTATTTCACTTTCATTTTTTTCTTTGATCACCCTGATGGTTTTAACGGACAAGGAGGACACTATACGGGTATGGCTTCCGGGACTTCGGTACCTAGTATCAGCACATATTGGGGAAATTTTAAAATCGCTTCTCTCCAGATAGCTCCTTCATCCTATGTTACACTTTATCAATATGATTATTATAGAGGGTACTCTCTTATACTTAGCAATTACTCAAGTAATCCTTTGACAATCAATTTATCTAACCATTATATGGAAAACGGCAGTTCATGGAGCGGACAAGTTTCCTCCATTACTTCCGGAAATTACTAATCCCGCGAGATATTTCGAAAACCGGACACATGGAAAGTTTCTGTTTCTACTGACCGGTTCCTTTTGTCTGAATCACCACAATAAGCCCTATCCTTGGATAGGGCGTTTACCTTTTAAAAAGGAATTTCTCACTTAATTCTATCACCATAAATGCTTCGTCCGTCTCTTCAAATGGTGATTCTATCCTCCATTTAACCTTTCTTCTTTCGTATTTCCTTCTGTATATTCTTTAACGCTTTTTTCGAACCTCGTTCTATATCATGGTGCATTTTTCGGGTACTATAATCTGTAAACAATGTTTCCAGGTCGTATCCTTCTGGATATAATTCTTTTGCTGATGTTTCCAGAGCAATACGCTTAACATTTACTTCAATAAATTCTCCTCTATAAAACAAAACAATATTGTAGTCATGATCCATTTCCTTATATACAAGACCGAAGTCATCATGGTCTAATAATTTCACACGGTCTCCTTTTTCATATTCATACCTGTCTTGATTTTTCTCTTTCCTCACCTTAGGCTTCCTTATTTTATTCTCGTTTACACGGTCTAAATGATATTCTTTGTTTTCCATGTAATCCTTCGCTCTTTGCAGAACATTTTCAGGCACATTCATTTTTCTGGAGATCCAAAGGGCATTGCTTTCTCCTGATTTACCGATCATTAATGTATACATCGGTTCCAATGTTTCACTATTAAATCGCATTGCTGCATTCATAAAGTCAGTGTGCATTTCTGAAAAACGTTTAATCTCTCCATAATGAGTAGTTGCTATTGTAATACATCCCATTCGGTAAAATTCTTCTAAAATTGAAATGGCAAGAGCTGCTCCTTCATTCGGCTCTGTACCGCTTCCTATTTCATCGAATAGTAAAAGGGTATTATTATTTGATGCTCTCATAATATCTGAAAGGTTTTTCATATGTGATGAAAATGTACTTAGCGCATTTTCAATACTTTGATTATCTCCAATGTCTACAAAAATATTTTCAAATACCGCAATTTCCGTTTCCTTGTCTGCGATAATGTGAAAACCTGAAAGTGCTGCTAATGTTAATAAGCCAATTGTTTTTAGAACAACCGTTTTTCCCCCAGCATTTGGGCCAGTAATGATCAAGCTGCGGTAATCTTTTCCGATTTCAAAATGAAGCGGTACCGGCTCCCCAGTTAAAAGCGGATGTTTACAATTAACCAAATTGATATATCCATAATCATTTAACTTTGGTTCTATCCCGCCAATATGTTTGCTGAATTTTGCCTTTGCAAACACCATATCATATTGACTGATAAGATCGATGTTTATCTTAATTTCATTAATACTCTCTAAGATCATTCCTGACAAAGTCGCTAATATTTGATATTCTTCCACTGCTTCTTCAGATTTTAGACTTGCAAGTTCCCCGTTTAATTTTGCAACTGTACTTGGCTCTATAAACACTGTCGAGCCTTTAGAAGAAACTTCAATTATTGTACCTGAAACTTGATTTTTGTAAGAAGCCTTAATCGGAATGGTATATCGGTCATCTTTCTTACTGACAAAGAATTCTTGTATATATTTTTGATTTGTACTGCTCTTTAAAAATTTATTTAAGCGATCATTCATTTTTTCTTCAACCGCTTCTATGCTGCTTCGTATCCGTTTTAATTCTTTGCTTGCAGCGGAATCTACCCTGTTTCCCTTAATCGAAAAATGAATTTCTTCTTCCGTACTTTCAAATTCCGTCATTGAGTTTGCATAAGATGCTAATACCGGTGCAAAAAACTCCTTACCCAACATAAATTTTTTAATTTTTCTACAGCCTCTTAAAAAATCCGCTACACTTACAAGCTCACTTGGCCCCAGAATAATACCTTTTTCAAGATTTTGTATTGTATTGCCGATATTGGAGACTCCTAAAAACGGTACATGGCTTTCTGTATCTAAGATTGCTCGTGCCTCTGTTGTTTCATTTAAACGGTTTTTAACTTCTTTTATATTCGTACTTGGCTTCAATTTATCCAGTAATTGTTTACCTAATCCGCTTACACAATAAGATTTAACGATTTGTTTCAACTCGTTATATTCTAACTTTTCATAAGTTATATTATTCACGTTCTCTTCTCCTCACTATGATTTATTCATCTCATAACTGAAGATACCTGCCCATTAGATTTCAACCATACTTTAACCGTAAAACAGTATCATTTTAAATAAACGCAAAAAAGCTGCGGGGATACCGCAGCTTTTTTTTACAAGGCATGTGCAAATATGCATAAAGAAATAAACTACAAAAATATAGCCATCTCCTTACGATTATTACACGCTTTATAAAGTACTGTAGGTATCTTCATAGGTCACAAAATAAATCCATAACAAAATACAGGCATACATGTAAAGCAAGCCTCTATTGTTATCGTATTTATTTCATTAAATTTTCCTATTTAGTACCTACCGCACTCATAAAAAGCACCTCTCATTAATTTATAATTACTTTCATTGAAATCTAATTGGTACACATTATGGTATCATGTGGAAATTGTGATGTAAAGAGGCTATTGTTCCGTAATTGAAAATACCGGGTGCCAGTAATCACCCTCTAACTAAACTTGCCGCAGCTTCCAACATCGCTTCTCCAGTGCAATTAATGAACAAACCTTACAGTAACTAAACAAAGAACCTAAACACAGTGAAGCTTGGCGGCACAATCAGCATTTCTGGTTCAGTTAAAGGACCAAATAATCCTAAGTACAAAGAACAGAGGGATTAAATGAGGTCGTTTTTTGGTGTCTAGAAGTGACCGCAAATACCGCAAACATTGCCGTATTATATCGAAAAATCTTTAATTGCCTTACATAAATTGTTATCATTGTGCTACAGTGACAGCCGAATATTTCAAATTTCCCAGAAAGAGGGGTTATTAATGAGATGAGCAAGATCGCTTCTGAGATCGTAGCTACTGCTTTAAATGATTGGTATATAGCAATAAAAAAGCAAAGGGTTGAAGAGTCAAAAGAGTATTACTCAAAAATTAAGAATTTGTTTGATGATATGGAAGAAGATCAAGAAGTCCTTGCGTATTATAGCTTACTCGAAGAAAGACACAAAATGTTATTGCACTCATCAAGAGGGGAACCGCTGCATCGCCATACCTATTTTACAGAAGACAACCAAGAATTCATAAAGAAGACAAATGATAAGCTTGAGTACAATTTTTATTTATTTGAAGCTATGTATGAAGCTTATAATAAGAACTACGACCGAGCAATCAACCTGTATGGACTGGCAGAGAAAAAACTTGCAGATATCCCTGACGAAATTGAGGCTGCTGAGTTTTACTCAAAAATATCTTACCTCTACACTCTTATAAAGCAGAGCATTATTTCTCAGCATTACATAAAAAATGCAATATCTATCTATAAACTGAGACCTGATTACAAAAGCAAGCTTGCTGTATCTACAATGATTGCAGCAACTAACTATGCTGACATGGGCAAATTTGAAGAGGCTGAAGATTATTATTTTGAAGCAATGGATCTTGCAAAAGAACTGAACGATGACTTCTTCGCAGCCCAATTGCAGCACAATTTAAGCATCCTCTATTCAGACTGGGGAAAATCTAAAAAGTGTATCGACTCACTTGAAAAAGCACTCAAAAATGAGGATTGGAGAAATTCTTCGTATTTCATTCATTCAATGTTCATGATTATAAAAGAACTGTTCAAAATTGGCGAAAATGAAAGTGCACTAAATTTTCACAATCAGGCGAAGGAAAGACTGGCTTATATGGAGAATAAAATATATGAAGCAAAAATAAGCATCCTTATTAATCTTTATTGCGGCAATGCAAGAGATAACTTTAAAAAGTGTATGAACGAGCTATGTTATCTTAAACAAGAAAATGATTTAGAGAGTGTTGATGAGTTATCTTATGTGGCTGCAAAACGGTTTGAGTCATTGGGTGCTTTTGAGGAAGCTGCTGCGTTCTTCAATCAAAAAATTTGGGCTGAACACAAAATGAAGCAGGTGGAGGGAATTTTATGAAAAAATTTGTTCTTTGCGTGTCTATCTTAACAATCCTTGTGAGTGGAGCAGCGTTATTGCAACAAAGTTCAAATTCACCATCTAACATCCAGATAGCTGAAAGGCCAGTCGGAGGCTGAACATGTTTTTATTTATCCGCCCTTCTCCAATGAGATGGGCTTTTTTGTTTAGCTTTATGCCCCTGTCAAACCTGATCTTTACAATGCTGTTTCCGCAGGTGTGTATGATGTAATATCGCCTTTAACCACTCATCCAAATAAATCAAAGCTTTCTATTCATTACCCTTTTCAAACAGGCTTGGCTGAATATCTTCTTTTGTATGGGACAAAGACGAAACGCAGCGGCATTAAACTCAAAAAAAAGACTGAAGAGACATTCAGAACCTGATCTTTTTATAATAACGCCTCAATCACTTCGTGGATCTTTTAGTTTCGCAAAATTGGCATTATCCAGCAAACTGCTGCCATCAGAAATGTATCCAGAAAACTTTCTCTGGTTATTGTGCCCTTAAGCAACTAATGACAAGATTGAATATTATTCGTTAAAACACTCGGCCCCAACTTTTGAGTTCTAGAATTAGAAAGACGTACTTGAACTTTAACATTCTTTATTTCGGCTGAAATGGAGTCAAGCCTTCCCGCCCAACTAGAGCTCTCTTCTTCGGGAGTAGGATAAAGTTTAAACCGCCAACTAATCTCATCTGGTTTAGAGGCAACCCCTTCGTAACTGTCGTAGTTTCCATAAGAAGATGGCTGGGGAAGGTGGACAGCAAGAATGCTTATATTCGTTCTGGCAGCACTCGGCGGGTATAATTGCACCTTATAGATTAATGCGACACCTCTAGCATTTTTTAGGTTTTGATTCACCGGTTCCAGTATTACACTGCAAGGCATTGTACTCGCATTTGTTTGAATGGGGTAGGTAACCACAGCAGCCAATAAGGATAGAACTAAAAGAGCTCGTTTCATGATAATATTCCTCACTCGCAATTTTTTATAGTTAAATTCCCTTCTTTCCGGATTGGTTATTCATATATTTTTAAATGGATTTAATTTAGATATTTTTTATCTAAACCCTTCCCATCTTACACAAATTCCCCGTATTTTTTGTTAAAATTACAAAAATACATTCATAGGAGTGTTTTCAACTAATGAGTAAGGAAGATTTGCCGTTCAAAAAATTAAATCTTAAAACCAAATTAGTCGTAATTATCGGGATCAGCTTAATCTTACTCGCAGCATTTATAATTTTTGCTTTCCCAATTTTCTTTGGTGTGACCGGCTTTTTCAAGTTATTCGGTGTTACATATGAATCAAACACTTCCATCCTTCTCTTTATCTTATTAGCATTCTTAATTGGAAGCATTTTTGACTTCATCGGGAAAATCTTAGTAACCATGACATCAATAACAATTAAGAACAAAATGGTATCCCAATTTGTAAAGTTTGTTGTCGATTTCCTTATGAACCTCATCACCTTAAACATTGTCGACAAGATAATGAGCAGTGTTTTCATCCCTCAAAATGTCCTTCTGATCGCCGCTGCTTTACTTGCTTTAATGGAAGCCGTATTTGACGATCAGAAGTCTAGAAAAACACCATGATACATTCATTTGAGCCTGTTTATTAGGATTTTTCTTACTTCAAAGCGCTATCTAAACGTCTTTACCGAGCTTATTAAACAAGGCTTTTTTGCTTTAGTTTCAAACGGCTCCGCCATACCAAAACAGTATTTGCGTGACCAAGTGCTATTTAAATAATATATAACTTCATTCTCCACAAATTCTCAATGCCAAATGGCAGCCCTTATTAGTAGGCTAAGCTGTTTTATAACCGCTTTTTGTTTGTACTCCTTTTACTGTCACATAGTTGTTCTTAGTTCTTAAACCACGCTGGCAACGTTGTGCCGATTGTAAAGGCTGCCGATCATCAAAAACACCTTAGACTTCTCTGCTAAAACAGATGAAGGACTCTTCGGAGAAACCAAAACGTATGAATCTAAAAAAAGGTTATCAATCGCCTCTTCCCTTTCTGAAAAACATAAAACGTGTGAGAATCAAGAAAGGTCGCAGGACTGTTTTTCTATGGGCACAAGAGTAGGCTTTAAACAGATGTAAAAATAAAAGCAATCAAAATGCGGCTGGCTGGGACCGGTGAAATAAGTCTTTGCCAGTTAATTTTATTACTATTGACGGTAAGACTTATTTCTCTTTCCATTAACATTATTAATGTAGGTATAATGGATAAGTATAAACCCATCTCGTAACCTTCAAAGCATAATATCATTAATTCCTTGACTTTTTTTCAAATTGTTGAGATGATACATTTTTTTATTCTGTTTAAATTTTCATAATTATTGCCTCTAAGTGTTCCCAAACAAATGATCCATTTCTTTGATTTAAACCTATTAGCTTGTCTAAGAAATAAAACACAATAGAAGTTTCATCAGTCAAGTTCCAGCCATATTTTGAATTATTATTCGTCAAATCTCTCAATATTGTTAATCTCAGGACTAGATAGTTGTATGTCTGTAATCAGGAAAAGTTAGATTCTCAACTAATCTGCCTATTCGTTCATAATCTTTAAAATACGATTGAGATAGTCCACCCAACTGCAGCCATCCGAAAGTTTTGCAAACAAATTAACTCCGAATTAATTGTCTTTTTAGCTAAATCCACACCTTTAAAATAATTTCAATCTGTCTCCCCTAATTCTTTTTATCTTAATGGATCTCCCCAAACTATATGCCAATGCAGATGCTTTGAATCCTGATAATCTCCTAAGTTTGTAAGTACTCTACAAGAACCATTTTCTTTTGTCACCATAGCTGCAACCTCTTTAATCACATCCAACAACTCGAGTAAAAGTTCGTTATCGCCTTCTTCCAACGTTATTAAAGAAGAGATATGTTTTTTAGGAATAGCAACAATATGAACTGGCCAAAAAGGTTTTGTGTGATAATACGCCAATACATTCTCGGTTTCTAAAACTTTATTTACTTTTGTTTTTCCGTTTAACACTTCATCACAATAAAAGTCTTCAGTCATTTAATCCCCTCTTAAAATATTTAGTTCTAATCATTGCGCTAAATATACAAATTAACCCAATTCTCTTCTCTAGGGTTTGGTGCTTCATTAATTCTATACCAGCCGTTAGTGAGCAACCAAATGAATCATTATTTTTTCAGCTTGTCCTTTAGAATCCATTCCTAATTGTATATAACCACTTTTGCTGCTTAATGGATCTCCATCCCCTGGATTATCAGACTGCACGAGAGCAATATAGTATCACCTTAGCCTGTACCAAAAGGTTATGGATCCAGCAAAATGATCTTTATAGTGGTTAACATTAATTTTGGGATTAAACCCCTTTGGCCTTAAATAGTCAGCAATTTCTTCTGCACCAAATTCCTGTCCTATTTGCCCTATTTCTTTAAGCAACAGCTTATACCTCACTCTGAATAATGATTACTTTATCTCTTTTAATGTATCTTTTATAATGTTAACAATAATCTGGAGTTGATCAACATGAAGGCCGTGTGATGCATTTTTCACAATAATATGTTTACTATTTGTTGATAAACGAATAAGATCTCTTTGAAATAGATTCCACGCAGCGAAGGATTCAGTTGTATGATAAGACTGTAAACCAGCGCTGACGACTATAAGTGGGACATCTCCTAATGATGTGCATTTTCCTATTTGTTCTAAACTATCTTGAATTTCACTTAAAGAACCTTCTACCGAAAATTGATTAAAGTAAATAGATCTTGTTTCTTCACTGAATAGGGGCGGCATAATTTTATTTTGATCTTCATGGCAGGAATCTAAGAGAATAACTGCTGCTACTTCTTCTGGATATGTACAAGTATATAATCTTACATTTGCTCCTCCAAATGAATGCCCTACAAGCATATATGGTGGTTTAATATTCGCATTTTGTAAAAGGGTACGAAGATTTTCAACAGACTGCTTGCTGTCTTTTGGTCTATCGTCTTTTTCACTTTTTCCTAAACCTGGTCTGTCGTATATGAAGAATTGTGCAAACTTTGAAATTTCACTTTTAATAGGATCCCAGTAAGCAGAAGGGCATCCGTACCCTGATTCAAATATGACTGTAATGTTTTCATTTTGTCTTTCAAAAAATTCGTAATAGAGCTTAATACCGCCAATATCTTGCATCTTGCCTGTATTGGTAATTTCATTCATACAAAAACCTCCACTATTCAATCATTAAGTTTATAGGTGAAAATGGAACATTTTCAGTCTTCATTCTGTCTTTGATATTTTTATTTACTTTCGCATTTTTCGAAACTTTACCTCCCCGGGGATGCCATTGTAACCACCAGCCATAAAAATGCTTCTTTTATCTTGATCCCTTTGTCACCCAAAAAAAGTTTAAATCGTGTTACGGTTAACATAATTCCCGTTAAGAGTGATTGCATGCTTAAAGCTTCAAAGTTTTTCATTTCATGTATAACTTTATTTCATAAGTGTTGTATGTTTTCTCATTTCAATTCGTCCCCTTGATTATTCTGTTATATTTAAATACAAATGGGAGTATACTAACCCATCAGATTAGAAGAGTGCTGGTGACACTCTTCCCAATCGTCCAAACCAAGCTATAAACAAAATGCTTATAGCTGGTACTGCTACGATCAATGCCCCAAAAACAAACTGACAGATAGATTAGACGTTTCGCAAAAAAAGAGCGTTACCACCCTAGTATGTTTTCAAAATAACAAATGATACAGCCCAAGAAAATGCACCAAACGCTATAAAGAACATAAGTATTATTTCAAAAATTGTTAATTTCCTTTCTCTCCTTGTTTTCTTTAGTTTCCTATAAAAAATAAAAGAACTAAATGGCTCAACTCTGACAGATTCTCTAAGAATGCTATCATAAAAATCAACTCCAATAGACTTTAAATTTAATGCTATACCAATGTCACTACTCGCATTAATATAAGTAAATTTATCCCTTATTTGAGTATAACATCCAACGCTTTTTATTTATATATTTTTTGACGAAACAGCGGATGCAAACGAAGCACCTTTACCTGAATTGTTCCTTGGTATGGCCGACCTCAGCAACAATGATTTCTCTGGCAAAGGGGCCGACAACATCAAGGCTTTATTTCAAGATCATGCAGGCGTACAGATGAATGGCTGGAACTGATTGATATGAATATCACGTTTCAGAAGCTATGATTGAAGAAGCCGGACTTTCAAATTCCTATGTAGAGGAAACGTTCCTAGAACACGGATTAACGAACGCACTTGATAAATCAAAAGCGATTATGCAGGAGCAGCGCAATGAATGAAAGGAATACTTAATGAATTGCTGATATACTGCCGCTCGATCTCTTTTCAACCGATGGCCCTGAAACTGGAAACCTAATACCTGCTAACAAAAGGGGTCAGGTAACTGTAACGGAACATATTTTAGGAGGATATAGAAGAGGTGGAAAATCAAATAGTCCATATACCAGCTTTACAGTCAACAAAAAGATTGCAAAAGGTTACAGGGATCATACTATTGAACTGGACATATCCTCTCTTCGAAAAGCAATACGCTCCGGTGAACTGAAAGGAGTCGCCATCCTTAACCCTAAACAAATTGAGAGACTTATAAAAAACGATACAAGACAAACAGACAATTGGAAAATAAAGCCCTCAAATGGACAAATAGATAGTTAAAAGTGAGATACCAAAAGACTCCTAAGGAGTGACGCTTATGTTTCTTTACTATCAAAATGAGTGTTTAGGTAAAATTGAAGGGGCTGCAATAGAAGGGCCTTGGGCTTATGGAAAGATTATCCCTAATGACAAGATGGAAAGCTTTAAGGACTTTTTTAGAGCTGTAGTAGATGAAGATGAGCCCTCTGCAATTGAGAAGTATGACGATGATCTATTAGACGATGATAATTGGTTTATTGTTGATGACGAGCAAAAAAGAGTAGACATTTCCCTGCCCGGTATATACGAAGAAGATAACGAAATAAATTGGAGATGGAGATAAAAAGGCTTAGGGCCCTCATAAAAAGATGGCCCCTTTTTTCATTTCAATTGTGCTTTCCAGTTTCGCTTTTGTTTTAGGTCCGTAAATGTTGTCCTGCCTAAGCCCCTGTATAGAATAAAAAATTGCACTCATTTTGTTTTAAAATGAAGTATGGAACAGATATAGTAGTTATTGTTGTAAGTGCAACTTAATGTCTTTTTACATTTATATTTGCAGATCGGAGAAGCATTACGTTAAATACTCTACCAACAATTCTTTTGTATTATTCCATAAACGCTGCTGCAAAGAAACATCATTTCCTGGATATATCGGATCAATCTTTGCTCCTGTTCCAACATTAAAGTATCCTCCTGTGACTTTTTCGTATTCAGGATCAAATGCTAAACGAATAATGATATCAGCCCCTCTTTTTGGATTACCGACATTAATCAATTTTAAAAAATTCCCTATTACAGTTGATAGACGAAGATCTCTGCCAAGTCCAGTATTATTAAAACCAGGATTAATAGCATTGGTAATGACCTTGGTACCAGAAAACTGCCGTGCTAGTTCACCAGTAAACATAATATTTAGAAGTTTTGTTTTCCCATAAATTTTAGATGATCCCCTTACTGTAAATGGAGATATGTCCTTCAAATCATACGGTAACTTCAAATCTCCATGATTTCGGGAGGCTTCTGAAGCAACATTAATAATTTTGGCATGCTCTGCTTTTATTAGAGAATCTTTTAACGTATTTGTAAGTAGCCAAGGTGCTAGATAGTTTACCGCAATCATCTCAGAAAACCCCTCAGAGGTAATGCACTGCTCGAACCTATGGAGTCCAGCATTGTGGATGAGTATATCAATTTTTGAATAATTCCTTTTTATCTCTAGACCCATTCGGCGTACATCTTTCATTATCGATAAATCACCAAAATAGAAGTCAACGTCCGTCTCCGGCGAAGCTTCTTTAATTAGTTTTTCAGTTTCTTTAGCTCGTTCTTTGTTACGAGCAGTCAACACTAAATGTGCTCCGCGTTTTCCCATTTCAATGGCGGCAATCTGACCGATACCACTGGTAGCCCCAGTCATTACAATTAATGGATACTCAGACATGATCTATTCTCCTTTTATTAACTTGACATAGTATAAACAACTTAATATAGTTGACATATATCAATTATATTAAGTTGTTTGTTTGATATATGTCAAATATTTTCGCGTTAAGAAGGAGACACAATGGATATTAATAATTTTGACTTAAGAGAAAATCTAGAGTTAGCTCTTGGTAAACAGCTCAATACGTTAATTAGCGAAGCACATGCACTTAACGTCAGAACTGCATCTGCATTTGATGAAACTATGCATGCAGCAGCCTTTGTGGTGGTTCGCTGGCTATATTCTCATGGTCCTGCTAATGCCACAAATTTAGCTGACTCAACTGCTATGGACCGCAGCTCTATCAGCAGACTTATTAGGCAATTGAAAAATAAAGGATATGTAAAGAGCGAAAAAGATCCTAAAGACCGTCGAGGCGTACTGTTATCCTTAACTGAACTAGGCCGTGAAAAAACCATAAAAGCACTAAAAGAAAAAGAATCGATTTTTTACGAACGTATTTCACGTTTAACAGATACAGAATTAAAAGCATATATTGAAATGTTAAAAAAACTAACGATACAAAGCCCTTAAGAGTTTCTTTTTTGATGGGGCTTAGTAGTTCGCAAAAGTTCAAATAAAAATTCTTATTTAAGTCCTTTGTTATATATATTAATTTTAAGAAAAGGAGGGATTTGTGATTTTTTATTATGAAGTAATTTGTATAAGTTGCAGAAAAAAGTTCAGAGTATATGAAGGCACATTGAAATATAAGCAATTTTAAGAAAAGATGAAAGGAAAATATACTTGCGAAGAATGTGGCCATAACATTCAATAAAATCGCCCCCATATTTCTCAGATAACCAAATTTAATTAGTTTTTGTCCCTTGGTGAAAGAATAGTAGCCCCTTCCGTTTCGGAACTTCCTCAATTGTCACTGGGAAGTCTGCTTATGATATTGCAGTGGATAATGGTTTTTTAGGAACTGTAGAGGAATGGTTGGCTTCGTTAAAAGGTGAAAAAGGCGATAAAGGTAGTACCGGAGCTACAGATGCTGCAGGGAAAGATGGTTTATCTGCATATGAATTAGCTGTGCAACAAGGTTTTACAGGAACATTAGATGAATGGCTAGCTTCTTTAAAAGCAACAAGTTAACAAACCTTACCCTTCTCAATCAATTTCGAGGAGGGTATTTTTTTCGCAATCCACTTCCTGAATTGAAAAATTAAGGAAAAGATAATCTTCCTCACATCTTAAGTTATGATAAAATATTACATATTAGATGAAATATCGGGAGGGTGATTATTTTGCAGCAAGTGATCTCTTCTTCAAAAGTTGGTTTAAAAATCAATGAATGGTATAAATACATAAGGTTGTTCAGTGTTGCAGATGCAGAAATTTTAAAAACCGAAGTGGAACAAGAAATAGAGTACATGGAAGAAGATCAAGATTTATTGTTATACTATTCGCTCATGTGTTTTAGACATCAATTAATGCTTGATTACCTTGAGCCAAAATCAATGAATGAGGAACGACCTAAAATTTCAGACTTATTAGAAAAGATCGAAAGTAATCAAACTGATCTAAAAGGAATTCTTGAATATTATTTTAACTTTTTTCATGGAATGTATGAATTTGAACAGTACGAATATCTTAAAGCAATAAGTTTTTACAACCGAGCAGAAAAGATGATATCTATTGTTCCAGATGAAATAGAACGTGCAGAATTTCATTACAAAGTCGCTGAAGTATATTACCATATGAAACAGACTCACATGTCTATGCACCACATAGTTCAAGCAATAGAAACCTATAAAGCCCACGAGACGTATTCAGTAAAAGTCATTCAATGTTCATTTGTCATCGGTCTGAATTATTTAGACATGGAATATCCAGAAAAAGCAGTACCACATTTTATGAATGCTTTAAAACAAGCACAAGAAATTAATTTGCCTCGGTTAATAGGATCTTCTTTGTATAATCTCGGTTTATGCTCTTTTGCAACAGGAAATATGGAGAAGGCTTTGGAGTATTTCAAAGAAGGCGCCTCAATTTATCAAAGTAAGGCTCTTCAATATTCTAACCGACTACTAGACATACTTCTGATGTTGGCAAAAACACACTTTAAATTATCCAACACTGTTGAAGGAAAGCAGGTTTGTGAACAAGGTATAATGCTGTCGAAGGAATTAAATGATGAAGTATTAGGAAAAATGTTTGATTTTCTTATGATTTTATTCGTTGAGAATGACAAAGACCAACTCTTTAAAATTCTTAGTTACTTGGAGTCAAAAGCTATGCTTTCAGACGTGGAAGACCTAGCGACTGATGCAGCAATGTATTATAATGTAAATGAAGACCATAAAGTTGCTACTGCCTTTTATGAGAAAGTGCTTTATGCCCGAAAACAAATTCAGAGAGGGGATTGTCTTTATGAAATTTAAACTTGCATCTTCTTTTATTTTTTTAGTTATCTTACTTGGGCTTGTCGGACATTATCTTCTTAACGACCACAAAGTTTTAAAAGAAGCTCGAAGAGGCCACACAGCCAGTATCCAAATCGCTCTTGATCACCATGACTTCTCAGTGAAACGTAGAGGGCAAACCGCATAAATGTTTTTTCACCCCCATATAGGGGGTATTTTTTATGATTTGTGCCCACCTGTCAAACCTGCTCTATACAAAGCTGTGCCTCCGGGTGTATAAGAAACCGCTCGCAAGATCGCTTTTGATCCGTATTTATTTCTTATCCCATCCATTACAAATCCAAGTTTTCTTCTCTTTTCACTGTCTTTTTCAAACAGGCTTAATTGTTGATTCACATCATTTTCGATATTGGATAAAGTAACTGAAATACTTCTTACTGTTTTGCCTGTATAGAATTTATCAAACAGCATCAGGCAATATCGATAAATATCCATCGTGATATTTGTAGGTAAATCAATCGTTTTAGCTCTGTGAAAGCCACCGCCGAACTCATCTTTACTGTAACCGATTCCTAAGCTGATGGTACGCCCTACTTTATTATGTGTCCGCGCTCTTCGTGCAACCTCTTCACATATCTCCAAAAGAACCGCCTTAGGTCAACTCCATGTGCATGATAATAAAGCTGATTCCCCATTATGCCGAAACGTTTTTCAAGCAGCTCTAATGGATATTTGGCTAATTGGCCAACAGTTGAAATCCCCATCCGGTTCAGATTTCTTTCCATCCTCCCTCCTATTCCCCACATTTCAGATAACGGATGAACCTTCCAAAGTTTATTTGGCACATCTTCATATCTCCAACGTGCAATGCCATTTTTCGTTTTCTTGCTCTCTAGATCAAGAGCCAATTTACTTAGCAGCATGTTGTCTCCAATGCCAACAGTGCAAACTAAGCCAAATTCTCTCTTCATGCAATCTTGAATTGCTTTTGCCATTTCTTCTGGATTTTGTTTTCCTGCGTCTAAAAAAGATTCATCAATTGAGTACGTGTGTACACATGTTTCAGGAACGAACCTGTAAAACAATTTAGTGATTTCAGTTGAAACTCTGATGAAAAGTTTCATTTGTGGATTTACTACATGTATTCTTGGATCATCTGGGATCTCGAATAATCTAGATCCAGTTTTAATTCCAAAATCTTTTTTAAGCGCAGGAGATGCAGCTAAAACTACACTTCCCTGTCTATCCGTGTTTCCGACTACAGCCAGATAACAAGTCATTGGATTCAACCCCATAGTGACTGCTGAAACCGAAGCATAAAAGGATTTCATATCAACACAAAGTATATTTTACGTGGAAACTGTGAGTAATCAATCATTATAAACAATTCCTATGATGTCATTCATGGTGATATATACGGTCTGGTCTTCTTGATCCTTTACATGTAGCTTGTGCTCTTCGTAATTGAGATAATGAACTTTACCAATTAAATCTTCAACGCCTTCCTCTTTAAAGAGCTTAAATTTAATTCCTTGTTCAGCGCCATTGCTTCAGAAACAAGGATGTCGAGCTCCTCAATTTGCTGTTCATCTAAAGACGGCTTCCCTGTTTTTGAAACATCCAACAAGTCCTGTTTAAGCTGCTTTACATGTTCTGGGAGCATCATGGAAGTCCATTTGATCGTTCCCCGATCCCTAAGCATTTCAATCACTCCTTTATCGATCTAATATTAACAGAACAAACGTTCTTTATTCAATATAAATAAAAACAATCGTTCGATGTGATTGTTGGTAAAAAACTTAAAACCTTAAATCAACCTTAACAATTTATTTAATTATTGTTAATATATGTAATATATGATATAAATTAACTGTGCCTAATCTAGGTAATAGAGAGGAGGTTTTATGTAACACATTGGGTACATAACCATATTTTTTGAAAGGACATGATTTAAAAAATGAAAATGAAGATTACTATTTTCCTAATGACTACTTTGTTAACAATCGGTACCACTTACTCTATTAATGCTGCTTCTGATGAAAGCGAAGACACCCTCGATCTCTCCTCGCCTGAAATTCAACAAGAACTTGCACAAGCAGATATCGATACAGAAAAAGCGAAGAATAGTCCAGAAGTTGATCCAAATATCGAAGAGGAACTTGAACTTTTGAAAAAAGAAAACCCTGATGAATACAAACGAATTGTAGGCGAAAGAAATAAGACATATGCCTCTGGGAAAATGGGTAAAGTTGGAGATATACTTACAACATATGATAATAGCACTTCCAGCTGGAGGCACGGTCACGATGCTATTGTGCAAAGCGATAATTCAAGGATTATGGAAGCATGGGCTGGAAAAGGTGTGAGGAATTACCAGAACAATTGGAGTAAGCGATTCAAAAGCAAAAAGAAACAGTATGTTAAGGGCGCTGATATCTATGATAAGGTAAAGGCTCAGAGATATGCTAGTGGTAAAACAGGTAAGCCTTATTCAGTTGCTACAACCAAAAAAAGTACAAATAAATATTATTGCTCTAAACTTGTGTGGCAATCATACAAAAACACAAAAGGAACAGACCTAGATAGTAATGGGGGCGCACTTGTCACACCTGCAGATATTGATCGTTCATCAAAAACTGTTAGCTACTAATAATTTTACTTGCAGATTTATTCTGCAAGTGTCTTTTTATTTTATATAAAAGATAAGGAGCGTTATATGAAAAAGTCTTATGTTTTATATGGGATTTCAGGAGTTCTAATTGGTGTAGTAGTAATATTGTTGATCAATACATTCTTTATTAATAAAGGTGAACACTCTGTAAGTACTTCTAAAATTAATCCAACCGAGGATAAAATCTTTTTTATCTATTCAAATCCACTCATCAAGAAAAGCGTACTCATATCAACGTCACAAGGAGAAAAATTCAATAAACGCTACTTTAAGGTACCGGATATACCATATATCCAGAAAAAATCCCCTTCTTCAGACGATATCGTCTTGTTAGCTGAACATGAACCATATTATTACACATTAAATAACAACACAATTAAGGAACATAAATTGTCCAATCCATTTGCTTTTTGGTATCAAGGAGAGAATGTTTCCGTAAAAGCCTATAATGTCGACACTAATGGAAATGAGCTGAAAGTAAATGATAAAAAGTTTAATAAAAAATATAGCTTAACTTTGCCTTCCCTCGTAACCATGGGAGAAAGCGATAATAAGTATATTTATGTCATTCAAGGAATGTCTATGTACGTCATTGATAGAAAAACAGAAGAGATTATTAAAACGCATGGATTAGCTTCCTATGGAGATTTATTTGATCACTCTGAAAAATATGTTGTAGCTAGCTCAGAACATGAACTAACTGTAATCGAAAAAGGATCATGGAAATCAAAATTCATAAAATATCCTGATGATCTCGAACAAGCGGACACAGTATATTACAACAAAAAAAGCGACAAATTTTACGTTACATATATTAATAAATCCGGAAACGCCTGCTTACTTGAGTACGGTAAAGATTTTTCTTTTGAAAAATTTGATTTAAAATTTCCATATATGAATGCAAAGTTTAAAGATCAAAAACTTTATGTGATTTCTCAAGAGGAAAACAAAAAAGGTATTGGGGGCTATATGGGGATTTTTGATATCCATACTAAAAAGAAACTTAATGAATTTGATTTACCTGAAGAAGAAACAAAAGTGCAAGACTTTATGGTTTTAGATTAAACATAAAGAATAGGTTCCAAAGCAAAAGCCCCTTCCTGTTTAGAATAAGGGGCTTTCGGGTCGTTTATAATCGCCCTGTTGACGTATATAAATAAAAAATAGACCTCCCTTGAGCCTGGAAACCTGACGGGTTAGGTCTATCAAGAAACCACATCGAGCAAGCCCTTTGATGGGCAGCTTTTTGTACAGAGCCGGGGTGTTGGTAGCACCCTGGTCTTTTTATTTTATGCATTTCTTATTAACAAATACACTGTAACCAGTCTGTATTTTACAGTTTGATTATAACACATTAAATGAAACCATTGAAATGATTTGCAAAACTTTTATTTTGGATAAAATCATTATTTTTTTATTTGGAGCCGATAAGCAGCTTTAATGTATCAATGTGCTTTATTACTTTCCAAATACTTTTCATGCTGTCTTTCTAAAACATTAATATCCTTTTTAATGATCTCAACTTTATATTCTTCTTTAACTTCCTCAGATAAGTTGTCGTTTAAATAGCGCCGTAATTCTTCTTCGCTTTTTGTTTTATCCATACCAATTGATATGACTGGGTCTGTTTCTCCAATACCGAAGCTAAACAGGCCAAATTCATCCCATGCACTTTCCAAAACTTCCTCAATGGATTTTTGATTTTCAAAAGAATGTGTAACTGCGCCATACATGAACACAGAAAAACAAACAATGACCAAGACTCCAATTAATTTCTTTTTCATTGTCTCCCCCTTTTTATTTCAAGAATACCACAAAATACAATACATGGAAAAATGATTCCTTGCCACCTTATTTCATTACGGGTTGGTTTTTAGAGGATAAATGCTAATGCGCATCTTAAATAACGACCTAATTAGCATAAATTTACCGTCTATCACCGTTTGTGAAAGCAACCTCTCATACATTCACCATAATTCTCGGGAATTCTATTTTAATTTTTTTAGGAGTTTTACATATTCACCGTATTCATCTTCACCAAGAAATAATACGGTTGTAAAGCCCTTCTTTTCATATAAATGTCTTGCGTTTAAGTTATCTGTATCTACACCGAGTGCTATTTCCTCATATCCAAGGTGTTTTGTATAATCAATCAAATAATCAACAATAATACCACCTATCCCACGATTTCGATATCCTTCTTTAACAATCATACGAGACAGATAAATGCGTTTATCTGGAATAGTATAATCTGGGTCATTGTTTTGAAAAACTAACGATCCTTCTCCTATAAACTCGTCATTCACTGAATAAATAAAAGTAATTCTGTTTCCGCTTACTAATTCGTCATAAAACATCTTAGCCATTTTCTTTTTCTTTTCCATGTCCCAAATAGTACTACACTTATTGTAGTCTTCGGGTTTTAATTTCTTTATTTGGTACGAATCCATAACCTCTCTCCCTTTTTAAAATTAGTTTCTTAACTATCGCTAATAAAAAAGCTCTCTTTCTGAGAGCTTAACTTTGCAATACTAAAATCATCATCTAATTCAATGTAAAGAATCCCATCATCTTCTTCATCTGACGCCTCTTCAATAAACAGGCTTTGAATGAAGCCAGAGAAAGAATTTGCGACCAAAAATGTGTCTTTTACTCCATTTGTCAATTCATGATCCCAAAAATAAACTTTCCCTGTTGCTTCTCCTTTCACACCCAGACAAACTTGGTCTCCTCCATCACCATCAGCAATCGGAATAATCCAGTCCGGCATTTGTTCTTCATAAGTAACTGTCATTGATTTAACATCAAAGTCATTATCATCTACCCCAAACCCATAAAATAGCCCTAATCTTAAATGATTATTACTAGCCAATGGATTTTCTTCTAAGCTTGGAAATAAAACATTATCTGCTTGTATCGTGCTTCCACCATATCTTATTACAAATTCTTTGTACAACTCATCAAGGTTTATGTTTAATTCGTTTTCAAATGCTTTGATTTTTCTTTTGCTTTCTTGTTCATTGTTTGAAACGTCATACTTCAAATCAAAATTGTTCATTTTTTCAATGATATCATGGAAGCTCACTATATTCCCTCACTTAGATCGGATTTTCAGGATAATCAGCTTTATATTTCTCAATTATCCCTTTTAGAGAAGCATCAGACGGTTCCTCACCTAGATATTTATGTTTCCAAATAATATGTTGATCACTAAAGCTGTAATCAGTGCTGAACCAATCAGTGTAATCAAATCTAATATTTAATTTGCCTGTTCTTTCAAGGCTTAACGTAAACGAATACCGTAATTCTTGATCATTCTCCTTGAATACTTCTCGCAGCTTCTCGCTCAGATCAAACAACTTTCTCTTTTTCTCAGTAAAGTCATCTTCATCAATTGTAAAAATAAAAGGCACTTCTAAGCTATACTTGTAATTTTGTGGTTCGTCAGGAGTATTGTAATAAAAATAAGTTCCCCCTCCTGTTTTCGAAACTTGCGCATAAAACCAAAATTTTTCCCATTGCTCGGGGATCATTTCATTTACTGTTTCTGCAATCTCTTTGTATAGATTGTTTAGTTCAGTCTCCATCAAACCAGCCTCACCGCAAAAGTTTAATTATTTCTCTAGACAATTTTTCGTAATCTCCAAACCAAGTGGCATTTAAAGAAAATCTTTACCGGCGCAATTTACAAGCGCCGATTAGTTGTCTACACTAACTTTTAAGGCATCAGCCAGCATGACATCAAAATCATCATATTTATTCATTAACGTTCCTGAAAGCTTATCAAGCTCTAAGTACTCATTCTCAATTAAATCCATGCAATACCATGCTGTATTAGAATCACCGAAAAATATGTACTTTTTCTGGTATTCATTTTCATGCCAAGTTTCATTTGTCTCAAGAAATCCATATACCTCTTCATCCTTTTCTGTTTCCAATAAATTGTTGTCGATTCCGTAAATCACTAAACCATTGAAATCTAATCCGTTTACATTTTGAAGGAATTCCTTGTATGCTTTGGGTAACTCATTTAAAGGAAACTTACCTAAAACAGCTTCTTCAAAATTTCTTATTTCTTTTTCTGTGGCAGGAGAATTTGTTTCATCACCATACCTCTCTTCCCTTTTTCGAATTTCTTCTAATAAATTTACCAACATAAAATTACTCCTTTTATATCGGGTAGATTCTTAATTACTCTAATAAAAAAGCTCTCCGAAAGAGAGCTTGCCTTTGCAATACTTTTGCTTAAAGGAGCGTTTAAAAAATAAAAACTAATTGTCCTTACCAAAGAGCAATTTTCCAAAATCATTGTCTAAAATTTCAATTTCCACATCACTTCCATCATTATCATCAGTTTCAATTGGTTCGTCTACTAAACTTAGGATAAAATCTTCAAACGAGTTGGAAATTAGAAAAAAGTCTTTGTCGGGGTGACTTAATTCGTGATCCCAAAACAAAATCTTTTCATTGTCGATGTCCATACATATTTCATTACCACCTGCTGAGCTTGCTATAGGAATAATATTTCTAGGAAAGCGATCAGAATAAGTATTGATCGCTTCTTGAAGACTGTGGTGGTCGTTTGCTAAACCATAAAAGCTTTCTAACAATTGAGTGTCATCGTTCTTACCCATCCAAGGATCTTTCTCTATAGGTGTGTAGCAAACGTCATACTCAACTTCATCTGTTGTTTTTTTACTTTCTAAATAACAACCTCCATATTCTTTCAAAAAGTCCTTATAGTCAGTAGGTAACTGATTGCTTATATTTTTTTCAATTTCTTTGAGTCGTTCGTTTGTATTAATGCTGGGATTTGTTTCACCATCTATTGTGAACTCTTTTAACTTTTGTTTGATTTTATTGAAACTCATGTTAATACCCTCCCCTTAAATCAGAAGCTCCTCCAATATGAGGTATTTTGTTATTAATCACACTAGGCACTAGTTGTATTGTGATGCTATCCAAATGGTGTGGGGTAAGTCCCTGCTGTGACAGCCATTTTTTCGCCTGTGCTTGAGACTTAAAACCCTTGATCTCTTTAATTTTTTTATACACAAGCCTAAAATCTTTTTTAGTTCCATTTAATTCACCAGGCTTAAACTTAATGTTTGCAACAGTCCATGGAGTAAAATCAGGACGGCCATCTTTAAAAGTAATCGGTTCTCCCTTAGTTGCTGCTTTTACTTCAGGTATGTCGGAATACCACTTTCCGTCACCAGGTGTGCCTTTCCATCGACCTTTATTCCTCGGTAATACCGTTCTAGGATTTGCTGATTCAATTAATCTAAGAAGACGATCCTTTAAATTCACACTGTTAACTACATTATAAGGAACTCCTCCAGCCGGAACAACATCGTAACGTGGATTATAGGGCAACAAATCAGCAACTGAGACATCTTTCAGCTTTTGGCTTGCTTTACTGACTTTAGAGGTGACTTTTCCTGCTACGTCAGCTTTTGTAAGAGTACCAGCTCCCTTTGTCCCTACTACTGAGGTGACAACTGTACCTATCGCATATGTCACCCATCTTGATCTAGAGTAAGCATCTCCATTTACCATATCTTTTTGATACGATTCCTCAATAGCTGTTGAAATGGCATTATACGTATTGACTGGGTGAGCAACTGCACCTACAATGCCTTCAACAACTTCATCAGGCTTGGTGATCAGTTGCCATAAACCGGTTACCGTGTCTTTCCCGACATCATAAAGACCAACGCCTGCTCCTTTTATAATATCCCAAGTAGTTTCCCCTGCTTCTTCAAGCTGCTTTGCTTGTTCAAGTTGAATGACATACTGTTTCTGATCAGGTTCAAGGTTTTCATAGCCGATCTTTTTCGCAATCTCCAAGTATTCATCAGGATCAGTCACTCCGTCAGCGAGCTTTTTCTTCAGATCCTTGATTTCCCGCTCTTTCGCTTCTTCCTTCTTAATTGTTAAATAAGCATCCGAGTGTCTATCAATCTCGCCTTTTTTCTTATGTATGTCGCTTTCCCGGTAAGCCTTGGCATTGTAGTGAAGTGGTGTTGCGTTTTTTCCTTTACCTGTGGCGTTTTGAAGCTGTTGAAAATCTGCTTGAATGAAATGTTCATTTGCCTCAGTTTCTGCGTATTCTCTGATTAGATCATGGTCAAGCTTTCCGAGCTTATGTATCGTTTCGTTCCTCTTTTTGTCGGCTGACTCTAACTTTTGATCGACATCTTCTGTCGAGAAAACATCAAGATGAACGATATCGCTAATTTCATTAATGATGTCCTTGATTTCATTCCGCTGCTCTTGCATGATTGCTTTTGATTTATTCTTCGCATGAATCAACTCATGTTCTAAAAATGACTCTTCCACAAACGAATTGGTTAATCCGGCATCAGCTACTTTTCCTGAGATACTGTTAAGAAAAGCAATCTTCAATTAGATCAAGCCAACTGTCAGCAACACCTGCATGGTCTTGGAAAAAGGCTTTGATGTTGTCGGCACCTTTACCTGAAAACTCGCTGTCATCTAAATCAGCCATGCCTTGGAAGGCTTTTCTGAGATTGATAAATTGTTCCCTAACCTGATCGTATTCTTTTGCTCGCTTTTTCGCTGCTGAAATTAACGAGGATGCTTCGAATATTTTCATATCTGTCTCCTTTCCCCCTATTCTCATCTAAATTTCATCATAGCCTTATTAACTGATTAACAGAAAAAGACAGTCTGTTCCGAGTGGTACATGCGCGGTATTATCTCGTTCTGTAATAATTCTCCGCTGTATAGTATTGCCAGTCCTAAAAAGCATCCCCGTTCGACATAATATATCGGTCTAAAAATATCTCAAAGTTTAAATTTAATGGATTATATTCTGAACCACTTTCAAATATAAATAGATAGTTAGGATCACCTTGATTCACTCTATCCTTGTCGATCATTAAATGACATTCTTCCAACAGATAGCCAATGGGTATTCCATTGATACCCTCAAACAAATCCTCATATTTTAGTTCTTCTTCTCTTTCTTCAAGGCTAAATAAATGTAGTCCTCCACCAATATTCTCACCCTCTGCAAGAATTTCAAAAATTTTCGCACCATTATGCTGAGAAATAAACTTCACATAATCCTCAGGAAGTGTAAATTTATGATTCGACTGAAAGTTTTGGATTTCATTAAGAGATGCTTTGTTCGGTGAAAAAGTCACAAGACATTTCACGATATACCCCTCAGAACAAAACAATTTAATGGCCCCTTTTTCATCTAAAAGACTTTTCAAACCATTGATGGTCTGATGGACAAAGTTAGTCAATAAAACCGCCCCCATATTTCTCAAATAATTACTGAGGAAACGAATTTGTTAATCAGTAACAATATTATTCATAATTGAAGCAGCATTAGAAGTAAACAAAATATAAGTGTTTTTTGCTGTTTTAATTACTATCCTATCCGTAGAGCCATAAGGAAACCCTATCCTTACTGCACTTTTCTCCTGTCCTCCATAGTTTGGATCCAGAAATACATCATTGATTTCTTTGATTGGAATTTCAATTTTAGATAGCTGCCAATTGATAATTAATGTTCCATCAGATTTTTCAACTTTAATCCCAAACAAAATTACATTCCCCTTTCAACTATGTGTTAAGTTAAATTTTAACATATTAGGATTCTCCTTGATATTAACATGTTAAGCAAAGCCTGATTTACAATCTTTGGTTTTATTTTATAATTAGGAAGGTTTGTCCGATATAGAGACAGAACAAACAAATTTGGGGGAATTACATTGAAGAAATGGTTATTAGGTATTGGCGCATTATCTCTAAGCTTTTCTTTAGCTGCGTGTGGGTCTGATTCTACTTCTACAGATAAAACAGATTCAGATAAGGCTAAAACAACGCAGCAAGAAGAAAAGGATGCAAAAGAGATAAAGAAAGACAACCAATCAAACGACAAAAGTGTTAATGACAAGAATGAAAAAGCCGAAAATGCTTCAAAGAAGAATGCGTCAGATAAAAAGGCATCTGACAATAAGAAAAAGCTGGTCGATGTAACACTAAACAGAACGGTTGATGGGGACACGATTAAAGTTAACTATAAAGGCGCAGTCAAAGCTGTTCGTTATTTGCTTGTAGATACTCCTGAAACTAAAAAGCCAAACTTTTGCGTACAACCATATGGTGAGGATGCTTCAGCAAGAAACAAACAGCTAGTTAACAATGGCAAGCTGCAACTGGAGTTTGATAAAGGTGATCGTACAGATAAGTACGGAAGAATGTTGGCTTACGTTTATGTTGATGGTAAATCAGTACAAGAAACATTGCTGAAAGAAGGATTGGCACGTGTAGCTTATGTGTATAAGCCAAACACGAAGTATGTAGACACGTATAAGAAAGATGAGCAAGCTGCTAAAGATAAGGACTTGAAGATTTGGAATAAGAATGGCTATGCGACTGATAAAGGATTTAATGGTTGCGTAACTAAACCGAAAAAATCAGTAAGTGTATCTGAGCCAGCTCAAAAGTCAGTTACAACACACCAATCAGAGACACATAAATCAAACTCAAGCAGTTCACATTCAAGTAGTTCAGCATCAAGCAGCTCTTCTAACATAACACAAGCCTCCCCTTCTACTGGAGGAACAGAATACTTTGCTAACTGTACAGAGTTGAGAAAGAAATACCCGCATGGTGTGCCAAGCACCCACCCTGCTTATGCATCTAGAATGGATCGAGATCATGACAACTTTGCATGTGAAAAGAAATAATCATTTTGAAGCCCTCTGAGGCTTCTTTTTAATTCTCGGATTGTTTATCATTGAGTACAAATATTAACACCTCTTCAATTTCTTTTTCTAAATCATTATTATTCAAGTCAAATAAGGTTCCACAGCCGGTACCTTGAAATCCACCGTAGTAATACCACAAATCTATTGTGAAACAGTCTAGATCTTCATCATAGGCTTCTTTTTTAGGTTGATAATAATTAATTGTTATTTGGGAACGGTATTCTTTTTCCAAGCATCTCTCAGCTGATAAATCATTTAACACATCTCCATCTATGTCTCTACAAATTTTAATGCTAAGCTTTTGTTTACCCTCAGCTTCAAAAACATCTTTATACTTTTTTTGCACCTTTTTGGACACTGCTTCCCCTAGGCTCTCCAACTTAAATATCCTTTGTTTTAATTCTAGGTTTATATCCTTTTCCGTAATCTGTATATAACCTTCGGCGATTGGACTTTGATTTATCTGTTTCTTGAGTAGGTGTCTTAAAGATTTCCACACAATACTGTCTCCCTTCCAAGTTAAAGAAACAAAAAACCACAGAGCATGTGAGGGACTCTGTGGTCTATAGTGGCTGTTAAACCCCTATGATACATTTAAGTTCGATCAACAAGCAAGTTGGTCTTAAATGTTTCGTTAAAATATGAATTTTATAAAGAAGATAAATTTATTCCAAAACAAGCTGTGACTCCCTTGTCTGAATTTTTTGATTGTCCCCCAAAAACTAAGAGCAAAGATTGAGAAGTGATTTAGAAATTAACGGAGGTGAAACCCTTTTAAAGCATTATCTTAAAGATTGGCTCGCTCAATATAAACAAGGAAATGTTAGAAAAAACACTTATATTCAACAAAAATTCTCCCCTATTTTAAAAGGAGATTAAGCTAAAAGATATTAAACCCTTACGTTATCAAAAATTCATTAATTATTTAGCGGACGAAGGATATAGCAAAAGAACAATTAAAATCATTCACGGGACAATGTTCAACGCTTTGGCCACAGCAGTAAAGCCTCTTAAAAAAATTGAAGAAAATCCATGTGAAGGGGTAACAATTCCGAGGGTTAAATCTAAGAAAAAAGAAAAGTTACAATACATTAAGTCTGATGATATTTCCCTCTTCCTTAAAGTTGCCAGACAAGATAATTATTTGTACTATATCTTCTTTAAAACTTGAAACAGGAATGCGTAAGGGAGAAGAAATATTCGGGGAAACAAAAACATATGAATCCGAAAGAAGAATTAAAATCAGTAGTTCACTAGCAAAAGAGTTAACAACACACATGAACTATTTAAATGATAATAGAATAGTTTTTAATGAGATTTACGAACATGAATTAGATCTTGTTTTCTGCAGACAGGATGGAAAACCTTCACCAAAATCCACCCTCTTCAATGACTTAATCATATTCTAAAGAAAGCTGGATTGGACAAAATGCCAATTCATGGTTAAAGTCATACTCGTGCTGTCCTTCTTCTAGAATCAGGTGCAAGTATGAAGTTTGTTCAAGAAGACTTGGAATATAACCATCACATCGGGCGTATACTCTCATATATTGGAGAAGCTTGAAAATACATCAGTGGATGGTTATGGAGAATACATGAATTCACTTATGTCTTAAATTTTTTTAATATTTTTGGTGGTCAAAAAGTGATCGGTGTACACAGTTTTTAATTATCGAAAATTTTACAAAATGAGGGATCGTGCACAAAATATCAATAATAGACAAAAAAATTAAAATAAATCCATTATTAACAATATATTGACAATTTGTTTTAACTATATATACTATCTATTAGACACCCTTACAAATATCAATTAATCACACAGAAGAAAGGAGAAAACCCCTAGTATTAACCATGAAAGAACATCAAAGGGAGGAATGAATATGACTTCTTATACGCATAATCATAAGATCAAAAAAAAAGCCAAATTTTCTCCAGAGTTAAAGTCAAAGCTCAGGGAACTGCACAAAAGAAATAATTGGTACAACTTTTTTTCTCTTGGATATGATTGGTTTATAATTATAGCAAGTATTTTCTTAACAAAGCTATTCCCTTTTTGGTGGATGTATTTTTTGAGTATCATCATTATTGGTAGTAGAATGAGAGCTTTTGATAATTTAATGCATGAAGCTAGTCATGCTTTATTGTTCAAAAATCGTTTTTTAAATAAATGGATGGCATGCTTTTTTGCAGCTTTTCCAGTTTTCACTTCTTATACAGCCTACTGTAATTCCCATTATCAACATCATCGGCATTTATGGGATATCAATAAAGATCCAGATACTAAAAGATATGCTTTAATTGGGCTCGACAAACCTCAAAGTAGTGTTAAAAAATTTATCTTAAAACATATTTTAAAACCACTTACACTAACTCATGTTCCTAAATATATTTATGGAACAATTAGAGTCAATATTTTTTCAAAAGAAGAGCCTTATTCTGAAAGAATTATAAAGATTGCTTTTTGGTTATCAATGGTTATATGCAGTATTGTTTTTGGCTTTTGGAAGGAATTAATTCTTTTTTGGTTTGTCCCACTACTTACTACGTTTCAAATAATAAGATATTGGGCAGAGATGGCTGAACATTCAGGATTAAAAAATGAAAACGAACTATATTCAAGCAGAAATACATTTGGAAACCCTGTGCAAATTTTCTTTTTACACCCACATCATGATAATTACCATTTGGTTCATCATTTGTTTCCAGCAATTCCTCACTATAACTTAAAAAAAGCACATGTAATATTAATGGAAGATCCAGAATATAAAGAAGCACACCATTGCACAGGCTTTTTCAAATCTTTTTTACCAGGATTTTATAGCGTAATTGAAGATATATGTGGTCACTATTTAATAAACAGAAAGTAAATAAATGAGAGAATAGGAGCGTAAGTATTTTGCTAGCAGCATTACTAAATGGAGTTGTATTAGCTTTTGGTTTAATCCTTCCCCTTGGTGCTCAAAATGTTTTTGTTTT
>NZ_JAHXDO010000010.1:0-155175 GCF_019891195.1 Bacillus sp. YC2 | reverse complement strand
GCCTGCCTGTCACGCAGGAGGTCGCGGGTTCGAGTCCCGTCCGGACCGCCATTTTCATTGTAAACGAAACGATCATGTTTTCGTTTTTTTTTGTGTTTTCTTTTAAATGCTAATGGCTTGGTATGAAACCAAGCTTTCTTTATATCGTTTAAGTCTTGGATATTGAAACATAATCCGATACACTAGAAACAGCTATATCTCACAAGAGCGGCAGAAAGGTAGACGGGGGAAACATGGATGAATTTGATTTGATTCACAGCATTACACCTCATACGCTTCATCACACTTCCGTCGATGTAGGGATCGGTGATGATGGTGCGGTTTATACTGCTTCACCACATTTTCAGCAAATTGTTTGCCTTGATACAATGGTGGAGGATGTTCATTTTAAATTAGAGTATTCCTCTCCTGGAGATATCGGTTACAAGGCACTTGCTGTTAACATCAGTGATATTGCGGCAATGGGCGGCATTCCTAAGTTTTATTTGGTATCTCTTGCGGTTCCTGCTTGCTGGCAGGCACCAGAAGTTCAGGCCATGTATGAAGGGATGACAGAACTGGCGAAACTATATCGGATGGATTTGATCGGGGGAGATACGGTTTCTGCCTCTGATAAAGCGGTCATTACCGTTACCGTTATTGGAGAGGTTGAAAAGGGTCTGGCTTGTCTGCGAAGCTCAGCAAGACCGGGTGATGTTGTTTTTGTCACCGGAGATATAGGTTCATCTGCTGCAGGCCTTGCCCTTCTATTGCGTGAAACGGAGCCTTCTGCGTGCAGTGAGAGAGATTATTTTATACAAAAACATAAACGTCCTGTTCCAAGGGTTCAGGTCGGCCGTTTCTGCTCTCAGCTTCAGCGTGCGGCATTGAACGACATCAGTGACGGTTTAGCCAGTGAACTGAATGAAATCGCTGAGGCAAGTTCAGTTACTATAGAAATTGAAGAAAATCTTCTTCCGGTTCATCCTGAGTTACGTAAGGCACATTCTAAATGGAAGGAATGGGCATTATTCGGCGGAGAGGATTTTGAATTGGCTGGGACGGTTTCTCAGAAGGAGTGGACATGGCTGCTTGACCGCTGTAAAGCATCAGGTGTTCCCATCAAGCAGGTTGGAACGGTTTATGAGCGGAAAGAAGCAAATGTCTTAATGAAGACCGAAGATCAAAAACGAATCGTCCTTGAGAAAAAAGGATACAATCATTTTAAATAAGACGGGTGACTCACTTTGAAGACATTACAATGGAGAACTAAGAATCCCGAAGAAACGAAAGCCGTTGCGAAGCTGGCTGCTTCCTTTGCAAAGCCGGGGGACGTTCTGACACTTGAAGGTGATTTGGGAGCGGGGAAAACAACTTTCACAAAGGGATTTGCCGAAGGATTAGGGATCACGAGAGTTGTAAACAGCCCTACTTTTACAATCATTAAAGAATATCATGACGGCTCGCTTCCTTTATACCATATGGATGTCTATCGTATGGAGGATGAAAACGAGGATTTGGGGCTTGAAGAATATTTTGAAGGGCAAGGGGTCTGTTTAATTGAATGGGCTCATTTAATTCAGGAGCAGCTGCCGGCAGAACGGATGCAAATTGTAATAAAAAGAGCCGGAGATGAGGAAAGAGACATTACCTTTACGGCTTGTGGAAAACGGTATGAAACGTTTTGTGAGGAGATAAATAAACATGACAATACTGGCAATTGATACGTCTAATTACACGCTGGGTGCCGCGCTTGTTCATGAGAAAACGGTAATGGCGGAGTATATTACATATTTAAAAAAGAATCATTCAGTGCGGGCGCTGCCGGCTGTCGATTCATTGCTGGCTGATTGCGGCTTAAAACCGCAAGACCTTTCTAAAATTGTAGTGGCGAAGGGGCCTGGCTCCTATACAGGTGTCAGAATCGGTGTAACGCTTGCTAAAACTCTGGCCTGGTCACTGAAACTTCCGATTGCCGCTGTATCAAGCCTGGAGGCGCTGGCGGCTAATGGCCGGCATTTTCAAGGTTTGATCTGCCCGTTATTTGATGCACGGCGCGGACAAGTTTATACAGGGCTCTATGAATATCAGGACGGCTGTTTACAATCCGTTTTGCCTGATCAAAACGTCTTGCTGACTGACTGGCTCGGTATGCTGCGGGAAAAAAGGTCTCCTGTTTTATTTTTAGGACATGATACAGGCATTCACGAAGAAACCATTATCGAGGGATTAAAATCTCAGGCAGTGATGGGAACGGCTGCGCAGCATAATCCGCGGCCTTCAGAACTCGCGTTTTTAGGCATGGAAAAAGAAGAAGAGGATGTCCACCGACTTGTTCCGGATTATTTGCGTCTGGCCGAGGCTGAGGCGAAATGGATTGAATCTCAAAAATAGGGTGATAGGGATGAAAACAAAAGCGGCAATCAGAAGTATGCGGCCGGAAGATATTGATCAAATATATGAGATTGAAACAGCTTCCTTTACTTCTCCTTGGACGAAGGATTCGTTTTACCATGAACTTTTGGAAAATCCGTATGCCCATTATCTTGTGATTGAAAAGGACGGGTGCTTGGCGGGGTATTGCGGCATTTGGATCATTATAGATGACGCGCAAATTACAAACATAGCCATTAAGCCTGAATACCGCGGTCAATCTTTAGGAGAAGAGCTTTTTCGCTCTGCTGTTGAATTGTGCAGAGAAAAAAAGGCAAGAAGGCTTTCTCTCGAAGTAAGGGTCTCAAATCATCCCGCCCAATCCTTATATAAAAAATTCGGCCTTCAGGCTGGCGGAATCAGAAAACAATACTATACAGATAACGGGGAAGATGCGTTATTAATGTGGGTGACATTACATGAGTGAAAAAAAAGATATCTATGTATTAGGAATCGAAACAAGCTGTGATGAAACAGCGGCCTCGGTCGTCAAAAATGGAAAAGAGATAATTTCAAACGTTGTCGCTTCTCAAATTGAAAGCCATAAGCGATTTGGAGGCGTGGTTCCTGAAATTGCGTCAAGACATCATGTGGAGCAGATTACGCTTGTGGTTGAGGAAGCTTTGTTAAAAGCGGAGCTTGGGTTCTCAGAGCTTGATGCGATTGCCGTGACGGAGGGACCCGGCCTTGTCGGAGCACTTTTAATCGGTGTGAATGCGGCAAAGGCATTAAGCTTTGCTCATCAAATCCCCTTAGTCGGCGTCCATCATATCGCGGGCCACATTTATGCGAACAGGCTGATAACAGAGCTTCAATTCCCGGCGCTTGCTTTAGTTGTGTCAGGCGGACATACGGAATTGGTTTACATGAAAGAGCACGGCTCATTTGAAGTTATCGGAGAAACGCTGGATGATGCCGCAGGTGAAGCTTATGATAAAGTGGCAAGAACCATGGGGCTTCCATATCCGGGCGGGCCGCAAATAGATAAGCTCGCTGAGACCGGAACAGCTTCCATTCGGCTCCCGCGCGCTTGGCTGGAAGAAGGCTCCTATCATTTCAGCTTCAGCGGACTGAAATCAGCTGTGATCAACACGCTCCATAATGCCTCGCAAAAAGGAGAGATCATCCCTCAGGAGGACCTAGCAGCAAGTTTTCAGCAGAGCGTCATTGACGTATTAACGGCAAAAACGTCTAAGGCTGCGAAAGAATACGGAGTCAAACAAGTTCTGCTTGCGGGAGGCGTAGCTGCGAACAAAGGACTGAGAGCCGCGCTGCAAACAGAATTCAGCCATCAAGGAGATCCGGAGCTGGTGATTCCGCCGCTTTCTTTATGCACGGATAATGCAGCCATGATCGCGGCCGCGGGCACCATTGCTTTTGAAAAAGGAATTCGGGGCTCATATGATATGAATGGGCAGCCCGGACTGGAATTAGCTTCTTTTGATCGTCTCACGTTGTAAAACGTGAGGCTTTTTTAAAACTTATTAACAGACAATTCTAAACATATCCACAACATTGTGAATATGTTTAGAAATACAGGCGGGGAAAGGGGTTGTAAGTTGTTAGTAAAGTGGATAAAGTCAGAAAATTTTGTGGATATTGTGTATAAAGCGCTTACTTTAATGATTGATAAGGAGAGAGGCTGTGGATAAAAAAGCACCCCTGAAAAGAGGTGCTTGACTTTTTCTGTTATTCTGTGGACAGTTCTTCCCACTCTGCTAATAAACGCTCGAGCTCATTGTTTAATGTCTCGTTTTCTGCATGAATGGACTGCACTTTTTCATGATCCTGATACACGTCAGGGTCACAAAGCAATTCTTCATTGCGGCTGATGCTGTCTTCAATGGATGACACGGCCGCTTCGATTTCTTCGATGCGTCTCACCCGCTGCCGTTCTTTCTTCTTCCATTCTTTTTCTTCCTCATATGTTCTTTTTGTTTCCTGTTTTACGTTGCCTGAAGGCTGCGCGTTTTTCTCTTCTTGACGCTTCATTTCTTCTAATTCGAGCTGCTGGGCTTTTTTCTCCGTATAGTAATCATAGTCTCCAAGGTATTCTTCTACATGATCGAACGACAGCTCCAGCACTCTTGTGGCGATTCTGTTAATAAAATACCGGTCATGTGACACAAATAACAGAGTGCCGGGATAATCGATCAGCGCGTTCTCCAGCACCTCTTTACTGTCTAAATCAAGATGGTTGGTCGGTTCATCAAGGATGAGAAAGTTCGCTTTTTGCAGCATCAGCTTGGCAAGCGCGACTCTGGCTTTTTCACCGCCGCTTAAGGAGCGGACCGGTTTCAGTACATCATCCCCGCTGAATAAAAAGTTGCCGAGGCAGGTTCTGATTTCTTTTTCCGGCATGTCCGGATATTCATCCCACAGCTCGTCCAGCACGCGTTTCGACGATGTCAGTTCGGCTTGCTCCTGATCATAGTAGCCGATGCTGACATTGGACCCGCAGGTGATCGTCCCGGAGTCTGGTCCGAGTGTTTTCATAATCGTTTTCAGCAAGGTTGATTTGCCGATTCCGTTAGGACCGACAAGGGCGGCGCTTTCGCCTCGTGTAATGCCGAACGTCAAATTTTTCAAAAGCGGCGGCTGGCCGTCATAGCTGATGGAGACATCTTGCACGCGCAGGACATCGTTTCCGCTCTGTTTTGTTATCTCGAACCGGAAAGAGGCGGATTTTTCATCACCAAGCGGCTTTGCCATGACATCCATTCGTTCAAGCTGTTTTCTTCTGCTTTGCGCTCTTTTCGTGGTAGATGCTCTGGCCAGGTTGCGGTCGACAAAATCTTGGAGCTTGGCGATTTCGTCTTGCTGTTTTTCATATAATTTTCTATCTTTCTCGTATTGCTCGGCTTTTTGCTCTAAATAGGCGCTGTAGTTGCCGAAGTATTTTTTGCTTTCGGTTCTTGAGACCTCGTACACTTGGCTGACGACTTTATCAAGGAAGTACCGGTCATGGGAGACGATCAGAATAGCCCCGGAGTATCCCTGTAAATAATGCTCAAGCCAAGTGAGCGTGTCGATGTCGAGATGGTTTGTCGGTTCATCCAAAATGAGAAGGTCCGGCTGGGTTAACAGCAGCTTCCCGAGGGCAAGCCTTGTTTTCTGGCCGCCGCTCAGGCTCTGAACTTTCGCCGAATCGTCAAATTTGCCGAAGCCGAGGCCGTGAAGGACTGACCGGACATCCGCTTCATATTGGTAGCCGCCTTTATCCTTAAAATCCTGCTGAAGCCTGTCGTAGGTTTTCATCAGGCCCTCAAGTTCAGCCGTGTCAGCCGTTGCCATTTTTTCTTCAATGGAGCGCATTTCCTTCTCCATTGCTTTCAGGAAATCAAAAACACTCAGCAATTCTTCTTTTATGGTAAGCTGAGATTCCAAGCCTGTGTGCTGGGCAAGGTATCCCATCGTTAATTCTTTCGGTTTGATTAATTCTCCCTTTTCATATGAAAGGTGACCTGCGATAATTTTAAGAAGAGTTGATTTGCCGGCTCCGTTTCTGCCTACAATGGCGATGCGATCCCGAGATCTGACTTCAAGCTTTATATTGTTTAAAATAGGATCAGCGCCAAAAGATTTGGAAAGCTGATTAATTTGTAAGATCATCATATTATTTCACCTCTGTTATAATAAGTTAAGTGTAGCTTATCAACCTGCTGTCAGCAAACAATACATCAGAATTGGAACATTATAGGATAAGACATCAGGGAGAAAATAGTGTATGATCAGAAGTAAGGAGAGTTTAATATGAATGGATTTTCTCATTTTAATGAAGAGGGCCGTGCCCGCATGGTGGATATAAGCGATAAATCTTCAACAGTTCGTACTGCGGCTGCTGTTTCAAGCGTACACATGAAGCATGAAGTGTACAGCAGAATCAAAAACCGCGAGATCGGCAAAGGAGACGTGCTGGCTGTCGCACAGGTGGCAGGAATCATGGCTGCAAAGCAAACGTCAGCGATTATTCCGATGTGCCATCCGCTTTCTTTAAGCGGCGTCGATATTTCATTCGGCTGGGAAGAAAAAGAAACCGAAGCCATTCTTCATATACAGGCAAGCGTAAAAACGAAAGGGAGTACAGGTGTGGAAATGGAAGCGCTAACTTCCGCATCAGTGTGCGCTTTGACCGTCTATGACATGTGCAAGGCGCTGGATAAGGGGATGGTCATCGGCCCTACCTGTCTGCTTGAAAAAACAGGCGGGAAAAACGGTGATTTTAAAAGAGATGCATCTGAGTATAAAGTGGAGGACCAATAATGAATAAGGATCAATCAAAAATTCCACAGGCGACAGCAAAACGGCTGCCGCTTTATTATCGCTTTTTAAAGAATTTGCACGCGTCAGGAAAGCAGCGCGTTTCCTCGGCTGAGCTCAGTGACGCGGTAAAAGTCGATTCGGCCACGATCCGCAGGGATTTTTCCTATTTCGGAGCGCTTGGCAAAAAAGGATATGGATATAATGTGGATTACCTGCTGTCATTTTTCAGAAAAACCCTCGATCAGGATGAAACGACAAACGTCATTTTGATCGGTGTCGGGAATTTAGGGACGGCTTTTCTTCACTATAATTTCACAAAAAATAATAACACGAAAATTTCTATGGCTTTTGATGTGAATCAGAGTAAAATAGGAACTGAGGTAGGCGGTGTGCCTGTCTATAACCTGGATGATTTAGAGCTCCATATTAAGGATGAACCCGTGGCGATTCTTACTGTACCGGCAGTTGCCGCCCAGTCGATCACTGACCGTCTTGTGGCGCTTGGGATAAAGGGAATCCTCAATTTTACGCCGGCCCGTTTGAATGTGCCGGATCACATTCGAATTCATCATATAGATTTAGCTGTTGAACTTCAATCATTGGTTTATTTCTTAAAGCATTATTCTGTGTTAGAAGAGATCGAATAACGAAAGGAGGAGCGCACATGATCGGTCCAGGAAGCCTGGCAGTAATAGGGGTAGTGGCAGTCATTATTTTCGGCCCGAAGAAGCTTCCCGAATTAGGAAAAGCAGCGGGGGACACGCTTCGTGAATTTAAGAATGCTACTAAAGGATTAGCCGGTGAAGAAGAGGAAAAAAAGAAAGAAGATCAGTAAGTTAGGATGACACGTATGAGAGTGAATCAAATGTCGCTTGTGGAGCATATTGCCGAACTTCGGAAACGATTGCTAATTGTTGCGTTATCCTTTGCGGTTTTCTTTGCCGCCGGCTTTTTTCTGGCAAAGCCTATCATTGTGTATCTTCAAAAAGCCGATGAAGTGAAGGAGCTTACTCTTAATGCTTTTAAGCTGACAGATCCGCTGTATATCTTTTTGCAGTTTGCGTTTATTATCGGCATCATTTTGACTTCGCCGGTCATTCTTTATCAGATTTGGGCGTTTGTCAGTCCCGGACTGTATGAAAAGGAGCGCAAAGTAACACTCAGCTATATCCCGATCGCGATCGTGCTGTTTGTTGCGGGAGTGTCGTTTTCTTATTATATTTTATTTCCGCTGGTCGTTGATTTTATGAAGCGGGTTTCGAATGACTTGGATGTGAATCAGGTTATCGGCATCACCGAGTACTTTCATTTTCTTCTGCAGCTGACCATTCCGTTTGGGCTGCTGTTTCAAATGCCGGTTCTTCTCATGTTTTTAACAAGGCTCGGTATTGTGACACCGATGTTTTTATCGAAAATCCGAAAGTACGCGTACTTTGTTTTGCTTGTGATCGCCGCGCTGATCGCGCCGCCTGAGCTGCTGTCCCATTTGATGATCACCATTCCGCTTTGCATATTATATGAGATCAGTATCCTCATATCCAAAGCGGCGTATCGGAAAAAGCAGACAGCCAGCCGCGAGTCTGACCGTGACATATCAGCATAATAAAAAAGCCATTTCTCATATAACGAGAAATGGCTTTTCTTTATTTTTGATTTTTCTTTACCTTAAGCGAAAAAGCAAACATTTTGAAAGAAATACTGATATTATAAGCGGCGAAAACCATCAGCAGAATGGAATAAAAAGACCACATGCTGCCCGGCGAGCTTGCGGCCAGATATGTGAAGATACAGCCGACGATAAAATAGATCAAGCCCCAAGTCATTGGGTTCCTCATAAAAACAATCCTCCAATAATTAATTGCATTTGTTCACTGTGCTGTTCAATGTATTTTTGGGCTGGTCCGAGCTGCATGACCACGACGATGGTATTCATCATGACATGGGCGAACATCGGCACAAGAATCCGTTTCGTCTGCACGTATAAAAACGCAAAGGTAAAGCCCATGGCTGTGTAAAGCAGCAGATGCGTGAGATCTTGGTGAACAATGCCGAAAATCACGGAGCTGATCAGCCCGGCGATAAAGAAATTCGTTTTTTCATACAGTACTCCGAAGATGATCTTCCTGAAAATGATTTCTTCAAGGATCGGCCCTACAATAGAAGAAACGATAATCATGAGCGGCATGGCTTTAATGATTCTGAGAATGGCTTGAGTGTTTTCGGAGCCGCTGTTTACGTGAAAGACGTATTGTTCAATTAAACCCGCGATTCCTTGAGCAAATAAAGCGAGCCAGACTCCGGCAACAGCCCAGAGGACGGACATGCCGGCCGATGCTTTTTTTCCGTTTCTCAATGGTTGCTTCGGCACGGTTCTCAAAATCAATAGAACGATGATCAGGCAGATAAAAAAGCTTGCCACAGAATAAATCCCTTGAGCCTGAACGAGATTTTCTTCTGTCGGCTGTCCGCCTGCATAGCCGAATTTGTACATTAAAGGAATTCCGATTATTACAGAAGCCTGCATGAGAACATATGTCAAAATGATATACCAATACTGTTTTCTCAAATGATATGTACTCCTTTACCCTATAAAATCAACTTGTCTGATATTATTGTAACACAACTGAACTTGAGGTGAAAAAACGAGAAAATCCCGTGAAAATAAGAATCATGTAAGCGTGAAAATTTTTTATTCTTATGACTTGAAATTGGAAGTGAGATTCTTTATTATAATAATTGTGTTAGCACTCTTTAGAGCTGAGTGCTAAAATTACATATTCATACTATTGAGGAGGTTATTACATTGTTAAAGCCATTAGGTGATCGCGTTGTCATTGAACTCGTAGAATCTGAAGAAAAAACTGCCAGCGGAATCGTATTACCGGATTCTGCAAAAGAAAAGCCGCAAGAAGGCAAAATCGTGGCAGCCGGTTCAGGTCGCGTGTTAGAAAGCGGAGAGCGCGTTGCTTTAGAAGTAAAAGAGGGCGACCGCATTATCTTCTCAAAATACGCCGGTACTGAAGTGAAATACGAAGGTACTGAATACTTAATCTTACGTGAAAGCGACATTTTAGCTGTTATTGGCTAAGTAGATAAATATTTTTAAAAATTTGAGGAGGTTTCGTTAACATGGCAAAAGATATTAAGTTTAGTGAAGAAGCGCGCCGCGCTATGCTTCGCGGTGTCGATGCGCTTGCTGACGCTGTAAAAGTAACTTTAGGGCCAAAAGGACGCAACGTGGTTCTGGAGAAAAAATTTGGTTCTCCGTTAATTACAAATGACGGTGTGACAATCGCAAAAGAAATCGAACTTGAAGACGCGTTTGAAAACATGGGTGCTAAGCTTGTAGCTGAAGTAGCCAGCAAAACAAACGACGTTGCCGGTGACGGTACAACAACTGCGACGGTTCTTGCGCAAGCGATGATCCGCGAAGGCCTTAAAAACGTAACAGCAGGAGCTAACCCTGTCGGCGTGCGTAAAGGTATGGAAAAAGCCGTTACAGTTGCTATCGAAAACCTAAAAGAAATTTCTAAACCGATCGAAGGCAAAGAGTCTATCGCTCAGGTTGCTGCGATCTCTGCTGCTGATGAGGAAGTCGGAAGCCTTATCGCTGAAGCAATGGAGCGCGTAGGAAACGACGGCGTTATCACAATCGAAGAGTCTAAAGGCTTCACAACTGAGCTTGAAGTTGTTGAAGGTATGCAATTCGACCGCGGATATGCATCTCCTTACATGGTGACTGATTCTGATAAAATGGAAGCGGTTCTTGACAATCCTTACATCTTAATCACAGATAAAAAAATCACAAACATCCAAGAAATCCTTCCTGTGCTTGAGCAAGTTGTACAGCAAGGCAAACCTTTGCTTCTGATTGCTGAGGATGTTGAAGGTGAAGCTCTTGCTACACTCGTTGTCAACAAACTTCGCGGCACATTCAACGCAGTTGCCGTTAAAGCTCC
This sequence comes from Bacillus sp. YC2, assembly GCF_019891195.1. NCBI lineage: Bacteria > Bacillati > Bacillota > Bacilli > Caryophanales > Bacillaceae > Bacillus > Bacillus sp. YC2. Next base: position 144,541 of record NZ_JAHXDO010000010.1, on the reverse strand, counting down.
TGGCTTCGGTGACCGCCGTAAAGCAATGCTTGAAGACATTTCTGTCCTTACAGGCGGAGAAGTGATCACAGAAGATCTTGGTCTTGACCTGAAATCTACTGAAATCGGACAATTGGGCCGCGCTTCTAAAGTTGTCGTAACAAAAGAAAACACAACTATCGTAGAAGGCGCCGGCGATACAGAAAAAATCGCTGCCCGCGTAAACCAAATCCGCGCTCAAGTAGAAGAAACAACTTCTGAGTTCGATAAAGAAAAATTACAAGAACGTCTTGCGAAACTGGCTGGCGGCGTAGCTGTCATCAAAGTCGGCGCTGCGACTGAAACTGAATTGAAAGAGCGTAAACTTCGCATCGAAGACGCCCTCAACTCAACTCGCGCAGCAGTTGAAGAAGGTATCGTATCCGGCGGCGGTACAGCGCTTGTCAACGTATATAACAAAGTGGCTGCCGTTCAAGCTGAAGGCGACGCGCAAACAGGTATCAACATCGTGCTCCGCGCGCTTGAAGAGCCGATTCGTCAAATCGCACACAACGCAGGCCTTGAAGGCTCTGTCATCGTTGAGCGCCTGAAAAACGAAGACATCGGCGTAGGTTACAACGCTGCAACAGGCGAATGGGTAAACATGATCGAAAAAGGTATCGTTGACCCGACAAAAGTAACTCGCTCAGCTCTTCAAAACGCCGCATCTGTAGCTGCAATGTTCTTAACAACTGAAGCTGTTGTTGCTGACAAGCCGGAAGAAAATGCCGGCGGTGCAGGAATGCCTGACATGGGCGGCATGGGCGGTATGGGTGGAATGATGTAATCAAACGGCGAAAACCCTTGGTATATCAAGGGTTTTACCGTTGATTTCATCTGGGAAGTGCCAAATCCTAACCTAGGGATTTGGCACTTTTTTCTTGGTTGACTCTCTACTTCTTCAGTTAGAATACTCCCATTCAATTTGTTAAAGATGCCTAATATCTCTAAAAAATATAGGTGAGTTGTTCTTTTAGTTCGCGATATTTACTGCGACTTACGTTTATAGTCTTTTGACAGTCTTTAATTTTTAAATTGTAAGATTTCATATAGGTGTCTTGGATAACCTCTTCAATTTTGTCCAATGGGACAAGAAATGACTGGTGGCTTCTAAAAAAGTTGCTGTCTTTTAACATTTCCTCAAGAATGGTCAAACCTTGGTTACATTCAATAATCCTTCCATTTTCAAGGTTGATGCATGATTTTCTTCCGACTTTTTCAATATAAAGAATGGATTCTATATCTATGAGGTGAATTTTACCATTTGAGCTAATGCTGATCTTTTTTTTTCGCTTGCTTTTATGATTGTTAACCAAACTTACTGTCGATTTTAGTCTTAAAAGGTTAACAGGTTTTACCATAAAATCCATTGGATAATACTTATATCCATCTAACGCATAATCCGGAAGATAACTCATGAAAATAATACTGGTAAAGGGATAATGCATATTTATATACTCGGCCACATCGAATCCATTATTTTGAGGCATATTAACATCAATGATGACTAGATCTACTTCTTGCGTAGATTCTAGATGTGAGATTAGATCACTTATCTTGCTAGTTATTAGATCAAATCTCGCTTGACTGATCTCATTTGAAATCTTCTTAAAGAAATCTAGTATCTCTTGATCATCATCAATAACACATATTCTGACGGTCAATGTTCATCACTCTTTTGATTTTGGGGTAATTCAGGTTCATAAGCAAACCAGAAACAACTGCTTGCTGTTGTAAGCGAATTGAAAAACAAAGCGGTCAAGCCAATTATATAACTGATGCATTTCAACATATTCCTTACTCCTTTAACCATTTATTTAAAATCTCTTATCAAGTGATAAGAGGATTTTATCCCATGTATTAGTCAAAGTGATGCTTTGTAGGATAAGTGCCATCCATATGCCGTATTTATGCTGGTCATCTCCCATAAGGCTGATTAACAGGAGACACGAAAAAATGCCAATTGAACCAATTTTGAGGTTCTTCTTATGTTCAGGAGTAAATAAATGTTTCTTTTTTTGAAGCTTTGGAGAATTTTTAAATGTGATAAAAAATGAAAAGACTAATAAAATTTTTAACACAGGCTTAGTCCAGAAGGTGAAATATGATTCAAACTCTATTGATATGTATGTTATAAACAAGATTTGCAGGGTGCTGAAAATTAAACATAAATTATAGTTTTTAAAATGGCTTCCCCCAGATATCATTCTAAATAATCCACCTGTGGCTAAAACAATTAAAGCTTGCGCTAAATAGTCAAAAAATCCTGCTAATATAATAACTATAAATACTTGATTGACAGTAGCAAGCATCCATTCTAAACCATAGCGTATGTTATCTTGCAGTCTGCGAAACTCAGGGTTAAAATGCATAATTTTTTTTGTTATTTTTTGCGCTAGATTATGAGGTGTTAGATCAAACATAGTTTGCCTCCTTTGGTATCCTGACTTTGAAAATGATCATTCGATCAATGATTTCTGTAAAAATGAAACCATTATATTTCTCAACAACTGACTTTACAATATGAAGACCATAACCTCTACCTACTTTGTCTTTCGTGGAGAATCCTTCTTCAAAAATCCTTTCGATAACCTCTGAAAACCGTCCAATATCTCCAAAATTTGAAACATCAATTCTATAGTAATTCTCAGTTGCATTAATATGCACATATACTGCCCGTTTCGGGAGTTCCTCTATTTCTTTAACAGCATCTATTGCATTTGTAATTAGATTCCCTAATATTCTGTTTGTTTCAAATAATTTGCACGGAAAATCTCTTAAACTATCACTGATTTTGTATTGAATATGTATATTTTCTTTTAATCCCTTGTCTTTATAAGAAAGAAGTAATCCACTAATTGCCACTGAATGCACAGGGAGAATATCACTTATTTGAGCAGAATCATTTAACACGTCGCTGAGGTACTGATAACTTTCTTTGGAGTAACCTTTTTCAAGCATTTGCTTGATGGTAATAAGATGATGCATATGATCATGGTTATGCTTTTGAATAAAGTGAATGTACTTACCCAACTCTTCATATTGTTCTTCCAAATAATCCTCTGCATCCCGGAGGTTTTGTAGAAAGATACCTCTAATCATAAAAAAAATAAACATGGTCAATGTTACAAGTGCTACTCCCCAAAATAAATTAATGTATTCGTCAACTTTCTTATTTTTATATATAACGATGTAGTAGAGAAACAGTATGGAGAATGAAAGAATTGAAATTAATAATAATTGTTTACGTAATCTCTTAGTCTGTTTCTTTAGAATGATTAGACTTATCTTATATTTTCGAAACAGCCATAATATAAACGTAAGAATGATAAGGTGAGGCAGGGCGATAGCAAGAACTGGTGCCTCATTTAGATTTACACTGAAAAATGGTTGGATAGATTTTAATATTGAAAAACCAATGACTTCAGCTACAAGTAAACAAACTGAACCTAGTGAAATACCTATCATTGATAATGAGATTTTTAGTTTGAATAAGAATGACACTAAAAAACCGATTGCCCAAATTACTATGAATAAATATATTGGCGGGGGAAAAACGTTTTTTGCCAAAAATAAAACGGTGCTTCCATAAAAGCTTATAAGAAGTAGCGGAAGGAACTTCCTTTTACAGTCGAAATTCACTAGAGATGTTCCAATCGTGATGATTAAAAATGTTTCTAATAGACCTCCTATTAACTGGTTTATCAGATTCATCCCAACACTCCTACAATTTTCATGTTGTGTTTCAACCCAATTATACAAAAAAAGATAATATATGTAAATTTAATTTCGGATATTTTAATATATAGGGCAGAATTTTGTAGAAAATCGGCTGTTTATACATGAATTACACCCATATAAACCAAATTAATCCATAATGCCTAAAAAAGTGTTAAGATAAAGTCAAGCTCCCAAAAAAATTAAGAGGTGAATGAAAATGTCAATTATTGAAACATGGAAAAACCCTGCTTTACGAATGAATAGTCAAGTAGTAAATCCAGCTGGTGATCTGATGGAAGAGCTATCAGACAATGAAATGGAAATGCTAGCGGGCGGGTGTGCTTGGTATGATATCAGTTGCAAGTTAGGTAATAAAGGTGCATGGTGCACTCTTACTGTGGAATGTCAAAGTAGCTGTAATTAGTAGAACTTAATTTAAGGCCGGTGTTTTTACCGGCCTATAAATATAAATCGGTAAAGGTAAGGAGTGAAACAAGAGGTATGGACTTAGCGCAGGAACATCAATCAAATTCCAATAAGTTGATTATTGGAAATGACGCCGCTCGGAAGCAGCAAATTGAATATTGGAGTAAATTCTTTTTCAATAACAAGGATTATATGGAAAGAAGTTTGAATGCTGTATCCAGAGTAAATACCAAGCAGGCGGTGTCATTGAAGTTTACTGGTAAGGATCTTGAATCTGGTATAGTAAATTCCCACACCTGGTCTAAAGAATGGGATTTAATCTTAAATGGGGAACTTGAAGACTTGCCAGCCTCTTGGATTAAAAGGGAAAAAAAATTTAATACTTTCATCGAACAATTCATAAAACTGGCCTTTACTAAATTAAAAGATTTGCACATATATAAACAACAATTGTTTTTAGAAGATAGTTTTTTTCAAAATCTTCTAGATCATATAGGACATACAATTTATTCTTTGTGCAATAAGACCCTTGTACTTGAAATGAACGTATGCAGAGAGAAGGGAGTCCTGAAAGGATCCACTTCTGAAGAACGCTATCATTTTTTTGAAAATGAAATATTGGCTGATCGTGATTTTTTAACATCAATAGCTAGCGAGTATAAGTGCCTTATTGCACTGCTAATAGGGACAGTGAATAGCTTTGTTGATTTTATCAGAAATATTCTCAGGCATCTAGATGAGGATTGGGGAATTTTAACTGAAGTTTTCGCTGATCTCGGAATGGTTAAGAAACTGCATCTTGGCAAGGGAGATACACACAATTGCGGAAAAAGTGTTTCAATATTAGAGTTTGAAAGTGGTCAAAAGCTAGTCTATAAGCCAAGATCTCTTGACGTTGATCAACAATATCAGGAGCTAGTATCCTGGTTGAACCGGCAGGAAAAAAGTACTCCTATTATCTATAATGTTAAGGTGATCAGTAAGGAAGATCATGGATGGTCAGAATTTATACCTTATACAGCCTGCCGATCGGCCAAGGAGGTCAAAGATTTTTATAGACGAATGGGTGCTCAGCTTGCCCTATTGTATGTGTTAAACGCAACAGATTTTCACTATGGAAATATTATCGCAATGGGTGAGCATCCAGTCTTTATCGATATGGAATCTTTGTTTCACCAAAATATATATGAAGATAACTATAAAGAGGATGCGCTTGGCAGGGCTGAGCACATGCTATCCAAATCAATTATGGCTTCCGGCATGTTGCCTAATTTGTTATATCAGCGGAATGATCAAGATAATTCAGGTATTGACTTAAGTGGACTAGGGGGGAAAGGAAACCAGCAGCTTCCTTTTCAAATTTCCCAAATTGCCGATAAGGGTACTGACCAGGCGTATTTGAAAAAAGGAATTGCTTTTTTAGAGGCAGGTCTTAATCTGCCAAGCTATGAAGGTGAGTTTGTGAATCTTCATGATTATGTGCCAGAAATTATAGATGGTTTTAAAACTGTTTATAGGTTTATGACAGAGAATAAAGAACAGCTTATTGCCCAAGTTGAAAAATTCAGAAGAGTCCCTGTTAGAACAATTTTAAGGCCGACCGCGATATACGGAGAATTCTTGCGTAGTTTAGTTCATCCAGATTTGTTGAGAGATGAATTTGATCGGAAAGTTTTTCTGCACAGGCTGTGGTTGAAGTGTTTGAATGTTCCGAAAATTGAGTCGGTTATTATTGATGAGATGGAAGAATTGCTTCGTTATGACGTTCCTTTATTTACGTCCAGACCTGGTGAGCGGCATTTATGGACTTCGAACGGAAGGGTTATTACTGACTTCTTTCCCCGCCCTGCCTTTGACCTTGTTCTGGACAAAATTCGAAATCTTAGCGAATCGGACTTATACGGGCAGTTGCAAGTATTAAATATGGTAATGCTTGCCTCAAATGCGGATCATTATGCTGATGTTGAGCAAATTAGTCCATTTGAAAACAGGATATTGAAAGACAAGAAAGATTTTTTAGTGCACGCAATGGATATAGGGGATTATTTATTGAAAACTAAGATAGAAGGTATAAATGGGATTGAGAAAGATATAACCTGGGTTAGTACGGTTCTGGAAGGTAGCAGGGAACTAGCTTGGAATATTTCACCGGTTGGTCTTGATTTTTATAATGGTAATAGCGGAATAGCTCTTTTTTTGGCGTACCTTGCTCATTTTACAGGCGAAGCACGATTTAAAGAGGCAGCAGCGCAGGCTTTGGTTCCCATTATTAATGACATGAAGCAATATGGACAAAACCCGTCTTGGAGTTTAGGAGCTTATAGTGGTGTTGGAGGAAGCCTATTTACAGTTAATCTGATTGCTGGTCTTTGGAATGACATTTCTCTTTATCAACAGGTGGAAGAGGCTTTGCCGGGGTATATTGAGATGGTTAATCAAGATACCATTTTTGATTATATCGGTGGCTCAACAGGTGCGCTTGATATTCTGCTGTGTATTTATCATCATACGGGAAATCTAGATGCTTTAAAAGGAGCTATTTTGTGCGGCGATCATTTAATAGAGCATAGTAAAGAAATGGGACACGGAGGGCTAGGCTGGCCTACTATGTTGAATGGCGTAGCGCTGACTGGATATTCACACGGTAACAGTGGTATCGCAGCTGCGTTTTCCTCTCTTTATCAAGTAACGGGAAACAAAAAGTATCTTACATATATATCAAAAGCATTGGAATATGAACGGACATTTTATGATGCAAAGGAAAAAAATTGGCGTACACCAGGAAGAGAAAAAATTTCATATGCTTGGTGTCATGGAGCACCAGGAATTCTTCTTTCAAGACTTAGGTTAAAGGAAAATGGTTACCACGATCATTTGCTTAATCAGGAGATTAAAGCTTCTCTTAGGACCACCTTGGATAAGGGGTTTGGCAATAATCGATCCTATTGTCATGGTGACTTTGGACAGTTAGAAATTCTTCTTTACGCTGACAAAGTACTGCAAAATAATGACTTAAGTGTCAATATTCAATCAGTAGGATCACAATTACTAGAAGTAATTGATAAAAGAATGTGGAATTATGGTGTTTCTAGAGGAACTGAATCAAAGGGTTTGATGTGTGGTTTAGCTGGTATAGGGATGGGATTACTAAAGCAATATGACAGTGAAACCGTACCTAATATTCTTAATTTAGAAAACAGACTGCTCAAAAGGAGGTGAAGCTATGTCAAAACAAGCATAGCGAGCTAGGGCTCGGGAGTCCTGTGGAAGAGGTCAACGAGGAAGAATTGAAAAACCTTGCAGGTGCTAAAAATGTGAATCAGGAAGAACCTCTTTCTTCATTCATACCCGGGCCCGGTACTTGTCTCACAGCAGCTATTTGCCCAACTACCGGAATGTGCAACAGTTATTAATTGAAAGGAGGTGATATTATGTCAAATCGTGAAAAAGCAGAACTCTACCGTAATGCTGGTAAACGTACAGAGCTTGGATTCGTTAACCCAGTAGGTGAAGTGAGCGAGGATGAATTGCGAAATCTTGCAGGTGCAGCCGATGTTACTCCGCATACCACTCCTTCCTCAGTGCCTTGCGGAGTGTTTGTCACAGCAGCTTTTTGTCCTTCTACCAAATGTACATCAAGCTGCTAATCTTACCAATGATAAGTATGGGGAGGATTGGTAGGGAGCTCAATCCTTCTTCTTACATAACATTGAGACAGATCACAAAAAAGAAAGAGCGGTTGGTCATGTTTATGCGCGACCAGCCGTTTCTTTATCTATTGTAATCGGATTTTTAGAATTTATACATAAAGGAATGGAGAGATTTTCATGATTGAGGCGTTTAAACGTTCTGCTTACCTAAATGAACGAGAGACAGTTCGCAAAATCACAACAGTAGATCATTTAAAAGGTTTGAGTGAATGGACTAATGCAATTCCACATGAGATGCTCGAGAAGCGGCTCGAAAAGGATCATTTGACCAGAGAGCAACTAATGTTGCACATAGAACAGAAGGATTCACCTTTTGTAAAGAAGAAATTAAAGTGGATTGAGACTTTTGAAGAACTTATGGATACATATGAAACTTCCCCTTTAGATTACCTCAGTTTTCAGTCTTTAATTCACCCTTTTATTATATATGCTAAAAAACAAATTGAATGTCTTTTTAAAAAAGTCACCAGCAATTTAATTAATATTGAAACGGTCACTCAATCGATTACAGATGCCCTTTATGCGCGACTTCATATCTTGGTGATGAAGTGTGTAATTCTAGAAGTAAATATAGCCAGAAAGATAGAGGTCTTGGAAGGGGATACAAGTAAAGAGCGGTTTCAATATTTTATGCGTCAATTCAATGAGGACTCTGAAATGAGGATGGAGTTTTTTGAGAACTATCCAGTACTATCTCGTTTAATGACTGAGAGCACGAAAAACTATTTAATTATAACGGAAGAGCTTATAGAACGTTTTTTATGTGATTATGAAAAAATTAAAGATAATTTTGAAGGTAAATTTACTCGTCTCGAAAGGATAAGAATGGATTTAGGAGATACTCATCAAAATGGGAGAACTGTAGCAATATTAGAGTTTGAATCTGGCGATAAACTTGTTTATAAGCCTCGGCAAATTTTGATATACAAATGTTTTGAATCATTACTTGACTGGTTGAATGATAGAGGATTGAAGCACAAGCTCAAAGCAGCTAAAAGTCTTGATTGTCAAACATATGGATGGCAGGAATTTGTTCCTTTTAAGGAATGTATTCTAAAAGAGGAAATACGTCGGTTTTATTATCGACAAGGGGTATATACAGCCTTGTTTTATGTATTGGGTTCCTCTGATTTCCATGCTGAAAATATTATAGCACAAAGTGAATACCCAGTTCCTATAGATCTTGAAACTCTCTTTAGTCAGAATCTTGAAATGACGAAAAAACTAAATTTTCAAAGTCAATTAGCTGTTGAATTAAACGATTCAGTCTTTTCTACTCTCATGCTTCCACTTCCGTCACTTGAACATTCAATTATTGATTTCGATCTGAGTGCGCTTGGGGCAATAGAAAACCAGGTATCAGAAAAGATAAAAAGCATAAGGATAGAAGGAGAGGGAACAGATCAAATTAGAATAACGCGCGGGCCTGCAAAATCAGGGCAGTATCATAATAGACCAGTGCTTGAAGGTGAAACACTTTCGCCTTCCGATTATATCACTGACCTTGAGGATGGATTTACAGACCTGTACCGTCTGTTTCTTAAACATAAAAATGAGTTTATTAGCGAGGATGGGCCTCTACAACCATTTGGCAAAGCCCATGTCCGTCAGGTCTTTCGTCCAACTCATGTGTACAGTGAATTTTTACAAAACAGTTTACATCCTGATTATGTCCAAAACGGTCTTGATCGAGTGCAATTGTTTGATATTCTTTGGCAAATTTCTAATCAGTCTTCTAAGTTTGAAGAATTGGTTATGTATGAAACAAAGGATCTGCTAAGACATGATATTCCTTATTTTTATTTTAAGTTAAACAGTAGAGATCTCTATGATAGTAATGGAAATCTTATACCAAACTTCTTTACGGAAACGGGACTTGAGGCCGTTTTTAAAAAGGTCAGCCAACTCAATAGAATTGACCTTGAAAAGCAAAAACAATATGTGAGATGGTCTCTTGTATCCATGTTAGGGGAAGTATGGAGATTCCCAGAAAAAGTGTTAGCATTTCAAGAAAGGGCGGAAGAATCTAGTGGTTCTTTTACTCAAGAAGCTCTTGAAATTGGCCGTCTATTAGTGGATAGAGCAATAACTGAGGAAAACATGGAAGTGAACTGGATAGGATTAAATTTGAATGATAAGGCAGGACTCAGTGTATCTGTAAAGGGCCCTGATTTGTACGATGGATTAATCGGATATGCAATGTTTTTGGCTTACTTATCCAAAGAAACAAACAATCAGGAATACGAAAAAATGAGTCGAGGTGCAATTCAAACTGTGATACGTAAAGCTGGTAACAAACCACTTAACGAATCTATTTCGGCTTTTAGCGGTGAAGGAGCGCTTATTTACGGACTAGTTCATTTAGGGTTACTTTGGAATGATCAGGAATTAATTAAACAAGCAAAGGTTAGGTTACATTATGTTTGTGATATCGTAAGAAAAGAGAAAAACCCTGATTTTTCAGGGGGGCTTGCTGGTTTTATTGTACTTTGCCTAAATATCTTTAACGAAATTAGGGATTATGACTATTTGAATGTGGCTTTACAGGCTGGAGATCAACTGATGATTAAGATGGAGGATACTACCAGAAAACCAGGACTTGCACATGGAATAGCAGGATACGCTTGGGCGCTTGGTTTGCTTGGTGAAGTATCTCAGGAAGAGAAATACCAAATTGAGGCTCAAAAACTGCTTGTATATGAAAGTACTTTTTATAATGGAAGCACGGGCAATTGGGACGAAAGTGAAACCAAGAAAAAAAGTGAACGAAAAAGGGTCTATTGGTGTCATGGGGCGCCTGGCATTGCCCTTTCGCGGATAATGTTAAAAGACATTATAAATTCTAAAAATATTAAAGAGGATATTGACGTGGCCTTAAAGACGCTGATTTCAGAAGGAGGAATAGAAAGCCATTGTCTATGCCATGGGACAATGGGGAATGTCGACATTCTATTGACAGCTGCCAAAGAGTTGAATGAAGAATTGTTTATGATACAGGCATTAGAATTAACCAAAATTGCACTGGATCAGAAAAAGGTGCATGGTTGGGTACATGGCTTGGATCCTCGTGCGGAAATGGATGGTTTTATGCTAGGGAGAACGGGAATCGGATATTGTCTGCTCAGATTGAAAAATCCGAGTATTCCTTCTGTACTTGCTTTGCAGTTACCAAAAGGAGAAAACTTATGAAGAAGAGGTCTCCTTTTCAAACACGTAGCCGCGTTCCGTTTATAGAGCAAATGCAACAGACAGAATGTGCCCTTTGTTGTATGGCTATGATAGCGAGTTACTATAAAAATGATTTGTCAATGTACGAGCTTCGTGAGCGGATGGGGAACGGTCGAGATGGTACAACCTTGTTGCATTTGAGGAATATGGCAAAACAATTAAAATTCGAAACTAAAACCTATAAAGCTGATACTAAACAATTAAGGAATCTCGTTTTGCCCGCTATACTTTACTGGGATAACAACCATTTCGTTATCCTTGAAAAAATTACCTCACATACTTTAATTATCGTTGATCCTGGTTCTGGGAGAAAGAAGGTCAAGGAAAAGGATTTTACAGAAAAATATTCTGGATATGCGCTTACTTTGTATCCAGGTAATGGTTTTGAGCAACGAAAGAGAAAAAATATTTGGACATCTTTTTCTTTTTTAGTAACGAATCGGCCTAAAATCTTCAGCACCATTCTGTTTCTTACGTTTCTTCTTCAACTGTTTACAGTGGCGATGCCTGTTTTAATTCAGTTTGTAATTGATCGCATTATTGTCCCTGACTACAGGGAACTGCTTAATGCATTTTTGATAGGAATCTGTGGACTAATCTTGTTCCATTCCTTATTTTCTTTCATACGAGGTAAAATTCTCATTAACCTTCATAATGTATTAGATTACGATATACAGTCAAGATTTTTCAAACACCTACTCAAACTGCCATATCAATTCTTTTTATTGCGCTCCTTTGGAGATTTACTTTTTAGGGCAAACAGTATGAAGGTGATCCGTGATCAGATTGTCAATCAGGTTGTTAAAGGTCTTTTAGATTCTGCTGTCATACTGGTGATCTTGCTGTATATGCTTATACAATCGCCATTATTGGCTGTTATTGTTTTCTTAATAGGCACTTCTAATGTATTGCTGATTGCGCTTAGCCAAAGATACATTTCGGAAGCGAATCAGATGGAAATTAAAGGGCACTCCGAAGTTCAGGGAGCACAGACGGAAATGTTATATGGTATTTTCGGAGTTAAGACATCTGGTGTCGAGAAAATGATTTACGATAGATGGCTTTATCGTTTCAAAAACTTATTGTGTGCATATCGCAAAAAGGAAAATGTATTAAATTATGTAAATACAGCTAGCAGTACACTACAATTAATGGCTCCACTTGTCATTTTGTGGGTTGGGGCACATCAAGTATTTACAGGCAGTATCACACTAGGAATGTTGGTTGCTTTCCATTCAATTTCAACCCAATTTTTTATGCTAAGTGGTAATATTGTTCAGACCATCAATTCTTTCATTTTGACTACATCTTATTTAAAGAGAGTTGGGGATGTACTCGATGCTCCCGCAGAATCAAGAGGAGACAAGATGAAGAAGACGCTAAATGGTGATATTCAATTGAAGAATGTCACTTTTGCTTATTCTAAATATAGTGAGAATGTAATAAATGATGTTTCCCTCAATATAAAAAAAGGGCAGAAAGTTGCTCTTGTAGGACAGTCAGGGGCAGGAAAGACGACAATAGCCAACATGATTATCGGGTTGTTTAGTCCGACTGATGGAGAAATCTATTATGATGGCATTAGTATTAATGAACTTGATCTGGGCCATCTCCGCCGTCAAATTGGTACAGTGCCGCAAAACGTAATGCTCTTTAATAGAAGCATTTATGATAATATTACTCTCCATAATCCTGAAGCGACGCCAGAGCAGGTAATTGAAGCTGCGAAGGCAGCTCAAATTCATGACGAGATTATGAATATGCCAATGCAGTATCATACGATGGTGTCGGAGATGGGGATGAACATATCGGGTGGACAACGGCAAAGAATTGCTCTTGCAAAGGCCCTTCTTGGGAAGCCATCAATTTTAGTTTTAGATGAAGCGACTAGTTCGTTAGATCACTTAAATGAGTCAAAAATTGACGCGTATCTGTCGGGTATAAATTGCACCAGAGTAGTAATTGCGCATAGGTTAACGACGGTGATGAATTGTGACTTAATTGTTGTTGTAGATAAAGGAAGGATCATTGAATCAGGTAGCCATCATGAATTGTTGCGAATTTCGAGTTTCTATAGCCAATTTTATAAAGAAATGATTTCTTGAAACGCTTCTTGATAAACAAGAAGCGTTTTTCGGTGTGTAAAGCAGGCTTTACAAATAGTAAAATAAACGTTACAATTTAACTGAAATATCTAATTGCGGGGGTTGATCACAATGAGTATTGAAGAAATTGCAAAATACGGAAATAGTATAGGAGGGGTAATTGTTCTCCTGTGTGTTGCAATTATTTGGGTAGTTTCGAAGCAGATGGGAAAGGATGAACGTTCAAACGCAATTTTCCTCAGAGTTTACTGCTTTATGTTTTATGTGCTGGCCGGACTTATTTTGCTAAGTATTTTCTTTGAAATCGGTGAGGGTATCAGTGGTCAGGTGTACCAAGAGTTGACAGTTTTAATGTTTGCTCTAAGCACATTGTTTGGAACCATCTATCTGTTCATTTTGAAAAAAAAGTTCTGAATATGTTTTGTTTGTAAAACGATGGGTGAAAAATTCGGGTAAGGGAATGGTTAAATATGGGTGTACATCGATATATTGTAGAGACACATGGTTTAACGAAAACATATAGAGGAACAGATGTAGTTAAATCGTTGAATTTGAAACTTCGTGAGGGAGAAATTTATGGATTTCTTGGTCCCAATGGGGCAGGAAAAACGACGACAATTCGTATGTTGCTCGGACTCATCAATCCGTCAAAAGGGGAAACGAGAATATTTGGGAAGGAATTGAAAAATAATCGGCTTGAAATTTTACAAAGGGTCGGTTCACTTGTGGAATCGCCCTCCTATTATCCACATCTCACAGGCGAGGAAAATCTAGAGACTGTCAGAAGGATATTGAATATTCCTAAAAAAAATATAACTGATGTTCTCGAGCTGGTTAGATTAACAAAAATGGCAGACAGGAAAGTCGGTGAATATTCATTAGGGATGAAGCAGCGCCTTGGAATAGCGGCTGCCCTGCTTGGAAATCCAAAGCTTGTAATTCTCGATGAGCCAACAAATGGACTTGATCCAGCTGGTATTCTTGAAATACGGAAACTGATCCTCAAACTGCCGTCTGAATATGGTATCACCGTTATGATCTCCTCACATTTGCTATCGGAGATAGAGCAGGTAGCCACTCAAGTAGGTATCATTGCCAATGGAGAGATGCTGTTTCAGGACGATATTGCAACCCTGCGTTCAAGGGCTGATACTAAGATTGTATTTTCGACAAGTGACTCGGATAAGGCGTTGAAAGTATTTTTAAAAGAAGGAGTAGAGGCAATCAAAACACAGCGTGGTCTAATGATTGAAGAAAGAATGGATAAGGAAATTTCAGAACTTGCTAAAAAACTTGTTCATAATGAGATAGATATCTTTCGAATATCTGACGAAGCGAAGTCACTTGAAGATATTTTTCTTGAAATGACTAGAGGGGGAGAGACCTTGTGATCGCTAAATTGCTAAAATCTGAAATACTGAAAATTAGGAATCTGACATGGCTCATAGTCATCCTAGGCCCTCTTGGAGTAGTTGTGATGCAAGCAGCTAATTACACGATGAGATTTGATTATCTTATGTCTAAAAGCTCTGATAAATGGATGTTTCTATTAGAAAATATTCATTCTTACTGGCCCTCAGCACTCCTATTAGAGATTACAATTGTAAACTCTCTTTTGGCAGGTATAGAACACCATGGTGGGATGTGGAAGAAGATATTTTCGCTTCCTATTTCACATTGGAAAGTATATCAGTCTAAGGTAATTATAATTGTTACCATGTTGATAATATCGACAGTAATACTTGCGGGAGGTACCTTTCTGCTTGGAAAGTTGATCGGGTTTCACGAAACTTTTCCATTAGGGAGCACACTGAAAATGAGCTTTTATACATTTATTGCCGCTCTTCCCTTTGTATTTATGCAGTTTTGGCTGTCCATAAATTACCGGAACCAAGGGATTGCTTTAACAATTGGTATTGCAAGTGCCGTGTTTATCATGTATGCTCAGGGATTGCCTGATTGGATGCCATGGAAATGGCCAATGTTAATAGAGGGGATTGGAGAAAGTATCCTTTCAGTAATTAAAGGTTTGGTCTTCGGGCTGTTTTTATACTCAATTATTATGGTATCCCTGTCACGAAAGGATGTGGCTTAATTTGTTCTTTCAATTATTAGACACAGAGTGGCTGAAGTTAAAACATTCAAAGATCTGGTTTATTGTCCTAGCTAGTCCTGTTCTAGCTGCAATTATTGGTTTTTTTCCGGTTTTTAAAATTGGAACAAATGAATGGCTCACACTTTGCACTCAAATGATCCTAGCACACAGTGCGTTGTTTTTACCCTTATTGACGGGTGTTCTTGCTGCACTGATATGTAGTAACGAGCATGCCTATGGCGGGTGGAAGCAGTTGTTAGCACTTCCGGTAAAGCGTATTCAAGTATATGTGGCTAAATATGTAATAGTTATGTTCATGCTTTTGTGGACTCAGATCTTTTTCATTATCAGTGTTTGGTTTGTCGGTACAGTAAAAGGATTTAGTTCCCCGTTTCCTTGGAATGGTGTTATTATGAGCGCTCTTATGGGGTGGCTGTCATGCTTTCCGTTAGCTGCTCTTCAATTTTGGTTGGCAACATATTTTAGGAGTTTTGCGGGTCCTAGTACTGTCAATGTAATGTTAACATTGCCGGCTATTATCATTGCTAATTCAAAGTTTATGGGTCCGCTTTATCCATGGGCTCATCCAATGCTCAGCATGACACAGGCATTCTCGGCTGCCATAGGAGGGAATGCGGGCTTTTTAGAAAATGAACCTACTTTTTATGTAACGCTGATCGTAAGTTTCATTTTATTTTTCTTCGGCGGAGCTTTATATTTCCATAAGAAGCAATGGACGTAGTTATGGAAACAATGGAGGATTGTTATGCAAAAAAATAAACAATCGAAAAAGTTGACGAATCGACTCCCTGAGTGGCGGGCACGCACTAAGTTGACGCAGCAGCAACTAGCGGAGAAAACTGGGGTTAGTAGACAAACGATTATCTCAATAGAAAAAATGAAATACACCCCTTCACTAGCACTCGCATTCGAAATTGCCCAAGCACTTAGTTGTTCGATAGATGACGTGTTCCAATATAATGAGGAAAATGAATAGAAAATTAGAAAGGAGAGAATATTTTTGATTATTGAAACGAAAGGTGTGACAAAGACTTACAATCGCGTTGATGTCGTACATGAAGTTGATATGATGGTACCTGAAGGAGAAATATATGGGTTCCTTGGACCGAATGGTTCTGGAAAGACGACGATGATGCGGATGCTGCTTGGCTTGGTTCGACCGAATAGAGGGATTATCCGTATGTTTGGAAAAAAGATGCCTGAAGATCGAATTTCCATATTAGCCAAAACAGGTGCCTTAATTGAGAAGCCTGCCTACTATGAACATCTGGATGGACGAGATAATTTAAGGGTATTAGCAGCACTGCGCGGTATCAATGATAATAAAACAATTGATCGGGCGCTAGAGAGGGTTAACCTCCATAAAGCCGGGAGAAAAAAAGTCAAATCATATTCGCTTGGCATGAAGCAGCGGCTTGGTATTGCAAGCGCCATGTTGCATAATCCTAGGATTCTTCTACTTGATGAACCAACGAATGGTTTAGATCCAGAAGGAATATTTGAGATTCGTGAACTAATTCGAAATTTGTCTGAAAAAGAAGGAGTTACTGTTCTTATATCTAGCCATCTGCTTGGAGAGATTGAGCATGCTGCTAGTCGGATAGGGATCATTTACAATGGAAATCTATTGTACCAAGGAAAAATGAATGAACTGCTTACACATCAAAAAATGGGTTCTCTTATTATCGAGTCAAACATGATCGAGCTAATCATCAATGTTCTGCAAGCATATGATATTCAAACTAGTTTAGACCGTGAAGGGAAGGTGCAAGTGCGGGGATCAGAAGCAGATAGAGATAGAATAAACAAAATCTTGGTAGAGAAGGGATTAACCGATTTCCATATATATGATTCAATGAGGACTCTGGAAGAAGCCTACTTAGAATTAATCCGTTCACAAAAGGTGTCAGTATGAAAAACATCATTATAGCTGAGTGGCGGAAAAAGAGATCCACTGTTTTTCTAATACCATTGTTTGTCGGATCATTACTGATTTTTGCAATCTGCGGTTCTATAATGCTTTCCTTGACAAAAAACGGACAATCAATTGATCGAGCATTTGAGGTGCTTTATGAGCTTTGTGTCACAAATTGGAACTATCTGGTCATTCTTGTTGTCATTACATTCTCATTGCTTGCTACTGAAATGGAGCATAGATTGGGTATGTGGCCGGTTTTGCTTACTACGCCACATTCAAAGTGGAAACATTTTTTTGTGAAAGTAATTACTGCGGTTGGGTTTATACAGCTATTCGGACTGTGTGTTTGTCTTTATTTAAGCGGTTTGGGCTTCTTATACGGAAAGTCATTTTTTGAATATATAAAAATATCTTTGGAATTATTATATTTGCCCTTTCTCCTAGCAATCCCATTTGTAATCACCCAGACGCTTATATCGATTATAATAGTAAATCCTTATATCTCTGTAGGTATCGGCATGGCGGTTTTCCTTTTCCATGCTGTGCTGCCTTATTGGTGGCTTCCTTGGGGAGCACTTGCTTACATGCAAGCCAATACCAGAATAATAGAAGTTTTTCCGTTACTCATTTCGTTGTCATTGGGATATGGTGTGTTATCCCTTTTTGTTTTTTGCCGAAAAATGTTTTCTTCTGGGGGGGAGTGAATTGGTAGGTTTCCAACAGGTTTTTTTTGCGGAGTGGATTAAAATCAAAAAAAAGAAAAGTTTGCTTCTCATTATTATTTTGGTTGCACTTCCAGTTATATACGGATGGATTATTCATACAAAAGTCATGATTGAAACATATGGTTATGATGACGGGAATTCCTGGAAGGTGCTAATCATGATGACTCAAATGTTTTATGGAACAGTTTTCTTTCCGATTATTATTTCTCTTGTAACGGGAACTCTAACGGGATATGAACAGCGAGCTAATAGTTGGGAGCATTTGCTGATGACCCCCGTAAAAGGGGCACTATTCTTTTTCAGCAAAATGGCTTGGGCTGGCATTATCATCCTGTCTACACAATTGTTTATGATAGGGTTACTGATCGTTCTTGGCTATACAGCAGGCTATACGGATAAGTTACCAATGGATATATTCTTATTCACAGTACTTTTTGGAACTGTAGGAGGAATAAGCCTTGGGACACTTTTATTTTATTTCTATTTACGAATGAAATCTATCAGACAGACACTGTTGATCAGTATTTTTTTGAGTTTTCCTTCTTTCCTGGCATTTTCGAATAGTTCAGGATCCTGGATTCCCATGTTGTATCCATGGGCTGTTCCTCTTTATGGGATGACGAATGTATACGCTGATTGGGGAAGGGTGGGTATATTTATCATTGTTTGCGGGACAATGACCATTGTTTTCTCACTTCTTAGTGTTAGGTTACTGAATCGAAAAGTTATAGACTTGAAAAATTAAAAAAAATCTACGATGATGAATAGCTTACTGAACCTCCAGGAAATTTTCACATCATGAAGAGATGAATAGTAGGCTTCGGGGGGGGGAATATCCGCATTGAACCGAGTTTATATTTTAATGTTACTGTTTCTAGGATGTGTCTTAGTTATACCACCTCATGCTTTAGCTAAGGGCAATCAACTGAACACGTACACGGTTTTTTTAAAGAGTCCCACTTATCAAAAAAATTGGATCAATGCACTTGAGAGAAAGGGGATAAAACTTGAATACGACGTCGAAGAAATAGGTCTGTATGAGGTGAAAGCGGAACGTGAAAAATTCGTAGATTTGATGGCTGATATAAATTATGTAGATAGTTATAATGAATCTGTTTCAATGAAGCCGGCTGAGCTAACTAGTATTAGCAAAGAGAACTTTACGGACCAAGATGAAGATAATTCTTTGTGGGAATATCAGTGGGATATGAAAAAGGCAACAAATAATGGTAGAACATACGAAATTACCAAAGGGAGTAAGAAAACGGTTGTTGGCATAATTGACTCTGGCATCGATAAGAACCATCCCGATTTAAAAGATAATGTTCTTTCGGTCAGCAATTTTGTGCCGAAAGGAGGGTTAAGAGGACAGGAACCATATGAAAATGGTGAGATTAATAACTCTACAGATTATCTTGGACATGGAACATTTGTAGCCGGACAAATAGCTGCCAATGGACAGATGAAAGGAATCGCACCGGAAACAGGGATCAGATCATATAGAGTATTTGGTGGAAAAAGCGCTGATACAGTTTGGATTATCAACGCTATCATCCAGGCTGCAAAGGATGACGTTGATGTTATCAATATCAGTCTAGGGACTTTCCTTGTTAATAGTAAAGGAAAAAATAATGGAAAACCAGTTACGGATGATTTGGCTGAAATCAAAGCTTTCAGAAAAGCGGTGGCTTTTGCTCATAGAAAGGGAAGTGCCGTTGTAGCTTCGATAGGTAATGAAGGACTTAATTTAAAGGATAAAAAAGCTGTATATGATTATTGGAAAAATAACACAAATCAAGAAGGGCGTTTTATGAATGCCAAAGTAATATTAATTCCAGCTCAACTTCCAAATGTAGTGACTGTAGCCTCTGTTGGTCCAAATGGAAACAGATCGGTTTTTTCTAACTATGGTAAAAATATTGCTGATATTGCTGCTGATGGAGGGGATCATCGTATTTTGAATGAAGTTGGAGCCGAGAAGTATTATCAAGAAGGGCTGTTTAGACAAGAATATATCCTGGGAGCGGCTCCAGGAAACTCATACACTTTCTCGGTAGGGACTTCGATAGCAGCCCCGAAAATTTCTGGCGCTTTGGCTCTTTTAATCGATCAGCGCTATTTACATGATAAACCAGATAAAGGAATTCGAATTTTACTTAAAAACACTGATAAATATTATTCCAAGGACAATATTGGTAAGGGTGTATTGAATATTTATAAGGCATTAATTGATTAGATGTTAACATTAGATGTAATAAGATATCAATTAATATCATATTTTTGAAGTTGTGAGTAATAGTATAGACTAACTGACCTAATAATCCCTCATAACAATACCTTATAAAATTAAAAATCTATAATTAGGTAACAATCAAACTTCTAATTATACGAGAGTTTGATTGTTACTTTGGTCCCTTATAGTATCCAAGATGAAAAAGCGCTCTATACTGCCTGTCGAGAAACAGGATACTCGAATAAGAGGAAAAGTACTAGCCCGTTTTATACTCATACCTGCCAATCTATTGCAGTATAGGTCTAATTTATCAATTTTCTAAATCGTTCCACCTCTCCCCGAATCCCAATCGCAGGCTCCCACGAATCAATCAAACGAATCGCCTTCTGATTCGATTCCATCGCTTTCAGTTTCTTTCCTTTTCGGTACAACAACTGTGCCATTCCGTAATGATAGTAGATCAGTTCAACTTGATTGGCGTTATGTTTGTCATAGAGCATCTGCTCAAAGGCTTTTTCTGCTTTTTCGAGCTGATCACACTTCACGTAAGCCATGCCCAGGTTGAAATAGGTTTCTATCGTTTTTTCGCCGCCGTATGCGGCGCTGGTTGTGTTTGCCGCTTCGTATAATGTGATGGCTTCTTCATAGTGAGAACGGGCGAAACTTAGGTCGCCGCGGACCAGAAGAACTCTGTGCCGGATAATGGGCGAGACGGCTGATCTTTGATATCGTCCAGCATTGTTTCCGCTTTTTCTCTCCGGTTTTTAATAGCAGCCGCGATTGCAGGGCGAGTCCCCATACTTTCAAATCGTCGTGAACCGGCGCGCCTGATTGTTCGAGTATCTTCAGGACGGCTTCTATTTGCTTGAGAGCCCCGTCTAAATCATTGACTTCCATCAGCGCCCAGCCTGCCGTATCGATCCGAAAGTAAGCTTCCCATGTGTGTTCGCCTGATTGGTGGGCGGCATCGGTTGCTTTTAATCCGTATTCGATTCGCAGGGGCAGGTTGATTCTGCTCAGAAAATGGCTGACGTGGGTGATGAGTTCGATTAGGATTTCTTTTTGATCGGTTTCGCTCGACCATTCGATGACCTTTAGGATGTTTGGCCATTCTTGTTTCATTTGATCTAAATTCCGTCCCAGCAGGTAGCTCCAATAAACAGAATTCGGCTGTTCCCGTTTTAAATGGGTTTCCGCATAATCAATATAATAGTACGCCCAGCGGCTGCGGGCTTCTTTTTCAAATTCGTGATGTTCGGATAAGTGCTGTTCTTCGTAAGCGACAACGATTTGATGGTCTGAGTATTGAGTTTTCCTTCACTTCGTTCCGGCTGAATCAGGGCATATGACCGCATTTGGTCAACTGCATAATGAAATCGTCGGGCGTCTAATCCGGCCGCTTGGGCCAAGCTTTTCTCATCAGGGGGCTTAGCGAAAAAACAAAGCGTCTGCCAAAGCTTCTGTGTGTCTTCTTGACATCTGTCCCATGTGCGGCCGATGAGAACCTCAAACAATTCCAATAGTGAGTAGCCCGCTTTGAATGAGCTGCGGAGCGGGGATGTCGTCGTCTGACATGTATGCAATGCTGAGTGCCATGGCTTTTGGGGTTTCCAGCGGTTGCCGAAATGAATTCGTTTTTCAGTTCAGACGATAGATATAACAGCTGCTCCAGCTTTTCCCTTTATGCGAGAGGTTGCATGTTTGTAAGCAACGGTGCACTCCTTGCTGAAAAAATTTGAGGGCATCTATTTGGTCAAGGCCGCTCAGCTAGATGGCCGTCATTTCTCCGAAGCCGTCCCGGTATGTTTGCTTTGCGTTTTCCCATCCGTTAGGAGAACTTTTACGCCTTGCGAAGGCCGATGTGAATGTCACGTTCCGCTGTATTAATGCTGTCAACGATCAGCAGTACGGGTTTTTTGTTTGAATGAGCGGCTTATGCATTGCGGACGATGAACCGTTTTTCGTTGATTGATTTGTCGATTTGTTCGGTGCGTCTGAGCTGATAGGCGATGGTGTTTAAAAATCGCTCAAGCTTAATCCTTTCCAGTCAGCGCTGATCCAGATGAGGCTGTTGAATGGCGGCCAATCTGATGAACCGCCGATACATGAATAGGCTGCTTCAAGAGCGATTGTCGTTTTTCCCATACCGACCCAGCCAGTGATTAAACAGATCGGTGACGGAGACAGCATCCATTGCCGGATCGCTTCTATATCAAAGCCGCGTCCGATAAAGTTTCCCGTGCTGTTCCATAAGCGCATTCGTTCATGGCCGGATCAGTCATGAAACAGCCGTTTTACTGCCTTTTCAACTTCTTCATCAGTCGGCGCGGCGCTGTATCAGCTGGCACGCACGGATGAGATTCAGACGGCAGTCGCTGATTTTACGAAGCTGCGTGATATTGTGTCATTTGCCAATAAGGTGGGGGCGCTCGTATGTACCAAAATCGGTGCGATAGATGCTTTGCCGAGCTTAAATGAGGTTGAAGTATCACTGTAAAAAAATATGGGGGGTGTTTCTTGAAAGTCATCGGACTTCGGGAAGCATCCTTTTTATTTAGGACTGAAACCCTTTTTGATATACGGTATACTCTATAGAGATATCCAGTAAATTGAACCATTGTGAAGTACATACAATAACGTTTTTATAAGATCTGAGTAAAACCAAGTTTCTGTTGCTGCCGTCATGTATGGTGTGACGGCATATGATATTAACCGCGGAGGAATGTTTTACATGAAACATGTTTTTCTTATCGTGCAATGTGCGTTTTCTGTTTTTGGTTTTTTCTGTCTCGCCGCTGTGAATTGGTATCAGGGGAGTGAGCTTGTTTCTGATTCGTTTGATTGGAATTATACAGCTGAATTTTCAAAGCTGCTGAACGGGACAGATACGATTACAAGGCCCGAACAGATATCGCAGCTGGATTTCTTTGTGTATTCTGCGAAGCATTATCCGTTAGTGAGCGGTTTGATGATTGGGCTGTTTTTTTATTTTTTGTTCTCACTGAATGTGGTCATAAAGAATATCCGCAGGCATAAATGGGCTGAATGAGACTTTTTTCATGCATTTATACATAAATTCAAGAGAAAATGAAACCTTTTTTTGAAAAAACAGTATATATAACTATGAATTTGTTACTATTTAATTTTGGGAGGAAAATGAAAAATGAGTATTTTAGGAAGATTCAAAGACATTATGTCAAGTAATATCAATGCGTTGCTGGATAAAGCTGAAAACCCTGAAAAAATGGTTGACCAATATTTGCGGAACTTAAACAGTGATTTAGGGAAAGTAAAGGCGGAGGCGGCTTCTGTCATGGCTGAGGAGCAGCGGGCGAAAAGAGCCTTAACGGAGTGCCAGGCTGATGCCGAAAAGATGGAAGGCTACGCGATGAAAGCTTTACAGGCCGGCAATGAAGCTGATGCGCGGAAGTTTCTTGAAAGAAAAGCTTCTGTTGAATCAAGACTGTCTGAGCTGCAAACGGCTTATCAGGTCGCTTCTTCCAATGCGTCTCAAATGCGGAACATGCATGACAAGCTTGTTTCTGATATCGGGGAGCTTGAGTCGCGCCGAAATGCCATTAAAGCGAAGTGGTCTGTGGCAAAAACGCAAGAGAGAATGAATAAACTGGGGGCCTCTGTTTCAAATACGGGCCAATCGATGTCAGCTTTCGGGAGAATGGAAGACAAGGTAAACCGGGCGCTTGATCAGGCCAATGCGATGGCGGAGCTGAATGCGTCTCCGAAAGATGATATTGACGAGCTGACGGCTAAATATGACAGCAATGCAAGCAGTGTGGATGATGAGCTGGCGGCGCTGAAGCAGAAAATGCTTTTCAGTAAAGACCAATAAAAGAAACGGTCTGCAGCTTTGTCCGATATAAAGAGAAAGTGAGAGAAACAGAGATGATCATTTCTTATAAATGTCCGAACTGCGGCGATGATATGGTCTTTGACAGTTCATCCGGGAAGTTAACCTGTCACAGCTGCGGGCGGCAGGATCAGATTGAAAGCCTGCCAAAAGAGTATATTACGACGAGATTCTCCGAACATGAGGCCAGCGAGTACCGCTGTGAGAATTGCGGGGCCGTGTTAATGACGGAGGCGGAAACGACTGCTACAACGTGCGGGTTCTGCGGAGGAGCCGCCGTTCTCGCCGACCGCTTATCGGGGAATCTTGCGCCTTCAATGGTGATTCCTTTTACGATCAGCAAAGATGAGGCAATGAGTGCATTTAAAAAATGGTGCAGAAACGGCCGTCTGACGCCGAAGGGTTTTATGTCAGCCGATCGGGTGAAGAATATCACCGGCATGTATGTCCCGTTTTGGATGTTTGATTTAAACAGCAAGGTTCAGGTCAATGCCGTTTGTACGAGAGTGCATCATTATGATGATGGGGAATACCGAGTGACGGAGACGGAGTATTTTAACGCGTACCGCGATATCAATCTTGATTATCTCAAGGTTCCGGTCGACGCTTCAGAAAAAATGAATGATGAATTAATGGACAAATTAGAGCCGTATTCCTATAGTGAACTGAAGGAGTTTAATACGGCTTATTTAGCAGGTTATATAGCGGAAAAGTATAATTATACCGATGACGATCTGTTCCCGCGGGCGAAGGATAAAATCAGCCATTATATTGATTCTTATGTAAGATCCACCTTCTCCGGCTATACAACGGTCAATATGACAGACGAAGACATTCACACAAACAAAATGAACAGCTTTTATGTGCTGCTTCCGGTTTGGATGGTCAGTTATGACTATGAACGGACTGAGCACATTTTTGCGATGAACGGGCAGACCGGCAAGGTGGTCGGCAAACCGCCGATCAGCTCCGGAAAAGTTGCCGCGTGGTTCGGCGGTATTGCCGCGGGGACGTTTTTAGCTTTAAGACTCGTCTCACTGTTGATGGGAGGCGGTTTTTGATGAGAGCATTTATCGGAAAAGCGTTTCTCGTTTGCTTCGTTCTTTTGCTGCTTTTTCCTTTTGCAGTACATACATCGGCAGAAGCTTCAGGACAGAAGCAATATGTCTATGACAATGCCAATCTTTTAACGAAGGAAGAAATCGGGAAGCTTGAGGCGCTGGCAGGCAAGCTGGGTGCAAAACGAAAAACCGATTTTATCATTCTGACCGTAAACGGTACAGACGGTAAGGATATTGCGCAATACGCCGGGGACTTTTATGACAGCCATTTTCACGGAAGCACGGCGATGCTGACCATCGATATGAAGGGGCGGGAGGTATTTATCTCCGGCTATCAAAAGGCAGAGAAGTATTTGGACAGCAGCAGGCTGAATACGATCAGGAATACGATTTCCTCGGACATTTCTGCCGGGCATTATGATAAGGCGTTTCAAACGTATATGAAGATGTCCTATAAAGATATGGGGAAAAGCCCCGGGGACCAGTCTGACAACCTGTTGTTTAAATGGTGGTTTCAGCTGATTGCCGCCGCGGCGGTTGCGGGGATTGCCGTTACTGTGATGGTGTACAATTCCGGCGGCAAAGTCACCGTTACCGGCAGCACGTATATGAATCACGACACGTCTGAAGTGCTGGACCAGCACGACACGTATATCAGAACGACCGTCACAAGAGAAAGAAAGCCGTCTGATAAAGACAATGACAGCGATGGCGGAGTGACAAGAGGCGGCACCTCATACAGCGGCAGCAAAGGAAGTTTTTAAATCATACGTAAAGGATTGATCATACATGGGCTTTTTCAGAAATCAGTTAGCGAATGTTGTGGAATGGGAAGAGTTTAGAGATGATATGGTTTTCTATAAATGGAACAATCGTGAAATCAAAAAGGGGAGCCGGCTGATCATCCGGCCCGGCCAGGATGCCATCTTTTTATATAACGGCAAGATTGAAGGGATTTTCCGTGATGACGGCGATTATGATATTGAATCTGAAATTATCCCGTTTCTATCGACGTTAAAAGGGTTTAAGTTTGGTTTTAACAGCGGAATGCGGGCTGAGGTGTTATTTGTCAACACGAAGGAGTTCACCGTGAAATGGGGCACGAAAAACGCTATTAATATTCCCGCGGCGGGGATGCCGGGGGGCATGCCGATCCGGGCAAACGGAACGTTCAACTTTAAGGTCATGGATTACATTAGCTTGATTGATAAAATTGCCGGTGTCAGAGACAGCTACTTAGTGGAAGACATTAAAATACGGATTACGTCTATTCTTGATCAGCTTCTGATGAAATGGATCACTAGAGAAGGAAAAGACATGTTTAATCTGCAATCGAATTCCTTTGAGATCGGAAAAGGGATTAAGGAAGACTTGGATATGCAGCTGGTCGGAGACGGCATGTCTATCACGGGTTTCAACATTATGAGCTTTAACTATCCGCAGGAAGTTCAGGATATGATCACGAAAAATGCTTCTTACGGCATGGTGGGCGATGTGAATCGGTACCAGCAGATTTCCATGACGGACGGAATGGCGTCCGGAAAAATGAGCGGAAGCGGCGCTGCCTCTGATATGGCCGGTATGATGATGGGAATGAATATGGCGAATCAAATGATGAACCAAATGAATCAAAATCAGCAGAACCAGCCACAGCAAAATCAAAATCAGACATCTGCACCTTCAAATGGTTCGGAAGGAGCGGCTAAGCCGAATTTCTGTCCGAACTGCGGCACGAAAACGGGCGAAGCGAATTTCTGCCCGAATTGCGGCCATAAGCTCGTATAAATAGGATACAAAAAAGAGGCTCTGAGAAGGCCTCTTTTTTTGCTGTATTTATTTCATCGCTTGAACGATAAGAGCGGTTAATGCTTCGGCACCCTTAGGCACCAAATGTACGCCGTCAGGAGTGAAATATTCCGGGTGCTGAAGGGCTTTGGCATGCCAATCCACTAACGTAATATTGTGACGGGTGTTTGCCTGCTGGCGCAATGACTCGTTTACCTTGCTTTCCCACTGCCGCGGCACACGTGTATTCACGAGGTAGATATGAGCTTTTGAGAAAGAGTTGATCAGCTCTTCAATCTGGCTGTTTGTGAAATAGCCGTTCGTCCCTAACTCAATGATGACCGCTTTGCCCGGCTGATTAAATGACGCGTATTCCGACGTCAGCTGAAGCGCTTGTGAGACTTGTCTTCCCACTTTCCCGTCGATGGTGACATGGGGAACAGACTGCCGGAGACTTGATGCAATGTCCAGCATAACGGAATCTCCGATGGCTAACACTTCTTTATCAGAATGGGCCGGCTTTTGAGCCGCTGCCTGCTGAGATGAGTGCTCCTTTTTTTCTTTATGCGCGCTTGCATCTGTTTTTCTTTTTGTTTCTTTCTTTTCCTGTGCTGAAGCTGTTTTCGGTTTCTCGTCTTTCTTTTTCTTTTCAGCCGCTGCCGGTTTTTGATGGTCATGCGGCTGATCTGAACCTGCGTTTGTTTCTTGAGCGCTTTGCGTATAAGTCCATTGCGGCTGTTTTTTTCCCTCGGCTATTCCGGACAGTCCGCCCGCAAAAACGAGGACGGCGGCAAGAATGAGGCCCATCGACATCCTGCTGATGACAGAGGACGTTTTCCATTCCAGAAATCTGTTCAGAAAAACCCGGCGGAAAAATGCCCGGAAACCGTCGGTGCGGATTGGCTTCTCAATAAAATGATAGGAAAGCTCGGCAAGAATGAAAGTTGCGCCGATCCTGATGACGGCATGCCAATAAACCGGATTCCCGATTTCTTGAACAGGTGTGCTTAATACGATAACGGGATAATGCCAGAGATAAATGCTGTATGATCTTGTTCCGATCCAGCGGAGCGGCTTCCATGAGAGCACATGCCCTAAAAAGCTGCTTGGATGGCATACACATGCTATGAGAGCGGCTGCGGTGATGCTGATCAGAAGCATGCCTCCTCTGTAAAGGAAGGGCTCATATTCATCAACGGAAACGACGCAAACCAGTAACACGGTAAAAGCGGCAAGCTCAGTGCCATGCAGGATATGTTTCATGCTGCTCGGCAGCCGTTTCGATGACAATCGTTTCATCGGCCACACAAGGGCTAACGAGCACCCGATGAGCAGTTCAAATGAACGTGTATCGGTCCCGTAGTAGACACGGCTCGGATCTCCGCCTGGCACATACATGATACTCATCATGACAGCTGAGCATAACGCGAAGAACATAACTGCGGCCGCAAGCCGGGTCCGTTTTTTACATATGTACATTCCCGCAAGCAGGATGAAGGGCCATATCATATAAAACTGTTCTTCAATCGCCAGTGACCAAAGGTTTTTTAACGGCGAAGGAGAACCGAAGCTGTCAAAATAGGAAAGCTTATGGAAAATAAACCACCAATTGCTTATGTAAAAGAGAGAAGAGACCGCATCTCCGCGTACTGTATGCAGAAGCTCCCGGTTGAACAATACGACCCATATAACAGTTGTGATGATCATGAGGTAAGCCGCCGGCAGAAGACGCCGAATCCGGCGCACCCAAAAATCGCGAAAATCCAGAGTGATTTCATTTCCTTGCGCAGGCAATATGATCGATGTAATTAAATAGCCTGATAAAACAAAAAAGATATCAACGCCAATGAAGCCGCCGTCGGCCCAATTGAAGTTTAGATGATAAGCGATGACCGCCAGTACGGCAAAAGCTCGAAGTCCGTCCAGTCCGGGGATATAGCGGCGATGTTGTGTCTTGTCTAACATGGTATTCCTCCAATAGTGTGTGCGGTTATTCTCGCTGTTTTGCGGATAGTTATGGCAGAGTTCTGTACAGTCTTCCATTCGTTCCGTTAATAGACGCATAAGGAAGGGGATTTTGTTTCAGAAAAAATGAATGAAATGTTCTGGTTCTCTTAAACTTTTTTGTCCCCTTTCAGCGTCTATATCATGAAAAGGGCCCCAGAGGAATTGGCTGTTATCAGGGGGAAAAGAAAAAATCCATGACCTGCGGAATCATGGATTTTTTCTTTATTTACCTGATGTAGCGGTCTCCGACGAGCAGGTGTGAGATCACGGAAGTCGGAATTTTAAACTCTGTAACGCCCATATATCCGGGTGCCACTTCATATTCGTCAAATGAAATGACGAGTTTGTGATGGTCTGTAATATAGAAGTTTTGATCATCATGAATGGCTTTGAAAGGCACTGTCATTTCATCTCCTGAGACCCAATATATTTTATCCGGATCCTCTTTCATTTGCTTTTTCATCTGTTCTTTTATGTTTTGGCTGATGACTTTAATATATCGGTCATCTTTAAATAAGCTCTTTAACGTAAGCAAGGCCTCATTTTTCTTATCAATCGTGATATAACGGCTTTGTGTGTAAGATGACGCTTGGGTTTTTTCAATATCACGGCGTATTGAGATAAGGTCCGGCGTGTCAGTTACGGTTTCATAATCGCTGTAGATGCTGAGGTGGCCTTTTTTCTTTTTGGAGGTCGCCTGCATAAATTCCTGATACAGCTGTTTGCTTTCTTTCATATAATTTTGGTTGATGCTGTCCTCAAGCTCGTGATTGGAAAGGCCGGACAGGGCGGGCGTTTTTACATCGATGCTTGATTGGTCTTTTTCTTCTTTCGTTTCGACGAATGTGATGGCTTGGACGACCTTGCCGATAACGGGGATTTTTGACATGGCTTGTGCGGCATCAGGATTGATATTCACAACGGCGGTAAATAAGACGGCCGCTGCGACTGCCGCCGATGTCGGCCACATCACGATTCGTTTCTTTTTCGGTTTATGCTGAAGGGCTTTTTCGACAATGCTGTCCAGTTCTTTAGGAATGGGCACATTTTTATACTCTTCTCTTAATTGTTCTAATCTCTTTTCCATTAAGAAAGATCCTCCTTCGTCAGCTGAATGCGCATAAGCTTCAGGCCTCTGTAAAGGCGTGTTTTGACGGTGTTGATGTTTTCCCCTGTGATCTCCGCGATTTCTTCTAATTTCAAGTCTTCGAAGAAACGCAGAATAATGATTGTTTTATATTGGTGCGGCAGCTCTTCAAGCGCTTCATGAAGGTCTGTGTCTTTATAGTGATCTTCCTTTCCGCGGCTTAAAAACTCGATCGTTTCGTCATCCATCACTTTAAGTTTTTTCTGCTTGCGGAGAAAATCAATGGCGGTGCGCACTAAAATTTTATAAAACCAGCTTTTAATCGTATCGGGATTTCGGACGGAATCGACTGACGCCAGCGCTTTTTGAATCGATTCCTGTACAATATCTAACGCGTCGTCCTTGTTCTTTACATAACTGTAAGCCAGACGGTAAAAGTCTTCCTTACGCTCAGTTATGCACGTCACAAGCGACGCTTTGGCTGTTTGATTCTTCATTGCTTTAAAGGGCTCCTTTTTTGAAAATACGTATCATAGGCTGTTACCTAAGGATAGACGGGACAGGGTGAAAAATAGTTTGCACAGAGTGCATCATTTTTAAAAGGAAAAGGAAGGAAAGGGGAAGAGATGAAAAAAAAGAGCCTGAACGGCTCTTTTCGGATGTGTCTGGTATTTTGCTGAACGGATTAGTTCGGTTTTACTAAGATTTTTACTTGGCTTTTCTCTTTGATTAAAGCGCCGAAGCCTTCTTCTATCAGATCGTCGAGCACGATTTTTTTCGTGACGAGCTTATCTGCTGAGAAGTAGCCCTCTTTCATCAGTGCGAGGACGGAAGGGAAGATGTCACGGTATCCGATAATGCCTTTAACGGTCCGTTCTTTGATTACGATATCGTTCGGATGGATTTCCGCTCCTTTTTCCCAGATGCTGACGATGACTGTTTCGCCCGCGATGCTTGTTGATTGAATCGCTTGACGGAGAACAACAGGGACGCCTGTTACTTCATAAGAAACATCAACGCCGCCGTTTGTGCGTTTTGAGATTTCTTCAACGACATCATCCGTTTTTGACGGATCAATGATGATAGCGCCGAGCTCTTTCGCCTTTTCCTGACGTTCAGGTGAAAGTTCAACCGCGTAAATATCCGTAGCTCCCGCTGCCTTCAGGGCTTCAATGACAAGCAGCCCGATCGGTCCGCAGCCAAAAACGGCAGCCGTGTCGCCCGCTTTTAATTTGCTTTGGCGTACGGCGTAAAGCGCAACCGCTGAAGGCTCAACAAGTGCGCCTTGTTCGTAAGAAAGCTCTTCAGGAAGCTTAAACAGCAATTCTTCGTCGACGGAGACATATTCAGAAAATCCGCCGCCGCCTCCCGCTAAGCCTAAAAAGCCCATTTGTTCATCAAGGTTGTAGGCTCCCTGATGCCCGTGTGTGGCAAAAATCGGTTCAACGACGACACGGTCGCCGACGCTGTAATTTTTGACGCCTTCGCCCACTTCCACGACTTCTCCTGAGAATTCGTGGCCCATTGTGACAGGCGCAGTTTCGTTTGTTAATGGATGCGGTTTGCCGACCGGAATAAAGATAGGGCCTCCTAAGTATTCATGAAGGTCGCTTCCGCAAATTCCGCACCATTTGACTTTAATTTTGACTTTTCCCGGTTCTGCTTTAGGTTCATCAATGTTTTCGATTCGAATGTCTTTTTGATTGTGCCATCTTGCCGCTTTCATTGATTATCACTCCTAGTCTGATAGAAACGAGTATAGGTACATGATCAATATGAACCTTGATGAAAAGGAATAAAGCGTTTCCCAAAGCCTGATTTCTCAAAATATATCATATTACGCAACTATCAATAGGCCTTATAAAAAGTCCATATTGAATGCAGAAATACTCTAGGGATATTATACCTCTAATGATTTAAATTTTGTAGTATAATTTACCATGGAATTATTTTGTTTGTTGGAAAGTTGTCATATTTGTGTGCTTGATCCCTCCTGAGTTGTAATCAACATGTAAAGTGAATGAAATATTGTAACAGCCATCTTGGTGTATAATTTTGCTAGTAGAAAACATGTCAGGGGGACGAAAGCTTGAAGAAGTTATTCTTAGCCATTTTGATTTTAGCAGGAAGTACGCTGGGAGCGTTCAGTTACACCTCTGCAGCAAGTGCTAAAAAAGTGAACGGAAATATTACTTGGTATAATGGAGTCGGCAAAAAAGGATCTTCCGGTAAAAAACTGGGACATTGGGATTGTGCGACAAAGTTAGGTTTTGACGTACCGAGAAACGGAACAAAAATCAGAGCTTATGCGAAAGCTAAACCGAAAAAGGTTATTACAGTATATAAAAATGATGTCGGCCGTATGCCGAATGCAGTTTTGGATGTGAGCCCGAAAGCGTTCAAAGCGCTGGGATACCCGTTAAGCAAAGGGAAAGTATCCGGACATTACAGCTATTAAATAGACCATGTAAAAAGCAAGGAGACTGATTCTTGCTTTTTCTAATTGATGGAGAGAATAATCATGAAAAAGAAACTATTGTTTTGGATCTTAGCCGCGGTTGTTTTAGCAGGGGCGGTGCTTGCAGCTGTTTTGATGATGAAAGGCAAAAGCAGCGGAGAAGACGCTGCCGTTGTGTCCGGCGGGCATGATAAGCTGCTTGTTTCCATTACAGGCACGGATCTGTTAACGAAATATTACGAAGATGACCGCGTCCTGCACGAGGAAAAACTCTCGGCATATCCGGCTTTTGCGCTTGATGACGCTCATCAGGTGCTCTATTATGTCGGTAATAATGATCAAAATGAGATGCGGCTGTATAAGCTTGATTTGAAAACGAAACAAAAGAGCACACTGTATAAAGGATCGGCGAGTGCAGACAGTTTGTTTTTATCTAAGGATCTGTCACACATTTATTTCCGGCTGGGCAAAGCGGACGAGGACAACTTTCGCCTCGCGTCTTTTGACTTAAAAACAAAACGTTATCAAAATTTGTTTCCCACGGCGGATAATAAAGACGACAGTGTCAGCAATTTCTTTTATAACCGCAAGAAAAACTCCTTTGCGCTTCTGCATTATTCAGTGGAAGAGGACTATAAAAAAACCGATGAGGCGAACGAGAAGGGGATAGATCCTGAACCGGCCAAGGTGCGTTTTGCGGCTGGAACGAGCGGCTCTCTTGAGAATCTGACGAGTCTTGAACAGTTTATCAGTGATGTGGCGATGTCACCGGACGGAGAGAATCTCGTCTTTACATCGTATACACAAAAAGGGACGGAGCAAAAAGCGTTCATTCGGCTGATGAACGTCAAAACGAAAAAATATGAAACGATTATTTCAAATGAAAAGGATTTTACGCCGTTAATTGATGCCCAGCCTCAGTTTTCTAAAGACGGAAGCCTCATTTATTTCATGGCTGAGGCCAAAGGGGCCAAGCGTCTGAAAGATGAAACCGGACGGAAGGCGAAGGTGCGCACCATTTACGCTTATCATCTGGATACGAAGAAGATTCAAAAAGTCTGGCAGCATGACAACGGAATTATCAACAGCTTTTCTGTCATACAATAACGAAAAAACACTCAGCGCCCGCTGGGTGTTTTTTTAATGAACGAAGCTGGCTGCGGCTGAGGCGAGCCATTTGAAGAAACGGAGAATCGGGACGGCGAAGTTAAGTGTTTCGATGAATGACTGGGCGGCAAAATTGAATTTTTGCTGCTTTGCCCTTTCTTTCAGATCTTTATGCTGCTGATCGCTTTTCAAGTCAATCACCCCTTTTTCTTCACATTATACCATAAAAAGGTAACGAAAACGCAAAGGCCTCTCATGATGACATGGAGGCCTTCTCTATGTTTGAGAATCGTAAAAGGGAGGTCTAACTTGATGCCGTTTGACTGTTGTTTTGGAGATTCACCAACGAACGGACGCCGTCGATCATTTTACTGCCGCATAGAGGGCATGTCGGGGTATCACTGGCGGCAAAGTTTTTTCTGGTCCAGCCATTACAGTCCTCTTTCGTGCATTCCCACGTACCTACATCCTCTTTAGGCAGCGGTTCCTGATTACGTTTGTTGTAGTAAGACATAAAGTCACTTCTTCCCTTATGAATTTTAGTGCACACTTTCATTGTCTCATACTTTTCCCTAAACTCCTAATTCCTTTTTCTATCCGTATTTCCATTTGAGGGGGGCATAGCGTCCACCTGTTATTACAGTATATGCAAAAAAGTGCCATGATATTTTTCCTTTTTTAAATCAAAAGCACCCGGCTGAAAAAGCGGGTGCATTTTGATTATGACAGGTCGGTTACGTCCATCGGCCTCATCATATCGTAATCTTCATGCTCTAAAATATGGCAATGCCATACGTAGCGTCCGCTGTACGGTCCGAAAACAGCTGCGATTCTGATGACTTCTCCGGCGTGTGCCTGCACGGTGTCTTTCCAGCCTTTTTCGCTTGGCGGCGGCGGGATGGCGGGTCCTGTAAAGACAATGTCGCCGAATTCGTTATACCGATCCATGTCAAATGGCCTTCGGTCAAGCACTTGAAAGGAAACCAAGTGCAGATGAATCGGGTGGGTTCCCCCTGTCGGATTGATAATCGACCATATTTCTGTTGTCCCGAGCTTAGGCGCTTCTGTGACCGGATCATGCCATCGCTTGTTATTGAGTGTCAGAACCGGCCGCCCGTATTTATCTTGAGTGTTTGTGAGCTTGAGCGTTCTGATGTTTTGGATTCTTCCGGCTGTTACGTCAGGCATGGAAGCAAGATATTTCGGCTTTCGGCTTGTGTCTTTTCCTGTGAGCGGCTTTGTTACGCGGAATTGCATGACACTGGCGTCGGTTTCCGAATTTGCGGCTCCTCCGCATCCGGTGCCGTTTGTTAAGATCATGTTTTCTCCATTAAAGGCGGAAAAATCGATGAGCACGTCATACCGCTCAGCCGGAGCTAAGCTGATTGACTGCGTTTTGACAGAGCGGGGGAGCAGTCCGCCGTCAGAACCGATTTGGATAAAATCACTGCCGTTACTGAGTCCGAGCGTGAATGTTCTGGTATTGGACGCATTGAGGATGCGGAAACGGTATGTTCTCGGTTCCACTTCCATGTACGGCCAAGCTTTTCCGTTGACGAGAATGGTTTCTCCGCAAAGAAACGGAACGATTGAAGGTTTCGGCAGCGTTTCGGAAGGATTATCCGGTCCGCTCGGATAAAACAGAGAACCGTCGTCATTTATTGTGCGGTCCAGAATCATGAGCGGAACGTCGTATTCTCTTTCAGGAAGCTTCAGCCGTTTTTCTTTCTGTTCGCGGATGATATACATGCCGGCAAGCCCGGCGTATACGTTGAGCCTGGTGATCGCCATGGCGTGGTCGTGATACCATAAGAGCGCCCCGCGCTGTTTGTTTGGATAATGATATATTTCTTTCTCAAAATACGGTCCCGTTTCTTCAAAATCCCGGGTGAACCAGGCTTCCGGATAGCCGTCGCTTTCAGGCGGTGTCGCTCCTCCGTGTAAATGGACAACGGTTTTGACATCAGGCTCCGAATGTCCGCTTTCCGAATGATGGATGGTATGATCGACGGGAAGAAAATGCGTTTGCGGCAGGTCATTCATCCATTTAATATACACACTTTCATTTTGCTGCACGTCGATGGTGGGGCCGGGAAACAACCCGTTGTATCCCCAAAGGCGGGTCGGCGGAAGATCGCGGTGCAGCTTGTGATAGCATTCCTTCATGGTAACTTCGTAGTATGTGCTGCCGTTTGATTGCTTCAGAGGCTTTAAGGTTTCGATAATCGGAAGTTCATCTGCAAATTTCTCAAGTTCCATTATTCATCCTGTCCTTATCGTTTATTCAAATCCTGTACTATAGTTAATGCCGGCGGAAACAGGTTGGTTAAAAAAACACCCGCCCTTTTTTCAGGCAGGTGTTTTGGTTTATTGCGCGACACGGCTTTCAGCAGCGCTCTCTTTCGGTTTTTGTTTTTTGTGGAATACGTATGAGACGAGGACGACCAACGTAATAAATCCTGTCAGAAGAAATTCAGACCGCATTGAGCTGATAAACAGCATGGATAATAAAATTCCGCAAATGGCGATGATGGTCAGGTAGGTTAAGTAAGGGTAAAACCACATTTTGATTTTCAAAGATTCAGGGGCGGTCTGTTCAATTTGTTTTCTCATTTTAAGCTGAGAGACTGCGATAACAAGATAGACGAGCAGTGCGATAGCTCCTGATGAATTGACTAAAAATAAGAAGACGGTGTCGGGAGAGAAGTAGTTCATCACAACGGCAATATAAGAGAAAAAGGTGCCGGCGATGATGGCTTGAACCGGTACGCCTCTTTTACTCAGTTTCATAAAGCGGCGCGGCGCCTCGTTTCGCTCAGCGAGTGAATAAAGCATTCTTGATGTAGTATAAAGCCCTGAGTTCAGGCAGGACAGAACGGCTGTCAGGACGATGAAGTTCATGATTTGGGCGGCTGCGGGAACCCCGATATGTCCCAGAACGGCAACGAAGGGGCTTTCTAAAATATTGGCCGAATTCCATGGAAGCAAGGTCACGACAACTGCAATGGAGCCGACGTAAAAGATGATAATGCGCCAAACGACTGAGCGCGTCGCTTTCATCACAGATTCGACCGGATTTGAGGTCTCACCCGCTGCGATCGCAACAATTTCAGAGCCCATAAAAGAAAAAATCACGACGACGATGCCCAGCAGGACAGAACTGACGCCTTGGGGAAAAAATCCGCCATTGCCCGTCAGATTGGCCAGTCCGACCGGTTTGCTGCCGGGGGCGATTCCGAAAATAAAAGCAAAGCCCACGATTAAGAAGACAACGATGGTGACCACCTTAATTAAGGAAAGCCAATATTCAAATTCACCGAAGGATTTGACTGAGTAAATATTTGTCAGCGTTAATAAGACGGTCAGAAGCAGACTCGTCAGCCATAACGGAATGTCAGGGAACCAGTACTGAATGATTCCGGCTCCTGCAATGGCTTCAATGGCGATGACAATAACCCAGAAAAACCAGTACAGCCACCCGATCGTATAGCCGGCCCACGGACCGATGGCATCATGGGCATACTGTGAAAACGAACCGCTTGTCGGGTTGACGGAAGACATTTCCCCGAGCATTCTCATAATAAAAATGACTAAAAGTCCGGCCAATGCGTATGACACAATGGCTCCCGGTCCTGTCGAATGAATGACTGAGCCGCTTCCTACAAATAATCCGGCGCCGATCACGCCGGCGATTGAAATCATCGTCATATGCCGGGTCTTTAACCCCTTCGATAAAGAATTAGGCTGATTCATTCTTTGCCTCCTTTGGTTTTTATTTATGCTGAATATTCCGACAAGTATTATTCTACCATAAATGAATATGACATATAGAAATTGTGTGAGGAAATGTGACATTTTTATTCGCGCCGCGGCTGACTACACGGAAGAAAAAAGAAAAAATTTTCTGTCATTGTGTCCGTTTGAGGGAAATGCATTTTATTCCAAAAAAGACCGATGGCAAGAAGCCTTGGTATTATTGAGGTTAGAAAGGTTTTTGTGAATAAAAATAATTTGCGCTATACCAAAAAAGTTCCATACTCACTATTTTTCTGTGGAGAGTGAATCATGTTTCTATAGACCCACTGCGCCATCGCTTTGTATGATAATGAAAGAAAAAATTTGAACGGGAAGGAGGTTTTTTCAGTGGAGAGATATAATGAATTGAAAAAAGGCGAAACCGGAGCGCTTGTCAGTATTGCCGCATATGCCGTGTTGTCCGCGGTAAAGCTTGTAATCGGTTATGTATTCCACTCTGAGGCGCTTCTTGCGGACGGGTTAAATAACACGACTGATATTGTGGCATCTGCCGCTGTTTTCATCGGTTTGCGCATCTCTCAAAAACCTCCTGACGAAGATCATCCTTACGGGCATTTCCGGGCGGAAACCGTCGCATCGCTCATTGCTTCTATTATTATGATGCTGGTGGGGATGCAGGTGCTGTTCAGCGCCGCGGAATCTATTTTCTCCGTGAAAGAGGAGACGCCTGATATGATCGCCGCATGGACAGCTGCGGGAAGCGCCGCTGTTATGCTGATCGTGTACCGCTATATGAAAACGCTGGCTAAAAAGGTAAACAGCCAGGCGCTTCAAGCCGCCGCGGCTGATAACAAATCCGATGCGCTCGTCAGTATCGGTACGTTTGTCGGTATTTTCGCGTCGCAATTCCATTTGGCCTGGGTTGACACGGTCACTGCGTTTATTATCGGTTTGATCATTTGCAAAACCGCTTGGGATATTTTCAAGGAGTCCTCACATTCGTTAACCGACGGCTTTGATGTCAAGCATATGTCTGATTATAAAAAAACGATTGAACAGATTGCGGGCGTCAGCCGCTTAAAAGATATTAAAGCGAGGTATTTGGGCAGCTCCGTCCATGTAGACGTGGTGATTGAGGTATCGTCAGATTTGAATATTAAAGAAAGCCATGATATTGCCAATGAGGTAGAGCGTAAGATGAAAGAGGAACATGCCATTGACCATTCACACGTTCACATGGAGCCTCTGCAGCTGAGTAAATGAATCAGGAAGCTTCCTTTCACAGGGAAGCTTTTTTGCTGTGCGGGACTGGAAACAATTTGCCGGAAACGTTTTTTATACAGGTTATATTTTGTGGTAAAGTTAGATTACGATAATTGAAATTTGAGAGATGACTAGGAGGAAAAGAATGGCTTATAAAGAAGAGCTGCATCCGCTGCTGGGTAAAGCCGTTGACCATATTGAAAAAGTAATTATAGGAAAAAGAGACATAGCCATACTCAGCCTGGCCGCCATTCTTGCAAAAGGCCATGTGCTGCTGGAAGACGTGCCGGGAGTCGGTAAAACAATGATGGTCCGCGCTTTGGCAAAATTGATCGGAGCGGACTTTAAAAGAATTCAGTTCACCCCGGATCTGCTGCCGTCAGATGTCACGGGTGTCTCTATTTACAATACGAAAACGATGGAATTCGAATATCGCCCCGGCCCCATTATGGGAAACATCGTGCTGGCCGATGAAATTAACAGAACCTCTCCGAAAACGCAATCCTCTTTGCTTGAGGCAATGGAGGAGGGGAATGTCACGATAGACGGGAAGACGATGCCGCTGGGTGAGCCGTTTTTTGTCATGGCTACTCAAAATCCGGTCGAATACGAAGGGACGTACCCGCTGCCCGAAGCTCAGCTTGATCGGTTTTTATTTAAGCTGAAGATGGGGTATCCGACTGCCGAGGAGGAGCTTGAGGTACTGTCTTTGCAGGAAGGGCGAAATCCGCTTGAAACAATGGAACCGGTTATTTCTAAAGAACAATTTATCTGTCTGCAAAAAAACATGGAGCAGGTGCGGGTGGATGCCGGCGTGAAAGCGTACATCGTCGGCATCACTCAGGAGACACGGCGCCATCCGTCTGTGCATTTGGGCGTAAGCCCGCGGGGGTCCATATCCCTGATGAAAGCGGCGCAGGCTTACGCACTGCTTCATCATCGCGATTATGTCATTCCTGACGATATTCAGTATCTGGCCCCATTCACATTGCCGCACAGGATGATCCTGCATGCTGAGGCGAAATTTAATGAAGTAACGCCGGAAGCGGTTATAGAGGAAATCCTGTCATCGGTGAAAGTGCCTGTTCAAAGGGCGTCGGTCCGCTGATGAAAAAGAAAGTGTATTGGCTGGTATACGGCTGGAAGCTGCTCGTGCTGATCATGCTGACGGCAGCGGTTTTCTCTTATGCCATGTTTCAGGGCGGGTTTGTGAGCTGGTTTTTATTTTATGCGTTCTTGCCGTTTACAGTGTACGCCGGCTTGCTCGCTCTGTACCCGCTGCGGGCGTTTCAGGTGACGCGTGAAACATCTGCTGCCCAATTAACCGCAGGAGACAAGCTTTTCGTGACTGTCACGCTGAAGCGGCGCCTGCCGTTTCCGCTGATGTATATGGTGATTGAGGATGTAATGCCGGAAACGCTTGGTGAAAGGCGGCGTGCAAAACAGCTCGTATTTCCGTGGTTTCAAAAAAAACTGACGCTTCACTATCAATTGTCACCGGTTCCCCGCGGAGAGCATCGTTTACATACCGTAAGGGTGCGGACAGGCGATGTCCTCGGGCTTTTGGAAAAAACGGCGTCTTTTACAATCGCGGATACAATTTTAGTCTATCCGGCGTATTCGGCTCTTCGTTACAAGCCGTATGCAGCCCGGCAGGAAGAAGGCGCGGGTGCGGCTGCGCCATTTCATATGCACCGCTCCACAGTCGCCGCAAGCGTCAGAAATTATCAGCCGGGCGACCGGTTTTCAGCGGTCGATTGGAAAACATCGGCGCGCCGCAATGAACTGATGACAAAGGAATTTGAACCGTTGACGAGCATGAATCTGGTCCTGATTCTGGACTGCCAGTCGTCTCCTTCGTTTGAAGCAGCGGTGTCAGCGTCCGCTTCTCTTCTTTATACAGTTTTAATCGGCGGCTCTTTTGCCGGATTTGTTCCATTGGGCAATGAACGCACTGTCTTTCCGGTTCAGGAGGGTGAGCGGCATTTCAGAAACATCCTGCGTTACTTAGCTTCAGCCGCTGATGTGAACACGAATCCGATCAGCCGTTTAGGGGAAGAACTGGCAAACCGGCGAGTGCGCCAAGCCGCGATTGCCGTCGTTACGGGCAGGCTCTCAGAAGAGCTGCTGGCGCAGGCTGAGGCCGGTTCGGCAAACATGACCGTTTTCGTAGCGAAAGAAACGAATGCCGCGCTTCCGGAGTCGGAACGAAAACTCGCTCTCCGCTTTGCTCAAAAGAATATAAATGTACAAATGATCAGGGACGGACGGGTGTCTCATGTTGTATAGAAAGAGAGGTGGCGCGCCGCATGCTGCATGACGAGAACCAGGGAAGCAGGCTGAGCTTGCTGCTGTTTTATTTTCTCGCTTTTTTATTGTTATGGGAATGGCTCAGGCCGCTGCACAATTTTACGGATACAAAACATACAGGTTTTTTCATTGTATTTATCGGCCTGACATTTCTGCTGTCATTTTTTCGGATGAGATGGTATGTAACCGTGCCGTCTTGTATCCTGTTTACATTAATCAGCATTCATATTTTGTTTTATAAAGGATCAATTTTGAATCCGGGATGGCTCAGCTCTTTTTTTCGGGACGTGATGCTGAATGCCGGGCACATCGGAACCGGAAGATGGAATGATATGAACCCTTCTTTCCGCACACTGCTGTTTTTTGTGCTCTTATGGCTGCTCGTGTATTTGCTGCATTACTGGGTGATCTATCAGCGGAAAATTTTATTCTTTTTTATTATGACGGTGGCATATATTACGGTGCTTGATACATTTACGCCTTATGATGCCGCATATGCCGTCATCCGTATCGTCTTCATTGGCTTTCTGATGATGGGGCTTTTGTACATGGAACGCATTCGCCTGACGGAAAACATAGCATTGAAGAAAAGGCTTATCGCCAAATGGTTTTTCCCTCTGGCGCTTTTCATTTGTGCTTCTGTCATATTCGGATTGGCGGCTCCGAAATCAGACCCGAATTGGCCTGATCCGGTGCCGTTTTTCAAAAAAATCACCAATCAGCATCAGGTGCCGGCCGCTGAAAGTAAAATCGGCTACGGCAACCATGATGAAACGCTGGGCGGTCCTTTCCAGCAGGATGATACTCCTGTATTTAAATGGAAGGGGAAGGAACGGGCTTATTTCCGCGTGGAAACGAAGGATACGTATACGGGAAAAGGCTGGGTGGAAACAGATCAAGGCATGTCTTATAAAATTGACAGGGGAAACGTGGAAGACCTGTGGTTTGACCGGAGCGTACAGACAAAGCGTTATACAACGCAGGTGTCCATCGACAAAAATTACCTCTATAATCACGTCATGTATCCGATCGGCGTATCCAATATTAAGCCGAAACAATCCGTCCAGCTTGAAATGAACGGGAACACTGAGCAAATCACACCCGTCAGTGAACAAGTGGGCAACATTCGGAATATGGGCAGGTATACGCTGACATTTCAGTCGCCTGTCTTTAAGCTGAATGAACTCAGAAAGGTGAAAGTAAAGCAAAACCGCTCGCAAAATCAATTTAATGACCGTTATTTACAGCTTCCTGACAACCTGCCGGAAAGGGTGGGGAAGCTCGCGGAGAAACTGACGCGCGATCATCACAATATGTTTGATAAAGCGAAAGCGATCGAAGATTATTTAGGGTCTTCCGCCTTTTCATATCATACGCAAGATGTCGCAGTGCCGAAACAGGATCAGGACTATGTCGACCAGTTTCTTTTCGAAACGAAAAGAGGATATTGCGACAATTTTTCTTCAGCGATGGCCGTGCTGCTGAGATCGTCGGGAATTCCGGCCCGCTGGGTGAAAGGGTACACCTCGGGGGAGTATAAAGCAGCCGGGGATCAAAACGGATCAATTTATGAAGTGACCAATAACAACGCCCATTCTTGGGTGGAGGTTTATTTCCCTGATCAGGGCTGGGTCACATTTGAACCGACAAAAGGGTTCACCAATCCGACGGAATTTACGTCAGAGATGAAAAGCTCTGCTGACGGCAGCAACGACTCAGCAAAAAAATCGGAGAAATCTTCCGAAAAGCCGCGCGAAGAAACAAAGCCGAAAAAGGAAGCTGCGCCGAAAGACCAAGAAAAGCGCAAGTTTACACCGAAACCGGCTTTGCAGAAACAAGCGGCGGCACATTTTTTGCCGTATGCCGCGGTCCTTATCATTTTTGCAGCGGCCGCAGCGCTTGCGTGGTTTTTCCGTTCCCGCTGGATTCCATTTGCTGAAGCCGCCAGACTGAAACGGCGAACCGATGAAGATGCGTTTTTTGATGCATACGCCGCATTGCTCCGCCAGCTGAAAAGAAAAGGATACGGCAGGGGTGACGGTGAAACGCTGCGTGATTTCGCCGCGAGAATAGACGCTGCATACGAAACAGAAGATATGTCTGAACTCACGCTTCGCTACGAGCGGGCCTTGTACCGCAATGACAATCCAGCCGAGCTTTGGAATGAATCGAGACAGTTGTGGGAAAATATAATTAAAAGAAGATAGTCTTGACCGCATATGTTCCTGTTGTTAGAATAAATGAATGTTAAATGGGAGCCCGGGGGCGTTAAAAGCCGGGCTCCGAACAAGTCTTGCCGGCAGAGGGCGGAACGTGTGTCCTCCGTTTTTTTCTGTGTCAAAAACTTAGAGGAGATTAGGTGACAACCATGACGAAGTTAGTGAATGAAATGATTCTTGTTCTTGATTTCGGCAGTCAGTATAACCAGCTGATTACCCGCCGGATCCGTGAATTTGGTGTATATAGCGAGCTGCATCCCCATACATTGACAGCTGAAGAAATCAAAGAAATGAATCCAAAAGGAATTATCCTTTCAGGCGGACCGAACAGTGTGTATGATGAAGGATCATTCCGCTGCGACGAAAAAATCTTTGAACTGGATATCCCTGTACTGGGTATCTGCTACGGAATGCAGCTGATGACTCATTACCTCGGAGGTAAAGTGGAAGCAGCCAGCCAGCGTGAATACGGAAAAGCGAACATTCACATTCAAGGCACTCCTGATTTGTTCAAAGATCTTCCTGAAGAGCAAGTGGTTTGGATGAGCCACGGCGACTTAGTCGTGAAAGTGCCGGAAGGATTTACGGTAGACGCGACAAGCCATCACTGCCCTAATTCAGCGATGAGTAAGAAAGACAGAAAATGGTACGGTGTTCAGTTCCATCCGGAAGTTCGTCATTCAGAATACGGAAATGACCTTCTGAAAAACTTTGTCTTCGACGCTTGTGAATGTAAAGGCGAATGGTCAATGGAAAACTTTATCGAAATCGAAATGCAAAAAATCCGTGAAACAGTCGGAGACAAACAAGTGCTTTGCGCGTTGAGCGGCGGAGTAGACTCTTCAGTCGTAGCCGTTTTGATTCATAAAGCGATCGGCGACCAGCTGACTTGTATCTTCGTCGATCACGGCTTGCTGCGTAAAGGTGAAGCGGAAGGCGTCATGAAAACGTTCAGCGAAGGTTTTAACATGAACGTGATTAAAGTAGACGCGCAAGACCGTTTCCTGAACAAGCTGAAAGGTGTATCTGATCCGGAGCAAAAACGTAAAATCATCGGAAATGAATTTATTTACGTGTTTGATGATGAAGCGGACAAGCTTAAAGGAATCGATTACCTTGCGCAAGGAACGCTTTACACAGATATTATCGAGAGCGGTACGGCGACTGCTCAAACGATCAAATCACACCACAATGTCGGCGGGCTTCCTGAAGACATGCAGTTTGAATTGATTGAGCCGCTGAATACGCTCTTTAAAGACGAAGTGCGTGCGCTCGGCACAGAACTCGGTATTCCTGATGACATCGTATGGCGCCAGCCGTTCCCTGGACCGGGCCTTGGCATCCGTGTTCTCGGTGAAGTAACCGAGGAAAAACTTGAAATCGTTCGTGAATCAGATGCGATTTTGCGTGAAGAAGTGGCTAACCACGGCCTCGAACGCGACATCTGGCAATACTTCACCGTTCTTCCTGACATCCGCAGCGTAGGCGTTATGGGAGATGCGAGAACGTACGATTACACAATCGGCATCCGCGCCGTTACATCAATCGACGGCATGACATCTGACTGGGCCCGTATCCCTTGGGATGTGCTTGAAGTGATCTCAACACGCATCGTAAATGAAGTCAAACACATTAACCGCGTCGTGTATGACATTACGAG
The DNA here is from genome assembly GCF_019891195.1 of Bacillus sp. YC2. Lineage (NCBI taxonomy): Bacteria > Bacillati > Bacillota > Bacilli > Caryophanales > Bacillaceae > Bacillus > Bacillus sp. YC2. The sequence continues at coordinate 99,761 of NZ_JAHXDO010000010.1, read as the reverse complement.
CAAGCCGCCTGCAACGATTGAGTGGGAATAAATAAAGTATCCGTAAAACGTCTCTTACAAAAAGAGGCGTTTTTTTCTTTCTTGTCATCTTTTTGAAACCGTTTCGGGGTGTTTCGTATCTAACAACATGGGAGGTGGATAAGGTGAAGGAAGAACGATTGATCACAAAGGCGAGAAAAGGCAATACCGCCGCCTTTGAAAAATTGATCACAGCTCATCAGGAGACTTTATATAAAACGGCTTATCTCTATTTACATCATAAGGAAGACACGCTGGACGCGGTGCAGGAAACGGCGTACAAGGCTTTTCTCAACATAGCGAAACTCAAGGAGCCGAAGTATTTTAAAACGTGGCTCATCCGCATTCTGCTCAATACGATTTTTGCGATGAAGAAAAAGCAGGGGGATGTTATCCCGTTTGAACCGCAGCATGAAGTGGGAGCGGTGAACCGAAACATTGAAGAATACATAGATCTTCGAAACGCGCTTGAAACACTTGACGAACATGTGCAGCTGACGATTCAGCTTTATTATTTTCAGGACTTTTCGATACCGATGATTGCGGAGCAGACCGGCATGGCGGAAGGCACCGTTAAAACACATCTGCACCGCGCGAGAAAAGCATTGAAGCAGGAGCTGGAAAAGGAGGATAAACAAACATGGAAAAGCATCAAATGAAACAATTGTATCAAGACATTGATGTGCCGAAGCAGGAATTGAAAAAAGCGATACAAAGCGCTGCTGCCCGTGCCGGAAAAGAAGGCGCAGCCAAACGGAGATGGGGAAGAAAACTGACAAACGGTCTGGCCGTCGCTGCTGCTTTGTTTTTGCTTTATCTGTCCTCCGGCTTGTTCATCCCCTCCGTTAATACGGCTATGGGAAATATTCCAGTTGCCGGACAAATTTATAATCTTTTTCAAGATAAGGCGGGTTCAGCACTTTTTAAAAGCAATCTGGTGACGAAGCTGAATGAAAAAGCGGAATCGCGCGGAATCACAGTAACGGTAAAAAGTGTGTATTACGACAGCGGCCAGCTCGTATATAATTTTATTGTTGATCACCTGAAATCCGATGAAGACTATATTTCATTTCAAGTTGATTATAAGGATGAGCTTAATATTTTAGCTGAAGATAATGACAGCCAGGACTTGAAAAAATTGAAAGATGGAAGGTACGGAGGCCAGCTTCGTTTTTTCACAGATGGCTCAAAGCTAAAAGACGGTGACAAGTTCCCGCTTATCATTACACAGATTAAGGACATTCCGGGAAACTGGCGATTTAAACTCCCTGTAAAAAAACAGCATTCAACCTTTTTAGAAGGAACGAAAGATGTGACGATAAATAACGGATTGTATCGGCTGTTCGATATTCGAGCGGAAAACGGAACGAGGGGTTCTGCTCTGCAATATACAATTGACTATCACGGTATTGCCAAAAAAGACGTCATTTCCATTTATGACGCAACGGATGATGCAGGCAACCATTATGAAATGACCTTATCCAATATTGAACTGGGGAACAGAAAGAAACTATCCAACGGAGATGAAAGAGCCCGGGGACAAACTCAATTCAGCAAACCGATTGATCCAAAAGCGAAAAAGCTCTTCATTACGGGTGGTGTGAAATTTGAAACGGAAACCAGCGAAATCGTACCTCTGCAAACAAAACTGCCGGTCAGCTATAAAACAGAACATCATCACGTCGGAATAAAAATCAATAAAATCAAGCAAGAAGGCAGGCGTGTCGTTGCCGACTATCAATTCACCGGAATCGACTTGGAAAAAACAGATGCGGATCAGCTGATTAATGCCGGGGAAACAATCGGTCTGGGCCATACGAAAAAAATGAAGGCTTGGTCCTCCCCAGATGATTATGAGAAAGGCTTTTATCTCAAAGGAAACAAGGCAAAAGTCACAAATCTTAAAAAAGGTGAAATGGAATCCGTTTTTGAATTGGATGATTCACACAATAAAGAGTATTCATTACGCCATTTCTCGCTCGGCTCATACGCCCTTTATATTGAGAAAACCCATATGAATCTGCTGGCAAATAACGATCTCACATTCGAAGTGCCGATCCGGCAAAAGTCAGAGTAATAAATCCTTTAAAGGCGGCTGTTTTGCCGCCTTTATTTTTGGAATCATTTGGTCAATTGACGAATAAACTAATTTTTTTTCTCGGTATTGTTCGTTTTTTATATTGAGTTTTCAAAATTGAATTGATACAATAGACTCAGAAATCAAATATGCATTGATATCGTATAATCGCGGGGATATGGCCCGCAAGTTTCTACCAAGCTACCGTAAATGGCTTGACTACGGATAAATCTCAATCGTTTGATATAAATAATACATTCCTTATTTATTATTCAAACTGAACGTATGTAGTCAAGCGTCCCAAATTTGTTGGGGCGTTTTTTATTTGGCGGATAACGGGCAGAATAAATGGGAGAGAATGAAGGAGGCAATTGGCTTGAAGCAATTTTTTCAGTTTGATGAGCTGGGGACAAGCTATCGTAATGAAATTATCGGCGGATTAACGACCTTTTTGTCAATGGCGTACATCCTGTTCGTAAACCCTCTGACACTGTCATTAAACGGTGTGAAGGGATTTCCGGAAGCATTAAAAATTGATCAGGGAGCGGTTTTCACCGCAACTGCACTTGCGTCCGCGGCCGGCTGTATTTTAATGGGGCTGATCGCGAGGTATCCGATTGCGATTGCGCCGGGTATGGGATTAAACGCGTTTTTTGCATTCTCTGTCGTTCTCGGCATGGGGATTTCCTGGCAGGCGGCGCTTTCCGGCGTATTGATTTCCGGGATCATTTTCGTTGCGCTTTCGTTAACAGGATTGCGTGAAAAAATCATAAATGCGATTCCGCCGGAGCTGAAATTGGCGGTAGGCGCAGGAATCGGTTTGTTTATTACGTTTGTCGGCTTACAGGGCTCCGGCATTATTGAAGCGAACTCATCCACTCTTGTTTCTATCGGCAACATTCATAGCGGACCTGTGCTGTTAACGATTTTCGGCGTCATTGTGACTGTCATTTTAATGGTGCTTCGCGTGAACGGCGGTGTTTTTATCGGAATGCTTCTGACGGCCATTGCCGGAATGATCTGCGGTTTGATTCCCGTTCCGACGCATATTATCGGAAGTGTGCCGAGCCTTGCGCCGACTTTCGGACAAGCATGGATGCACCTGCCGGACATTTTCTCCGTTCAAATGCTGATTGTCATTTTAACCTTCTTGTTCGTCGGGTTCTTTGATACAGCGGGTACGCTTGTGGCTGTAGCAACGCAGGCCGGACTGATGAAAGAAAATAAACTTCCGCGCGCGGGAAGAGCGCTTCTTGCAGATTCCACGTCTATTGTGATCGGGGCCGTGCTCGGCACATCGACGACGACATCATATGTTGAATCAAGCTCAGGCGTTGCTGCGGGAGCGCGTTCGGGATTTGCAGCTGTCGTTACGGGCATTCTCTTTTTGCTTGCGATGTTTTTCTCGCCGCTTCTGTCCGTCGTTACCACAAATGTGACGGCTCCGGCTTTAATTATTGTCGGCGCGCTGATGGTGGCGCCGCTCGGTAAAATCGCCTGGGATAAATTTGAGGTCGCCGTGCCGGCATTTTTGACGATGATCATGATGCCGCTGACGTACAGCATTGCGACCGGGATTGCGATCGGCTTTATTTTCTATCCGATTACAATGATCTGTAAAGGAAAAGGAAAAAGCGTTCATCCGATTATGTACGGGCTGTTCGTCATCTTTATTCTGTACTTTATCTTCTTAAAATAATGGGAAAAACCGGCTGCGCAACCAGCCGGTTTTTGTTTTTTTATCGTATTTTGTAAAACCATTACATACAATAAAACGTCATGTGGATGTCCGAATAAAGGAATCACTTGACTGTTCAAGGACGCTTCGGTACCTTATATAAGTGTTTTATTTTCTTGTTTAATAGATTCCGCCGTATTTTTTTGATAGGAGTTGCTGACATGACGGAAGAAAGAAAAGAAACGTTTGAAGAAGAAAAACAGAATCAGAAAATAGATGAAGAACCGCTGTCGAGAATGTCCAGAAATGCGGGACGCCATCAGAAGCAAAAGAAAAAGGAAAAGCAGCGGCGCCCGGCTGCGCCTTTTACGGAAAAGCTCGGCACTGTATGGGGTGCTGTCAGACGGTATTGCCGTTTTGCCTTGCGCATCTTGCAATCACCGGTGAAAATCGTGGAGGAGGACGGCTTCTCCCGTTTTAAATATGCCCTTATTTCAATGCTTGTGTTCAGTATCTTTTTTTCAATCGGAAATTGGTTTCAGCTGAGGGCAAGCCAGCAAAGAACTCTCGGGTTCGGAGAGCGGCATCATACGTTTTTTGACGGATTTACCGTTGTTCTCGTGTATTCGCTCGTCTTTTTAGCCGCTGCGGCCGGGGCGGTCTGGCTTGTATCACGCTATATGATGAAACAAAAAATTACGATGCGTGATGCGGCTGCTGGGTTTGGCTCACTTTTGGTACCCGCTGTAGCCTGCTCTATTGTGTGGATGATTTTCGCCATACTGAATCTGCCGGTGATCACCGTCATTTTTACAGCCCTTACGCTGTTTTTGGCTGTTTCGGCAATGGTGCAGTTTGTCCAGATACTGTATAAAACGGCTGAACGGGCATCGGTCGATGTGATGTACTGCATTCTGGCGGCCGCATTCATTATGCTTGTATTTACGGCATTGACATGGCCGCTCGTCTCGGAGTACTTTACGGCTTCGCTGATACCGTTATAAGTCGAAATGTGTCTGACACAATGTTTACAAATGTTTCTAATTTCACGTGTTGTTTTACTGCGCAGGCCGATATATGATAGGAGCAACAGAAAAACGCTAGAGGCATCAAACTTAATGATTCGGAAAGGATGATTGAGGATGGCCCCATTGTTGCGCGAAGCCATTAATCGAAAGAAGCAGCTGCTGCAGACGAAGCTGATTCACTCAGGTTTTTATCAAGGTGAGGGCCATGAACTGGCCGGATATACGCTGAGTGAGCTTGAAAAGGAATATGAAGCATTAATGAGTTTGAAAAAGAAGCCCCGGTTTCACTGATAAGAGAATGGAAGTCTGCCTTTTAAAAGGCAGGCTTTTTTATTTTTCTTTTGAAAACGGGCAAAAGAGGGTAAACTATCTTTGTCGAAAGGTTTGTACGGCTGCATCGCTGCCGTTTTCTCCAGCAGAATATGAGTGCTTTTTGAATCAGAGGGGGGATGTTCAATGATGCAAACGATCTTATCAAACAGTATAGGCATGGTTCTCATTATTCTCATTATTAACATCATATATGTATCTTTTTTTACGATCAGGATGATTCTGACGTTAAAGGGCCAGCGCTATTTGGCAGCAGGCATCAGTACAATTGAGATTCTTGTGTATGTGACCGGCCTGAGCCTTGTGCTCGGCAATCTGGATCAAATTCAAAACGTCATCGCTTACGCTCTCGGCTACGGTCTTGGCGTCATCGTCGGAATGAAAATTGAAGAAAAGCTCGCGCTCGGATATATTACAGTCAATGTCATTACGAAGGAGCTTGATTTAGATCTTCCGAGGCAGCTGCGGGAAAAGGGATACGGAGTCACAAGCTGGGTAGCGGGCGGACTTGAAGGAGACCGGACCGCCATGCAGATTCTGACACCGCGAAAATATGAGCTCCAGCTGTATGATACGATTAAAACGCTTGACGAAAAAGCGTTTATCATCGCCTTCGAGCCGAAAACCATCCACGGCGGTTTCTGGGTAAAAGCAGTGAAGAAGAGGAGAATTAAGGAATGACAAAGCCAAAAAAGAAACGGTTTGAAGTGACAGAACATGAAACGATCGATACCATTCTCACTTTAATGAAAGAAGAGGGATATATGCCGGTCAGGCGTATGGAAGAGCCGATCTTTACAGAAAAGAAAGAAAATGGATCAATTCAAGTCGTTCCTTGCGGGAAAAAAATCGTATTTGAAGGCAAATTGATCTAAACACGAACATTAAAAGAAAGAATTTTTATATCGTTCGATAATGTCGTTGACATTATCTAAGTCCGTTGTTAAGATAAACATGAAATCAAAACACGACCTCATATAATCTTGGGAATATGGCCCATAAGTTTCTACCCGGCTGCCGTAAACGGCCGGACTATGCAGGAAAGTGATAAACAGCTGACATGGATATCGCAGAAGCGAACGACTGACGATACACGCGCCATGCCCGGTTTGTATTGCTTCCTCATAGTGCAATGCGAACCGGGTTTTTTTGTCTGAAAACAAAGCATGAAAAGGTGGGAACAGAATGCAGCCGCTAGCAGGAATCATCATGGGAAGCACCTCTGATTGGGAGACAATGAAACATACATGTGACATACTTGACGAACTTCACATTCCTTATGAAAAACAGGTTGTATCCGCTCATCGGACGCCTGATTTGATGTTTGAATACGCAGCGAGCGCCAGAGACAGAGGCTTAAAAGTCATTATAGCCGGAGCCGGAGGAGCGGCGCATCTGCCGGGAATGACGGCGGCGAAAACGACACTTCCGGTCATTGGCGTGCCGATTCAGTCTAAAGCGCTCAACGGGCTGGATTCACTACTGTCCATCGTGCAGATGCCTGGCGGCGTGCCGGTCGCGACGACAGCCATCGGAAAAGCGGGCGCGGTGAACGCCGGTCTGTTAGCCGCGCAAATTTTGTCGGCATTTGACGAAGATATTGCGCAAAGACTAGAGGCGAGAAGAAACACCACTGAACAAGCGGTGCTGGAAAGCAGTGATCAGCTTGTCTAGTCATACGATCTACCCGGGTGCCGTAATCGGCATAATCGGCGGCGGACAGCTTGGAAAAATGATGGCCGTTGCCGCAAAGCAGATGGGATATAAAGTGGCTGTCGTCGATCCTGTTAAAGACTCGCCGTGCGGACAGGTCGCCGATGTGGAAATTACCGCCCCTTATAATGACCGTGAAGCGATTCGGAAACTGGCGGATATCAGTGACATTATCACCTATGAATTCGAAAATATTGATTACGAGGCGCTGAACTGGCTTAAGGATAACGCGTATCTCCCGCAGGGAAGCGAGCTTCTGCTCATCACCCAGAACCGTGAGACGGAGAAAAAAGCAATCCAATCAGCCGGCTGCCAAGTCGCCCCTTATCGGATTGTCAATAGCGCGACTGAGCTGAAGCAGGCCATTCAGTCACTCGGACTGCCGGCGGTTTTAAAAACCTGCCGCGGCGGATATGACGGAAAAGGTCAATTTGTCATTAAGGAAGAGGAGCAGGCAGACGAAGCATCCGCACTGTTAGAGAACGGAACCTGCATTCTTGAAAGCTGGGTCCCGTTCCGAATGGAGCTGTCTGTCATCGTGACAAGATCAGTGCACGGAGAGATTTCAACTTTTCCGGCAGCTGAAAACATTCACCACAATAATATTTTGTTCCAAAGCATTGTGCCTGCGAGGGTGGATGAAGCGGTTCAAAAGCGGGCCGAGGCGCTCGCCGTTCAGCTCGCCGAAACATTAGGGCTTGTCGGACCGCTTGCGGTGGAAATGTTTGTGACGGAAGAAGGAGATCTTCTCATCAATGAATTGGCGCCGCGTCCGCACAACTCAGGACACTATACGCTTGATCTTTGCGAAACGAGCCAATTCGAGCAGCATATCAGAGCGGTTTGCGGTTTGCCGCTTGGCAAAACCGAACTGTTAAAACCCGGAATGATGGTGAATCTTCTCGGAGATGAAGTGAAACTCGTTGAGGAAAAGACGGAGCTTTTAAAGGAAGCCAAGCTTTATCTGTACGGGAAACATGACATTAAAAAAGGCCGCAAAATGGGACATATCACGTTTTTGCGGGAGCCTGATGACGAATGGATTCAGGACATAGCGAATATATGGATGAATAGAGACGGAGGACTAGCATAATGATCGAACGTTATTCAAGACCTGAAATGTCCGCGATTTGGACGGACGAGAACAGATACCAAGCATGGCTGGAAGTTGAAATTTTAGCCTGTGAAGCCTGGGCGGAGCTTGGCGTCATTCCGAAAGAAGACGTCAAAGTCATGCGCGAAAACGCGTCTTTCGACATTAACCGCATTTTAGAAATCGAGCAGGATACGCGTCATGACGTCGTTGCTTTTACCCGTGCTGTTTCTGAATCATTAGGCGAAGAAAGAAAATGGGTGCACTACGGCCTGACTTCAACCGACGTCGTGGATACGGCTCTTTCTTACCTATTAAAACAGGCAAACGACATTTTGCTCAAGGACATTGAGAGATTTGTTGACATCATAAAAGAAAAAGCAAAAGAACATAAATATACGGTGATGATGGGACGCACACACGGCGTACACGCTGAGCCGACAACATTCGGCCTGAAGCTTGCGCTTTGGCATGAAGAGATGAAACGCAATCTTGAACGCTTCAAGCAGGCGAAAGCAGGCATCGAAGTCGGTAAGCTTTCCGGCGCGGTCGGCACATATGCGAACATTGATCCGTTTGTAGAGCAATATGTTTGTGAGAAGCTGGGACTGAAAGCAGCGCCGATTTCAACGCAAACGCTGCAGCGTGACCGCCATGCGGATTACATGGCAGCACTTGCCCTGATCGCGACAAGCATTGAAAAATTCGCAGTTGAAATCCGCGGACTGCAAAAAAGTGAAACGCGCGAAGTGGAAGAGTTTTTCGCAAAAGGACAAAAAGGATCATCGGCCATGCCGCACAAACGGAATCCGATCGGTTCAGAAAATATGACAGGCATGGCGCGCGTCATCCGAGGCTACATGCTGACGGCATATGAAAATGTTCCATTATGGCATGAGCGCGATATTTCTCATTCATCAGCAGAGCGGATTATTCTTCCGGACGCGACCATTGCGCTTAACTACATGCTGAACCGTTTCAGCAATATCGTCAAAAACTTAACGGTATTCCCTGAAAATATGAAACGCAACATGGACCGCACGCTCGGTTTAATCTACTCTCAGCGCGTGCTGCTCGCTTTAATTGACACGGGCCTGCCTCGCGAGGAAGCATATGATACGGTTCAACCGAAAGCAATGGAAGCGTGGGAAAAGCAAGTTCCGTTCCGCCAGCTTGTCGAAGCGGAGGAAAAAATCACTTCCCGACTCACGCCGGAACAAATTGCTGACTGCTTTGACTACAATTATCACTTGAAAAACGTCGACTTGATCTTTGACCGTTTAGGTTTATAGAAGAAGCCAGCCGGAGGCGGCTTCTTCAGCCGTCCCAGATTGAAAATTCCCAACATTCGGGTTAGGAGGCCTTCCGTGAATATTGTGAAAAACGAACTTCTTTATGAAGGAAAAGCGAAACGAATTTACAAAACTGAAGACGAACAGATACTTTACGTGGTTTATAAAGATTCCGCCACAGCTTTTAACGGTGAGAAAAAAGCGGAGATCAGCGGGAAAGGCCGTCTGAACAATGAAATCTCAAGCCTGATTTTCAAACATCTGCATGCCCAAGGAATCGACAACCATTTCGTTGAGCGCATTTCTGAAACAGAACAGCTCATCAAAAAAGTGAGCATCATACCGCTTGAAGTCGTCGTCAGAAACGTTGCAGCCGGAAGCATGTCCAAACGTCTCGGCATCCCGGAAGGAACAGAGCTTCCGCAGCCGATTATCGAATTTTACTACAAAGATGACGCACTCGGTGATCCGCTCATTACAGAAGATCATATTTGGCTGTTAAAAGCGGCTTCGCCTGAACAGGTGGAAACGATCAAATCCATTACAAAACAGGTGAACAAAGAGCTTCAGCACATTTTTGACGGCTGCGGTGTCAGATTAATAGATTTTAAGCTTGAATTCGGTGCGGACGCAGAGGGACAGGTGCTGTTAGCGGATGAAATTTCTCCTGATACGTGCCGCCTGTGGGACAAAGACACAAACGAAAAGCTTGATAAAGATCTATTCAGACGGAATTTAGGAAGCTTAACCGATGCATACGAAGAGATTTTCAAAAGACTGGGAGGCATTTCATAATGTATAAAGTGAAGGTATATGTCAGCTTAAAAGAAAGTGTACTTGATCCGCAAGGGAGCGCGGTGCAGCATGCACTGCACAGTATGACCTACAATGAAGTGCAGGGTGTGCGCATCGGAAAATACATGGAGCTGACGATTGAAAAATCTGACCGCGATCTTGACGGACTTGTGAAAGAAATGTGTGAAAAACTGCTCGCCAATACGGTGATCGAAGACTACCGATATGAAGTTGAGGAGGTTGTCGCACAGTGAAATTTGCGGTGATTGTGTTACCAGGCTCTAACTGCGATATTGATATGTTTCACGCTGTAAAGGACGAACTAGGCGAAGAAGTCGAGTATGTCTGGCACGAGGAAACAAGCCTTGACGGATTTGACGGCGTGCTCATCCCCGGCGGCTTCTCTTACGGCGATTATTTAAGATGCGGCGCCATTGCCAGATTCGCAAACATCATGCCGGCTGTCAAAAAAGCGGCTGCCGAGGGAAAACCGGTTCTCGGCGTTTGCAACGGTTTTCAAATTTTACAGGAGCTTGGCCTACTGCCCGGCGCGATGAGACGAAACAAAGATTTAAAATTTATTTGCCGGCCGGTTGAGTTGGTTGTGCAAAATGAGAAGACGCTGTTTACCTCTTCCTATGAACAAGGCGAATCAATCACCATTCCGGTAGCCCATGGCGAAGGGAACTTCTACTGTGACGACGAAACGCTTGAAGCATTAAAAGAAAACAATCAAATCGCCTTCACATACGGAACGGATATTAACGGAAGTGTCAGCGGCATCGCGGGTGTCGTAAATGAAAAAGGCAATGTACTAGGCATGATGCCTCACCCTGAACGCGCGGTTGACGAGTTGCTCGGCAGCGCAGACGGTCTTAAATTATTCCAGTCTATCGTGAAAAATTGGAGGGAAACTCATGTCGCTACTGCTTGAACCAAGTAAAGAACAAATTAAAGAAGAGAAACTCTATCAGCAAATGGGTGTCAGTGATGACGAGTTCGCACTCATTGAATCTATTATCGGAAGATTGCCAAACTACACAGAAATCGGAATTTTTTCCGTCATGTGGTCTGAGCATTGCAGCTACAAAAACTCTAAGCCGATTTTACGCAAATTCCCGACAAGCGGCGAACGCGTGCTGCAAGGCCCGGGAGAAGGCGCCGGAATCGTTGACATCGGAGATAATCAGGCGGTTGTGTTCAAAATTGAATCACATAACCACCCGTCAGCGCTTGAGCCTTACCAAGGAGCTGCAACAGGAGTGGGCGGTATCATCCGTGACGTATTCTCAATGGGCGCCCGTCCGATTGCTGTATTAAACTCTCTTCGATTTGGTGAACTCACTTCACCGCGTGTGAAGTACTTGTTTGAAGAAGTAGTTGCGGGAATTGCGGGATACGGAAACTGTATCGGTATTCCGACAGTCGGAGGAGAAGTGCAATTTGACGCCAGCTATGAAGGCAATCCGCTTGTCAATGCGATGTGCGTCGGCTTAATTGATCATAAGGATATTAAGAAAGGCCAGGCGAAGGGAGTCGGCAACACCGTCATGTATGTCGGTGCGAAAACAGGACGCGACGGTATTCACGGGGCTACATTCGCCTCGGAAGAAATGTCAGATTCATCTGAAGAAAAACGGTCTGCGGTACAAGTGGGCGATCCTTTCATGGAGAAGCTTCTGCTTGAAGCCTGCCTTGAAGTCATCCAATGCGACGCGTTAGTGGGCATTCAGGACATGGGAGCGGCCGGCTTGACAAGCTCAAGCGCAGAAATGGCAAGTAAAGCCGGCTCCGGCATTGAAATGAATCTTGATCTCATTCCGCAGCGTGAAACAGGCATGACCGCTTACGAAATGATGCTTTCTGAATCTCAGGAACGGATGCTTCTCGTCATTGAACGCGGGCGTGAGCAGGAAATCGTCGATATTTTTGAAAAATATGACCTTGAAGCCGTTTCTGTCGGCCATGTAACCGATGATAAAATGCTCCGCCTCCGCCATAACGGAAAGGTCGTTTGCGAACTTCCGGTTGATGCGCTTGCGGAAGAAGCGCCTGTATATCACAAGCCTTCAAGTGAACCGGCATACTATCGTGAGTTTCAGGAAACAGAAGTTTCTGCCCCGGAAGTGCAGGATGCGACAGAAACACTTTTCGCTCTTTTGCAGCAGCCGACGATCGCCAGCAAAGAGTGGGTGTATGACCAATACGATTATATGGTCCGCACGAATACAGTTGTTGCCCCGGGATCTGACGCCGGTGTGCTCAGAATCCGCGGAACGAAAAAAGCGCTGGCGATGACGACAGATTGTAATGCTCGTTATTTATACCTTGATCCAGAAATCGGCGGAAAAATCGCTGTTGCCGAAGCGGCGCGAAATATTGTATGTTCCGGTGCTGAGCCGCTTGCGGTCACGGATAACCTGAACTTCGGGAACCCTGAAAAACCTGAGATCTTCTGGCAGATTGAAAAAGCGGCCGACGGGATCAGCGAGGCGTGCAACGTACTCAGCACCCCTGTAATCGGGGGCAACGTATCACTTTATAATGAATCAAACGGAACGGCTATCTACCCGACACCGGTCATCGGCATGGTCGGTTTAATCGAAGATACAGCTCATATTACGACGCAGCATGTCAAAGCGGCCGGAGACCTGATCTATGTGATCGGCGAAACAAAACCGGAGTTTGCGGGAAGCGAGCTGCAAAAAATGACGGAAGGCAAAATTTACGGCAGAGCGCCGGAAATTGACCTGGCCGTAGAAGAGGCACGCCAAAAAGCGCTTCTGAATGCGATTAAACAAGGGTTGGTTCAATCAGCCCATGACGTTTCTGAAGGCGGGCTCGGCGTGGCGATTGCAGAAAGCGTCATGACGACAGACAGCCTCGGCGCAAACGTTACGGCATTTGATGAAGCGGCTCTGTTATTCAGTGAGTCTCAATCACGTTTCGTTGTATCCGTGAAGGAAGAAAACAAGGCGGCGTTTGAAGCGGCTGTGGCAGATGCCGTTCACATCGGTGAAGTGACAGCAGACGGACTTTTGACCATCCGAAGCCAAGAAGGACAACAATTGGTTCACGCGCAGACGAAAGAGCTTGAGCGCGCGTGGAAAGGAGCTATTCCATGCTTGCTGAAATCAAAGGCCTAAATGAAGAATGCGGTGTGTTTGGCATCTGGGGGCACGAAGAGGCTCCGCAAATTACGTATTACGGCCTGCACAGCCTGCAGCACAGAGGGCAAGAGGGCGCCGGAATCGTGGCAACTGACGGCAAAAAGCTGACAGCGCACAAAGGCCAGGGGCTCATTACTGAAGTTTTCCAAAACGGCGAACTGAGCAAAGTGAAGGGCAAAGGCGCCATCGGCCACGTCCGTTATGCGACGGCCGGAGGCGGAGGATATGAAAATGTCCAGCCGCTTTTGTTCCGCTCGCAAAATAACGGGAGTCTTGCACTCGCCCATAACGGCAATTTAGTCAACGCCACACAATTGAAGCAGCAGCTTGAAAACCAAGGGAGCATCTTTCAGACTTCCTCCGACACGGAAGTGCTGGCTCACCTGATTAAACGCAGCGGCCATTTTACATTAAAAGACCAAATCAAAAATTCTCTGTCCATGCTGAAAGGCGCCTACGCCTTCTTAATCATGACGGAAACAGAAATGATTGTGGCGCTTGACCCGAACGGACTCAGACCGCTATCCATCGGAATGCTCGGCGACGCTTATGTCGTTGCCAGTGAAACGTGCGCGTTTGACGTTGTCGGTGCCGCGTATCTGCGGGATGTCGAGCCTGGCGAAATGCTCATTATTAATGACGAAGGCATGCAGACTGAACGTTTCTCCATGAACATTAACCGCTCCATTTGCAGCATGGAGTATATCTATTTCTCAAGACCGGACAGCAATATCGACGGCATTAACGTGCACAGCGCACGTAAAAACCTCGGGAAAATGCTTGCGCAGGAATCGGCGGTTGAAGCGGATGTCGTCACAGGCGTGCCTGATTCCAGTATTTCTGCGGCAATCGGCTACGCCGAGGCAACGGGTATTCCGTACGAGCTCGGCCTCATTAAAAACCGTTATGTCGGCAGAACCTTTATCCAGCCGTCACAGGCTCTTCGCGAACAAGGGGTCAGAATGAAGCTGTCAGCCGTACGCGGAGTTGTTGAAGGGAAACGCGTCGTTATGGTCGATGATTCCATCGTGCGCGGGACGACAAGCCGCCGGATCGTCACGATGCTCAGAGAAGCTGGGGCGACAGAGGTGCATGTGAAAATCAGTTCACCGCCAATCGCTCATCCGTGCTTCTACGGTATCGATACTTCAACGCATGAAGAGCTGATCGCTTCCGCCCATTCAGTTGAAGAAATCCGCCAAATCATCGGTGCCGACACACTTTCTTTCTTAAGTGTAGACGGATTGTTAAAAGGGGTCGGCCGTAAATTTGAAGACACTAACTGCGGACAATGTCTCGCATGCTTTACGGGCAAATACCCGACAGAAATTTATCAGGATACAGTGCTTCCTCATGTGAAAGAAGCGGTGTTAACAAAATAATTTTTGAAAATGACATAAAGGCAGCGCGAATTCCGGCTGCCTTTCTCTTTCTGCCTTTTAAGGAGAAACGAATTGACAAGGAGTGGTAGGGATGTCTGATGCTTATAAAAACGCCGGAGTTGATATCGAAGCCGGATATGAAGCCGTCAAACGAATGAAAAAACACGTGGAGCGCACAAAAAGGCTGGGCGTGATGGGAAGTCTGGGCGGTTTTGGCGGAATGTTTGATCTGTCAGAGCTTCCGTATCAAAAGCCTGTTTTAATTTCAGGAACAGACGGCGTCGGCACAAAGCTGAAACTTGCATTCTCCATGGATAAGCATGACACGATCGGTGTAGACGCGGTCGCAATGTGTGTAAACGATGTTCTCGCTCAAGGAGCAGAGCCGCTGTTTTTTCTTGATTATTTAGCAGTCGGCAAGGCTGATCCGGTGAAAATTGAGCAGATCGTTCAAGGCGTGGCAGACGGCTGCGAGCAGTCCGGCTCTGCGCTTGTCGGCGGTGAGACAGCGGAAATGCCGGGCTTATACACAGCTGACGAGTATGATATTGCCGGTTTTTCAGTCGGAGTCGTTGAAAAAGACGAAATCGTAACCGGCGAAAAGATCGAAGAAGGACATCTCTTAATCGGACTCACTTCAAGCGGCCTTCACAGCAACGGGTTTTCTCTTGTGAGAAAAGTGCTTCTGGATGATGCCCGGCTTGATTTGGATTCTGTATATGAGCCGTTTGAGCGGCCTCTCGGAGAAGAGCTGCTGGAACCGACGAAAATTTATGTGAAGCCCGTGCTTGCGGCGGTAAAAAGCGGCAAAATCGACGGCATGGCGCATGTGACGGGCGGAGGCTTTATCGAAAATATTCCGCGGATGCTGCCGGAAGGTCTGAGCGCCGAGATTGATCACGGCTCATGGCCGATTCCGCCGATTTTTCCGTTTTTGCAGGAGCACGGCAAGCTGAAAGAAGAAGAAATGTTCAACGTCTTTAATATGGGCATCGGTTTTGTCCTGGCTGTGAAAGAAGAATGCATGACGGAAGTAATCGAAACGCTTGAAGCGCATGGCGAAAAGGCATATTTAATCGGGCGTGTGAAACAGGGGCACGGCGTTGCTTTCGGCGGTGCGGCTCTTTCATGAAAAAGTTCGCGGTATTTGCTTCTGGAAACGGGTCGAACTTTGAGGCCATTGCCAATCGTCTGAAAGAAGAAAATTGGGATGCGGAGCTGTCGCTGCTCGTCACAGACAAACCTCAGGCCAAGGCGGTTGAAAGGGCGGAGGCGCTGAACATCCCTTCATTTGCCTTTGAGCCGTCAGCTTATGAAAACAAGGCTGCCTTTGAGCGGGCAATTATCGAACAGCTTCGTCTGCACGAGGCGGAACTAATTGTTCTTGCCGGTTATATGAGGCTGATCGGAGACACTTTGCTCAAAGCGTACGGCGGCAAAATCATTAACATTCATCCATCACTTCTCCCGGCATTCCCGGGAATTGACGCGATCGGACAGGCACATCGGGCGGGTGTGAAGGTTGCGGGGATCACCGTTCATTACGTAGACGAAGGAATGGACACCGGGCCGATCATCGCGCAAAAAGCATTTGAGATACAGGAAAATGATACGCTCGAAGACATGGAAAAAACGATACACGAGCTTGAGCACAAGTGGTATCCAAGTATGATTAAACAGCTGCTGGGACTAAATAACAGAGGTGAAAAGGCATGACAATCAAACGCGCATTAATCAGTGTTTCTGATAAAACAAATCTCGTACCTTTCGTAAAGGAACTGACAGAGCTTGGCGTCGAGGTCATTTCGACAGGCGGAACAAAAAAACTCCTTCAAGAAAACGGTGCGGACGTCATCGGTATTTCAGAAGTGACGGGATTTCCTGAAATTATGGACGGACGGTTAAAAACACTTCACCCTAATATTCACGGCGGACTTCTTGCCGTAAGGGACAATGATGAGCATATGGCGCAAATCAATGAACACGGCATTAAGCCCATTGATCTTGTAGTCGTCAACCTTTATCCGTTTAAAGCAACGATTTCAAAAGAAGACGTGACATATGAAGAGGCAATAGAAAACATTGATATCGGCGGTCCGGGAATGCTGCGCGCAGCTTCCAAAAACCATCAGGATGTGACGGTTATCGTGGACCCGGCCGATTACAGCGCCGTGATCAGTGAAATCAAAGAACAAGGCGGCGTCTCGCTTCACAAAAAACGCCAGCTGGCTGCTAAAGTATTCCGCCATACCGCAGCTTACGATGCATTAATCGCTGAGTATTTAACAAATGAAGCCGGAGAAAAAGACCCCGAGCAATTTACTGTCACATTTGAGAAAAAACAATCGCTTCGCTATGGAGAAAATCCACACCAAGAGGCTGTTTTCTGCCAAAGCGCACTTCCGGTCAGCGGTTCAATTGCGGCTGCAAAACAGCTTCACGGCAAAGAGCTTTCTTACAACAACATTAAAGACGCGGATGCGGCAGTTCAAATCGTCCGTGAATTCACAGAGCCCGCGGCTGTTGCCGTTAAACATATGAACCCGTGCGGAGTCGGTACGGGAGCTTCGATCGAAGAAGCGTTTAACAAAGCCTACGAGGCTGATAAAACATCTATTTTCGGCGGCATTATCGCGCTCAACCGTGAAGTCGATAAGGCGACGGCTGAGACCCTTCACGGCATCTTTTTAGAAATCATTATCGCGCCATCTTTCAGTGAAGAAGCGCTTGAGGTATTAACGGCGAAGAAAAACCTCCGCTTGCTGACGCTTGACGTGACCGCTTCAGGAAAGAAAGAAAAGCAGCTGACATCCGTTCAGGGCGGACTTTTGATTCAAGATTTAGATGTGCACGGCTTTGACGATGCCGATATCAGTATCCCGACAAAAAGAGAGCCGAACGAGCAGGAGTGGGAAGACCTGAAGCTTGCTTGGAAAGTTGTAAAACACGTGAAATCAAACGCAATCGTCCTTGCGAAAGACCATATGACCGTCGGTGTAGGAGCGGGACAGATGAATCGTGTCGGTTCAGCCAAAATCGCTATCGAACAGGCCGGAGAAAAAGCAAAGGGCAGCGCTCTTGGTTCAGACGCGTTTTTCCCGATGCCGGATACGGTTGAAGAAGCCGCAAAAGCTGGCGTAACAGCGATTATCCAGCCGGGCGGTTCAGTGCGTGATGAAGATTCGATCAAAAAAGCGGATGAATACGGCATTGCCATGGTATTCACAGGCATCAGACACTTTAAACATTAAGGGGATGAACAAAGCGTGAATGTATTGATTATCGGTAAAGGCGGCAGAGAGCATACGCTGGCATGGAAAGCGGCGCAAAGCGCACTTGTTGACACAGTGTACGCCGCGCCTGGAAACGACGGTATGGCAAACAGCGCGACTCTCGTCAGCATTGAAGAAAGTGATCATGCCGGGCTCGTTGCGTTTGCGAAAGAACATCATGTCGGCCTGACGATTATCGGCCCTGAAGTCCCTTTAATCGAAGGGCTTGCCGACGAATTTGAAAAAGCCGGACTGCTTGTGTTCGGACCGTCAAAACAAGCGGCGATCATTGAAGGAAGCAAACAATTTGCAAAAGACTTAATGAAAAAATACGGCATTCCGACAGCGGAATATGGCACATTTACGTCTTTTGAAGAGGCGAAAACGTACGTTCAGAAAAAAGGCGCGCCGATTGTTATTAAGGCGGACGGCCTTGCTGCCGGCAAAGGCGTAACGGTTGCGATGACAGAAGAAGAAGCGATCGAATGCCTGCATGATTTTCTTGAGGATGAAAAGTTTGGCGAGGCGAGTGCGTCTGTCGTCATTGAAGAATTTCTCGCCGGCGAAGAGTTTTCCTTAATGGCGTTTGTCAAAGGGGAGACCGTCTATCCGATGGTGATCGCCCAAGACCATAAACGTGCGTTTGATGGAGACAAAGGGCCGAATACAGGCGGAATGGGCGCCTATTCACCGGTTCCGCACATTTCTGAAGAAATCGTGCAGCACGCCGTTGAAACAATCGTGAAGCCTGCGGCAAAAGCCATGGTGCAAGAAGGCCGCTCCTTTACAGGCGTGCTGTACGCGGGGCTGATTCTGACGGAAAACGGCTCAAAAGTGATTGAATTTAATGCCCGCTTCGGCGATCCGGAAACACAGGTCGTTCTTCCGAGAATGGAATCAGACCTCATCCAAGTGCTTCTCGATCTGCTTCAGGAGAAGGACGTTGACTTGAAATGGAAGGATACGGCCGCAGTCAGCGTCGTCCTTGCTTCAGAGGGTTACCCTGAAAGCTATGAGAAAGGCACGCCGATCGGTTCTCTGACTGCAAATGAAGAAGGGATCGCTGTTTTCCACGCCGGCACGAAAAAAGACGGCGGCCAATTTGTCACAAACGGCGGCCGGGTAGCTAATGTTACGGCATTTGCTGATACATTTGAAGCGGCGAGAGAAAAAGTATACAGCGCCGTTTCAGACCTGACCAAACCCGGCTTGTTTTTCAGAAACGATATCGGCGCCCGAGCGCTGAAAGCTTCTCAACGATAGCAAGCAGAACCCCGCAGCACCCGAGCTGCGGGGTTTTTCTCATGAGAAAGTGCGATGATAGGCTGAGGAGGAGAGGACGACCAAAGTCGTCGGCTTGCCGTGAGCCATACATTCATCGATAAAATCCTCAAGCGTATGGACGGATTCCGTCACGACCTTTGTTATGTAGCTGTACATACCGGTAATTCTGTGGTTTTCCGCAACGTCAGGGTGCTTCCCGGCAAAGGCGGCGTAATGCTTGCAGTTTCTCGGCTCCATAAGGATAAATGCTGTTACCTGTTTATTAAGCTTTTCAAAGCAAATATTAGCGCTGTAGCCTGTGATTACTCCTCTTTCTTCAAGCTTTTTGACTCTTTCGGCAGCGCTTGGGGAGCTGAGTCCGACAAGCTTGCCGAGTTCCACCATTGTCAGCCGGGCGTTTTTTTGTAAAAGCGAGAGAATATGCAAGTCCGTTCGATCCAGGATGATCACTCCTTTTCTTTTTAAGCAATCTTATGCCGATTCCTTCAATTTTAAATAGAAAGAATCGTTTTTGCTTAATTGTAGCATATGGCTGTCTGTCTTCTTTTTTTATAATAAAGCCAGCTTTTAAAAAGGGGGAATCATCATGAATACGCTGCGCCGCTCACTCACTTGGGTGCAGGGAACCGCACTGACGATAGGCGCCGTACTGGGATGCGGAATTTTAATTTTGCCTTCTGTCACGGCAGATACGGCAGGCCCGGCCTCGCTCGCTGCTTGGCTGATGATGTCTTTATTGACATTCCCGATTGTGGGGACGCTTTCCGTTCTAGTGCAGAAAGTGCCGAGTGCAGGAGGAATTACAGCATATGTACAACTCGCTTTTCAAGGAAAGGCAGCAGCCGTTTTAGGCTGGATCATGCTTGGGTCAGTGCCGATCGGTGTCCCGATTATCGCCCTGACCGGCGCTCAATATATCGGTGCGGTCACCGGAGCAGGGACGGGAGCCATAATATTGATCGCGGCTGTTATGCTCGGTTTGTCTCTTATTCTCAACATGAAAGGGCTTCAGCTCTCAGCCAAAATCAGCACCCTTGTCATTTGTTTGATCATATTGCTCCTGGCTGCGGCTATTGCCGTCTCGCTGCCTCATGTCTCATCTGGCTCCTTTCATCCGTTTCTTCCGCATGGATGGCATGCTGCCGGTTCGGCCTCTGTCATGATCTTTTTTTCGTTTGTCGGCTGGGAAATGATTACGCCGCTTGCAGAAGAGTTCAAGAATCCGAAAAGAGATATTCCGATCAGCCTGTTTGCAGCTGCTGCCTGCGTGGCTCTGTTATATGTGATGACCGCTTTTGTAACAGTCGGAACACATGCTTATGGGAGCGGAAAAGGCATTGCCTCGCTTAATTTGTTAATGGCGAATGGAGCGGGGGAAAGCGGTGTTTACATCACCGCGTGCTTGGCGCTGTTCATTACATTCAGTACGATTCATGCCAATATCGCCGGGTTTTCCAGAATGGTGTACGCTATGTCAAGAGAAGGGCACATCCCGAGGTATTTTGCCAGACTGCATGCAAAAAGCAATACTCCGGTGCGGGTGCTGTTATGGCTTGGCGCCGTGTTTTGTACGGTGCTTTTGATTCAGTGGGTCTTTAAGCCTGATCTTGAAGTGCTCTTGAAGGGGCCGAGTGCCGCATTTATTGCCTCATATGTCTTTACCATGGCGGCCGCGCTCAAGTTATTGCGCCGTTTGAGCATCGGCTGGTGGTTTGCGTCAGCGTCTTTTTTGCTGTGCATCGGCGTTTACGGCTTCAGCGGCTGGGCTTTCTTTTATCCGGTGATTCTGGGAGTGGCGGGCTTGTTGTATAAAAGGAGAAAATAAATAACAAGCCGAAAACGGCTTGTTATTTTTCTTGATGATTGCTGTCACTTTGGTTAGTCATCCCGGCTTGGAACATATACGTGACCGGACAGAAACGTACTATGCCGGATGCGGCTTTCATAGCGCCCATCATCATACAGAAAAGATGCATTTTGCACCAAGGCTTTCTCGTGTATTTCGCTGCTGCAGCTGACAGAATGGTGAGGCCGCAAGTGATTCGGATGACGGCGTTCAGCAGGCTGATATTCGTTTTCATGCTTTCAGCTCCCTTCTAATGAAATTTTCGTGCATCTTCAATAATTTGTAACGATTTAGCCGTGCGATAATTGTGCGGATGTGATACGATGGGTCTAATATAAGCGAAGGAGAGTATGTGAATGTCCGAACGTACCTTTAACTGGAAAAATAAAGACATCAGATCACAGGCGGATGTTGTAGACTCAAAGCTGCTTCCAACGCTACTTTTACGGAATGCTCTCGTCTTAAATCCCTTTTTAAAACAATGGCTGAAAAAAAACATTTGGATTTACCAAGACAGAATTGTTTATGTCGGTGATGAGCTTCCTGATGCAGCAGAGCACATTCATACCATAAATTGTGAAGGAAAATACATTGTGCCAGGTTACATTGAACCGCATACACATCCTTTTCAAATATATAATCCCCAAACGCTCGCCGAATATGTGTCTCAATTCGGAACGACGACGTTTATTAATGATAACCTTTTTTTCCTTTTGCACAGCGGTAAAAAGAAAGCGCTTACTATATTGGGGGAACTGAAAAAACAGCCTGTTCAATATTTCTGGTGGTCAAGATACGACCTGCAAACCGAAGTGCAGAATGAGGACCAGCTTCTTTCTTTTGACGTCCGCAAGCAGTGGATTGAGCACCCCGATGTTATCCAAGGCGGAGAATTGACGGGATGGCCGCGGCTTATGGACGGTGATGATCTTATGCTGCACTGCATGCAGGCGACAAAGAGACAGCGCAAGCGGATCGAAGGGCATTTTCCCGGAGCGTCCGAAAAAACACTTACGAAAATGAAGCTGTTCGGAGCCGATTGCGACCACGAGGCTATGAATGGCGATGAAGTGATGAGACGGCTTGAATTGGGCTACTATGTTTCACTCAGGCATTCATCTATCCGGCCTGACCTGAGAACGATTTTGAAGGATCTGCATGAAAAAGGCTTCCGCCATTACGACCATTTCTTTTACACAACGGACGGCGCAACGCCTCATTTCTATAAAGGCGGCATGACGAATGAATTGATCAGAATCGCTTTGGAAGAAGGGATTCCGGCGATTGATGCTTACAATATGGCGTCCTTTAATATTGCAAAGTATTATCAGATTGACGATTATCTCGGCGTAGTGGGGCCGGGAAGACTGGCATCATTAAATATTTTGGAAGACCCTATGAATCCGAACCCGGTCACCGTTATATCAAAAGGGGTCATGCTGAAAGAAGACGGCCAAAATATGAAGGCGTTTACAGAAACAGACTGGAAAAAGGGCGGTCTTGTCCCTCTTGAGCTTTCATATGATATGACGATGGATGATTTACAGTTTTCGATGCCGATGGGAGTGAAAATGCGCAATGCGGTCATTATGGAGCCGTATATGATTGAGATTGATAACTCCGTTGACCAGCTTTCTTTTGACCATGATGAGTGCTTTCTCACTCTTCTTGACAAGCACGGAAAATGGCGGGTAAACACGATGTTGAAAGGCTTTGCCGATCGTGTGCAGGGATTTGTAAGCTCTTATACGACGACCGGTGATATTATCGCCGCCGGAAAAAATAAGGACGATATCCTGCTTGCTTTCTCACGCATGAAGGAAATCGGCGGGGGAATCGTACTGGCTGAGAACGGGAACATTCTGCATGAAATTCCCCTCGCTCTGCACGGCTGCGCTTCGGCTGAAGATTATGAGGCCGTGCTGGAGAAGGAACAAAAGCTGAGAACACTGCTTGAGGATCGCGGCTATCAATTTTGTGATCCGATCTATACGCTGCTCTTTTTGCAAGGCACACATCTGCCTTATATTCGCATTACTCCCAGAGGTATATTTGACGTGATGAAAAAAACTGTACTCTTTCCATCGATAATGCGTTAAAATATAAAAGAGCAGGGAGCCGACATATGAAGAGATGGATAACCGTTTGTATGTTATGTTTTGCGTTTTTGCTGCTTGCCGCCTGCCGGCAAAATGATGCCGATCAGGCGCAGACGAAAAAGCCGGAAGCTCCTTTAACCGGTTTAAAGACGGAGGAAAAGCTTGCAGAACGCCGTCCGATTGCTGTTGCAGTGAACAACCACCCGAAGGCCAGGCCGCAATCCGGGCTTTCCAAGGCGGATATTGTCATTGAGGCGCTTGCGGAGGGGCCGATCACAAGATTTTTGGCGATTTTCCAAAGCGAGATGCCGGAAACTGTCGGGCCTGTGCGGAGCGCACGAGAATATTTCGTCACTCTCAGCAGCGGGTTTAACAGCATTTTTGTCCATCATGGCTGGAGCCCCGGAGCCAAAAAGCAGCTGGAATCCGGCGCTTACGATTATATAAACGGTTTGGATTTTGACGGAAGCCTGTTTTGGAGAGCTGATTTCAGCAAGCCTCCCCACAATTCCTATACGTCTTATGAAAACATAAAAAAGGCGGCGGAACAAAAGGGATTTCAGCTGAACGGAGAAACAGAGCCGCTCCCTTTTCAAACATCAGATGCAAAACCCGGAAACGAAACCTACAATGTTCGGATAGATTATGGAACACAAAACATTACAAATCTTGTCGAATACGATTATGATAAAAAAGCTGATGCTTATACGAGAAGCTCTGATGGTGTGAAAGCGACCGACCGGGAGACCGGAAAGCCTTTAGCCATGCACAACATTTTTATTGCTGAAGCCGGCCATCGCATTACAGACAAAGATGGAAGGCGGGACATCGATATTCAATCAGGGGGTAAAGGTCTCTTGCTTCAGCACGGCGATGTTATTGAGTCAGACTGGGAATATAAAGACGGCCGTATTTTGCCCGTAAAAGGCGGTGAGATTCTTCCGTTTGTGCCAGGAAAGACATGGATCAATATCGTGCCTGATCTCGATGCAGCTTCCATTAGTAAAGGAGAAGGTGTGTGACGATGCAAATCGATAAATTACGCGGAAAAGAACTGGACCAGTTATTTCTATCTATTTTATCGCTGAAAGATCTGGAGGAATGCTATCGTTTCTTTGATGATCTTTGTACGATTAATGAAATTCAATCGCTGGCGCAGCGTTTGGAAGTAGCGAGAATGCTCCGCGAAGGAAATACCTATCATAAAATTGAAAGCGAAACG
This sequence comes from Bacillus sp. YC2, assembly GCF_019891195.1. NCBI lineage: Bacteria > Bacillati > Bacillota > Bacilli > Caryophanales > Bacillaceae > Bacillus > Bacillus sp. YC2. The sequence continues at coordinate 75,462 of NZ_JAHXDO010000010.1, read as the reverse complement.
GGGGCTTCGACAGCCACGATTTCGCGTGTGAAACGTTGCTTAAATTACGGAAACGACGCCTATGAAATGGCCCTTGACCGTGTAAACAAAGGAGAATCCTCCTCTGCAACATAAAAAACCGCTCTGCCGATAACGGCAGGCGGCTTTTTTTATGCGTGCTGTTTCATGAGGTCTGGCAGTTCCTTTATTGTGCCGTCTTTTTCTCTGTACACGATGTGTTCAGTAGTAAAATGAATCGGAGAGCTGATGCCTGACGCCGCAGCGAGGTGAAACAGTCCTTCTCGCAATGAAAGCACGTAGTTGCATACGCGGTGCTGTTTGTCTTCGATGCTGAGCGCGCGCTGCAGCTTAGGATCCGTCGTTGCGACACCGACGGGACAATGGTTGGTGTGGCAGACTTGCGCGCGGATACAGCCGACTGAAAACATCATTCCCCGGGCAATATTGACAAAATCTGCGCCTAAAGCGAGGGCGACGGCAATTTTATCCGGGGTGAGCAGCTTTCCGGATGCGAAAATTTTCAGCTTATCTCTTATGCCGTATTCCCTCAGCAGCCCGTCAACGAGGGGGAGGCCTGTTAAAATCGGCAATCCGACGGAATCAGCCAGCTCATGAAACGAAGCGCCCGTTCCGCCTTCACTGCCGTCAATCGTAATAAAATCAGGGTGCTTGCCGCTCGAACTCATACAAGAGATCAGATCCTCCAAATCTTTTCGGCTTCCCGCCACGATTTTGATTCCGACCGGCTTTTGGCCGACGGCCCGCATTTTTTCGATAAAATCGAGCATGGCGGGGACGCTTGAGAATTCATTGAACCGATTGGGGCTGTCAATGGTTTGTCCCGGTTTTACATTTCTGATGGCGGCAATTTCTTCAGTAACTTTTGAGCCGTCAATATGACCGCCTCGCGCCTTTGCCCCTTGCGCCAGCTTCAGTTCAAATGCTTTGATTTGCTCCAATTGGCTTTTTTTCTTAAACTCTTCCCACGAAAATTCGCCCTCTTGAGTACGGACGCCGAACAGGCCGGGGCCGATTTGGCATATAATATCCGCTCCGCCTTTCAGATGATGCTCTGACAGACCGCCTTCCCCGGTATTCATCCATGTGCCGCCCGCTTGGCGAAGCCCTTTTGACAGCGCGGTAATCGCACGGTCACCCAGCGAGCCGTAGCTCATTGCTGATTGTCCGATCAAGCCTTTTACATAAAATGGTTTCTGGCATGTGTCTTTGCCGATTACCTGTACGTCGTCCGGATGCAGGTAATAAGGATCGGCCTTTATTTTTTCGCGATGCTCATTCCGCTTGAGCAGATTGTCCTTGTCGATATGATACACCATCGTTTCGATCTTAGGCGATTGGCCGATACGAAGCTCCTCTCTTTGTTTCGGAAAAAGGGCGTTGCGGATATAATACCCCGGCTGATCAAAATCCCTTTCTGAACCGAAGCCCATCATTCTGCTTTTATACTTTCCGGACAGGACGGTCTGCTCGTATTCTCTTCGGGAAAACGGCTGTTCCTCATTATCGTTGCTGAATAAATATTGCCGAAGCTCAGGCCCGATTTTCTCAAAGATATAGCGAAGCTTTCCGGCCACGGGATAATTGCGAAGCACTGAATGTTCTTCCTGCTTTTCGTCCCTTATGTATATCCAAACCAGCAATACGGCGGGAACTAAAATAATGAAGATTAATATACAAATCAGAACGATGATTACTTGTTCCATCCAGATCACACTCCTTGCCTTTTTACTCTTTGACATTCCACATTTTGTCTGTCTTCAAACGTCGGCATGAAAAACCAGTTGTTAAATGTAAATGAATGGATTATTTTTATGTGTAGGAATGAAACATCTTTTTTCGTGAATCACGAGAATGACGTCTTTTTCCGTTTTTCCGCACGAAACGAATTTGTTATAATGTTTAAATGGCAAGAAACGAATGGAGGAACGAAAACGCATGTACGATGTTAACGAGTGGAAGCACGTCTTTAAACTCGATCCGAATAAAGATTTACCGGATGAACAGCTTGAAATTCTTTGTGAATCAGGGACCGACGCGATTGTGATCGGGGGAAGCGACGACGTAACCGAAGACAATGTGCTGAGGCTGATGTCGAAGGTGCGGCGCTTTTTAGTCCCGTGCGTCCTTGAAGTGTCGACAATTGATTCGATTGTACCCGGCTTTGATCTTTATTTCATTCCGAGTGTGCTCAACAGCCAAAATGCGGACTGGATTGTCGGCATGCACCATCAGGCGATGAAAGAATACGGAGAACTGATGTCAATGGAGGAAATTGTGCCTGAGGGCTATTGCATCGTCAACCCGGATTGTAAGGCGGCTGCTTTGACAGAGGCTGATACAAATATAGAGACAGAAGATATTCTCGCTTATGCGCGGGTCGCGGAGCATTTGCTTCATCTTCCGATTTTTTACTTGGAATACAGCGGTATGCTGGCGGACATAGACACGGTGGAGAAAACGAAGGCTGTGTTGGACAAGTCCGTCCTATTTTACGGAGGCGGCATTAAAGACGCGGAAACGGCGGAACGGTTCGGCCGTCATGCGGATGTCATTGTCGTAGGAAACGCGATATATGAGGATTTCGACCAGGCGCTCCGAACGGTGGCGGCTGTAAAGGAAAAGTAGCCAAGCGGGCGGATTTGATTTATGATAGAACATATGTTTGATAGGCGGTGAACGGATTTTGAATTACATTAGCAATCAATTATTAAGCGGATTAAACCCTGTTCAGCAGGAAGCGGTGAAGACGACAGACGGGCCGCTGCTTCTCATGGCAGGCGCGGGAAGCGGAAAAACACGCGTTTTGACGCACAGAATCGCATACTTAATGGCGGAAAAACACGTGGCTCCATGGAACATTCTGGCGATCACATTTACCAATAAAGCGGCCAGAGAAATGAAAGAACGGGTGGAGAGCATCCTCGGACCCGGTGCGGATGATATTTGGATATCCACATTCCACAGCATGTGCGTGCGGATTTTACGGCGGGATATTGACAGAATCGGGATCAACCGCAATTTCTCCATTCTTGATACGGCTGACCAGCTTTCCGTGATCAAAGGGATTTTGAAGGAGCGGAACATCGATCCGAAAAAATTCGACCCGAGAAGCATCCTCGGCTCCATCAGCAGCGCAAAAAATGAATTGATCGAACCTGAGGAATTCGCAAAAACGGCCGGGAGCTACTACGATCAAGTCACGAGTGACGTGTACACGGATTATCAGAAAAAACTGTTGAAAAACCAATCGCTCGATTTCGATGATTTAATCATGACAACGATTAAGCTTTTTGACCGTGTGCCTGAAGTACTTGAATTTTATCAGCGCAAATTCCAATACATTCACGTGGATGAGTATCAGGATACGAACAGAGCGCAATATCTGCTTGTGAAGCAGCTTGCGGCGCGTCTGGAAAATATTTGCGTCGTCGGTGACTCCGACCAGTCGATCTACAGATGGCGCGGGGCGGACATCGCCAATATCCTTTCCTTTGAAAAGGATTACCCGAGCGCAAATGTTATTCTGCTCGAACAAAACTACCGCTCGACTAAGCGGATTCTGAACGCGGCAAATGAAGTCATTAAAAACAACACAAACCGCAAGCCGAAAAAACTGTGGACGGAAAACGACGAAGGCATCAAGCTTTCTTATTACAGAGGTGACAATGAATTCGGCGAAGGACAATTTGTCGCCGGAAAAATTCATCAGCTCTACAGTTCGGGCAAGCGGAAGCTATCTGACATCGCGATTTTATACCGGACAAACGCCCAGTCGCGTGTTATAGAGGAAACGCTTCTGAAAGCCGGATTAAATTACAATATCGTCGGCGGAACCAAGTTCTACGACAGGAAAGAAATTAAAGATATTCTCGCATACCTGCGCCTTGTCTCAAATCCAGACGATGACATCAGCTTTACGCGGATTGTCAATGTACCGAAACGCGGCGTCGGCGCCACATCGCTTGAAAAAATTGCTTCTTACGCGGCGATGAACGGCATGTCGCTGTTTCAGGCGATTAAACAGGTTGATTTCATCGGTGTCAGCGCCAAAGCGGCCAACGCGCTCGACAGCTTCGGCACGATGATTGAACATCTGACGAATATGCAGGATTACCTGTCGATTACAGAGCTGACGGAAGAAATTCTTGATAAAACGGAATACAGAGAGATGCTGAAGGCGGAAAAATCAATCGAAGCCCAAAGCCGGTTGGAAAATATCGACGAGTTTCTTTCTGTTACGAAAAACTTTGAGCAAAAAAGCGAAGACAAAACATTAGTCGCGTTTCTGACAGATTTGGCGCTGATTGCGGATATTGACCAGCTCGACCAGAAAGAAGAGGAATCAGGCGGCAAGGATGCCGTGACGTTAATGACGCTGCACGCTGCAAAGGGTCTGGAATTCCCCGTTGTGTTCTTAATGGGCCTTGAAGAAGGCGTCTTCCCGCACAGCCGCTCCCTGATGGAGGAAGCAGAGATGGAGGAAGAGCGCAGGCTCGCGTATGTAGGCATTACAAGAGCGGAAGAAGAGCTGTATTTAACCAATGCCAAAATGCGCACCCTGTTCGGGCGTACCAATATGAACCCGGAATCGCGCTTTATTGGGGAAATACCTGAGGATTTATTGGAGAACCTAAATGAGAAGACAAACCCGCGGACGCAGCCGGGAAGAAAAATGCAGCCAAAACGCGGTCCCGTTTCCCGCCCTGTTTCCTACGCGAGTAAAACAGGCGGCGACACGCTCAGCTGGGCTGTCGGCGATAAAGCCGGCCATAAAAAATGGGGCACCGGCACGGTTGTCAGTGTAAAAGGGGAAGGCGAAAGCACGGAGCTTGATATCGCGTTCCCGAGCCCCGTCGGCGTCAAACGCCTCTTGGCAGCCTTTGCGCCGATTGAAAAGCAGTAACCTGAAGATGAAAGGAAGAACATGATGGACAAAGAAACAGCGAAACACCGGGCAGAAGGATTGCGCCGCACCATCGATCAGTATAGCTATGAATATTACACCTTAGATGAACCGAGCGTGCCGGATTCCGAGTACGACAGGCTGATGCAGGAGCTGATTGCCATAGAAGAAGAGCATCCGGATCTCAGAACGCCAGATTCGCCCACACAGCGGGTCGGGGGAGCCGTGCTGGAATCTTTTCGAAAAGTGCAGCACGGCACGCCGATGCTCAGTCTCGGCAATGCCTTTAACGATGATGATCTTCGCGATTTTGACCGCCGCGTCCGTCAGGCTGTCGGTGATGATGTCGCATACAATGTGGAGCTGAAAATAGACGGTCTTGCTGTTTCTCTCCGTTATGAAGACGGCTATTTCGTCAGAGGAGCGACAAGAGGAGACGGAACGACGGGCGAGGATATCACGGAGAATTTAAAAACGATCCGAACTATTCCGCTGAAAATGAAACGGAACCTCTCCATCGAAGTGCGCGGCGAGGCTTTCATGCCGAAACAATCATTTGAAACGCTTAATGAAGAGCGGCTGAAGAAAGAAGAAGAGCCGTTCGCCAATCCGCGGAATGCAGCCGCCGGCTCACTCAGACAGCTTGATCCGAAAATTGCAGCGAAACGAAATCTCGACATCTTCGTCTACAGTATAGCGGAGCTTGACGAAATGGGTGTGGAAACACAAAGCCAAGGACTCGATTTTCTCGATGAAATCGGCTTTAAAACAAACCAGGAACGAAAAAAATGCACGACAATAGATGAAGTGATTGAAATGATCGAAGAGCTGCAGGCGAAACGAGCCGAGCTGCCGTATGAAATTGACGGCATTGTCATCAAGGTGGATTCGCTTGATCAGCAGGAGGAGCTGGGGTATACGGCAAAAAGCCCGCGCTGGGCGATTGCTTTTAAATTCCCGGCCGAGGAGGTCGTGACAAAGCTTCTCGACATCGAACTGAATGTAGGAAGAACGGGCGTCATTACGCCGACCGCCATCCTTGAACCGGTAAAAGTTGCAGGGACAACGGTCTCAAGGGCATCCCTTCATAACGAAGATTTAATTAAGGAAAAGGATATCCGCATTCTCGATAAAGTCGTCATCAAAAAAGCGGGCGATATCATCCCTGAGGTCGTCAATGTCTTAGTTGAACAGCGGACCGGAGAGGAAAAAGAATTCAATATGCCGACCGCCTGTCCGGAGTGTGAAAGTGAGCTAGTGCGCATCGAAGGAGAAGTCGCTTTACGCTGCATTAATCCCGAATGCCCGGCGCAAATCAGAGAGGGCCTGATTCACTTTGTCTCACGGAATGCGATGAATATTGACGGGCTTGGAGAACGGGTGATTACACAGCTTTTCCGGGAAGACCTCGTCCGCAATGTCGCTGATTTATATAAACTGACAAAGGAACAGGTCATTCAGCTCGAGCGGATGGGAGAAAAATCAACGGACAATCTGATCAGCTCCATCCAAAAATCAAAAGAGAATTCTTTGGAACGCCTGCTGTTCGGTCTCGGCATCCGTTTTATAGGCGCAAAAGCAGCCAAAACACTCGCCATGCATTTTGAAAGCCTGGAGAATCTGAAAAAAGCCACAGAAGAAGAGTTGCTTGCAGTGGATGAAATCGGTGAAAAAATGGCCGATGCAATCATCACTTATTTCCGCAAAGAAGAAATGCTCGAGCTTCTGAATGAACTGGAAGAGCTCGGTGTGAACACACTCTATAAAGGCCCGAAAAAAGTAAAAGCAGAGGACAGCGACTCTTATTTTGCCGGCAAGACCATCGTTTTGACAGGAAAGCTTGAAGAGCTGTCCAGAAATGACGCGAAAGCGCAAATCGAAGCGCTCGGCGGAAAGCTGACGGGATCTGTCAGCAAAAACACAGACTTAGTCATCGCCGGAGAAGCGGCGGGAAGCAAGCTGACAAAAGCGCAGGAATTAAACATCGAAGTATGGAATGAAGCACAGTTATTGGGAGAGCTAAAGAAATAAGAGGAGTGTTTTCTATTGAAAAAGATGTTGGCATTGGCGGCAACGGCAACAGCGGCAGTGTTTATGCTGTCGGCCTGCACGCCGAGTTTTGGGGGGAACAAAGAGGAAGAGATCACGCAAAAAACGGAAAAGTCCTCTGAAAAAGCGATTATACCGAAATATAATATCTCTGATTCCTACTATAAAATGGTGCTGCCGTTTAAAGCGGGAAAAGCCCGCGGCCTGACGGCTGACCGGCTGAATACGAGACTCGATATCGATGAATTCGAAACAGGGCTGATGCGCCTCGCCCAGGACACCTTCCCGACTGATGATTACCTTTATCAGGAAGGCCAGTATTTAGATGAAGACACGGTATTAAACTGGCTTGACCGCAAAAAAGAAGGCAGCGATCTGAAAAAGGCGAAAAAGGCTGATGCCAATTTCGAAAATCTCGGCTTAAACCCGGTCCTGCCAAGCTCAGGTTCGGCAAAATCGAAAAATGAAAGCAGCCCGATTTACTTAGCGTCTATGCTGGAGCAGGACTACTTAGTCAGAAAAGATAAAAATTCCATTCAGCTTGGCGGCGTCATGATCGGCCTGGCTCTCAACTCTGTGTACTATTACCGCGAAAACACAGGCGATCCGCAGCAAGAAGTAGAGCTCGACGACAAAACGATCCGCAGCCACGGGGAACAAATTGCTCAGGAAGTCATTAACCGTCTTCGCAAAATGGATAATCTGAAAAACGTACCGATTACCATCGCCCTTTATAAACAAGCGCCAAAAACATCAATCGTACCGGGGAATTACATTGCAAAAACCGAAGTCAAAGCCGGCTCATCCACGATTTCAAGCTGGGATAATGTCAAAGAAAAGTATGTTTTCTATCCGGCGGACACAGCGACAGCACAGAAATACCCTGACGATTCTGAGGTGTTTAAACGTTTCAAAAATGCCATTGACAGCTACTTCCCGAACTACACCGGGGTGGTCGGAACGGCAATGTATGAAAATGATGAAATGAGAAAAATGAAAATTGAAATTCCGATGCAATTTTACGGAAAAAGCGAAGTGATCGCCTTCACCCAATTCTTAACGGGCGAGCTGATGGATTACTATTCAAAAGGCTCAGTCGATGTCGAAATCAACATCACCTCATCAGACGGCCAAGAAGCGCTTATCGTGCGCAATGCGGGCGACAAAGAACCGACCGTCCATATTTATGATTAACACAGATGCCCTTGTTCATTTCCGAATGAGCAAGGGTTTTTATTATAGTATTTTTAACAATCATGTTAAATTTGTAAATACCGTTGGAGAAGAAAATCATTTATGTTATGATGCGTATGATTACATAACTAGGAATGAGTAGAAAATATGAAAAATAAATCCTTTTATTTTGTATGGGCGGGGCAATCCATTGCTAATTTAGGGGATTCATTGTATGTATTGGTGCTCACATTATTAACTTATCAGATTACCGATTCAGCTCTGGCAGCATCTTTGGTGGCGATGATGCAGTTTATCGGGCAATCGCTCAGCGCGGTGTTTATACCTGTTTTTATTCATAAATACCGTTTAAAAATCATCTTGATTTTTTTGCAATTCACGCAGGCTGCTTTATTATGTTTGTTAATTATACTGTTCATGTTTAATTTGGATAATATTCCAATTTATATCTTTTTTTCAGTTGTTTTTATGATGTCTCTTCTTGACGGCGGCACAATTCCGGTCAGGAATTCAATGATTCCTCGGCTAGTTCCGAAATCAATGCTGCTGAAAGCGAACAGTCTGGTTTTGACTTCGGATCAGATTGTTCTATTGCTGGGCTGGCTGCTTGGGGGATTGCTGATTCAATGGCTTGGCGCCCAATTGCTTTTGACCGTTACCCTCGTTCTTTACGGGACATCGGCTTTTTCATTATTATTCGTTAAAGATACAGGCAAAGCCGAACCAGAGGGAAAAGAAAGTGAAACGTTCAGCAAAAAGCTGCTTTCAGGATGGAGCGCGATTTATCAAAAACCCGATATGAGAATGCTGACAATCTTAGAAATGTTGTCGATGTTCGGGAGAAGCATTTGGACCGGCGCGATTATTCTGGTCTATGTAAGTGAAGTGCTGCACCGAGGTGAAACGTGGTGGGGGTTTATCAACGCAAGTTATTTCGCCGGAACGATTACCGGCGGTTTAATTGTATGGAAACTCTCAGATAAAATCAATCGTCAGCTGTTTAAAATGATTATGCTGACGTCTCTTGTGATCGCAATGGCTGCTTTTGGGCTCGCAATAAACAAGATTGCGTTCCTGAGCCTCGCTTTGGTCTTTTTATTGGGACCCGCCTTCCAGCTGAGGGGAATTGCGATCAGAACTTATGTGCAGGAAACGATTGAAGAAACCTTGCTGCCGAAAGTTTTATCCGCGCAGCACACGCTGAGCACATTTGTATATGGGGCTTCTATTTTGATTATGAGCAGCATCACCGATATGTTTGGTGTTCAATACGTATTTTATATTAATTTTGTTATATTTTCCATTTCTTCATTTCTATCATTGAAACTCAAAAATGAACAAATTTAGACAATATATTATATTTATTTACAATTTGATAAAGGTGTGTTTAAATTATTTTTGTAATATATAAAATGTAAAGAGGTGTAAAAATTGGTTCATACTACGAGTTTGTTCCCTCTTTCTCATCCTCAGAAGAGAATTTTGAATATTGAAAATATTTACAAAGACACACCGATTAATCATATCGGAGGCCTCGTTGTCATAGACGGAAAATTGAAGCTTGCGGCACTGCAGCAGGCAATCATGATCTGTATCCGTCAGACAGAATCTCTCCGTCTCCGCCTCAAGCATACGGACGGGGCCGACATGCAGTTTATAGATGAACATTCGAAGCCCGTTGTGCCGCTTAAGGACTTCTCAAATGAATCCAATCCCCATGAGAGCATGCTTGAATGGGCGGAGAGAGAATTTAAATCCCCTTTTAATTTGTATGGCGGTCCGCTTGCGGCATTTTATGTGCTTAAAGTCAGTGAGGCGTCCAGCGCCTATTTAATTAAATGCCATCATGCGATCGCTGACGGATGGTCCATGAAAATTATCATTGATAAAATAAAAGAGCTTTATTGCCGGCTAACCAATGGAGAAGAGCCTGATGACCGGACAGATGACTTTTCTGTTTTAATTGAGAAGGAAAAGAAGTATATGTCGTCTGGCCGCCGCAGCAAGGACGCTGCATTTTGGAAAGCTGAGTTTTCAGACCTTCCGGAAAGTTTTTTACTGAAAAGTTCCGACAGCATTCAGTCTGAGCGAAAAACATTCCGAATCGACCCCGCCCTGTCAAAACAGATTTATCAATTCGCCGAAGCACAGGGCTGCTCGTTAAATACCCTCTTCACTGTTTCACTGTTCAGTTATTTACACCGCGTAACCGGGGAGAATGATTTAATTATCGGCACACCGGTCTTAAACCGATCAGGTGTAAAGGAAAAAAAGACAGCCGGCATGACGGTCAGCACAATGCCTTTCAGAACGCAGCTGAATGAAAATCAAAGCTTTCAGAATTTCCTCAAAGACATCAACGCTCTTTACATGAAATATTTCTTGCATCAAAGGTATCCTTATGACGAATTGTTCAAGGATCTTCAACTTGCAAAAGAAGGATATGATCAGCTGTTTCATATATATATTAATTCTTACAGCACGGATCTCGCCGCAGATATGGAAGGTTGCCGGGTGAAGTACATAGAATTATGCAGCGGATGCCAGCCTTATTCATTGCAGATCGCAATAAAAGAATGGGATGACGGGGGAGCCATTGAGCTTCAGTTTGATTACAAATCAGCTGACTACAGTGAAGAGGACATCAGTCAGCTGTGCAGCCGTTTAAAAGCTCTCATTCAAAAAGGAATTTCTCAGCCTGACGTGCCGCTGTACGACCTGCCGCTGTTAACGGAACAGGAAATACAGGACGAGATTTATAAATGGAACCAAACAGAGACCGAATATCCGAAAACAAAAACGATCTGCCGGCTGTTTCAGGAACAAGTCAGCCGTGACCCGAATCGAATCGCGGTTGAAGACGGAAACAGGCAATTATCATATTTGGAATTGGACGAGCAGTCAAATCAACTCGCGCGATATCTCTTGGATAAAGGATTGAAACGCGGAGATTTTATTGCAGTCAGTATGGCGCATTCTCCGGATTTAATTGCTGTTTTACTGGGAATTTTAAAAGCCGGCGGCGCTTATGTGCCGATTGATCCCGACTATCCGGCTGAACGGGTAAATTATATACTGGAAGACAGTCAGTCCGCTTTTTTCATCACAGATCATGATGCCGAAACAGCATCCGCACATATCTGCACCATTCATTTTGACCATTCTATGTATAAAGGCTTTAATACACACCAGCCAGATATTATGAGTGATCCCTTGGATATTGCGTACATGATCTATACCTCAGGATCTACAGGACGGCCGAAAGGCGTCATGATTGACCATCAGAACCTTGTCAATTACATCACTTCAGCCTCAGAGAATTATATAACTTCACAAGAAGACAGTTTTGCACTGTACTCATCTATTGCTTTCGACTTAACGATAACCTCAATTTATACTCCATTGATGTCTGGAAATAAGATTTTGATATACAGACAAGACGACACCGATGAATTTGTGCTCAATCGCATCATCCGGGAAAACAATGTATCCATCATAAAGTTAACACCCGCGCACTTAGCACTTTTGAAAGGACAAGATTTATCAGATGCGTCTGTAAAAACAATGATCGTAGGCGGAGAACAGCTATCGGCTGATTTGGCCAGACAAATTACGGAAGCATCACATCACAAAATCACCATATGTAATGAATACGGGCCGACGGAAGCAACAGTGGGCTGTATGATTCACAAATACGATCCAAAAACGGATGTTCAGGCCTCAGTGCCGATCGGAATTCCGATGCAGAATACGGAAATTTATATTTTGAATGACCAGCTTGAGCCTGTGCTGCCGGGGACGTCCGGAGAAATATATATATCGGGAGACGGCGTTGCCAGAGGCTATTGGAACAGGCCCGAGATGCAAAAAGAACGTTTCTTGGACAATCCTTTTATTCAGGGCAGAAAAATGTATAAAACAGGGGATCTGGCAAAACGGCTGAAAGACGGAAAGCTTGAATATTCGGGGAGAAAGGATCATCAAGTCAAGATTAAGGGATACCGAATAGAGCTGGGGGAAATCGAACTTGCGCTCCTTTCCATCAACGAAATCAAAGAAGCCGTCGTGATTGATTTCGAGGATCCGGATGGACAAAAACAGCTTGCAGCTTATATCGTCCGCAGAGAAGGAACGGGGACGCTGCAGTTCAGAATGAAGCTGTCAGAAAAGCTTCCTGCTTATATGCTTCCCGCTTATTTTATACCGATGGACCATATTCCGCTTACCCAAAACGGAAAAACAGACAGGGCTGCGCTTCCGAACCCTCTTTTGCATCAAGACCAAACTCACCTTCAGCTCAATCAGGAGCAGAAAGAAACGGAAAAACAGCTGCTGGAAACGGCTGGAGAGGTTCTTGGCAGACCGGATATAAAGCCCGGTGATCATTTTTACCAGCTCGGCGGTGATTCCATTAAAGCCATTCAGCTCGTGTCAAAAATGAAAGAAAAAGGCCTTTCCCTTAAAACGCAGGATGTTTTAACTTATCCGATATTCCGGGAGCTTGTCAGTGCCGTAACCTATCATGAGGCAGCGGACATTTCTCAAAAGCAGGCTGAAGGAAGCGTACCGGCAATGCCTATAACCGAATGGTTTTGGTCGTTATCGCTCAGCCGCCCGAATTATTGGCACCAATCCGTGATGCTGACAGCAGCAAAAGAAATGGACTCAAATAAAATAAATGACATTTTGACTGTGCTGTACGGCCATCATGACGCATTGCGCCTATCTGTAGACAAACAGACAAAGACGCTGTTTTACAATAACGAAATCGCACCTGAACCGGCTGGATATTATGATCTTACGTCCCTTTCAGAAAAACAGCGGGAGCAGGAAATTGAAAACATCGGTGAAAGAATGAGAGCAGGCACAGAGTTGTTCGGAGGCTCTCTGTTTCAGGCTTGTGTCATAAAAGCCGGCAGTCAGACACATCTCTTACTGACCGCGCATCACTTGATCACTGACGGTGTTTCCTGGCAGATCCTTATTGAAGATTTTCTGAGGCTGTTCCATTCGCCGGATCACCGGAATAGAGATATTCTCCCTTCCAAAACCCATTCTTACCAGTACTTTGCAGCGAAGCTGAATGAGATGGCGGAATCAGCGGAGCTGCTGGAAGAATCGGGTTACTGGGAGGAAGAAGTACAGCTCATTAAACCGATTTACGGACGGTCATCAGGCACTTTAAAAGGGCAGGACAAGCTGATGCTGAAACGGAGGGCTGATAAGGAGCTGACAAAGCTGCTTACGGGACCGGCAAATGAAGCGTATCAAACACAAACGAATGAGCTGCTGCTGGCTGCCTTGGTAAGAGCATGCCGCTACTGCACTGGCAAAGATTATATCGCGCTTGAATTGGAAGGGCATGGGAGAGAGGCCGCGGGTGACCAGGCGGATGTTTCCAGAACCATCGGATGGTTTACTGCCATGTATCCGGCCGTATTCAAGATAACCGAACAAGTATCAGACCAGATTCGCACCGTTAAAGAAAAAATCAGAAATATACCGGGAAAAGGAAGCGGCTATGGAATCCTTACCTTTTTAAGCAAACGGCTGAAGGAGCATGATCAGCCGGAACTGCGCTTTAACTACTTAGGCGAAGTTGATCAGATGTTATCCGGCCATCCGGATTACAGGATGACATATTTAGGTTCAGGTTCTGAGTCAGCGATTGAAAATGATTTGACGGCCAGTCTGGATCTGACAGCGGGAATATATGATGGTCTTCTTACGATTGATCTGATCTCAAGTGCAAGCCTTTTTGATAAAGAGGAGCTGGAAGAGCTGCTGGATCAATTCATTCTTCAGCTCTCCCATATTGCGGCGCATTGTTCGGATAAAGAAGAAACTGATTTTACGCCATCCGATTTTGAAACAGCATCTTTCACACTGGATGAAATGGACTCGCTGTTTACATGAGGCGGCCGATCATGAAATGCGGGCGGATTGTAAGTGTCATCATTTGTCTTTTCTTCATATATGGGGGAAAGATGGAGGCGCAGGCCTTGGATGTCGGAGGGCTTGATTCGAAGATCGAAAAACAGGCCGCCGAAAGCGGTATTCCGGGAATTGAAGTGGTGGCGGTCAAAGGGGGCCGGACGATCTACAGTAAAGGTTTCGGTTTTGCTGACAGAGAGAATAAACGTCCGGTTACAGACTCCGCGTTGTTTGAAATCGGCTCAACGTCAAAAGCTTTCACAGCATTCGGCGTGCTGCAGCTTGCCGAAAGCGGCAAAATTGATCTTCAGGATCCGGTCAGCCGGTACATAAAAGGCTTTTACGCTTTTTATCAAGGAAAGAAGCGGGAGATTACCGTTGAACAGCTGCTGCATCACACCAGCGGAATTCCGTTTTTGTCTATCGCCGGCATTGCGTCCGGAAAAGGAAAGGATGCTTTAAAGGAGACGGCCGAAAGCTTAATAGGATTTGAGCTCGCCCATAAACCGGGAACCGTATATGAATACGCCACCATTAATTACGACGTCCTTGGGTATATCATCGAAAAGGTTACAGGACAGTCGTATGAACAATATATAACCCGGCATGTATTGAAAAACCTCGGGTTAACAGGCTCTTATGCCGGCAGGCAGGCGGCTGAAGGCCATGCTGATTTATCGCGGGGGTATAAGATGGGTTTCTTTAAGGCGCGTCCATATGAAGCTCCCGTTTACAGAGGAAACACGCCCGCCGGTTATATCATGACAAACGGAAAAGACTTAGCCAAATGGCTTAAGATTCAGCTGAATCAGAAAGGAGGAGAGCAGACGGCACGGCTTATTGATATAAGCCATCAGCCAAACGAAAAGATCAAAACCGATGTACCGGATACCCGTTATGCATACGGCTGGTCCGTAATTGAAAAAGAAGGCCGGCCGAAAGAGATATTTCATGCCGGCTCCAATCCAAACTATTCTTCGTTTTTCATTATCAGCCCGGATACCGAAACAGCAGTAGGCGTGCTGGCCAATATGAACAGTGCGTATCCTGAACACATGGCAAGGACGGTCTTGCAGTTTATATCGGGACAAAAAAATCCGGAGACGGTGACCGATCCCTTTCAGGTGATTGATCGATTGTCTGCTGTTTTATCCGTGTCACTAAGTGCCGTGATTCTGTTCATGTTATACCGTTTTGGTAAGTGGAGAAGAAAGGTGAAAGCGGGAGAGAATACGGCGTTTCAATGGAAGAAAACAAAAGCGATGCTGTGGTTGCTTCTGCTGGTTTTCGGTCTTGTCCTGCCTGAAATTATAGCGATTACGGTCTTTAATGGACTGCCTTGGAAGATGGTATTCATCTGGGGGCCTTCTTCTCTTATTTACTTGGCGGCCGTCTATTATCTGCTGATCGTTCTGGTATGTGGATTCGGTTTGGCCAAATGCCTGTACCGTACTTTTACCCCGAGGAGTGAAACATATGACGTGTGAACATCGCATCTTTGGCATTGCGCCGTTTAACGAGCTGTTTTATCAGAGCTGTTTCTACAATTGTTATTTTGCGGCGGTCCGTTCGTTTAACAAAGAGCTGTATCCGTATCTTCTGAATGATATATACAGCTACCAAACGGATGATGATGGTTATCTTTCCGTCCGATGCACCTCCGTCCATGATCCTGAAAAGCTGATGAATCTTCAGGGAATATCCGCTGAAAAACAGCCGGTGAGTGAAGATATCATCGAAGATATCAAAAAGGATATAGACCGTCAAAAACCGATTATCATTTGGCTCGATACATTTTCACAGCCTTACAGGCCGGAATACATGACCAAGCACTACCGCAACTGCCTATTGGTTTTCGGCTACGACGAAACTGACCGCACGGCAGCTGTGTTAGAAAATCGTCATTTCGATAATCTTTCCTATGAAGTCAAGCATATTTCTTTTCATCACTTGACGAGGGCGTACAAAGGGTTTTACAGGTTTTTTACCCCTCCTCAGTCCTTTCATTCATATGCGTCTTTTTCTTATGAAGCCGAACGTGACAGAACCGGCTCGTGTATGTTTACAGATGCCGATTCTTATTTTGCCCTGCATGTGAACCAGCACCGGGACGAGCTGTTTTCCGGATTAGAGAGCTCCAGGAATTTTACGGAGCAATTCAGCAGTTTAGGAGATACGGAGAAGATGCTTCAAGCCTTTAACCGTATTATCCACGCCAAGCGGGTCGAACAATACAGGCTTTCTTATCTTTCGATGCGGGCAGATTTTGCAGATTTACTGGCCGATATCATCGAAGAATGGGAAACGGCACGTCACCAAACGGCTAAGCTGTTTTTCTCAGGACAATCAGACCCTGAATATCAGTCTCGTATCATTCAATCTTTGAAAAGGATTACAGAACTAGAAACGGTGCATTGTGAACGGCTTGCCGATTATTGCGCAAAGGAGCGGATCAGATGAAATTACTCTGCCTTCCCTATGCCGGAGGCTCCAGTACACTTTACAGCAGCTGGAGGAAGTATCTGGATCAATCAATTGAGCTTATCGCGCTGGAGCTTCCGGGGCACGGAACGAGAATGTCGGAGCCGCTGCTGAAAGATTCCGGCGCTGTTACAGAAGATCTTTATTTACAGGCGCAAACCCGCTTAGGCGATTCTGATTATGCTATTTTCGGGCACAGCATGGGTTCTTTGCTCGCCTATGAGCTGCAGAAAAAATTAACGGCGGCCGAAAGAGAACCTGTCCATTTGTTTTTTTCCGGCAGGTTTCCTCCGCACATCCCGGAGAAAAAAATGCTGCATCAGCTTTCTGATGCAACGCTGAAAGAAGCCATAATCCAGATGGGAGGTGTTCCTGAAGAATTCAGTAAAAACGAGCAGCTGCTTCATTTTTTCATTCCAATTTTAAGGGCGGATTTTCAGCTGCTTGAAACGTATAACATCACATCCGTAGAGCAGGTTCATTGCGATATCTCCATTTTTTACGGAAAACGTGATCTTCCGTCAGTGCTGTTTGATCTGAATGACTGGCACCAATATACAGACAGGCATTGCGGTTTTTACGAGTTTGAAGGAGATCATTTCTTTATTAATGAAGAGACTAAAGCAGTTACAGACAAAATCAATTATATTCTGAGTCGGACAGGAGTTGTGTGAAATGGGAGTGAAACATGCAGGTGTTATTGGCGGAGGCGTCATGGGATCGGATATGGCCCTTGATTTATCGGCAAACGGGTATGAAGCGACTGTCATTGATATTAATGAGGATAAGCTCGCCGCGGCAAAAGAAAATATAAAGAAAACATTCAGGCTGGTTCAATTAATGAGAAAAGGAAAAATCAGCAGTTCTCTCGATGAATTGCTCGGGCGTATTCATTTCAGTACACAGCTGAGTGATGTCCAGAATGCTGATATTATCATCGAAAATGTAACCGAGGACTGGGACATTAAGAAGAAGGTATACGAACAGTTGCGTGATATTTGCGGCAGGGAAACCATCTATTTTGTCAATACAAGCTGTATTTCGATTACAAAGGTCGCATCGCTTATGCATCATCCTGAGAATGTCATCGGTGCGCACTTTATGAACCCCGTGCCGCTGAAGGAGCTTGTAGAGGTAATCCGCGCGGACCAAACGTCTGAGCAAACGGTTGACGCAGCGGTGCAGTTCTTGAAATCATTCGGCAAAAATCCTGTCGTCGTGAATGACTTTTCCGGATTCGTTTCCAACCGGGTTTTGATGCTGACGATCAATGAAAGCATTTGGACAGTTCAAGATCAAGTAGCCGCTCCGTCCGATGTGGATAAAATTTTCCGCGGAGGCTTCGGGCATAAAATGGGTCCTCTCGCCACCGCCGATTTAATCGGCCTGGATACGATATTAAAATCGCTGCTCGTTTTGTATGAAAGCTACATGGATTCTAAATTCCGGCCTTGTCCGCTGCTGGTGAAAATGGTAGACGCCGGAAAACTCGGCAGAAAGTCCGGTCAAGGGTTTTTTCAATACAGCTAAGGAGGAAACAAGTTGAAAAAGAATGTGAAGTGTGTTGTCTGGGATTTAGACCATACGATGTGGGACGGTGTGCTGCTTGAATCTGATCATGTCAGGCTGAAAGATTCAGTGAAGGAAATACTGACGGAACTTGATGAGCGGGGCATCCTGCTGTCAATCGCAAGCAGAAATGACGAGAAAGCCGCCATGGCTAAATTAAAGGAATTTCAGATCGACCATTTCTTTTTATACCCTGAAATCAGCTGGAATGCAAAATCAGTGTCATTAGAAAAGATCAGCAAAAATTTAAACATCCATAAGGACACATTGCTTTTTATAGATGATCAGGTATTTGAAAGGGAAGAAGTCCAAGCTGTACATCCCGACATTGCCTGCTGGGATGCGTCCCGTTATAAAGAACTGCTTTCACACGAGCGGCTGAAGCCGGCCTTCATTACAGAGGATGCCAAGAGGCGGAGGCAGATGTATTTGGAAGATGATCGAAGAAAAGAGGATGAAGAGCGGTTTGAAGGGCCGTCAGAGCAGTTTCTCGCCTCGCTGAATATGAAATTTTCGATCACACACGCGGAAGAACGCGATTTGCAGCGCGCAGAAGAACTGACGGTCAGAACCAACCAGCTGAATGCGAGCGGTAAAACATACGATTATCAGGAGTTAGATTTTTTCCGGACATCTGATTCTCATTTGCTGCTCGTATGTGAGTTAGAGGATAAATACGGATCGTACGGCAAAATCGGCCTTTCTTTAATAGAAAAAAAGGGCAATGAATGGCACATCAAGCTTCTGTTAATGTCCTGCCGAGTCATGTCGCGCGGAGTCGGCACGATTTTGCTCGGAGCGATTTTAAACGAAGCGAAAAAGCAAAATAAAAAACTGTACGCAGATTTTAAGCAGACCGACCGAAACAGGGTCATGTATGTCACGTACAAGTTTGCAAACTTTAAAGAAGTCAAAAAAGAGGCGGATGGCAGTATCTTATTTGAAAATGACCTCACCCGCATTCAGCCGTATCCCGAATATGTGGATGTAAATGTCCAGATCACGCCTGCACCTGCCGGTAAATAAACCATTTTAAATAGTGAGGAGAATGACCCAATGAACCTGCATGAACAAATTAGAGCGTATATCGAAAATAATCTTGTCGTGTTTGATGATGAAATTGAATTATCCAATGATGATCACATCTTTGAAATGGGGTTTGTGAATTCATTGTTTGCGATGAAACTGGTGACGTTTCTAGAGCAGGAGTTCCAGCTGCAGCTCGATAATGACGATTTAGATATAGCGAATTTCAGCACGGTGAACCAGATTGTCAATTTAATAGAGAAAAAACAGACGGGGGCTTTTGCCAATGAAAACAGCTGAAAAGAAAGCTGATATCATACAAGGGTTTCTGAAATACTGCAATGAACACATCAGACCTTTAGCAGGAGAATTTGACGAAACGGAATGCATTCCCGGGCCGCTGATTAAGGACGCCGGCAGCAAAGGCTATTTTGCCGCCGGCATTCCCGAAGAATATGCCGGATTAGGTCTTAATCCAATTGAGTATGGATTATTTACTGAACAGGCGGGAAAGGCTTGCTGTAATTTCCGCACTTTGCTGACGGTCAATTCATTAGTCGGTGAAGCTCTCCTTCGGTATGGCACAGAAGCGCAGAAAGCGGAGTGGCTTATTCCGATAGGGGAAGGCGAAAAAATCGGGGCGTTTGCTTTATCAGAGCCTAATATCGGTTCAGATGCTAATCATGTAGAAACGTCTTATGAGAAGAAAGAAAATGGCTACGTCATCAATGGGAAGAAAAAGTGGATTTCATTTGGCGCCATTGCTGATTTTTTCATTGTTATCGCACGCAGGGAAGACGCGGTTACCGCTTTTCTCGTAAACAGCAGCCAGCCCGGAGTGTCTGTGAAAAAAATGAGCGGCATGATGGCAAATCGGGCTTCATATCTAGCCGAAATTGAATTTAATAATACGGAAGTGCGGGAAGAACAGGTTCTCGGCCCTGTAGGAGGCGGCTTCAATTATATTGTCAATTTGGCGTTAGATCACGGGAGATACAGTGTTGCATGGGCCGGCCTGGCGATTGCCCAGGAAGCCGTAGATTCGCTTGTCACCTATTCCAGAAAGAGAAGCCAATTCGGTGAAAAACTGTACAAGCACCAAATGGTGAAAGGGATGATCGGCGATGCCGTGACGCAGCTTCACGCAGCCCGGGCCCTTTGCATGAAGGCCGGTGAAATGCGGATGAATCAGGATCCGGATGCCGTGACGGAGACGTCTGTCGCCAAATACTTTACATCCAAAACAGCCGTCGAAGTGACAAACATAAATGTGCAGATTCACGGGGGGAGCGGTTTCAGCAAGGATCATTCAGCGGCCCGCCTGTACAGAGAAGCTAAAGTATTGGAGATTATTGAGGGAACATCTCAAATTCAGCAGCAGGTCATTGCGAATTACGGATTAAGGAAATATTTTGTCAAACAATAGGCAGGATGGAGATGATTCTGTGGGCGGTCAAACGAAAAAAATTGATAAGGCGGATATCGATAATATATTAGGATTAACCACCATACAGGAAGGCATGCTGTTCCATCATCTGATGGAGCCTGACGGAAGCACCTATTTTGAACAAATGCTGCTGCAAATCGACGGAATTCCGGATCGGCAGATGTTTGAAGAGGCTTGGAATCAGACTGTTCAGCATCACGAAATGCTTCGGACTTTATTCAGGTGGAAAGAAGTAGCCAAGCCGATTCAAATTATTTTGAAACGGCATCATACACAGGCCGCATATGAAGACCTGTCCGAGAACTGTGACCTATCATTGGAAAAGCTGAAAGAGAACTTGATTCATCGTGACAGACAAATGCCGTTTGATCTGCAGGAAGTGCCTTTCCGGGTGACTCTTTATAAGACGGGACAGCAATCAAGCTGGATGCTGATCAGCTTTCATCATATTTTAATGGATGGCTGGAGCATGGGCATTGTGCTTAAAGATTGGTTCGAGGCGTATCAATCCTTAACGAAAGGGGAAACGGCCGTTTTCCCGAACAAACCAGCCTACCAAACGTTTGTGAAATGGCAGCAGCATCATCAGAAAAAAACGAAAGCGGCCCAGGCTGCTTATTGGAAGCGGCTGCTGAAAGATTGGGAGCCGGCCCGGCTGCTTCCTTACAGCGAAAAAGCACTGAAGCCGAATAATGTCTTTTCCAGAATAGAAAGATCTTTGCCTGCGTCCGACGCCGAAGCGTTACATACATTCGCTTTACACAATGAAGTGACGACAGCTTCTGTCATATACGGTGTGTGGGGGATTCTTTTGAAACGATATTCAGATCAGGAAGATATTACGTTCGGAACGACGGTCTCAGGCAGAAATGCCGAAATCAATGGTATTGAGAATATGACTGGTTTATTTATCAACACCCTGCCGCTTCGTCTTCACGTCACTTCTGATGAAACGCCGCTTGATATCATCCGGCGCGTAAATGAACAGACGGCCCAAAGAAGCGGATTTGAGCAGACGCCGCTTTCTGAGCTGAAAACGTATGCCGGACTGACTGCCGAGCAGGCTTTATTTGACACAATCGTCGTAATTGAAAATTACCCGCTTGATCAAGAATTGAAGTCCGGAAGCCTGCCGCTTGGAATCAAAGGTTGTGACATGTTTGAACAGACGGAATTTGATCTGACATTAAGTGTACAGGCGTTTGATCAAAACCTTCATTTTTCTTTCATTTATAATCCTGATGTCATGCAGGCTGATCAAGTCGACAAGTTGGCAGAGCATTTTTGCACCCTGGTGGCGGAATCAGTCAGGCCGGTGCAGAAGCCGGCAGCAAAACTCGACATGCTGACTGAAGAGGAAAAGGCGTATCAGCTGCAAGGATTTTGCCGGTATACGGGCATCTCCGGCGATGACCAGCGGACTGTCATTGATCTATTTGAAGAACAGGCAGAAAAAACGCCTCATGCCATCGCGGCAGAATTTCGGTCAGAACAGCTTACTTACCAAGAACTTAATCGAAAAGTGAACCAGCTTGTCTATTCTCTGGAGAAGCGCGGAATTAAACCGCAGCAAAGAATCGGCATCCTGGCAGAGCATTCTGCGGAAATGGTCATTGCATGTCTGGCGGTCTTAAAATCCGGCAGCGTCTATGTGCCGATTGACCCTGATTATCCTCCGGAAAGAATTGAATACCTGCTGAGCGACAGCGGCGTCAACATGCTGCTGACTCATAACATTGAGGGGCTTACATACTCATACGGCGGCATGAAATTGGATATTACAGATGATGCGCTGTATCAAGGAAAGGACAGCAATCCCCGAAAACAAACTGATCCCGGACATATCGCTTATTGCATGTATACATCAGGAACGACGGGAAAGCCAAAAGGGGTGCTTGTGAAACATATCGGGCTTGAGAATTACATTACATGGGCCGCAGATCAATATGTGAGGGGAGAAAAGAGAGACTTTGCCCTTTATACGTCTCTCTCATTTGATTTGACGGTAACCTCTATTTTCACTCCGCTCATCACGGGGAATAAAATCATCATATATCAAAATCGGAATAAGCAGCTTCTTGCTGAACAGATTGTGAAAGACAATCGCGCGCATGTCATTAAATTAACGCCGTCTCATCTCCAGCTGATTTCCCACCTGGAATGCAAACAAAGCTCGGTCAAGTGTTTGATTTTAGGCGGAGAACAATTGGAAGCCTCGCTTGCTAAGAAAATCGAAGATAATTTCGGCGGTGATATTGAAATTTTCAATGAATACGGCCCGACAGAAACGGTCGTAGGCTGCATGATTCACAAGTATTCCTCAGCGCAGGATCATGGCGTGTATGTCCCGATCGGCCGGCCTGCAGCTCATACGGATATTTATGTGCTTGACTCGAACATGAACCTGATGCCTCAAGGTTCGGCGGGGGAATTATACATTGCGGGAAAAGGAGTGGCAAAAGGCTACTTAGGGAGAGAGTCCCTTACGAAAGAGCGCTTTGTTGATCACCCTTTTAAGCCGGGAGAAAAAATGTACAAAACGGGTGATGCTGCGCGCTTTCTGCCAGAAGGCACGATTCAGTTTTTAGGCCGAAATGACGACCAGGTCAAGCTGAGGGGCTACCGGATCGAAACGGGGGAAATTGAGCATTGGCTCTGCAAGCATCAGGACATTACGTCCGCGGCGGTTGCCGTAAAAAAAGACGCCTCACAAATGCCGTGTCTGGCTGCTTATCTTAAAACAGAACGGGATGTTGAGGAAAAGCAGCTTAGGGAATTTTTACGCCGCCATCTGCCTGAGTATATGATCCCATCTCATTTCGTAACTGTTTCTGAGATGCCGCTGACTGCCAACGGTAAGCTTAATAAAAGCGCCCTGCCTGATCTCACGGCTCAATCTGAAGTCAAGCGGGACATGAGGCTGCCGATGTCAGAGGCCGAAACGCTCGTGCTTGATGTGTGGAAACATGTACTTGGCAAAGAGAACATCTCCGCAGATGATAAGTTTTTCGAAATCGGCGGAAGCTCCCTGCATTTGATTCAGGTCAGCCAGCAGTTATCTAAGAAAACGGGAAAAGACATACCGATGGTCGAAATGTTCCGCCGTCCGACGGTTCACTCGATGGCTGCTTTCTTAACTGCAGAAATGGGAGCCCCAAAAGAAGAAGAGAAGCCGAAGGTGCCGCCTAAGCAAAATGCGGAAGCGGATGACCGGATAGCAATTATCGGCATGGCCGGGAAATTCCCCGGTGCGGAAAATATCGAGGAGTTTTGGAGCAACCTTAAAAACGGCAGGGAGTCAATTTCGTTTTTCTCTGATGAGGAACTGTTAGAAGCGGGGATTCAAGAACAAACATTCAAAAGGCCGGATTATGTGCGGGCCAAAGGAGTCATAGACGGCCCTGATCTGTTTGATGCCTCATTTTTCGGATATTCTCCTGGGCAGGCTGAGATGATGGATCCGCAAATTCGCCTGCTTCATGAATATGCATGGAAAGCGTTGGAGGATGCAGGGTGCGCCGCTGCCCACTATGAAGGAAAAATCGGCTTGTTTACGGGTACAACATCCAATTTTCAGTGGATACAGCATTTCACTGATTCGTTAGACGGCAGGATGTCCGAACTATTTGAAGTCGGTTCTCTCAATGATATTTATACCGTCAGCACCAGAGTTGCCCACAAATTAAATTTAAAAGGACCGGCGATTACATTACAGACGGCGTGTTCAACTTCATTAGTGGCTCTTCATCTGGCGTGTAAATCTGTATTAAACGGGGAATCCGATATTGCGCTGGCGGGAGGAGCCTCCATTCTTCATCCGGTGAAATCCGGTTACGTCTATCAGGAAAATATGGTGAAATCGCCTGACGGCCATTGCCGCGCTTTTGATAAAGACGCGAAGGGAACTGTCGGGGGAGACGGAGTGGGATTTGTTGCAGTTAAGTCGTTAAGCCACGCATTGGCTGACGGCGACCAAATTTATGCCGTCGTGAAAGGATCAGCGATTAACAATGACGGCAGCCAAAAAGTCGGATTTAACGCACCGAGTGTCGAAGGCCAGACAGAGGTTGTGAAAGATGCGATCCGGAATGCAGGGGTTGACCCGGAAACAATCAGTTATGTGGAAGCCCACGGCTCAGGAACGTCACTTGGAGATCCGATTGAGATTGAAGCGCTGACTAAAGCATTTCAAACAGAAAAAACGGGATTTTGCCGAATCGGATCAGTTAAAACCAATATTGGGCATCTCGATGCGGCAGCCGGAGCGGCCGGTCTCATTAAAACCGTTCTTTCCCTTAAGCATAAGCAATATGTGCCAAGTCTCCACTATAAAGAGGCGAATCCGAACATTGATTTTGAAAACAGCCCTTTCTTTGTCAGTGATGAATCGTGTGAATGGGAAAAAGCCAGCACACCGAGGCGCGCGGGAGTCAGCTCTTTTGGGATGGGCGGCACAAATGCCCATGTCATTTTAGAGGAAGCGCCGGACAATCGGAAGGAAGAACGACCCCGCACATATCAATTATTTCCTCTATCAGCGAAAACAATGAACGGACTGGAAAAGACCAGACAGCGTTTACTGCAAAAGCTGAGCGTCCAATCAGATCTTTGTGCAGCTGATACTGCGTATACCCTGCAGACAGGCAGACAGCATTTTGATTACAGACAAATGTTTGTCGCAAGCGATCGGAATGATGCAGTGCGTCTCCTGTCGCAACCGCAGGGGAGGGGGATCAGCCGGATTTCACACGTCCGGGAGAAGCAGGCGAAAAAACTGATTTTTATGTTTACGGGACAGGGCAGCCAGTACGTGAATATGGGACTGGATTTATATCGAGAAGAACCTTATTTCAAGGAAACGATGGATCGCTGTTTCCAAGCATTCTTTGATTTAACCGGCGAGAAGCTCGAAGACATTCTTTATCCTGACCAGGAGCATGAAGAGCAAGCCGCCAAAAAGCTCCAGGAAAACAAATATTCGCAGCCGGCGATTTTTACGATTGAATACGCGCTGTCATTGCTCCTGATCAAGTGGGGCCTGCGTCCGTGGGCGATGATCGGCTACAGCTTCGGAGAGGTAACGTCAGCGGCTGTGTCTGGGGTTTTCTCCCTGCAAGACGCGATCAAATTGATTAGTTTACGGGGAAAAGCCATGCATGAAGCGCCGCCGGGAGTCATGCTGAGCGTGCCTGTACCGGAAGAGCGGCTGAACGAAATACTGCCGGAAAACTTATCTCTTGCGGTGGTCAATGACGCATCGTGTATCGTATCGGGACTTGAGCCGGATATTGCCGCTTTTGAACAGCAATTAAAATCACAAAAAATGCTCACCATGAGAGTGAAAGGAACAACCGCGGCCCACTCTCATATCATGGCTCAAGCTGCTGTAATGTTCGGGGAGACGGCTCAGCACCTTTCCTATCATAAACCGGGCATTCCGTTTTTCTCCAACCTGACAGGAGAGTGGATGACAGAGGAAGATGCCGCTGATTACCGCTATTGGATGCGGCACATGACTGAAACCGTCCGTTTTGCCCAAGGAATCGAAACGTTATCTAAGCAGGAGAGTGCGATATTTATTGAAATCGGTCCCGGCCAGGATTTGAGTGTGCTGGTCAAAAGGTCGATTAAGGCTGAAATGGGTCAGCATGCGTGCAATGTATTGAGACACAGCCGCCAGCAGATGTCGGATGTGCAGTTTCTGCTCGGCAAAATCGGCACGCTGTGGATGTACGGAGCGGCTGTCGATTGGAACAGCTTCCATGAGGGCAGAAGCCCTGGAAAAGTATCGCTGCCGCACTATCCTTTTGAGAAAGAATCATTTTGGCATTCAAACAAACCGGGCGCTGCCGGGAGAAAAGAGCAGCCTGAGGGCGGCAAGCTTCCGCTCAAGGAATGGTTTTATATGCCGCAATGGAAACAAGAGATTCTTCCGTTCAGCGGGAAGCATGATGTGTCTGATGAGGGAGTGCTCATTTTTATGGAAGACACGCATTTCTCTCATAAACTTGCGGATGAATTGAGGGCATCCCATGCTTCCTGCACGATCGTGCAAAAAGGCGGGTATTTTCACCACGGGAAAAAAGGGGAGTACACCATCTGTTCGGCCGCGGCGGAGCATTATGATATGCTGTTGGACTCTCTTGAAAAAGAGCAGATTCATATCAGTCGGATTGTGCATCTGTGGGGATTGGCGGAAACAACAGTTGATCTGTCAGAGCGGATCCGGCAGATAAAAAATGATTGCTATTATTCATTGCTTTATTTAGGCCAGGCTTTAAAAAAGAAAGCCGCAGGCAGAGAGACTGCTATTTTTGTATTGTCCTCCCTTGCGTACCAAACAGGCGCGGAAGAAGCGCTTTACCCTGAAAAGGCCGTTCATATGGGACCGGCTATGGTCATATCACAGGAAACGCCTTTTCTCCGCTACAGAATTATTGATATAGACCGCCAGAACCCGGATTCATGGAAAGAAGATAAGCAGATCCGGGTGATATTATCAGAGCTTTATAGAGAAACAGGCAGCGTGCTGACGGTTTACAGAGATCAAAAGAGATTTATCCGTCATTATTCACGGACTGACATTCCTCATGAATCACCGCAGGAACTCATTCGGCAAAACGGGGTGTACGTGATTGTCGGCGGTCTCGGATTTATCGGGTTAAACGCGGCCAAATCCCTTGCGGAAAAGACGAAAGGGAAGCTGGTTTTAACAAGCCGGTCAGACCTGCCTGCAAGAAGTGAATGGAAAGCATGGCTTCAAGACCATTCGGAAGATCATCACATATCAAGAAAAATAGCCGCGATCATGGAAATGGAAGCTGCGGGAGCAGAAGTGATGACTGCCGCTTGTGACGCGGCAAGCGAAGAAGACATGGCGGAATTAATTGAGAAGACGGAATCCGGATACGGGAAAATCAACGGTGTCATCTATGCCGCCGGAATCACGGGAGAACACTCATTCAGCATGATGGATAAGACGGATCAAACCTTCTCTGAACAGCATTTTCGTTCAAAAATGGATGGCGTTGTCATGCTGGAGAAAGTATTGGGAGATCGTCCGCTTGATTTTTGCTTCCTGCTGTCATCCCTATCACCGATCCTGGGCGGATTGGGCTTTACAGCCTATACTGCTGTCAATCAATTTGTTGATGGGTTCGTCTCCAAACACAATTCGCGCCATCCGGTATCATGGACGGCACTGAATTTGGACGGTTGGGAATTTGCGGGCGGCAGCAAACCGAATATTCCGGTCGGCGGGAACCTGGAACACACCTTAATCCGTGCCGGCGAAGGAAGAGACGTATTTGAACGAATCTTCACGTTTTCACACACTGATCAAATCATCGTTTCGGCTACTGACCTGAATGCGCGCATAGAGAAATACGTCAACCGGCTGCAAACTTCTAATGATGACACCGTGCAAACAGAAGATATTCAGCTGTACGGCCGACCCGAGCTGTCGGCGGAATATGCAGAGCCTCAGACAGAAATGGAAAAAGAATTGCTGGCTCATTGGCAGGCGTTTTTCAAAATTGACCAAATCGGCATAGATGACGATTTCTTTGAAATGGGCGGAGATTCGTTAAAAGCGATTTCCTTTATTTCTGTCATCCATCAAGCCTTCGATGTCGAAATAGCGCTTCCGGATTTCTTTAATATTCCGACCATCAGGCAAATGAGTGAATATATCAGCGGGGCGGATAAGAAAGTATACCAAAAAATAAAAAAAGCAGAAAAGCGTCCGTACTACCCGCTTTCCTCAGCTCAAAAGAGACTTTATCTCGTTCAGCAATTTGATAAAAGCAGTACGGGGTATAACGAATTCACCGCAGGGAGAATTTCCGGCAATCTGAACATGAAACAGGTTGAAGAGACGTTCCGCAAACTGATTTCGCGCCATGAAAGTTTAAGGACCTTTTTCGCCGTCAAAGACGGCACGCCTGTTCAATTCATTGCTGAGCATGCGGATTTTCAGGCTGACTTTTATGACCTGTCGCATCTTGAAGAAC
Organism: Bacillus sp. YC2; assembly: GCF_019891195.1. Lineage (NCBI taxonomy): Bacteria > Bacillati > Bacillota > Bacilli > Caryophanales > Bacillaceae > Bacillus > Bacillus sp. YC2. The sequence goes on along the minus strand of NZ_JAHXDO010000010.1, from coordinate 46,826 downwards.
CGGATGCGGATGAACAAAAAGAAGTCATTCGCAGTTTTTTAAAACCGTTTGAGCTGGACAAGGCCCCTTTAATGAGAGTCGGTGTCATGAAGCTTAAAGAAAAGGAATACGTCTTGATGCTTGATATGCACCATATCATTTCAGACGGATTGTCACAGGATATTCTCGTCAGCGAATTTATGGAGTTGTATGACGGAAAGCAATTGGCTCCGTTAGAGCTGCAATTTAAGGACTTCTCTGAGTGGCAGAATGACTTGCTGCAATCAGCTCAATTACAGGAAGTCAAAGAATATTGGCTGAAACGGCTGAACGGCATGAAAGAGCTGAATCTGCCCTCAGATTATGACAGGCCGGATATCAAGAGCTTTGCCGGCGCACATTATCACTTTCGCATCGGCGCTGAGGAGCTTGCGGCCTTTAAAAAAATCATAGCAGAAGAAGACGCGACGTTATTTATGGGGTTATTGTCCGTCTATCAGATTCTGCTTCACAAGCTTAGCGGACAATCAGATATTGTTGTCGGCGTTCCCGTTGCGGGCCGAAGACAAGAGGAGCTGCAGCGGATCATCGGGATTTTCGTTAATATGCTCCCGCTGCGTTTCTATCCGGAGAAAGACATGTCGTTCAATCAATTTCTGAACCATGTCAAACAGCTTGTGATTGAAGATTTTGCCCATCAGGATTATCAATATGAACATATGGTGCAGGATCTCAAGCTGGAACGGAGCCTGAGCAGAAATCTGCTTTTTGACACGGTGTTTGCTTTGCAGAATCTCCAGCAGCCGTCGTTAGAGGTGGGCGGAATTAAATTGACGGACTATGAGTATGAAACTGCCGTCTCCCGCTTTGATCTGCTGTGGATTGCTTATGAAACGGAGAACGGACTTTCTTCAGTCATTGAATACAGTACCGAACTGTTCTCAAGGGAGACTGTAGAAAGCATTGTCACTGGTGTGAAAGAGGTGTTTGCCTCGGTAATAGCAGATAAGCACACCGCTCTGAAAGATATAACACTTTCTTCCGGCGCTGAGGATCTAGAAGAGGTGTCATTGCTGGAATTAGATGACTTGAAAATCTAGCAGAAATAGGTGACTGAACATGAATCAAACCGATGTCTTTCATTTGAAAACAGCCGCTTCTGAAAAGGAAAAGGAGCGGCAATATTGGACGGGCATGCTGTCAGATATAGAGACCGATTGCCGCTTCCCCTCTTTCTTTCGGCATGCTGAGGGGAAGAAAGAAGAGGCTTCATTGGCATTTTCATTTACGCCTGAGTTGAACAAGGCCGTTTTAAAGGCATCCGGAGAATCAGATTTACGCATGTTTATCATTTTAATGGCTGCGGCTTTTGCTTTACTGCACCGCTACAGCGGGAAAAACGGGCTTTTGGCTGCAGCTCCCGTTTTAAAGCAGGCTAACAAACAGACGGCGATCAATGATCTGCTTCCTTTGAAGCTGGAGCTGAAATCTTCTGTACATTTTCGGGACTGCCTTCAGTTTGTCAAAACGGCTTTTCAGGAAGCTCATGCTCATCAAAATTATCCAGTAAAGCTTGTGATCAATGAATGTTACCCGCAGAAAGCTGCCAATCAGCCGTTCGGTTTGGGCGCAGCGCTGGAAAATCTCCACGGCCCGCCTGCATATGGGGAGATGATGAGCGATCTGTTCTTTTCGTTTCATCATGAAGAAGGTAAATTGAGCGGAAAGCTAATCTGGAATGAAGAATATTACAACTTTGAAGCTGCTGAACAACTGGCAAGACATTTCTGTATGCTTGCTGAACAGGCGTTAGCCGATCCGGAAAAGCCCATTTCTGATTTAGTGCTTCTGTCAAATGAAGAACGTAAACAGATTACAGCCGTTTTTAACGAAACGGAAATGCCTTACCCGAAAGAAAAGTCAATCATTGACCTTTTTCAGCAGAAGGCCGCAGTTCATCCTGACCGGAAGGCAGCGGTGTATGAAAATAAATGCTATACGTATCGGGAACTGGATGAGCTGTCAGACCGGATTGGCGAAGCATTGAGGAAAAAAGGCGTAAATAAAGAGGAGCCTATCGGGCTGATGATTCAGAGGTCTGCAGACATGGTCATTGCCATTCTCGGCATCCTGAAAGCCGGATGCCCTTATTTGCCGATTGACGTCCATCTTCCGCCTGACAGGGTCCGCTATATGCTTGAGAACAGCGGCTCCCGCTTCGTTATTGCCAATCAAGGAAGCGGCGTACAAACGGAAAATCAGCACGTTGTCTTTCTGGAACAGCTGTTACGTGAACCGGCAGATGCGGAGCAAACATCTGGCCATTTCCCTTCGGCAGGTGATCTCGCATATGTGCTGTACACGTCGGGAACGACTGGCAAACCTAAGGGTGTGATGGTGGAACACCGTCAAGTGGTAAATTTAGTTTATGGTATCGGCAGCAGACATTTCGGCGGGATTTCTCACGACAATCTTCATGTTGCGATGCTTGCTTCCCATATCTTTGATGCGTCGGTGCAGACCATGTTCCCGGCACTGCTGTTGGGGCACACGCTATTTATCGCTCCGGATCTTGTCCGAATGGATGGAAGCCGGATATGGTCTTTCTTTGAAGAAAACAGCATTCATATCTCAGACGCGACCCCATCTCATTTGCGCCTTATGGTAAAAGCGGTTTCTGGGGGGCAACCGCATCGTGTAAAAGATCTGAAATTGGTGTTAGCGGGCGGAGAGGTGCTGACGCCGCAGCTTGTCCGGCAGTTTTTAGAGACATTTAGTGAAAACAAGCCGGTGCTGACCAATAATTACGGGCCGACAGAATGTGCCGTGCAATCTGCTGCTTTTACCGTTCCGGATGACTGGAGTGAACCGGTTATTCCAATCGGAAGACCGATGCCGAACGAACAAATCTTTATTCTCGATCCGACCGGGCATCCGGTGCCGATTGGAGTATACGGAGAATTATGCATTGGCGGTGACGGGGTAGCGAGAGGGTATATTCACCAGCCTGAGCTGACTTCGCAAAAATTCAGAGTGTCAGCCGGTGTTTCTGATAAGCGGCTTTACCACACAGGAGATTTAGCAAGATGGCGCGCGGACGGGTTCATTGAGTTTTTAGGCAGGGATGATCAGCAAGTCAAAATCAGAGGCTTTCGAATTGAGCTTGAAGAAATTAAGAAAGCGCTGCTGACCTATGAGGAAACCATCCGTGATGCGGTGATTGTGCCTGTTAAAAAAGGAAATGACGAATACTTATGCGCCTATCTGATATCTGACCAGGAGCCTGACCCGAAAAACATACGGGAGTTTTTAGCGGTTAAGCTGCCAAATTATATGATTCCGAGAAGGTTTATAAAGATAGACGCGTTTCCGTTAAATGTATCAGGAAAACTCGATTATCAATCACTGCCCGATCCGTCGGACAAACCGGAAACCGGACCACCGGGCGTTAAAGCGCATAATGAAACCGAGAGAAAAATAATCTCTATTTTTGCCGAAGTGCTGAATATTCCGGAATCCGGCATCAGCCCCAAGGATAACTTTTTTGATATCGGCGGAAGCTCGTTTCATATCGTTGAAATCTCAAACAAAATCAAAGATGTATTTGATCAAGAGCTCTCGGTTGTCCAGCTGTTCCAATACACCACGGCGGCTGCAATCGCTGCCCGGCTCGACGAGGGCTTAAAGCCTCAGCAGCCTGCAGAAGATTCTGGAGAGGAAGCTGAAGATTTAGAAAATATCGCTCAACTGTTAGGCGGGATGATGAATGACTAAACAAACGGGCCTTGAAATAGCCGTTATCGGCATGGCATGCCGTTTCCCGGGTGCAGGCAATATTAATGAATTCTGGGAAAATATCAAATCCGGAAAAGAATCCATAACGTTTTTTACGGAAGAAGAGCTGGCTGAAGCCGGTGTCCGAAAGGAGCTTCTGAAGCACAAAGATTACGTCCGGGCCAAAGGGAAAGTGGATCAACACGACCGCTTTGATGCTGCATTTTTCGGGTATACACAGCGGGAAGCGGAAGTGATGGACCCGCAGATGCGGATGTTTCATGAAGTGGCCTGGGAATCTCTCGAAAATGCTGGCTGCAACCCGGAAGACTACCCGGATTCGATCGGATTGTTCGGCGCTGCATCCGCCAATCTGTACTGGCAGGCGGACTCAATGCTCCGCCGCAACAACAGCTCCTCTGAACAATTCGCAGCCATTCAATTAACGGATAAAGACTTTATGAATACACAAATCTCCTACAAATTAAATTTAAGAGGGCCGAGTGTCGCGGTTGATACGGCTTGCTCGTCATCTCTCGCGGCTGTGCACCTTGCCTCGCGTTCGCTGCTCACCGGAGACTGCAAAATGGCATTAGCCGGCGGCGTGACAATCACATGCCCGCACAAAAAGGGCTATATGTATCAAGAAGGCATGATAATGTCGCCTGACGGACACTGCCGCGCTTTTGATGCGGAGGCGAATGGGACAGTAGGCGGTGAAGGCTGCGGTGTCGTCGTCCTGAAAACTTTGAAGCAAGCGCTGAAAGATAATGATCACATTTACGCGGTCATTAAAGGCTCTGCTTACAACAATGACGGCAGCCGGAAAATCGGCTATACCGCACCGAGCATCGAAGGGCAGGCAGAAGTGATCAGAAAAGCGCTGAAAATCGGCCGTACAGAGCCGGAAAGCATTTCTTACATTGAAGCGCACGGAACGGGAACGGCACTTGGGGACCCTGTTGAAATTGAGGCGCTCATGCAAGCTTTTCAGACAGAAAAGAGGCAATTTTGCGGCATCGGTTCAGTAAAAACGAATATCGGCCATCTGGACTCAGCCGCGGGCATTGCCGGGTTTATTAAAACAGCGCTCAGTCTGCATGCTAAAATGCTGCCGCCGAGCCTTCATTTTCAAAATCCGAATCCGAAAATCAATTTTGAAGACAGCCCTTTCTATGTCTGTACTTCTGCAGAAAAATGGTCCTGCAATGAAGTGATGAGGGCAGGAGTCAGCTCATTCGGAATCGGCGGCACAAATGTCCACGTTGTCATGGAGGAGCCGCCTCAAAAGCAGACTGATAACAAAAGTGAAGATGATTCTTTAATGATTGTCTCTGCAAGATCGGAGGCTGCCTGTACAGCTGCGGCTGAACAACTCAAACAGTTTATTCACAGCAGTCCGTGGGTCTCCCTCAAGGATATGTCCCACACATTGGAAACGGGACGCAAAGCCTTCTCGTACCGCCAGACTTTTGTCGCCGGGCCGTTAGGAATAACAAGTGCCGATTCTAAACCTGTCATTGCGCTGGAGCACCCCGCTGCGGTTTTTATGTTTTCCGGCCAAGGCTCCCAATACGTCAATATGGGCCGAGAGCTGTATGACACCGAACCTGCATTCCGAAACGAATTGGACCGCTGCTTCGCTTTGCTGCAAAAAACAGCGGGGATACAAATAAAAAATATCATGTATCCGAACAATGAAACGGAGCTTGCGGCATCAGAACGGTACATCAATCAAACATCATATACACAGCCGATCTTATTCAGCCTCGGGTATGCGCTTGCCGTCTTTTTAATGAAAAAGGGGATCAAGCCCCAATATATGATCGGGCACAGTATCGGTGAACTGACAGCCGCCTGTTTAGCAGGTGTGTTCGAGCTGGAAGATGCGCTGCATATTGCGGCAATGAGAGGCCGCTATATGCAGGAGATGCCTGAAGGGAAAATGCTTAGCGCCGCCGTATCAGCCGAAGAAGCGGTGCGGCTCATGCCGCCGGGAATCGAGCTCTCCGCGGTGAACAGTTCCGAACTATCGGTCGTATCCGGAAAAACAGAATTGGTCGATGCGTTTGCGGCGGAGCTTCAATCGAAAGGCATTGCTGCACAGACACTCAAAACATCCCATGCGTTTCATTCAAGCATGATGGAGGAAGCGGCCGCCCGTTTTGCCGAGAGTCTCGGTACATTCAAATTCAAGAACCCCGTGATCCCTTTTATCTCAAATGTATCAGGCAATTGGATAACAAATGATGAGGCGTCCGATCCGCAATATTGGGCATCACAAATTACGCATAAAGTCGATTTCCGTTCGGGCCTCGATACACTGTTGAATATGGGGCAGGCGGTATTCATTGAAATCGGTCCCGGCCATACACTTTCTCAGTTTATAAGAAAGCATGAGAAATTTACGCTCCGCCGGCACGCCTCGGTTAATACCATCAGGCACCCGAAGGAAGTTTCATCTGACCGGGTGTATTTTTTACACCGGCTGGGCCGGATGTGGTCGCATGGCGTCAAAGTAAACTGGGACGAGTACCGCGGTAATGAAGAATGCAAAAAAGTACCGCTGCCGACATACCCGTTTGAGCATCAAATATTTCCTGACCCGCGTCCTTCTTTTGACATGGAAGAAAAGGTGAAGATGGAATTGGGGATGAGCGGTACAGAAGAAGATAAACAGCTCCCTTTCCATAATTGGTTTTCCATTCCTTCGTGGGAAAGGACTGAACCGGCCGTTAAACAAAGACGTCACCACGGAAAAAACATACTGGTATTTGAGCAATCGGGACATCTCAGCCGCTTCATTAAACAGCAGCATGCAGACGTTATCTCAGTAATACCGGGTGAAACATTTTCAGAGCCTGAACCAAACAAATTTACCTTAAATCGATATGAAGCAGGTCATCTTGGGATGCTGCTTGATGAAGTTGAACAGCGGGGATTCGTTCCGGATGAAGTCATTTATATGTGCACAGATACTTGTGACGGTGAAGGTGAACCCGCAACAGCCGCTTACATGCCGCTTCTTGAGCTGGTCAGACAGCTTCACCGCATCGGCGGCCGGCCGGTAAAATTAACGGCCGTAACAGATCAGGGCCATGATGTAACCGGCATGGAGAAATTGCGGCCCCATCAGGCAGCTGTTGCCGGCGTATGTCTGACCATCCCGCAAGAGTATAAACAAATAACATGTAAAGTCATCGATCTCTGTCTCAGTCCGAATGAGGATCAGCCCGAATGGCCAGCCTTTATTTCATATGAGTTAGAGTGCGGGGAACACGAGCCTATCGTCGCATACCGCGGAAAAAGCAGATGGGTGCGCAAAGTAAAACCTGCGGCTGTGCCAAAAGGATATAACGAATCGGAGAAACTGAGGAATCAGGGCGTGTATGTCATTACGGGCGGTCTTGGCGGTATCGGCCTCTCCTTGGCTGCATATTTGGCCGAAACAGTGAAGGCGAAACTTATCCTGATAACCCGTTCTGACATTCCCGACAGAAGCGAATGGCCTGAGAAAGCAGAAAAAGAAACACTTTATGGCAAAAAGATAAAAGCATTGTTAAAACTTGAAGATCTTGGCGCCCAAATATCAGTCCAAACAGCCGATGCCGCTGATGAAACAGAGCTGCGGCAGGCGATAAAGCGGGCTGAAGCTCAATTCGGACCTGAAATTCACGGTGTCATTCACGCTGCCGGCATCCCTGATGGTAAAGTCATTCAGGCAAGAACCCTGGAAGATGAGATGCGGGTGGCAAGAGCCAAAATAACGGGCAGCATCGTACTGAGAAAAGTTTTACAGCATCAAAAGCCGGATTTCTTTCTGCTTTGTTCCTCACTGGTCTCATTTTTAGGTGCGGGCGGTCAGGTCGGTTATGCAGCGGCAAACGCCTTTATGGACAGCTTCAGTTATGCGTGCAGAAATGAAGGTGACAATATGATCGCCGTCAACTGGGATCGCTGGGATCAGGTCGGCATGTCCCATCAGTCAGAGACGGCAAACGCCATTTCACATCTAGCAAAAGAAAGTGAACTCTATGAAGGCATCACGCCGGAACAAGGCGCAAAGGTATTTGCACAGGCGCTGCAATTGGATTATCCGCAAGTGCTGATCTCCGTAACGGACGTCAATAAGCGGATCAAAAACAGCATTTCTGCCGCTGATGAACAGCAAAATGAGGAAAATCTGACAGAAGAGCAACTAGAGAATATGGAAGAAAAATTAATGGACATTTTCAAAGAATATTTTCATTCACAGCAAACGGACGCAAATGAAAATTTCTTCGAACTGGGCGCTTCCTCGCTCGATTTACTGCAGATCAGCGGAAAAATTAAAACAACGCTGGGTCTTGAGATACCTGTGGTGATGATGTACAGCCATCCGACAGTTGCAGCATTGGTCCAAGCGGTAAAAGCCAAACAAAACGGTGAAGAAACAAGCCGGAAAGAGACGGAGTCCAGCAGAAAAAAAGCTTTAGACGAAGGAAAAATTCGTCGTAAACAGCGCATGAGACGAAAATAATGGGGAGGCTGATTTCCATGACAGAGGAGAAACAATGGGTTGAAACCGGAATGGAAATAGCTGTCGTCGGGATGGCAGGCAGGTTTCCCGGCGCGGCAACCATTGAAAAGTATTGGGAAAACATTGCAAACGGAACGGAATCGGTTACCCGTTTTACAGATAAAGAGCTGCGCGCGGCAGGGATAGAGGAATCATTGCTGAATCAGCCTGATTATGTGAAGGCGAAACCGATTATCGATCAAGTATCTGACTTTGATGCCGACTTCTTCGGATATACCCCGAGGGAGGCGGCTTTAATGGATCCTCAAATCCGGCTCATGCATGAATGCACATGGGAAGCATTAGAGCACGCAGGCTGTGATGCTGAGCGTTTTAAAGGGCTGATCGGCCTTTATGCGGGGGCTTCAAGTAATTTGTCATGGATGGAACAGCATAGCTCTTCACTGCGAAAGAAAGAAGATGTATTCCAGATCATGCACTTAAATGATTCTTCTTTTGCCTCGCGAATCGCATATAAGCTGAATTTAAAAGGGCCAAGTGTATCTGTCCAGACGGCGTGTTCGACTTCTTTAGTTGCGATTCATATGGCGTGTCAGGGACTTTTGGGGGGCGAGTGCGATCTTGCATTGGCGGGAGGCGTTACTCTCAATCTGCCCCACGTTACAGGATATCTTTACCAGGAAGGCATGATTTATTCTTCGGACGGACACTGCCGTCCGTTTGATGAAAGCGCCAATGGGACGATTTTCGGAGAAGGAGTTGGAGTGGTCGCGTTAAAACGGCTGGCGGATGCGAAAGCTGACGGAGATGAGATATATGCCGTAATTAAAGGCTCAGCGATCAATAATGACGGAAATAATAAGGCGGGGTATACGGCTCCGAGTGCAAAAGGACAAGCCGATGTCATCCAGACTGCCATGGAAATGGCGGAAACAGAGCCTGAAACCATCGGTTATATAGAGGCGCACGGGACGGGCACGCCTGTCGGAGATCCGATCGAAGTGGAAGCGCTGACCCGCGCTTTCCAGACTGATAAAAAATCATTCTGCCGTTTAGGCTCGGTCAAAGCCAACATCGGGCATTTAGATGCGGCATCAGGCGTCGCGGGATTTATAAAAACAGTCATGATGCTCCGTCATAAAATGCTCCCGCCTGCTCCTTACTTTAAAAAGCCGAATCCGCGAATCCAATTTGAAAATACACCGTTCCTTGTTAATACGGAGCTGACGGAGTGGGAATCAGCCGTCTATCCGAGGAGAGCGGGAGTCAGCTCATTTGGAATCGGCGGCGCCAATGCCCATATCGTTCTTGAGGAATCACCGCAAAAGGACAGCCTGGGAGAACATAAAAAAGAAACGGAGCTGATTGTGCTTTCGGCCAGAACGGAACGGGAACTGGCCAGATCAGCCGAAAACCTTTCTGAATTTCTAAAGCGGCATCCCGAAACACCGGTGTCGGCCGCCGCCCGTACGCTTCAGCTGGGGAGAAGGCCGTTCGGACATAGGATGACCTTTGCTGCTTCGCGAACGGATGAGGTGATAAGACAGCTTTCTCGCGGATTTGCCGAACAAAATGTGACAGAAGCGTCCGCTCTTCCTTCGCGTACAATGTTCGTTTTTCCGGGTGCTCATCAAGATGGCCTGAGTGCTTTTATACGGCTGTACCAAGCAGAGACATTATTCAGAAATGAAGCCGATCGTTATCTTTCATCGGCTCAAGCGGAACTTGGAAGAGATTTGATTTCCTGTTTTGAAGCGATTGTTTCAGGCAAAGCAGACGATCATGCCGATGATCAGCCGGAGCTATCTCTTGTTTTGCTGTTTGTGATGGAATATGCATCAGCTCAATATTTACAGCACATCGGATTACAGCCGGATGTCTTCATGGGCCGGGGGTTCGGTGAATTAACCGCGGCTTGTGCGGCAGGTGTCTTTACGTTTGCAGAAGCTGTCCGGGCAGCGTGTAAGCGGGGAGAATTGATTGCAGCAGCGCCAGCCGGAAAAATGCTTGGGGTCAGCCTCAGCGAAGAAGAAATCGAGCCGTACTTAAAAGACACTTTATCTCTTGCACTTGCTGATGAACAGTACTGCATTGTGTCGGGATTGTCCGGGGACGTAGGACAATTACAGGAAGATCTCCGTAAAGGCGGAGTTGCCTCTGAGCTGTTTGCCACAAATACGGCGTTTCAGTCTTATCTGCATCAGGAAGCAGCCCGCGAATTTAAGAGTTTTCTTCATACGCTGCCGCTGAAAACACCGAATATGCCAATCATTTCTTCATATACAGGGGAAGTAATGACAGGTAAGGAATCAAAAGATCCTCAATACTGGGCGGATCAGCTATGCCGGCCGATCAGGTTTGCGGAAAAGATAGCTTCTTATGTAAAACGCGAACCGGCAGTCTGTGTGGATGTGCGGCTAATATTTGGGGCGGCTGTCTTTACGCCAGATCAAACGGCCGAAATAGCAGAAGAAATTACTGAAGACGGTGTGCTGAAGCTTCATATATATGGCGCCTTGTGGAGATTGGGCGCGGAAATTGATTTCAGTATTTTGCATCACCCGAAAAGCATACGGCGGACAGCTTTACCAACGTATCCATTTACGAAACGGCATTTTCCTTTACCGGAAGAAGACAGAAAGAGAAAAGAGACAGCAGCATCCGATCATCGGGACGCCGTAAATCCTTCATTACATATGCTGACTGTGACAGAAATTGAAAAGAAAATCAGTGAAGTTGTCAAACAGCATTTCGGTTTTGAAAGTGTGGACGAGCAAGTGCCGTTTTTTGAGCTGGGGGCTACTTCGCTCGATATGTCCCAATTGGCGGCAAAGCTGACAGAGCATTTGAACTGGAAAATTGAACCTGTCCTCTTGTATCAATTTGCCGCAATACGCAGCCTTGCAAGCCATCTTCATGAGCAGTATCAAAATGCTGACCGTCAGGAGGGCGCGAATGCTGATGTCTTTAGTGACGAAGCACCCGCCCGACACGAAGCGGGGCGTCCGTCAGATATTGCGATTATCGGAATGGCCGGACGCTTTCCGGGCGCTGCCGCGTTAGATGAGTTTTGGAACATGCTGATCAACGGGGAGGAGACCATTCGTCACTTCACCGATGATGAATTAAAGAAGGCGGGCACGGACGAACAGCTTCTGAAGCACCCTGATTTCGTAAAGGCAAAAGGAATCATTGACAATTGTGACAAGTTTGACGCAGATTTCTTTCAATATTCTGCAAGAGAAGCTGAACTGATGGATCCGCAGCTTCGGCTCTTGCATGAATGTGCATGGGAAGCGCTGGAAGACGCAGGGTGCGACCCGGATAGAACAGAAGGAAGCATAGGTGTATATACGGGGACAAGCCCAAATTTGGATTGGATATCACGATTTGCAGGAAAACTTGGCGGTGCTGAACAGTTCAGTGCGATGCTGTTAAATGACAGAGAGTTTTTCAGTACACAGCTGGCGTACAAATTAAACTTGCATGGACCGAGTATTACGATGCAGACGGCATGCTCCACTTCATTAGTGAATATCGGAGCCGCATGCCAGGCACTGCAAAACGGGGCGTGCAGCACTGCGATTGCCGGGGGAGTGACTGTCAGTACGCCTCTCAAGACGGGATATGTGCACCAAGACGGAATGATTCAATCGAGAGACGGCCATTGCCGTCCGTTTGACCGTGATGCGGGAGGTACAGTTTTTGGCGACGGTGCGGGAATCGTCGTACTGAAACGGTATGAGGATGCCGTAAAAGAAGGCCATACGATTCATGCCGTCATAAAAGGCATCGGCATCAATAATGATGGCGGCAGAAAAGCCGGGTTTACGGCACCAAGCGTAGAAGGGCAGGCGGAGGTGCTGAAGCAGGCGTACCAGGCTGCCGGTATTCAGCCGGCGTCCGTCGGCTATATTGAAGCACACGGAACGGGAACGAAAATGGGCGATCCGATTGAAGTAGAGGCGTTAAGCCAAGTCTTTCAACATGCGGCTCCCCGTTCTATTCCGATCGGCTCCGTAAAAAGCAATGTCGGGCATTTGAACAGCGCTGCCGGGATTGCCGGGCTTTTTAAAGCGATTCTATCACTGAAACATAAAACCATTCTGCCAAGCCTGCATTTCAAAAATCCGAATCCGAATATCAACTTTGACAAAACGCCTTTTTATGTCAATACAGAACCGGCGTACTGGAAAGAAAACGCTGAACCAAGAAGAGCGGGAGTCAGCTCCTTTGGGATCGGCGGAACGAACGCCCACCTTGTCATTGAGGAGGAAACAAAAACCGGAAGAGAGGCTTCCGAGAGAGCCCATCATTTATTCCTTCTGTCCGCTAAGACAGAAACCGCACTGGATCAGATGACGGCGAACATGAAAAAGTTTTTGAAAAACACGCCTGCCGCGGCTTTAGAAGATGCCGCGTATACATTACAGGTCGGAAGAAAACAGTTTGTTCACCGGAAAGCTGTTGTCTTAACAAACGCTGATGACTGGACGGAAGAATCCGAACTTACAGCCAGTTACAGCGGCGGCAGACGGACAGTGGCCCTTATGTTTTCAGGCCAAGGCTCTCAATATATCAATATGATGAAAGAACTGTATGAAGCGGAGCCCGTTTTTAAGAGAGAAATAGACCGGTGTTTTGACATTGCGGAACAAACCCGTCACCTCCAATTGAGACAGGCCGTCTTTCCTGAAAATGCCGAGAGCGCTGTGTTAACAGAAACCGCATTGGTTCAGCCGCTTCTATTCATTTTTGAATATGCGCTGGCAAAGCTTTTGGAAAGTGCGGGCGTCACACCGGATTATATGATCGGGCACAGTATCGGCGAATATACGGCAGCTTGTCTGTCCGGCGTATTTTCTCTGGAAACGGCCATACAGCTGGTGGCCGAGCGAGGGAGATTAATGCAGGGGCTGAAGCCGGGGACGATGATGAGTGTCCTGCTGCCAGAAGAAGAGCTTATGCGGATGCTTCCGGAATGTTTGTCGCTGGCGGCTGTCAACGCCGAAAATGCCTGCGTCGTATCCGGAGAAGAGGTGGATATTGACAGGTTTTCACATCTTTTAGAAGAGAAAGAAATCCTGTTCCGCAAATTGAACACGTCTCATGCGTTCCATTCTTATATGATGGATCCGGTTCTGGCTGATTTTGAGCAGGTTCTCAAACAGTCTGATTTGAACAGTCCGCGCATTCCTTTTCTCTCAAATGTGACAGGTACATGGATTAAGCCTGAACAGGCGGCGGACCCGGCCTATTGGGTCAAACATTTGCGCGGAGCCGTACGCTTTCACGAAGGTCTGTCAGAGCTGTTAACCGATGAAAATGTTCTGTGCATTGAAGCCGGACCGGGAAACACGCTAAGCGCGCTTTGTAAACGGCATCCGAAGCGGACGAAAGACCACGGTATTGCCAATATGGTCAGGCACGTTCACGAAACAGACCATGACCATGCGTATTTCTTGAAAAAATTAGGTGAACTTTGGCTGAACGGCTGTGAAATAAATTGGCGCCGCTACTATGGCGATGAGCAAAAACATCTCATCCCGCTGCCTCATTATCCGTTTGAGAAAAAACGGTATTGGCTGGATGCGGCAAAACAGGAAGAGGTTTTTACGAGCTCAGCAGAACCGAACCAAAAGCTCCCGATGGAGAAGTGGTTCTACCTCCCGTCATGGAAAAGACAGGTCAAACCCGAAGGCGTAAAGAAACTTGCTGATGAAAAGCGGACGACATTGGTGTTTCATGAGGAAACGAAGTTCAGCTTTTCTCTTGTGCAAAAGCTTGAGCAAAACGGGATGAAAACGGTCATCGTCAAAAAAGGAGCCCGCTTTGAGAAAAACGGCCCCGGGTCTTATACCATTCATCCGGCCAGCGGCAGCGACTATGAAAAGCTGTTTGCTTCGCTTCAAGAAGATCAGCTTCTGCCACAGCGGGTGATTCATACATGGAATGTTTCTGAAGGCCTGGAAGAACAAGAGCAATCTTTCGCTATCAGCAGCGAAAGCGGCTATTACAGTTTGATTTTTACAGCACAGGCAGCAGCAAGACAAAAGCAAATCAATAATTGTGAACTATTTATTTTAACAAGCGGATTGCATGAAGTAACGGGCGGAGAATTCATCAATGCCGAGAAGTCGGCTGTTCTCGGGCCGATCAAAGTCATACCGCAGGAATACAACCATATCAAATGCTGGAATATTGACATTCCGCCCGTGCCGGAGTCGCTCACATGGAAAGAAGAAGAACTGATTGACCAAATCATAAGTGAGACTGAGACTCCCGGAAAAGATCAAATCATTGCTTACCGCCACCGTAAGAGATGGGTGCAGATGTATCAGCCGGTTACGCTGAACAAGAAACCGGGACTGCCTCATATGATACGTTCGGGCGGCGTGTACTTGATAACCGGAGGGCTTGGCGGAATAGGATTCGTATTGTCAAAGCTTCTTGCAAAAGAAGGGCAGGTCAAACTGATTTTGACCGGAAGAAGCGGTCTCCCGCCGCGCGATCAATGGGCGGCGCTATGCAGCGGAAGCGGAGAAAACGAAGCCATTGTCTCAAAAATAATGAAGGTGAAAGAATTAGAACGGCTTGGCGCTGAAGTAACAGCGGTAAGCGCAGACGCAGGAAACCTGCAGGATATGCAAAAAGTCGTGAAAGACATTTATTCAGCATACGGCAGGCTTAACGGGGTGTTCCACGCGGCCGGACTTCCCGGAAGTTCTTCATTCCGGGCGATAAAAGATATTCCTGACGAAGCTCGAAACGGAGAAGAGCAATTTCAGTCGAAAGTGAAGGGTTTGAAAGTGCTTGAAACCCTGTTGGAAGGGGAAGAAATCGATTTTTGCTTCTTATTTTCATCCATCAGTGCTGCGCTCGGGGGCCTCGGCTTCTCAGCATATTCGGCAGCCAATATATATATGGATGCTTTTGCGCAGAGAATGAATCAGAAAAGCAAAGCGCCTTGGATATGCGTCAACTGGGATGCCTGGAACTTCTGGGGAGATCTGGATTCCGCGATAGGCCAATCCATTGCCGAGCTGGCCATTATACCGGATGAAGGCGCGGAATTATTTCAATATGTGCTGTCCGCTGACAGTTGCCGGCATTTATTGGTGTCAACAGGAAGCTTAAACCATCGGATCAGACAGTGGATTTCCATGGAAACGAAAGAAGCAGAAACGAAAAAAACATCCATCCATACAAGGCCGGAATTGAAAAATCCGTATGTGGCGCCAAGGAATCAGACGGAACAAGTGATTTGCCGGGTCTGGCAAGACTTTATGGGGCTTGAGCAGGTTGGGATTCATGATAACTTCTTTGACCTCGGGGCCAGCTCTTTAGATATCGTCCAAGTGACAAACCGTCTGAATCAGGAGCTGGGAACAAATGAGGCCGTCGTGACATTGTTCACTTACCCATCTGTATCAGCGCTGGCTCAGTATATTCAGCCTGACAGCGGAAACGGTGAAGATGAAAACGAGGAAGAGATGGCGTTCGCTTCGGGCGGGCGAAGAAAAGCACGGATTCGCAATCAGCGAGACAAAAGATTGAGAGGCGGCGAATAAAATGAGTAACTCACAATATCCGAATCATGGAGCTGAAATAGCTGTCATAGGGATGGCAGGCAGATTTCCGGGAGCGAAAAATATTCAAGAATTTTGGCAAAACATCACAAACGCAAAAGAATCCATTTCTTTTTTCACCGAAGATGAGCTGAAAGAAGAAGGAATTGAGGAATCTCTGCTTCATGATCCCCGATTTGTAAAGGCAAAAGGAATTGTGGAGGACGCAGACTTATTTGATGCCGGATTTTTTGACTATACACCTAAGGAAGCGGCCATGATGGACCCTCAATTTCGGATTTTTCATGAGTGTGTGTGGACGGCGCTTGAGGATGCCGGCTATGATCCTTTTACGTATAAAGGGCAGATCGGGCTGTATACTGGAGCGGGCGTCAATGCCGAATGGATGATGAGAGCGTTGCAAGGGGCGAAATCAGGTGAAGATTCAAAAACGCTGGAAACGGCCGTATTGAATATGCGCGATTACTTGGCCACTCTCATTTCTTACAAACTTAATTTAAAAGGCCCGAGCATGATGGTGCAGACGGCGTGCTCCACCTCCATGGTTTCCATTCATCTTGCTGTACAGGCCCTGTTAAACGGAGATTGTCATATGGCGGTAGCGGGAGGCGTATCCATCCGCCTTCCGCAAAAATCAGGCTACATCTATCAGGAGGGGATGATTCACTCGCCTGACGGACACTGCCGTGTATTTGATGATGCAGCCGCAGGTACGGTATTCGGAGACGGAGCCGGTGCAGTGATTTTAAAAACACTTGAGGATGCGGAAGAAGACGGAGATCATATCTACGCGGTCATTAAAGGGACAGCCGTCAATAATGACGGCAGCCGAAAAGTCGGGTATACGGCGCCAAGCACAAAGGGGCAGGTGACAGCCATTAAGACCGCATTGAATATTGCAGAAGTTGACCCGGAAACAATTACGTATGTGGAGGCTCACGGTACGGGGACAACACTTGGCGATCCGATTGAGATTGAAGCGCTGAAACAAGCTTTTCAAACCGAACGGCGGGGGTACTGCCGAATCGGTTCTGTCAAATCAAACATCGGACACCTGAATGATGCATCAGGTGTCGCCGGTTTTATCAAAACGGTGCTGAGCCTGCAGCATAAAGTGATACCGCCGACTCTCCACTTCGAAAAACCTAATAAAAAAATAGACTTTGAACAATCACCGTTTATTGTAAATACGTCCTTGACCCCATGGGAAG
This sequence comes from Bacillus sp. YC2, assembly GCF_019891195.1. Taxonomy (NCBI): domain Bacteria; kingdom Bacillati; phylum Bacillota; class Bacilli; order Caryophanales; family Bacillaceae; genus Bacillus; species Bacillus sp. YC2. Next base: position 29,754 of record NZ_JAHXDO010000010.1, on the reverse strand, counting down.
AATTTGAATTTCCGCGCCGGGCGGGTGTCAGCTCATTCGGGATCGGCGGCACTAACGCACATGTCATTTTAGAAGAAGCGCCGGTCAGAAAGCCGTCAACAGCCGGACATGAAAGTGAACTGCTTCTGCTGTCTGCAAAAACACCGCAGGCATTAGAGAAAATGACAAGCCGCTTTGCAGATTATCTAGTGAAACATCAGCAGCTCAATCTTGCTGACGTCTCATACACTTTGAAAACCGGCCGCCATTCGTTTCCATATAAAAAAATGATTGTCGGCAAGGATATCTCCGACATACTTCAAACGTTACATGATCAAAATGAAAACATAAAATCGGGAAGTTCACAGACAGCCGCTCGCCCTGTTGTATTTCTGTTTCCAGGGCAGGGCTCGCAGTATGCCGATATGGGAAAAGGTTTATATGACAATGTGCCTTTCTTCAGATCTCAGATGGATGCTTGTTTTGAGATCTTAAAGAGGTATATGAAGGAAGACCCGAAGCAAATATTATTTTCTGCTGAGCTTGGGTTTAAAGACGGCCTGATTCATCAAACGGAATATACACAGCCGCTTCTGTTCTGTTTGGAATACTCGCTGGCAAAAATGCTGATGAAATGGGGAATCAGACCGCAGGCCGCAGCTGGCCACAGTATCGGAGAATACACGGCGGCAGCTTTATCAGGCGTCATGTCTCTTGAAGATGCGATTGCCATTGTTGCCTATCGGGGCGCCGTGCTCCAAAGCCTGCCGGAAGGCTCCATGCTCAGCGTATCGCTGAGTGAAGCTGAGACGGAAAATTATTTAGCAGGCTCACTTTCGATCGCGGCGGTTAACGCTTTTGACGTATCCGTCGTATCAGGGGAGACAGAAGCAGTTGACGCCTTAGAGAACAAGCTGAACGCTGAAGGCATCGGCTGCAGGCGGCTTTATACCTCACATGCGTTTCATTCTCATATGATGGATCCGGTGCTGGAAGACTTTAGAACAAAACTCGAATCCTATCAATTTAACAGCCCTTCTTTTCCATTTGTATCAAATGTGACGGGAAACTTGATTACAGATCAGGAAGCGGGCGATCCGTCTTATTGGACAAGTCATCTGCGAGGCACCGTCAGGTTTATGGATTGCGCCAAACGAATGAAAGAGGAATGGAATCCGATATTCATAGAAGTCGGTCCTGGAAACGCACTGACCTCATTTATCGGAAAGCTGTATCGTGAGACAGAAGAACAGGCCGCTTTAGTTCAGCTCTTAAGGCATCCGAAAGAGCAAACATCAGATTACAGCTGCCTGCTGAAAAGACTCGGTGAGATGTGGCTTCAAGGCGTACCGATTGATTGGAAAGCATTTTACGGTAATGAAGATCGGTATATTGTCCCTCTTCCATCGTATCCATTCGAAGGGGAGCGGTATTGGATTGCTCCGATAAAGCAGCAGTCTGAGCAAACGGAAGGCCTCTGCATCATTACGCCTGAGCCGCGGCAGGAACGTAAACCGGACGGGGGAAATTCTGAGCCGCATTTCAATGAAACAGAGGCGGCATTGGCCGATATGTGGAGGGATATCCTCGGCATCAACAGCGTCAGTTTAGATGATCATTTCTTTGAATCAGGCGGTCATTCCCTGAACGCGACAGGCCTTATTTCTAGAATACACAAAGAATTCGGTGCGGAACTGACTTTGAGCGATATGTTTCAGAATCCGACGATCCGCACCCTTGCGGCTCTTATTGAGCGGACGGAGCGAAACGATTATTCGTCCATTCCGCCAGCTGAGAAAAAAGACGTGTACAATTTATCAGCGGCACAGAGAAGAACGTTTTTAATTCATCAAAGAATCGGGCAAGTCACCACGTATAATATGCCGATGGCGCTGCTCTGTTACGGAAAAATCGACACGCGAAAATTTGAAGCGGCCTTCCGGCGTTTGATTGAACGGCATGAAACACTGAGGACGACATTTGAATTAAAGGACGGCGTACCGGTCCAAAGAGTGCATTCTGATTTTACGTTTTCAATCGAATATAAAGAAGCCGCGATGGAAGAGCTGGACGGGCTGATCAAATCCTTTATCCGTCCTTTTGATCTGAAGGTATCCCCGTTAATCCGTGTGACCTTTGTTAAAATTGAAGAACAAAAACATGCATTATTGGTGGATATGCATAATATTGTGGCGGACGGCGCTTCCATGAATATTTTTATTAAAGAATTTACTCAGCTTTATAAAGGGGAAGAGCTGCCGGAAGCGAGAATTCAGTACAAGGATTATGCGGAATGGCAGAGAGTTTATTTTGAAAGTGAGTTCTATCTCCGCCAGAAAAAATATTGGCTGAATCATTTGAAAGATGAAGTTCCGGTTTTGGAAATGCCGCTGGACTTTGAACGGAAAGAGCAAAGCTTTTTAGGCAGGGCGATTAAATTTACGATCTCTCCGAAGACGCTTAAGAAGCTTGAGAAAATAGGGGAAGCCCATCAGCTGACCAACAATGCCCTGCTCTTTCAATTATACGCTATGCTGCTGTCCCGCTATGCCGACCAAGAGGAGCTTATGATCGGTTCCCTGGTGGCAGGCCGCCGTCATGCGGATATTGAACATACAATCGGCATGTTCACAAACTTTCTGCCGATTAAAATGAAAGTGAACCCGGAGCAGTCTTTCATTAAAAACCTGCAAATCACAAAGCAAACGCTGCTTGAAGCATATGACAATCAGGATTACCCATTTGACCAAATGGCGGAGGAGCTCCTTCACCATGCAAGACCAAATCGAAATCCTTTGTTTGACACGATGCTGATTTATCATAATGAATATGATCCGAATATTAAAATTGAGGCCAAAGGCTTAACTTTTGAAACCTATGAATTTGCTAAAGGCATTTCCAAGCTTGATATGAAAATGGATGTCGTCAAAGAAGTGACCGGAGAGCTGAAATGCGTGCTTCAATACAACCGTTCACTTTTCTCACAGGAATCTATGCAGGCTTTTGTCTCCCGCTTTATTTCACTGGCAGAAAAAGCTGCAAATCAACCGGATCTCCGCTTAAAAGATTATCAGATATTGAGCGAACAGGAACAAATAGAAGCCAAAATGAAACGTGAGCGCAAAAGGATACCGGCGCCTGCTGTGCCGATCACCATCTGCTCAACTTTTACGGCCGATCCGATTGTTCCATACGTTTCATGGTGGGGCGGGCAATTTGACCTGAACCTTGATGTAAAGATGTCTCCTTACGGACAGGTATTTCAAGAGCTGCTGAATGATGACAGTTTGTTATCCAAGCAAAAAAGCGGAGCGAATCTGCTGCTGATCCGTCTGGAAGACTTAACCGGAGATGCAGGGCTTTCAGATGAAGAAAAAATTGAAAATTTACGATTTAATTCAGACGAACTGCTGGCAATCATGAAACATAAAGAAAAGAATGCTCCGTACTTTCTCGTAATTCTTCCTCTGGAATACGGGCAAAGTAAAAAGCTGACGGAAGCATTGGCAGATGTCCAGCAGCATTGGCTTAATCAGCTGTCCTGCGAGAAGGAGATCCATCTCATTGATGTCCGCAGGCTGCATGAGACATACCGGCTGAAAGATATATATGATTCGGCAGGCAAACAGGCGGCGAACATGCCGTACACAGAAGAGTTCTATGCTGCGCTGGGGACAAGGATTGCCCGCGAACTTGCTGCATGGCTCAAGCCTCCGTTTAAAGCGGCGGCCATTGATTGTGACGGAACGCTATGGAGCGGCATCGTCTCCGAGGACGGAGCGGAAGGCATTCGAGTCACTTCCGGCCATCAGGCGCTGCAGCGGTTTTTAAAGCGGAAAAAAGAAGAGGGATTGCTTTTGACATTATGCAGCAGAAACAATGAAGAAGATGTATGGCAGGCATTTGACCACCATCCGGATATGATTTTAAAAAGGGAGGATTTTGTTTCGTCCCGTATTAACTGGGAACCAAAAGCGAAAAACATCGAAGAGATGGCGGCGGAGCTGAATATTTCGCCGGACCGGTTTATATTTTTAGATGATGACCCGGCCCAATGCCTTGAAATGAATGACCGTATGCCTGATGTGCTGACGCTCCTGCTCCCTGCAGAAACGGAATCCGTGCCATTGTTTTTAGAGCATGTATGGGCTTTTGACAGATTCAGAGTGACAGAGGCAGATCGTAAACGGACAGAGCGCTATTTGGCTGACCATGATCGAAAACGCGATCAAAAGACAGCGGGATCTCTTGAAGAATTTCTGAAAGGGCTTAAGCTGCGTGTCAGTTTGAATAAAATGACTGAGGATCATGCATCCCGTGCGGCTCAAATGAGCGCCAGAGTAAATCAATTCAATATGAAGCCCGCCGTCTGCCATGAGCTTGAATGGAAAAAGCGCCTTCGATCTACCGGACAGATGGGATGGATTGTTGAAGCTGCCGACAGATTCAGTCATGAAGGCATCGTCGGCGCCATATTCGGAGTCAGAGAAGAAAATTCTTTCATTATCGATACCTTTATGATCAGCTGCCGAGCTTTAGGAAAAGGCATAGAGCATAAAGTGCTTGCAGGGATTGCGGCTTTTGCAAAATCTGAACAGATCGGGCAGCTGTATTTTGATTATGAAGCATCAGGAAGAAATCAAGCGTTTTATGATTTTCTCACTGCTGCCGGTGCTGAGAAAACGATGTACAAGACAAAGCAGCTGTACCGAATATCAGCTGATGATATCAAAGATCGAAGTGCACATATCGATCTGCTTACAGAAATCTCTCTCATACAGGGGAAAACCGAAAAGCAAAATCATACGATACAGCCTGAGCAGGCAAGCACTTCAGGCTGCAGATGGGATGTTCTCCATACCGAGTCTCTTCATACGCCATATTTAAAAGCGCTTGATGTGAACAGGCCGGAACAGCTGCGGGATCTATTACTAAGAGAGCAGCAGGAGAACGAAGAAGAATGTGCTCCGGAGACAGAACAAGAAAAAGTGCTCGTAAACATATGGAAAGAAATCCTCCATATGAAAAAAGTAGGAATTGACAGTGATTTCTTTGAATTAGGAGGAAATTCGCTCCTTGCTGTCAAAATGGAAGTGGAGATCGAAAAGAAGGGCTGGTATGTTGATGATTTGAATTTTGCTAAAAAACACACTATCAGGGAACTGGCGAAATATATGAAGAGGGTGAATCAGCATGCATAAAGATATCAAAGCGATTTTTGATGAGGATAAGGTGCTGGCAAAGGCCGGCGAAATATATGGCTTTACAAAGGCTCAATTTATCGCGGACGCAGAAAACTACGTATACGAAGTTGTAAAAGATAACGAATCTTATATCTTAAAAATTACGCATACAATCCGCAGAACACCGGAATATATTCTCGGAGAAATGGAATGGCTTCATCATCTGGAAAAGGGAGGGCTTTCAGTAGCAAAACCGATTCCTTCATTAAATGGCAGAGATGTCGAAGAAGTGCCGGATGGAAAAGGCGGGGCGTTTTTATTAAGAGTCTATGAAAAAGCGCCCGGCCATAAAGTAGAGGAATCAGACTGGAACGGAACTCTGTTTTATGAGCTTGGGAAATATACGGGGAAAATGCACCGGCTGACAAAAAGCTACCGTCTGAGCGACCCGAAATATAAAAGGCAGGAGTGGGATGAAGAAGAACAGCTGAAGCTGAGAAAATATGTGCCGGATGATCAGCATCTCGTATTTGAGCGGGCGGATGCTTTAATGGAGGAACTGCGCCAATTGCCGAAGAACCCGGAGAACTACGGCCTTGTGCACGCCGATTTGCACCACGGCAATTTCAACTGGGACAATGGGAAAATCACTACATTCGATTTTGATGATATCGGCTACAATTGGTTTGTGAATGATATCAGTATTCTGCTTTACAACATTTTATGGTATCCGGTCATCCCGTATGAAGACAAGGCTGCATTTACGGAGGAGTTTATGACACACTTTATGAAAGGTTACAGGGAAGAAAACGATCTTGATCCCGTGTGGCTTGAAAAAATACCGGATTTTCTCCGTCTGCGCCATATGCTGATCTACGGTTTATTGCATCAGGCGTTTGACCTTGACTCACTTGGGGATGAAGAGCTTGAGATGCTGAAAGGCTTCAGGCGTGATATCGAAAACGAAATACCAATTACCGAATATAATTTTACTGCCTTAGTATAAGAGGAAAAACGCCGGCTGAATCCAGTCCGGCGTTTTTCCTGAATAAAAAAGACTCCGGCCGGGCCGAAGTCTAAGAGTTTCTTATTTTTTATCCAATATGCTGAATATGTTTTTCGCCTGCTGTGTGTTATCCATCAATCCGTGCCACATCTCTTTCCCCGGACCGTATGCATAAACAGGAACGTCATCTCCCGTATGGGCGAATGTCGTCCACCCGGTAAATGACCGATTGTCAAAGATCGCCTGGATGCTCTTTTTGATGGCGGCCTTGTCTTTGGCTGCGGCGGCTTGATTAACCTGTTCAATTTCTTTTTCTGTAAGCTTTATATCGACATAGGCATCAAGAACCTGAACGGCATCCTTGCCTGCCGCGATTTCTGCCGCCATATACCCCGGCGATTTTTTAGCAGCCAGAATCGGTTTAGGATCCCATTTATAGCCGGTCTCGCGTGTCATGCCGTCCGCTCCGTATGAAAAACCGCCTGTAGAGTGATCGGCTGTAATAATCACCAGTGTCTCTTTATCCTTTTTGGCGAATTCAAGAGCGGAAGTGACGGCATTCTCGAAATCCTCCATTTCACTCATGACGCCGACGACATCATTTTCGTGAGCGGCATTGTCAATATTGCTGCCTTCCAAGAGCATGAAAAATCCGTTTTCATTTTTATTTAACTGCCGGATGGCGGCATTGGTCATTTCTTTTAAAGAAGGGGTGCTGCTGTCTTTATCAATAGCTAAGTCCATCTCCACTTTCTGAAACAGTCCGAGAAGCTTGTCATGGTTGTTTTGTGCCAGCTCTTCTTTCGTCGCGACAAGCTGGTAGCCGTCATCCTGAAATTCTTTGGCGATATTACGATCATTACGGATAAAATAAGCCGATCCGCCTCCAAGCATAACATCAGCTTTATGTAAGCCGCGGACTCTTTCATCATATAATTGGTCGGCGATCTCGGTATAGTTTTTCCGGGAGCTGTTATGTACACTAAATGCGGCCGGAGTGGCGTCGGTTAAATCAGACGTAACGACGAGGCCGACGGACATTCCTTTTTCCTTCGCCCGCTCGGTGACGTTTTTTACCGACTGCTGGTGCGGATCAACGCCAATTGCATCATTGTACGTTTTGACTCCGGTTGCCATGGCTGTTGCGGCCGCTGATGAATCTGTGATATTGTCTCTCTTATCGTTAGGGTGTGTCATTTGCATGGCGGTTAAGTACTGATCCCAGGAAGTCTTTGTAAAGCTGTTTCGTTTTTCGCTTTTTAATGTGCGGTAGCCGTTCATAATAGGCATGCCCATGCCGTCACCCACGATGAATATAATGTTTTTGGGTGTGCTGCCTTTGTCAGTATTTCGGGCGGTTTTTGCTGCGGAAGAAGATTGAGGCATGTAATCCGTTACGAATACAAAGGTTAAAAAGATGGTTAAGAGTAAGAAGCACGGTACAGTGATTCGGGCAATCAATGGATTAAACACTCCTTAATTGTTATTATATTCTATATATGAATTTTATTTCAAAATCACAGCCGCTTCAACACATTTTTACATGATAAAACAAACGTCTCCAGGATATAACATCCTGAAGACGTTTATAACGTATCGCACTTCACCCCGACGACACCTTGGATTGCTTTTATATCATAATAGACGTCTGTGGTATAGCGGTTTTTATGGACTCTGATTTTCACTTCCATAATCGGAAATTCCTTTTCATGCAGATCATCAATCCGGACGGAGTGGATACGGATCTGTTTGCTTTTCATTTCCTTTAAAATCTCGGTCATTTTATCTTTGTCAGAAAGAGACATCCTCACGCGGATATCTTTTTCCTGCAAGCGGTCGGGGCCGATTTTTCTGATGAGCCACGGAAGAAATTCAACGCTGATCAGGATGAACAAGAGGCTCACGAATGCTTCTTTATAAAAGCCGGCTCCCGTTGCCAGACCAAGCCCGGCCGCGCCCCAGATTATGGCGGATGTCGTCAGCCCGGAAATGACATCATTGCTTTTGCGCAGAATTACGCCTGCGCCGATAAAACCGACACCGGAAATGATTTGGGCGGGAAGGCGGAGCGGGTCCATCATGATACGATAATATTTTGGGAAATGATATGCCGCATTAATGCTGACAATCGTCAGCATACAAGAGCTGACGGCGATGACGATGCATGTTTTCAGTCCGAGCGGTTTATTCTTTAATTCGCGCTCAAGACCGATAATCATGCCGATCAGCGTGGCAATGCCCAGCTTTAATAAAATGTCTGGATCGATAGGCCAGCTCAATTCCACAGCACCTCCACATTTTACTTATAGTAAATTGATATGATTTTCTCACAGTATTTATAGCAGGACAAGAGCTGAAGAAAAAAGCCGTCAGGGATAAATTCTGACGGCTTTTGCTTATTTTTTGCTTTTTAAAAGTGTTTCCATCCGGCTGAACAGCTGATAAGAAGCATCGGCCGGTTTTTTGGTTAAAAGACTGACAGTGATACCTGCAATCAAACTGAGGAAGAACCCCGGGATGATTTCATATACGCCGGTTGAAACGGCGAGGCCCGTCGTAATCCAGATTAAAACGGCCGCGGCTCCGGTAATCATCGCCGCAAGCGCTCCCCATTCATTCATCCGTTTCCAGTACAGACTGAGCAGAAGCGCGGGCCCGATGGCCGAACCGAAGCCTGCCCATGCATATCCGACCAGGTCAAGAATCGTGCTGTTCGGATTCAGGGAAAGAAAGATAGCAATGATGGCCACGATCAATACCGACATGCGGCCGGTCATGACCAATTCTTTATCGCTCGCTTCCCGTCTGAAAAAGGCGCGGTATAAATCTTCCGTAATGGCGCTTGCCGTTACTAAAAGCTGCGAGGAGATGGAACTCATAATCGCCGCTAAAATCGCGGACAATAAGAAGCCCGTAATCAGCGGATGGAACAGTATTTTAGAAAATATAATGAAAATCGTTTCCGGATCTTTTACGGCAATTCCGAAGTGATGAGAATACGCAACACCTATGATCCCCGTCAGCAATGAACCGAGAACGGAAATAACCATCCAGCTCATGCCGATTCTGCGGGCCGGTTTTAAATCCTTCACTTCTTTAATTGCCATAAATCGCACGATGATATGAGGCTGGCCGTAGTAGCCGAGTCCCCATGCCAAATAAGAAATAATGCTAATGACGCTCGCGCCTTTAAAGATATCCAATAGCTTCGGGTCTACGGCGTTGATCGAATCAATCGTCGTTGACACGCTCCCGAGCTGGGTAAAAGCAACGATCGGCACAAGCACTAATGCCGCAAACATGATCGCTCCCTGTACAAAGTCAGTCAGACTGACAGCGAGAAAACCGCCAAACAGCGTGTAAAGCACAACAACACCGGCCGTTAAGAACAGACCGAATTTGTAGTCGGCGCCAAATGCCGATTCAAACAATCTGCCTCCGGATACCATTCCGGACGATGTGTACAGTGTGAAAAAGATCATAATAATCACGGCGGAAACAATTTTCAGCAATGATGACGAATGGCGGAACCGTTTATCAAAGAAGTCAGGAATCGTAATCGCATCGTCCGCCACTTCCGTATAAGCGCGCAGCCTCGGAGCAAGCAGCAGATAGTTTGAATATGCGCCGATTGTCAATCCGAGCGCCAGCCATAAGGTAGATAATCCCGTTGCGAACATTGCGCCGGGAACCCCCATCAGCATCCATGCACTCATATCAGCGGCCCCTGCGGACAGCGCCGTTACGAACGGCCCGAGTCCTCTTCCGCCCAGCATATAGTCATTGATATTCGTTGTTTTTCTAAAAGCGTACCAGCCGATTAACAGCATGGCAGCAAAGTAAATTCCTAAAGATATCATTAATTCAATACTCACGTTTCTGGACCCTCTCTTCTTTCCTGTTAATTTTGACATCACCTCTGCATTTTGATAGTGCCGGAACAAGCGCCGGCGGTAAGCCTTTTGCCATTATTACATGCGGCTCGCACGATTTCGTGCAGGCTATGGTTACTAAACCTAACAAAGTATCCCCGATCAATCAACTGCTGAAACCTTGCCTATTCAGGGAGAAATCCGCCGTCAACCTAGAACAGCTTAAAGATGAAAGCGCTGTCAATAATTTATAAAAGTAAAAATTTTCTGACATATATTTCGTTTCTCTTTCTCCTCATTTTAGGATAAAATAGAGAAGGTTTCATCATGGCTCAGAAGGCGGCGTTTTGTTGCTTTAGAGGGCTTGTTTTTGATATGATCAGTATTATATGACGAAACGGAGAATTATGCGGAGGTGGATCTTATGTCACGAATTTCTATAGAAGAAGTAAAGCATGTCGCTCATTTGGCGAGACTTGCCATTACGGATGAAGAAGCTGAAATGTTCACAGAACAGCTTGACAGCATCATCTCGTTTGCCGAGGAGCTGAATGAAGTGGATACGGATAACGTGGAGCCGACGACTCACGTGCTGAAAATGAAAAACGTAATGAGAGAAGATGAAGCGGGTAAAGGCCTTCCGATCGAGGATGTTATGAAAAATGCTCCCGATCATAAAGACGGCTATGTTCGTGTGCCATCAATTCTGGATTAAAGGAGGGAGACAGTATGTCATTATTTGATCACAAAATCACAGAACTGAAACAAATGATACATAAAAAAGAGATCAAAATTTCTGATCTTGTTGATGAATCTTACAAACGGATCGCATCCGTGGATGATAAGGTGCAGGCGTTTTTGCAGCTTGATGAAGAAAAAGCGCGCGCTTACGCAAAAGAGCTCGATGAAGCGGTGGACGGCCGTTCTGAACACGGACTTCTGTTCGGAATGCCGATCGGCGTCAAAGACAACATCGTGACAAAAGGGCTTCGCACGACATGTTCAAGCAAAATTCTTGAAAACTTTGATCCTATTTACGATGCGACGGTTGTCGAGCGCCTTCAGGCTGCTGAAGCTGTCACAATCGGAAAGCTGAACATGGACGAATTCGCGATGGGGTCTTCAACCGAAAACTCCGCGTACAAAGCCACGAAAAACCCTTGGAATCTGGATACGGTTCCCGGCGGTTCAAGCGGCGGCTCTGCGGCTGCGGTTGCAGCGGGAGAAGTGCCGTTTTCACTCGGATCTGACACAGGCGGCTCCATCCGCCAGCCGGCTTCATTCTGCGGCGTTGTCGGATTAAAGCCTACATACGGACGCGTGTCACGTTACGGTTTAGTTGCCTTTGCCTCTTCATTAGACCAAATCGGCCCGATCACAAGAACGGTAGAAGACAACGCATTTTTGCTTCAAGCGATTGCAGGCGCTGACAAAATGGATGCGACTAGCGCCAATGTGGATGTGCCTGACTTTCTTTCTTCATTAACGGGCGATATTAAAGGCTTAAAAATTGCCGTTCCGAAAGAATATCTCGGCGAAGGCGTCGGCAAAGAAGCGAAGGAATCCGTTCTTGCCGCTTTGAAGGTGCTTGAGGGTCTCGGCGCAACATGGGAAGAAGTATCTCTTCCGCACAGTAAATACGCCCTTGCGACGTATTACCTGCTGTCCTCTTCAGAAGCGTCTGCGAACCTTGCACGCTTTGACGGCATCCGCTACGGATACCGCACAGACAATGCGGACAACCTGATCGACCTGTATAAACAAACACGCTCAGAAGGCTTCGGCAACGAAGTGAAACGCCGTATTATGCTCGGCACATTCGCTCTCAGCTCAGGCTACTATGACGCGTACTACAAAAAAGCGCAAAAAGTGCGCACACTCATTAAAAAAGACTTTGAAGACGTATTTGAGAAATATGACGTCATCGTCGGACCGACAACGCCGACACCGGCATTTAAAATCGGCGAGAAAACAAGCGATCCGCTGACAATGTACGCCAACGATATTTTAACGATCCCTGTCAACCTTGCGGGCGTACCGGGAATCAGCGTGCCGTGCGGATTTACGGACGGACTGCCGCTCGGGCTGCAAATCATCGGAAAACACTTCGATGAAGGCACTGTGTACCGTGTCGCTCATGCGTTTGAACAGGCAACAGACCATCATAAAGCAAAACCTGAACTGTAAGGGGTGAAATGAAGTGAACTTTGAAACGGTAATCGGACTAGAAGTCCATGTGGAGTTAAAAACGAAATCTAAAATTTTCTCAAGCTCTCCGACGCCATTCGGTGCGGATGCAAATACCCAAACGAGCGTTATCGACCTCGGCTACCCGGGCGTATTGCCCGTGTTAAACAAAGAGGCAGTCGAATTCGCAATGAAAGCCGCTATGGCCCTAAACTGCGAAATCGCGACGGATACGAAGTTTGACCGTAAAAACTATTTCTATCCGGATAACCCGAAGGCGTATCAAATTTCTCAATTCGACAAGCCGATCGGCGAAAACGGCTGGATTGAAATTGAAGTCGGCGGAAAAACGAAAAAAATCGGGATCACCCGTCTTCACCTTGAGGAAGATGCGGGAAAACTGACGCATACAGGCGACGGCTATTCCCTCGTTGACTTCAACCGCCAAGGCACGCCGCTGGTTGAAATCGTGTCTGAGCCGGACATCCGCACACCGGAGGAAGCATACGCATACCTTGAAAAACTGAAATCAATTATTCAGTACACAGGCGTTTCTGACTGTAAAATGGAAGAAGGATCGCTGCGCTGTGACGCCAACATTTCCCTCCGCCCGATCGGCCAAGAGAAATTCGGCACAAAAACAGAGCTGAAAAACCTGAACTCCTTCGCGTTCGTTCAAAAAGGCCTTGAGCACGAAGAAAAACGCCAGGAGCAGGTTCTTCTTTCCGGCGGAATCATCCAGCAGGAAACACGCCGCTATGACGAAGCAACGAAAAAAACCATTCTTATGCGTATTAAAGAAGGGTCAGACGACTACCGCTACTTCCCAGAACCGGATCTTGTCGAGCTTTACATCGATGACGAATGGAAAGAGCGCGTAAAGGCCAGCATTCCTGAGCTTCCGGATGAACGCCGCAAGCGTTATATCGAAGAGCTCGGACTGCCTGCATATGATGCCATGGTATTGACGCTTACAAAAGAAATGGCTGATTTCTTCGAAGAAACAGTCAAAAAAGGCGCCGAAGCAAAGCAGGCATCAAACTGGCTCATGGGTGAAGTGTCAGCTTATCTGAACGCTGAGCAAAAGGAGCTTTCTGATGTGGCGCTGACGCCGGAAGGCCTTGCCGGCATGATTCAATTGATTGAAAAAGGAACCATTTCTTCTAAAATCGCGAAGAAGGTCTTCAAAGAATTAATTGAAAAAGGCGGCGACGCTGAAAAAATCGTCAAAGAAAAAGGCCTCGTGCAGATTTCTGACGAAAGCGTGCTTCTCAAGCTGGTCACAGAAGCGCTTGACGGCAATCCTCAGTCCATCGAGGACTTCAAAAATGGGAAAGACCGCGCGATCGGCTTCCTTGTCGGGCAGATTATGAAAGCCTCAAAAGGACAAGCCAACCCGCCGATGGTGAACAAGATTTTACTTGAAGAAATCAAGAAACGATAAAAAAGCAGCCGCCTGTCCGAAGGCGCTGCTGACATTGAGACCGGAAAAGTTCCGGTCTCTTTTTATATGACCTCTAGCTGAAATACGCTTCAATAGAGGAACGCAATGTCTCAATTTGATCATTGCCGCTGCCGGCTAAATTGGAAAGCATTCCTTTAATAATCGGTTTGCGGGGCTCCTCCTTAGCGCATTCTTCTTCAATCACCTCAAGCGACACGATGACATCCTCAGGCAATCCATGCTGTCCTTTTACCTTTCGTATTTCCTTTAACAGCTCTTCTATATGCGGCGGAGGCTGGGTGAAAATGTCCTCGGGCAGCAGCGGATCGGGATTCTCCTCAATCAGGCCCGTCACAAGATCATCAATCCTTTTGATCAGAAATTCCGCCACCTGTTCCGTCTGAAACGCCATGTTCTCATTAAAAATCAAGAAATGAATATAGGAGCTCACAATCCCTTGCGCCATAACGGATGCGTCCGCTAAAAACGGTGTGATGCTTTCTCCGTAAGACGACAGCAAAGCCTCCCGGTAGAGCCTGTTAAATTGAATGTTTGCCTCATGAAAGGATTGTTTTACTTTTTGGTTTTCAGGAATGATCTTCTCACTCAGTAAAAGAATGATAAAGTCCTTATGCTCCAAGAATTCTTGGAATTGGTAGGCAATCTGTTTTTTGAAAACCTCCTTAGGCGGTTTAGTCTGATTTTCTGCTTTAATTTTCTTTACTTCTTCCATAGACATGCCGATGTAATATTCACATGCTGACAAAAGAAGGTCTTCTTTCGATTTAAAATGGAGATAAAAAGCTCCTTTTGATATTCCGCATTCAACAGCGATTTCCTGAATGGTTGTGGAAGAAAATCCTTTTTTGGCAAATAAACGGATGCCGGTTTTTATGATTTTCTCTTTTTTTTCGTTCATGACGTGCTTCCCCTTAATCCTTCAAAAATTTAGAAAAATTTACTGGCTTTTTGGTTGACGATGTTGAGTTATACCGTTTAGTATTATATAGAATGACCAGTCAGTCAATAACAAATAACGGAGGATACGATGAACCACATTATTAACTTTGTACTGAAGAACAAATTCGCGGTTTGGCTGATGACGATTATCGTTACTATAGCTGGGCTGTATGCCGGTCTGAATATGAAGCAGGAATCCATACCGGACGTAAACATGCCCTACCTCTCAGTAAATACGACTTATCCCGGAGCCGCTCCGAGTCAAGTTGCGGATGAAGTGACGAAACCGATTGAACAGGCCGTGCAAAATTTAGAAGGCGTGAGCGTAGTATCGTCCACTTCCTCTGAAAACGTATCATCGGTCATGATTGAATATGATTATGAGAAAGATATGGACAAGGCAAAAACCGAGGTCTCTGAAGCATTGGATAATGTCAGCCTTCCTGATGACGCAAAGAAACCTGATATTTCCCGCTTCAGCGTGAATTCCTTCCCGATTTTGACGCTCAGTGTGACAAGTGATAAGAGCTCGCTTGAAGATCTGACCAAAAACGTGGAAAATACTCTTGTCCCTAAACTCGAAGGAATCCAAGGCGTTGCCTCTGTACAAGTTTCAGGACAGCAGGAAGAGCAAGTGGAATTCTCTTTCAAAGACAAAAAAATGAAAGAGTACGGACTTGATGAAGATACCGTCAAGAAAGTAATCCAAGGCTCTGACGTCAACACGCCGCTTGGGCTGTACACGTTCGGCAACAAAGAAAAATCAGTTGTCGTCAACGGCAATATTACGTCAATTAAAGATTTAAAAGATATGAGAATTCCGGTTACGTCAGCAGCCGGCTCAGCAAGCAGTGCGGCATCAGGCGCAAGCGCATCGTCAGCAGCAGGCGCGCAGGCAGCACAGCAGCCGCAGCAAAGCGCGGGCACAGAGGTGCCGACAGTTAAGCTTTCTGACATTGCGGATATTAAAGACGTGAAAAAAGCAGAATCCATTTCCCGGACAAACGGAAAAGACAGCATCGGCATCAACATCGTAAAAGCAAATGATGCCAACACGGTAGAAGTGGCCGATGCGATTAAAGATGAACTGAAGCAATACAAAAAAGACCATAAAGGGTTCAAGTACAGCTCGACTCTTGATATGGCAGAGCCGATTACAGAGTCAGTGGATACGATGTTAAGCAAAGCGATTTTCGGCGCGATCTTTGCGGTCGTGATCATTCTCTTATTCTTAAGAGATATTAAATCAACGATGATTTCTATCGTTTCCATCCCGCTGTCACTGCTGATTGCGCTTCTCGTGCTGAATCAGCTTGATGTCACCTTAAACATTATGACGCTCGGTGCGATGACGGTCGCCATCGGACGGGTGGTCGATGATTCCATTGTCGTCATTGAAAATATTTACCGCCGCATGAGGCTGAAAGATGAACCTTTACGCGGGAAGCAATTGGTTCGTGAAGCGACGAAGGAAATGTTTAAACCGATCATGTCATCAACGATCGTAACCATTGCCGTATTCCTGCCGCTCGCCATGGTCGGCGGACAGATCGGGCAATTGTTTATGCCGTTTGCATTAACCATCGTCTTTGCGCTTGCCGCATCACTTTTGATTTCGATCACATTGGTGCCGATGCTGGCGCACAGCTTATTCAAAAAATCGCTCTCAGGCGCGTCTGTTAAAGCAAAAGAGCATAAGCCGGGCAGATTGGCCAATTTCTATAAAAAAGTGCTGAATTGGTCTTTAAGCCATAAATGGATTACATCCATTGTCGCGGTTCTGATGCTTGTCGGAAGTTTGTTCCTCGTACCGCTGATCGGCGCGAGCTATCTGCCGTCAGGAGCAGACAAAACGATACAGCTCACATATACGCCTGAACCGGGCGAAACGAAAAGCGAAGCGGAAAAAGCTGCGCAAAAAGCTGAAGACTTGCTGCTGAAACGTAAACATGTCGACACGGTTCAATATTCATTAGGTTCGCAAAGCCCGCTCGGCGGCAGCTCAAACGGCGCATTGTTCTACGTGAAATACGAGGAAGACACGCCTGATTTTGACAAAGAAAAAGACAATATCTTAAATGAAATCAAAAAAACATCCAGCCGCGGCGAATGGAAAACACAAAATTTCAGTTCGTCTGGCAACAACAATGAATTGACGTATTACGTTTACGGAGATTCAGAGTCTGATATTAAAGGCACGGTCAAAGACATCGAAGACATCATGAAAAAGCAGAAGGATCTGAAAGGCGTAAATTCAGGCCTTTCCAGCACATATGATGAGTACACATTCGTCGCTGACCAGGAGAAACTCAGCAAGCTCGGCTTAACGGCTTCGCAAATCTCCCAAGCTCTCATGTCACAAACGTCACAGTCGCCTTTAACAACGGTGAAGAAAGACGGCAAAGAGCTTGACGTCAACATTCAGACTGAAAAAGACCAGTATAAGAGTGTGAAAGAATTAGAGGACAAAACCATCACATCGCCTGCAGGCCAAGAAGTAAAAATCGGCGACGTGGCGAAAGTGAAAAACGGCTCGACATCAGATACAGTGTCCAGACGCGATGGAAAGTTATATGCTGACATAACAGCAGAAGTCACATCTGACAATGTAACGAAAGTGTCAGCGGCCGTACAAAAGAAAGTTGATAAATTGGATCTGCCGGATAATGTATCGATCGATACCGGCGGTGTATCCGCAGATATCGCGGATTCCTTTACGAAGCTCGGTTTAGCGATGCTTGCCGCAGTTGCGATCGTATATCTTGTTCTTGTGATTACATTCGGCGGAGCATTAGCGCCGTTTGCGATTCTGTTCTCGCTTCCGTTTACGGTCATCGGCGCATTAGTCGGACTGTATGTATCGGGAGAGACGGTCAGTCTGAACGCCATGATCGGTATGCTCATGCTGATCGGAATCGTCGTCACAAATGCGATTGTCTTAATTGACCGCGTCATCCATAAAGAAGCGGAAGGCTTATCGACGAGAGAAGCGCTCCTTGAAGCCGGCTCTACGAGATTGCGTCCGATTCTGATGACGGCGATTGCGACAATCGGCGCCCTGCTTCCATTGGCATTGGGCTTTGAAGGCGGAAGCCAGGTCATCTCCAAAGGACTCGGTGTCACCGTTATCGGCGGTTTAATCAGTTCGACCTTGCTTACCCTTCTGATTGTGCCGATCGTATATGAAGTATTGGCGAAATTCCGTAAGAAAAAACCTGGAACTGAAGAAGAGTAAAACAGCGGGCCTTGGCTCCTTAAACGGAGCCGGGGCCTTTTTTTCTTCTGCCAAATCCTGTACATATTGTTGCGATTTTCTCAACTCATAGTATAATTAAAGGTTGTTAGTGTTAATAATGGATCGGATACTCTTAAGTAGGATGATGAGATAATGAAACGTGCACGCATAATATATAATCCAACTTCTGGACGGGAGCTTTTTAAGAAAAATCTTGCCCAGGTCCTGCAAAAATTTGAACAAGCGGGTTATGAAACCTCCACCCATGCCACCACATGCGCCGGAGACGCGACTCATGCCGCAAAAGAAGCCGCATTGCGGGATTTTGACCTGATTATCGCCGCCGGCGGAGACGGAACGATTAATGAAGTCGTCAACGGACTCGCGCCTTTAGACAGCCGCCCGACACTCGGCATCATCCCGGTCGGCACGACAAATGACTTCGCAAGAGCGCTCGGCATCCCGAGAGAGAACATATTGAACGCAACTGACACCGTCATTAACGGCGTCGCCCGCCCGATTGACATTGGCCAGGTCAACGGACAATATTTTATTAATATTGCCGGCGGGGGCCGCTTAACGGAGCTGACATATGATGTGCCAAGCAAACTGAAGACAATGCTCGGCCAGCTTGCTTATTATTTAAAAGGAATGGAAATGCTGCCTTCCCTCCGTCCGACAGAGGTCGAGATTGAATATGACGGCAAGCTGTTCCAAGGCGAAATCATGCTGTTTTTAGTGACGCTGACCAACTCGGTCGGCGGATTTGAGAAGCTTGCCCCTGATTCCAGCCTGAATGACGGCATGTTTGATTTGATTATTTTGAAGAAAGCCAATCTCGCCGAATTTATCAGAGTCGCGAGCATGGCGCTCAGAGGCGATCATATTAACGATCAGCACATTATTTACACAAAAGCGAACCGCGTGAAAGTCAATGTATCAGAAAAGATGCAGCTGAACCTGGACGGCGAGTACGGCGGCATGCTGCCGGGCGAATTCGTGAATCTGTACCGCCACATTCACGTCGTCATGCCGAAGGAAAAAGCGGAACAGCTGGATGATTAAAAAAACTTGGCCCTGCACGGCCAAGTTTTTCTTGCTTAACAGAAGAGGTGAACAAACATGAAAATCAAACCGCCAGTGGAAAAAAACGAATACTATGATGTCGTCTTCGAAGACTTGACACACGAAGGAGCAGGCGTCGCCAAAGTCGAAGGATTCCCGATCTTCGTCCCGAACGCCCTCCCGGAAGAAAAGGCCCAAATCAAAGTGACACGCGTCAAAAAAGGCTTCGCTTTCGGACGCCTCATGGAGCTGAAAGAAGAAAGCCCGCACAGAACGGACGCCCCGTGCCCGATCTACAAGCAATGCGGCGGCTGCCAGCTTCAGCATATGACTTACGAAGGCCAGCTGCTGTTTAAACAAAAACAAGTAAAAGATGTACTCGAGAGAATCGGAAAACTCGACCTCTCAAATGTCACCGTCCACCCGACCCTCGGCATGGAAGACCCGTGGAACTACAGAAACAAAGCCCAAGTCCCGGTCGGAGAAAGGGAAGGCGGACTCGTCGCAGGATTCTATCAGCAAAGAAGCCATGACATCATCGACATGAGCGCCTGCCTCATCCAGCAATCCAAAAACGACGAAGCCGTCCAAGCCGTTAAAGACATTTGCGCATCATACGGTGTCAAAGCTTACAACGAAGAACGCCACAAAGGCTGGCTCCGCCACATCATGGTCAGATACGGCGTGGTTACAGGCGAAATGATGATCGTCTTCATCACAAGAACAAACGACTTCCCGCACAAAGCGAAGATCATTGAAGACATCACGGTCAAATTCCCGCACGTCAAATCAATCGTGCAAAACATCAACCCAAACAAAACAAACGTGATCTTTGGGAACGAAACAAACGTCATCTGGGGCGAAGAATACATCTACGACCTCATCGGAGACGTCAAATTCGCCATCTCCGCCAGATCGTTCTATCAGGTCAACCCGGAACAGACAAAAGTGCTCTACGACAAAGCGCTTGAGTACGCGGAGCTGCAAGGAGAAGAAACCGTCATCGACGCCTACTGCGGCATCGGAACGATTTCTCTATTCTTGGCGAAGCAGGCGAAAAAAGTGTACGGTGTAGAGATTGTGCCGGAAGCAATTGAAGACGCCAAACGAAATGCTGAGCTAAACGGCATCACAAACGCGGAATTCGCAGTCGGAGAAGCGGAAACCGTGATTCCAAAGTGGTATGAAGAAGGCATCACGGCCGACACGCTAGTCGTCGACCCGCCAAGAAAAGGCTGCGACGAAGCCCTCCTGCGGACGATTATAGAGATGAAGCCGAAGCGGGTGGTGTATGTGTCCTGTAATCCAGGCACGCTTGCGAGGGATTTGCGGGTGCTTGAGGATGGCGGGTATGCTACGCTCGAAGTGCAGCCTGTGGATATGTTTCCGCATACGAATCATGTGGAGTGTGTGGCGCAGTTGATTTTAAAAGAAGAAGCAGGATCCCGATGAGGGATGACCTGCTTCTATTTATTAAAAGATTGTCTTTTAATTGTCTGTTATGATTAATAACTCTTTCAGACATTCAACAGACCCTGTTTCATTCCGTTTACAACTGCGCCGACTCTTGAATTGGCTTCCAGCTTCTGAATAATGGAAGAGATGTGACGTTCTACGGTTCTTTTACTAATTGTTAATTCAGCACTGATCTCCATATTCGTTTTATCCTCTGCTATTAGCTTCAACACTTCTCGCTCTTTCTGAGTAAGACTCTCGCCTGCAAGGTTTAAAATGAGTTTAGGGAATATTCGGTTGTCTGCATAAGATTGTTTTACAGCAGCGACCAACTCATTAATTGAACTTTCCTTCCTTACATAAGCATTTGCCCCTGCCTTATAGGCTGCTGTTATATATTCATCATAATCATATCCAGACAAAACAACTACTTTAAGCTCCGGAAAAGTTTCCTTAATTATTCTTGTTAGGGAAATGCCGTTAAAAGATTTCATTCTAATATCAATAATCAGTACATTTGGGCTGGTACAGATTATTTCTTTATGAAGATCAGCTGGATCTGATAAAGCACCAACTACTTCAATATCTTTGTCCTGCTCTAATAATTGTGTAATACCCTGTAATACCATTATATGATCATCTAACAGCAATACTTTGATTTTCAATTGATTTACTCCATTCCATGGGCAAAGTAATGATAGCAATTGTGTTTATATTAATTTCAATGATTATCATGTAATTGACTTGATTGAAATGCATACGGTAAGAGTGAATCTTTCTTTTTTCACTATCTTCCACTTTTATTGATGAGTTCTAATATTATCCTGTTTAAGCATAGAAGGGAGACAGAATGTTCAATACTGCTTGGAAGTGTTCTTTATCATCCTAGATCATATGGGCTAGCTATAATGATCATTAATGAAAAGCGGAAGAAGAGTAATCATTATACGCTAATTCACCTGTAGTTTTTTGTAAATCGTACTCTATAGTGCTTTTCAGGGTGCAAAACAATAAAAACTCCTTCTATACAAAATAGAGACTATTACATTGAAAATCATACCTTTATTGACACTCACTAGGATATTATATCGTTTTTCTTGATTTGAATCTAGATACCCTCGAAGAAAAAGTGGTAAATTCACTCATCAATTTTTTCTACTCTTTAAATCAAGCATTTTTTTAATTTTCTTTTCCATTTGTTCTTTTTGTCTTTAAATATTAATCTAAATTATACTTGCTCCTTGCTTGTAATGAGACTATGGTATCTGTACTTGATGATTTTTTTTGTGTGAAAATTAAATTTATATGATTTTCTGCTAATATTAGGCGTGATTCCGTCATTTTGTTGGCGGTATATACGGATTTACTTAAGCCTATATTTTGTTATTTTTATATAGAGAAGAAAATATTGGTTATATGAAGGTAATTTGTCCTAATAGAGCGTGAATTAAAAAACACAGAAAAAGACTGAAAAGGACCTTCTTTTTGTAGTAAGAAGTCGCCAAATAATTACAGAAGAGGTGAACATGAAGAGGAATATCACATTCCCGTAATCTGTATTCAAAGGGTTAAGATGAGGCTATTGTCCTGTACGTATTACTGCAATTAAAAATAAACAGTGCAGTAGAACTATATAACTTTCTGAGATCGTTTACATCTGTCCCTAAAAAGCTGATTAGATTATATGAATCGTAAATCTGCTGAATGAAGTAATGTCGGTGGGAAAATTATCGCTTTCTTAGGCTTTAGTGTATAGAGATAAAGCCAAAACTGCATGTCAGTCAATTAAAAACTTAGGATTTATTCAGCTTTTCCATTTTAATTCCTTATGTCTTATGAAATAGTTTTATTTATTTAACAAATAAGAGGGAGGGGAAATCATGCTAGAAGTTAAAATTTTAGAAACAGAAGAAGAAAAAAATGAACTGTACTCAGTGAGATATAAAATTTTTGTAGACCAAGAAAAATCAGTACCTGCTGAAAACTATAAAGACGGTTTACTAAAGGATCAATCTGATGAGCATGCATACCAAATTGGATGTTACGATGGTCATTTATTAGTAGGATTTATGACTTTAATTGTAAAGCAAGAGGATGAATTATTAGAGGTTGAACAAACTCACAACTTAGTCCCTAAAAATGGCGAAAACTGTGCAGAGGTTATGAGATTAGTCGTTTTAGAAACTCCCCTTACTAGTACAATCTCTATGAAGGGCAAAGTAATGAACCTCTTGTTTGATAAGGTGAAAGATATCATTATCTCTGAAAAAATAACTCATCTCCTTTTACAGAGCAGGGAAAAATCAAAAAAAATGTACGAGAAAATAGGTTTTACCCAAATTGGCGATTTCAAACTATATAAGGGTAAATCCTATCAATGTCCTATGAAACTTGATGTCATGAAAGTAAGTCAAAAAGTAGTAAATGTTTCAGAGTATATATAATGAAAGGGATGAATTCTCATGAGTCTAGAAACAGTAATTAGCATTGAGAAAAAAGAAAAATTAATTGAAATGATTGCTGACATTCTTGAGGTTGAACCAGATGAAATAAAAGATAATACTGATCTAGTAGAAGAACTAGACGCTGATTCTATGATGGCTTTGGAGATTTTAGCTAGCGTTGAAAAGGAGTTTCAAGTAAAGATACCTGAAGAAGAATTACAGAGGTTTACAACTGTAAATAATATTATTTCAATTATTGAAGAAAGAATGAAGGGAAAATAAAATGACTTTTTTGTCGCATGATGAGGTTTTAGAGATATTACCGCAAAGATATCCTTTTGTGATGGTAGATAGAGTACTAGAGATTAGTGATTCTAACATAGCATGTATCAAAAATGTTACTGGAAATGAGCCATGTTTTCAAGGGCATTTTCCTAATAAAAAGATTTTCCCCGGTGTATATATAACAGAAGCTATTGCACAAACTGCTATTCTTTTGTTTTCACATAATAATCATTCAGCCGAAGCAGATGAAACTCTTCCCCT
Organism: Bacillus sp. YC2; assembly: GCF_019891195.1. NCBI lineage: Bacteria > Bacillati > Bacillota > Bacilli > Caryophanales > Bacillaceae > Bacillus > Bacillus sp. YC2. The sequence goes on along the minus strand of NZ_JAHXDO010000010.1, from coordinate 6,378 downwards.
TCTTTATCACACCAATGTGAAATTTAAGAAGCCTATCGTACCTGGAGATCAGATGATTATTACTTTAAATATAATAAAGAAAATAAGTAAGGCTGCTATTGTTAAAGCTGAAGTGAAAGTTGATGATGTGAAATGTGCATTCGGAGAATTGACCTTTACGATTGCGGGAGATGAATAATTTGAAAAGAGTTGTAGTAACAGGTACTGGAGCAATTACTTCAATAGGGCTTAATTCCAGAGACTTTTGGCAATCTTGCTTGAATGGCGAGTCAGGTGTCACCCTCATTCAAAAAGAAGGATTACAGTTATTAGAGCCGAAATATGGAGGACAAATCCATGATTTTGACCCCTCTAAATATGTCAAAGTGAATGATTATAATTCTATAGGCAGAGGTTCTCATTTACTAATAGCAAGTATGTATGATGCTATCAGCAATGCTAACTTGAATCCTGATACATACAAAAAGGCAGATTTATACGTAGGGACCACGATGGGTGAGATTGCTATTGAAACAACAGACTACAAACGGTATTTGGAAGAACCAAGCCCACAAAATCTTTTAGATCAGGATTTTTTACATACATTATTAGCAAACGCTTGTAGAGAATTTAGTTTACAGGGAGAAACAATGCTTATTGCAAATGCTTGTTCTGCCGGTAATTATGCAATTATTCAAGGTTATGAAAAAATAAGGAGCGGGGAACAATCCATTTGTTTTACAGCAGGAGAAGATCCTTTCTCAACCATAGCTTATTATGGGTTTAATCGATTGAAGGCTATTGCCTCAAAAGAATGTAAACCATTTGATGCTCACAGAGATGGTATGCTTGTTGCCGAAGGATCAGGATGTTTAGTGTTAGAAGAATTAGAGCATGCCAAAAATAGAGGAGCTAATATTTTGGCAGAAATTAAAGGGTATGGCGTTTCATGTGATGCCTATCATATTACTGCACCTCACCCTAATTCAACAGGAATTATACATGCCATGGAAAAAGCCATAGAAAAAGCTAATATTACAACGGATGATGTGAATTACATTAGTGCGCATGGTACAGGTACTCAAGCAAATGATAAGGCTGAATCGTATGCAGTTAATCAATTATTTAATAAAAAAGTTCCGATGAGTTCAATTAAGTCTATGATCGGTCATTCTATGGGAGCTGCAAGTTTACTTGAAGCTATTGTATGTTGCAATGCCGTAAAAGAAAATATTGCACCTCCGACCATAAACTTTGAATTGAAGGATGAAAATTGTGATGTTGATTGCATACCAAATAAAAAAAGATCATTTCCTATTGAATATGCAATGAACAATTCCTATGCTTTTGGCGGCGCCAATTCCAGCATCATTTTTAAGAAATTCAGAGACGATTGTTAAAAATGGAGATGAGTATTAAAATGAATATTATTGGAAGAGGTAAAGTCCTTTCTGAAAAAATAAGCGTTGAAAGCATAAAAAATAAAATGGAAATTAACGGCATTCTGGAGCCGGAGAATTTTGATATAAAAAAATACGTTAAATATAAAGGTCTTCGTTCGTTAACAAAAGCAACTAATCTAGCTATTGCCTCAATAAGTGAGGCAATAGCTGATGCAGGGAGTATGTACAGTGAGCATTCCTCAGAAAGAATAGGTGTTTTTGTGGGAAGTACCCTAAATCCTATGGATGCTGCGTATCACTTTATGACAGATGTCTATGAAGCTTCTCCTGATTTTGTGAGTCCGGTGAAATTTTCTAGTTCTGTGTTAAATAATATCTCTGGATGGGCTTCGATTGTTTATGGTATAACCGGCTTGAATTCTACTGTGATTTCAGGAAACTTATCTGGAATAGACGCATTAAAAATGGCAGCTTTTTATATAAATAATAATGTTATTGATGTTGCCATTGTGACAGCAGTTGAGGGAAATGAAGAAGGCTCTATCTACCATCTAGGTAATCTTCAAGAACAGGTTAACGCAGTTACAGGTGCTATTTCGTTTATTATAGAAAAAAGTGAAGATTCTTATTCTAATATTCATAAAATTAACAGTTTCCAACATACTGAAGATAATAGAGACAAAATCATTTTCAATTTAGAAAAAGAATTAAAAGTGGGACAAACAAAAAATCTTATTTATGGGTCAAATAATCGTAATGACAAAATCATTTTTGATTATTTAAAAAGAAAAGAGCTCTCTAATGACTTAAATAATTTAAATATTTCTAGAAGTATTGGGACTTCAAATGCGTTATCGGGTTTCTTAAAATTAATGGTCTCTTTAGAGTTAAAAGGTGAAACATTAATAATTGAAACGAATGAAGTTGGAAATGATAGTATAATAAAAATAAATTCTAGAATAATTGAGGGTTAAATTATGAAAAAATTAGTCATTATAACGGGTGGTACGGGAGATTTAGGACGATCCATTATTGAGAAATTTCACCACAATGATTATATGGTTTACTTCACATATTTAGGAAATGTTGAAAAGGCTAGAATGATTGAAGAAAAATTTCCTACAACAACAGCTGTGAACGTCGATGTTAGAGATTATAATCAAGTAAAAGAATTTATTGAACAAATTTATGATACCCATGGCCGAATAGACTGTTTGATTAATAATGCAGGAATTAATAAAGATAAAACAATTACATTTATGAATCAAAGATCTTGGCAAGATGTAATTAATACCAACTTGAATGGAACCTTTAACTGTTGTAAATTTGTCTCAAAATATATGATTAATCAAGGTAATGGCTCAATTATTAATATGTCTTCTGTATCAGGTATGAAAGGTATTGAAGGGCAGGCCAATTATAGTGCAGCAAAAGCCGGAATTAATGGACTAACAAAAACTCTGGCGAAAGAGATGGCTAAGTATAATGTAAGAGTCAATGCCATATGCCCAGGTTTTATAGAATCAGATATGACTAGTAATTTAGATGAAAACAGATTGGTGAACATGATTCCCATGCAGCATTTAGGCAGCCCAGATGATGTAAGTGAATTAGCTCTTTTTCTTTCGGAAAATGGATCCAAATACATTACTGGACAAATGATTACAGTTGACGGAGGCTTATCAATCTAGCATAATTTAGTAATCTTACTTTTGAGGTGAACAGAATGGGAGAAGAACAAGAAATCATTACAGTAACAGATCTGCGAAAAAAATATGGATCATTTGAAGCGGTTAAAGGGATATCCTTTTCTGTAAAAAGAGGTGAGCTGTTTGCTTTCCTGGGAACGAACGGTGCAGGGAAATCAACAACGATTGATATCCTCTGTACGCTAATCAAAAAAACTTCCGGGAATGTTGTGATTGACGGTTTTACGCTTGGTGAGGGAAAAGAGAATAATCAAATTCGCAAGAAAATCGGGGTTGTCTTTCAAGAAAGCATATTAGACGAGCGATTAACTGTATACGAAAATATTATGAATCGCGGACAATATTATCATTTAAGTAAAACGCAAGTTCAGGAAAACTATCAGTTTGTTTCAGATTATTTAAAATTAGATGATATTAAGGATAAAAAATACAGCGATTTATCAGGCGGACAAAGAAGACGAGCTGATATTGCCCGCGCTATTATCCATAAACCGGCCATTTTATTTTTAGATGAGCCTACCACAGGTCTTGATCCTCAAACAAGGGTATTTGTTTGGAGTGCGATTAAAAGGCTGCAGGAAGAAACAAACATGACTATCTTTTTAACCACGCATTACATGGAGGAAGCAGCTGTAGCTGATCAGGTTGTGGTCATTAAAGAAGGCCGCTTGATCGCAGAAGGCACACCGAGTCAGCTGAAGGATCAATATGCGTTTGACAGTCTGCATATCATTTTTAAACCGGACTTTGATCCGAGAGCATGGTTTAAAAATAAACAATTGGCCTACACAGTAAAAAACTCGATTTATTCCCTTCGTTTAGAGTCCACTCTCGATGCATTTAAGATTTTAAAAAGTCTGGAAGGACAAGTAGAATCCTTTGAGGTCATAAAAGGGAATATGGATGATGTCTTTATCAATATTATCGAAGAAAAAGGGAGCACTTTGTCAGATCAGAAGGGGAGTATCGCGTAAATGAAGTCTTTATCCAGTTTAATCAGCAGAAATATTAAAATCTACTTCCGTGACCGAACTCTTTTACTTCTTTCTCTATTGTCAGTCTTTATCGTCATTCTGTTATATGCTGTATTTTTACAGCAAACACAGTTAGATGCCATAAAAGTATTGGTCGGTTCGACAGATGATTCCAAAGCAATGGTGAACGAATGGATGGTGGCCGGATTATTATCTATTACAGCTGTGACAACGACACTAGGTGCCTTTGGGATCATGGTGAAAGATAAAGAAAGTAAGAGAACTTATGATTTTTTAACAGCTCCTTTATCGAGAGCGACAATTCAGTTAAGCTACGTCATTCATTCGTTTGTCATCGGCTTGATCTTTTCTTTCATTGCCTTTTTGGGGTGTGAAATTTTTCTCGTTTCAACAGGCAGCAAGCTTTTGAGCGGTGCGGGCATGCTTGAAGTATTAGGCATCATTATTCTTTCGGTTGCTCTTTCGAGTTCAATTAATTTATTCTTAACTCTTTTTATTCACACACAAAATGCCTTTTCAACACTAAGTACGATTGTCGGAACAGCCATCGGCTTCTTATGCGGAGTATATGTGCCAATCGGAGGCGTACCGACGTTTGTACAAAAGATTATCATGTACTTCCCTATCAGTCATACCGCTGTTCTGTTCAGAAAAGCGTTTATGACAGACTCGATTGATAAGGTGTTTAAAAATGCCTCTGCAGACCAAATACAGGAATATGAAAAACATTATGGCATTGTCTACAAGTTAAACGGCCATTTTATCAGTACGGCTTCAAGTTTGTGGGTAATTGTCATCACAGCCATTCTATTTACCATCATATCTATTTTTATATTTAAAAAGCAAAATAAATAACAGCTTTTAGATTCTATACATAAAATTTTATAGAAAGTAAAAGGCAGCATCCGTAAATTGGATGCTGCCTGTTTTGATCATGGGGATCTTTACGATCAATTTTATAATATTTTTCGCCATTGACGATTGATATTTCAATGGATGATTAATTTTTTGAAAAATAAAAATAATTTACCGGTGTAATTAAATACGATTTGTTTATATCCTTTTTTAAATGTTTTATGAATTACTTTTTAATTCAAACATAGGACACTGCACCAATAAATTTAAAAATATAATTGTTTGTATTTATTTCTTTCTTTCTGCCATCATATTCAAAATTATATAAAATAATAGCAGCATTAATATGATTGGGGATTGTGGTACCTGATATCTTCTCGAATCGAGGTAAAATGACACTATCGTATGAACAGCCTTCGATTAATGTTTTTAAATCATTACATTCTTTTTTATGTGCCACTTTTTCTATAAAATCTTCATCTAAATCATCGATATCTATATCAAAGTCAATTAAAAATTGGGAAGGAAGAAAATCACCTTCATCTTCATTGTAAGCTAATTCAACATATTTACTTAATGATTCATTATCCTTTATACTTCCGATCCACAATGATACGTAATTTTGACGTTCCATATAAACCTCCTATTATTTAATCCTCAATTCTTTTGGCAGGGCTTCCACTCCACCTTTAAGTCTATAGTTTGCCCAATTATTCAATCTGCGGACAAATATATTATAGTTTAAAGATGAATCAATAATTCCTAGCAATTCATTATGGGCAGCTGTAGAGCCCAATCCTCCGTGTTTACCAGCAGGATTTACGAACTCAACTTCGTTTATGGCAGTTCTTAAATCTCTTATTTGTTCCGCTGTAACATCCCAATGTTTAAAAGTAGGAGCTCGGGAAACTAAATGCCATTCGTGCATGCCGCCAGGTGCTCTTAGTTGTCTTTCAATTGCTCTTCTAACTTTTTTATCTGCCCAAAGTTCATCAAGTTGTTTTGTTGTTAATGAGTTGAACCAATTATTAAATTCACCACTTTTTACTGTAGGAACTATTGTTTTTCTAGGTTTCTTTACATTCTGTGTTTTTATTATCTCAGTTTTTTGTAAAGCTTTCGACTTCTGTACTTCAATCTCTTTCTTCAAAAGCGGCGTATTCTTCACATTATGCGTATTCTCAATATTCTGGGCAATTCCTGCAAAAGCTGGTTGATTTCCTTTTGATAAAGAACTGGTGAAGTCTTTTGTTTTCTGGATACCGGTTTTTACATGTTTTGCAGCGGCTTTTTCTCCGGCTTCCAAGACCTTATCCACTTTGACAGCACCAGTTTTCGCAATTTTGCTTGTTACTTTCGCAGCTGAGCCAGCACCTTTAAGTCCAACAAGGCTGCCGATGGCGTAGGTGATATAATGTGATCTTGAATACGCATCCC
>NZ_JAHXDO010000009.1:0-155454 GCF_019891195.1 Bacillus sp. YC2 | reverse complement strand
AAAACAAAAACATTTTGAGCACCAAGGGGAAGGATTAAACCAAAAGCTAATACAATTCCATTTAGTAATGCTGCTAGCAAAATACTTACGCTTGAATTGTTTGTTTATTTTTGTCAGCTATAATAACACTTGCTATGGCTGTACCATGACCTAAAGAATCGGTGGTAGTAGTATCATGGTTTATAGCATTATAAGAGATTATTGAACTTTTTTTGAAAACTGACATAGCACTATTAATACCACTATCTAGCATTGCGACCTTTACAGGTTTCTTTGGTGTGTAAAGTCTCACTTTTTTTTGGGGGAAAACTGTACATAGTGCCCAATTTTTCTTGCATTCATTTTGTGAGAAAGAAATTTCTGAGTACCTATTTGTGCAACTCGTAACTAACAACAATAAAACCAAAGTAAAAACAACTCTTTTTATCTTATAACCTCTTTATCTTGCAGTTTCCTTTTGCACCAGGTAGTGCATTTTTAGGTAAATAATACTTTGTTTCCAAAAGAGAATAAATACCTGAGTTTATTTACTGAATTTAAAGATCATTTTTCTTTAAGATTTTCAAAAATAAATAGAAAAAAGAAGAGGAAGGTTGAATGATGTTTAAATGTTCAAGTTGAAAAGTGAGAAAGGAAAAACCGCACATCAAGTAATGGTATTACTAAAAGAACAAGATGAAGCAATCCGGTATTTCAAAAACAAGCTGAACATATCAGAAAAATTGTACATATCCCTAATTAATTTTGACTGCTAAGAGATAGGCATTATGCGGAAAGGTTATATGAGCTTTATAAAGCAGATCCTAATTTTTATATTAGAGTGCTTAAAGAAGGTTATGTAGTAGATCAGCAATGAATCAAGCAATTGTGCGGTTCTATAATTGAAGACCTCGCCGTGATCCATAAGACTACGGGGAAGAGATACAATGTAAATGTTAAAATGAAAAAGCTCCCCGATGGTTTTACACTACAGACAATGAACATGTGGTCTTGGAGTGAAGTTGTTTAAATCGTAAAAATGAGATATTTTAATCTGTAATTTCTCAAAACAGTGTTTTATTCTTGTTGCAAATACTTAAGAAGGGTGGTTTGTATTTGTATAAAATGTTTAGAATGGTTTTAATTTTATTATGCATAACCACAGGGTGTCAAAACCAACATGGCAAAAATTTTGTGGAAGAAGAGCAAACCATGGTTGGTTATGTCATTTTTAAAGGTGAGAATCAAGCAATTTTCACTCGCAATGAAAAAGCTAATGTTAAAAATCTTAGTGAAAAAGAGATTATTGAAAAGTATAGGTCGGATATAGTTTTACTAGGGCTTAGTCAACTTGACAATAAAGATGACTTGAAAAAAGGACAAAAAATTCGTATTTGGTATAAAAAATTAAATGAATCTTCCCCGCCAAAAACAGTAATCTAAAATTTGAAAGCATCCACTAAATATCCTTTAATTACCAATTATTATCGTATAATATAAAAATGAACGAATAATTGGGAGGGAAAATGATGAAGAAGTTGGTTGTTTCCAGTGTGTTTTTTCTTTTGATAGTTTCATTGCCATTGATTGTTCTTGGAAAAACTAAAGAAACTAGCCCCTATGACATGGTTACTACTAAGTAATTGGTTTATGATTTGGGAGTATAGATTAATTAAACCCTGATATAATCAGATTATTTTAAAAAATATCTTGAAAAACGTTTTTAATCGTATTACCTTTTTCTAGGAAAGGGGATTAAAATATGAAAATAACTATTGAAGAATTACCTGAATCAAGAATTGCTTATTTCCGAAACGTTGGAGAGTATGGTGAAAAGCAAAACAAAGAACTGATGGAGTCTTTTAAAAAGTGGACACAGCTGAATGGTGTATTTCATAATTCTACAATTTTAGGGATTCCACAAGATAATCCAAGTATTACTCCTAAAGAGGAATGTCGTTATGATGTTTGCGTTGTAATAAATAAAGATTTTAATGTGCCGCAACCAGCTCAAGTTGGTAAGTTATCTGGAGGGAAATACGCTGTTTTCTTGCTTGACCATACAAAAGAGGCAGTCAGTGAATTTTGGGGTCTTATTTTTTCTGAGATGGAAAAAAATAATCTATCAATAAGAGAACAACCAATTATAGAAAGATATACTTCACAAATGATTGATAATCACTTATGTGAAATACTAGTTCCTATACAATAAAGAAGGTAGGAAATTTCCCACCTCCTAATTTTAAAAGCATGCCTGACCTGAAATGTCTTCAGCTAAGGTAAACTTAGATATGTATAAGTTGAATACTCTGAATTAATTCGCTTATTTTATTAAGATTGATAATTGTGTTGCATATTGCAATTACGAAGTATAGAGTACCTTGGTATCGTTCTTTTTTAACAAAACAGTTAATGCCAAAACAAATCAAAAATGCAATAAAGATTAGCTGAACAGACACAAATAATTGTGAGTTAGAACTGAAGAAAGAATAAAACAATAATAACAATATTATCAATAAACTACTGATTTTGAATATTTTACGCAAATTAACACTCCTTTAAGTACATTAATTTAAATTTACCACAAAAGATTTTTGTTGGAAATATTTCCGAATAAAAGAAGACTTTTATCTAAATTATGAGGAGGAAAAAGACCATAAACAATAACAGTCATAAAGATCTGCAAGCAAAGTATAATGACATGCTCTTCAGAAACGGACTTTGTTTGGGATTTATTCAAAAACAAGGGCTTGACGATAATTTCATTGAGCATATGAAACAAGTTGCAGCAGTTACCCATACGACTTTTCCATCAAAACTGTTGTACTATAAAATACAAATGAAGCAGAAAAGACCGCTTTTCTAGCTTAACGGTATTGAAGGAAATGAGGGGTTCCATGACATTTACGGAACAGGCATTAGCCATTATAAAACAAATACCTGAAGGAAAAGTGATGACTTATGGACAAATTGCCGGTCTGGCCGGGAGTCCGCGAGGTGCAAGACAAGTTGTGAGAATTCTTCACTCAATGAGTAAAAAGCACCGTCTTCCTTGGCACAGGGTCATTAATGCAAAAGGTGAGATTGGATTTAAAGACGAAGAAATGTATTATGTCCAAAAGCTCTCACTTGAAGCTGAGGGAGTAGCTGTCACTGCAGATGGCCGGGTTGATCTCAGTTTGTACTTATATGAGCTTGAAATCCATTAAGTAAACCTTTTTTAATTGACAATCAGCTTATGGTGTCACATCTGAATAAAAACCTGCCGTATTGGCAGGCTTTTTTTGATAGCCGAAAGACCGGCAGGCGGCTGATGAAAGGAGATAATACCCCTTGCTTTAATCGGGCAAAGGGTCATTTTTATGTTTTGCGGCTTAGGATACAATCACAAAAACTTTGCATACAATCAGGAAAAATGCGGAAACCTTGTATGTAAAGAGGTGATGGGCATGGCATATGTGTTATCGGTCGGCACTAGCATTCCGGAATATCATGTCTCGCAAGAAACAGCGGCAGATTTTGCAAGGGGGATGTTTGCGCAGTCATTTAAGGACATTGATCGGCTTCTGAAAGTCTTTCAAAACGGCGAAATTGAATCAAGGCAGTTTGTCAGGCCAATTGAATGGTATGAAACAGCGCGTAGCTTTTCAGAGAAAAACCGGCTGTATGTGGAAGAAACCGTTAGGCACGGTGTGCGTGCGGCAGCTGAGTGCTTAACAAATCCGCAATTTTTGAAAAATCCCATCCCGTATGAACAAGTGGATGCGATCTTTTTTATTTCCAGTACCGGGCTGTCTACACCGAGTATTGAAGCTAAGGTGATGAATCAGCTGCCGTTTTCTCTTAACACAAAACGGATTCCGATATGGGGATTAGGATGCGCGGGAGGAGCCAGCGGGCTTTCCAGGGCGTTTGAATACTGCCGGGCCTATCCCGAAGCGTATGTGCTTGTAATTGCGGCTGAGCTTTGCAGTTTAACGTTTCAGCCGGAGGATAAGTCAAAAAGCAACTTAATCGGCACCTCCCTTTTTGCCGACGGGATCGCCGCTGCGTTAATCGGAGGGGAAAAGGCGAGCCGGAAAGACGTCAAACAGCCGCTTGTTCCGCGTATATGCGCTTCCCAATCCGTTATGATGCCAGATGCGGAAGATGTCATGGGCTGGGAATTTACCGATAGAGGGTTTAACGTTATTTTTTCAAGAGACATCCCAACCCTTGTTTCAAATTGGTTAAAAGACAATGTGGATGCATTTTTAACTGAACAAGGGCTGGTGGATAACGATATCAAAACATTTCTCGCCCATCCCGGCGGAAAAAAAGTCATTGATGCCTATTTAACAAGCCTATCAATGGAGGCGCATCAGCTTGCTGCATCGCAAACGATTTTACGAAGGCACGGCAACATGTCCTCGGCAACCATTTTTTATGTCATCAAAGAACAGCTTTTACACGGACGGCAGAAAGAAAATGAAAAAGGGCTGATCGGCGCGCTCGGGCCGGGTTTTTCGTCTGAGCTTTTACTGTTCAGCTGGGAAAAGGGGGCATAGCCATGTTTTGGCTGTTTATTTTGTTGTTAGCCGCACAGCGGATTGCAGAAATGGCCGTGGCCCGGCAGAATGAACGCAAGGTGAAAAAACAAGGCGCCATTGAATACGGAGAAGGTCATTATCCCTTTCTCGTTTTGATGCATGTTCTCTTTTTTATCTCTCTCATAGGTGAGGTGTCAGCGCTTCATAAAGAACCTTCACATTGGTGGGCTGCCATTGCAGCAATCATTTTATTTGTGCAGGGCATCAGATATTGGGCGCTTTTATCGTTAGGCCGCTATTGGAATACGAAAATTCTCGTAGTCCCTGATGCCGTGCCGGTCAAAAAGGGGCCGTACAAGTGGATGAAGCATCCTAACTATGCAGTCGTCGTCTTAGAGTTTATTTTTTTGCCGCTTTTATACGGAGCATATTGGACGCTTTTTATTTTTTCTATTTTAAATGCCTGCATCCTCACTGTGCGGATCCGCGCTGAAGACAAGGCACTAGAGGAAAACACTGCAAAATAGAGATTGAAAATCATTCTCACCCGTGGTAAGATATAAATATGAAAATGATTCTCATTCAAGGTGGTGCCGAAAAATGACAATGTTATTTTTATTTGCAGCCGTTTGTACATACAGCGTGTTAATTGGGTTCGTGCTGAAAAAAGTTTCTAATAAATCAATGTCTTCTTAACATCTGCGTTTTTTTGCTGACGCAGGTGTTTTTCTTTATAAGCTGCCGATAACGGCGGCTTTTTTGCTGTTTTCTGAAGAAAAGTGAGTCATTCTTGTGTAAAATGGGAGAGAGGTTTTTTTCAGAGCTTTCTAAAAACGATAACGTCATTTGATGCGACACAAAGGGGTAAAGACACATGACAGAAGAACGCCATAACGAGGAGATTTTCAGCAGAACGGGAGCCTTATATGAACAATTACTGGACAATGACGATGAAAAAAGAGCCAATCAGCTCGCGGCCATTATGAAAAAAGCGGCTGATGAAGAGGTCTACATCGCATTTACGGGGCACTATTCTGCCGGGAAATCCTCCTTATTAAACACATTGTTAGGTGAAGACATTTTGCCGACAAGCCCGATTCCGACAAGCGCCAACCTTGTTGTGATCAGAAACGGGGTAAACAGAGTCGCCCTTCATACGACCGATGGGGCTTATGCGGAAATAAAAGGAAGCTATGATAAAGAAGAAGTACAGCGGTTTTGCAAAGACGGCGATCAAATTGAAACGGTTGAAGTATTTGCTCCCTATAAAGAAGCGGAGCCTTATGTCGCTTATATTGACACACCGGGGATTGATTCGACCGATGAAGCGCATTTTTTATCCGCGGCTTCCATTCTTCATCAGGCGGACGCTTTATTTTATGTCGTCCATTATAACCACGTCCATTCAGAAGAAAATATAATGTTTCTCAGATCAATCAAAGATCGGATTCCAAACCTGTTTCTCGTCGTCAACCAAATTGATCGGCATGATGAAACGGAAACGAGGTTTGAAGATTACCGGCAGCAGGTTGAAGATATGCTTGAGGGTGAAGGAATACCGAAGGAGTCGCTTTTCTTTACGTCAGTAACCGAGCCTGATCATCCTTTGAACGGGATCAAAAATCTGAAAAAGCACTTAAAGCAGCTGAACCGGCAGGCAAAAGCAAATCTTCGGCTCTTAACCGAGCAAAAAATCGCTCACTTAGTCAAAGAGCATGCGGACATGCTGGCAAAAGATGCAAAGAGCGGCTCTGTCTCAAAGCAGTTTGACACACAAGACGAGCTCGTCCGTTCCTTACAACAGGAGCTTGAAAAAACATCCCGGCAGGCCGAAGACGCAGAGCGTGACATTAAGACAGAGGTGCAGAACATATTACAAAATGCAAATCTGACGCCGTTTGAGATGCGTGAGCTGGCATCAGCGTATTTAGAATCGCAGCAGTCCTCCTTTAAAACCGGATTTTTCTTTTCAAAGGCAAAAACGGCAGCGGAAAAAGAAAAGAGGCAGACGGAATTTTTCGCAGACATCCGAAAAAGAACGGAAGGAGAAGCGGATTGGCATATCATTGATACACTCAGCAAGGCAGCCAAACGGTATGAAGCGGATTCTGATGACCTGATCAAGAAAATCCAGGCCTACCACACACCGCTTTCAGAAGACATCTTGAAGCGCGCGGTTAAGCAGGGGGCTGCGTTTTCAGCTGAATATGTATTGACCTATACGAAAGATCTTGCAGACATGATCCGAAGAGAAGCCAAAATAAGGACAGCAGAGCTCGCTGAGGAGCTGACCGCTTACATCCGGGCAAAAAACAACCCGCGTGCAGAGGAACTGCAAAAGCAGATAACGGAAGAATGGAAAACCCGGGAAGCGCTCGCCCAAGCTGCGGAAGAAGAACGGCATGCCGAGGAAAAAGCAGCCCGGGTCCGCGCCCTGTGGGAACAAACGGAGCCGGCCGGCTATAATGGGAGCCGGGATTGGTTCACCCAGAAAAAACGCGCTGCATCGGCCCCGGTTCAAAAGAAAAAACCTGAGCGGACTGTATTGCTTGAAGACATCAATCCTGAAAAAAGTGAGCTGAAAGAGCTTCCTCTAAAAGAGCAAGTACAACGATTTTATCAGCTCGCAGGCATTCTTGAATCGTCAAGCATGCTGGCAAAACAGGCAGAAGCATTTCAAAGCAGAGTTAAACGTCTTGAAAACCGCCAGTTCACATTGGCGTTATTCGGCGGGTTCAGCTCAGGAAAATCATCGTTTGCCAATGCGCTGGTCGGTGAACACGTACTCCCGTCTTCACCGACGCCGACAACGGCCACTATAAATAAAATCACAAAGCCGGAAAACGGAAAAAAACATAAAACAGCGGATATTATCTTTAAAACGGAAGAAGAGTTACATGCTGAATTACTCCAGCTTACGGAGCTGAAGGAAGCTGATGTAAAGGGCCGGTCACTCAAGGAGAAATGGCTAAACGCCGTTAAAAAAGGAAAAGTCCCTCATGACCTGAAGCAAACGGTTCATACGATTTTAAAAGCGTATGATATGTATGAAGACCCGATCAGAAAGCAATTGACAATGACGGTCTCGGTTGAAGAATTGAAGCCTTACGTAGCAGAAGAATCAACCGCATGCGCCGTAAAGGAAGTAACGGTATATTATGATTCGCCCCTGACGGAAAAAGGAATTACCATTGTTGATACGCCGGGAGCGAGCAGTATGAACAAACGGCATACAGAGCTTGCTTTTCAATATATAAAAGATGCCGATGCCTTCTTTTATATGACGTACTATCAGCATTCCTTTTCAAAGGGAGACAGGTCTTTTTTAAGAAAACTGGGGCTTGTAAAAGAATCGCTCGGCATGGATAAAATGTTTTTTGTCATTAACGCGGCGGATCTTGCTAAAACCGAAAGCGAGCTTGAGACGGTAAAAGACTATGTCCGCTCCGAGCTTCTCAAAGAAGGCATTCACCGCCCTAAACTGTATCATGTATCAAGTAAAGAAGAGCTTGCCGGTAAAAAGGAGGCATTTTATAACCGCTTTTCTGATGTGAAGGCGGGACTGGCCCATTTTATAGAAGAAGATTTAATGAGAGCTTCTGCCGCACAGCTGAAAACTGAGGCAAACAAATTGTGTGAAACGGTCGAACAGCTTCACGAATCACTCCATCAATCGGCGGAAGAAAAAGAAAAGAAAAAACAGAGCCTGCAAGCATCTTTTGAAAAAGCTCTCGCTGATATCTCAAAGCGCCGTACTTCTGAGGTCATTATCCGCAAGGTAATAAAAGATACAGAAGAACAGCTCTATCATATTAAACAGCGTCTGTCATTTTATGCGAATGATATGCTGAAAACAGTCTTTCATCCGGGTCTTCAAAACGGCGAGTGGAAACAAAACATAGCGGGGGCGCTTAAAGAAGCATTAAAGGGATTTCAGTTCGAGTATATTCAAGAAATGAAAACACTCGACATCCGCATGACCGGTTTTATTGAAAGCCACGTCACGGAGGAATGGATGGAAAACTGCCGCAAGAAGCTTTTGGAAGACGGCTATTTCTCCATTTATGTCAGCGGAGAAAACGAGTTTGCCATACAGCTGAAAGAGGTAGCAGCGGATATCGAAGCTTCAGAATTTATGCCGCATTTGAAAGAAGTGAAATCGCCTAAACAATTTTTTGAACAGAACGGAAAAGCGGCATTTACAGAAGAGATGCGTCTGCATCTGCAAAAAGTTACTGAAAATTGGCTGAAGATCGAAAGGGAAAGCCTTGTCGCACGTTATACAGAACATGTGAAACAATTACAAGAAGACATTGCGGACAAGAGCCTGTCTCAAATCCAAGAACAGCAGGACACTTATTTACAAGGGCTTACAGAAAGCGGCAGCGCGGGCGAAATCGAACACCTTTTCCAAGTCACTAAGGCATGGAAAAACGAAGATGAAATGATGAAAATATAAAAATCTGGTTGGCTTGCATATCAAGTCATGGTAGACTAAATGAAAAAAAGCGAGATGAATGATCCATGTCAGAAGTCCATAAAGCTATTTCAGCACATTCCGCAAAACAGCATCATCACGTCAAGTCATTTGTAGAGCTTGAATATCAGCGTGAACAGGCCATTGAAGAAGCCGTTCTCAAATGCAGACAAAATGAACCGTTCACGACGGATGCCATTAATGAAATTACCTCGAAAATGAACCAGCTGGCCAAAAAAGGCATTGTGCCGTCAAGACGTTTCGTGACGGAAGATATGGTAAAAGAATTCGTCAGCAAACAGTAATGGATGATCCTGCCGCGTGTGAACGCGGCGCTTGCGGCGCATACTATCAGTATCCGCTGCAAGGGGGGATTCTAAAATGGGCAGGACAAAACTTGGAAACAAAAACGCACAGCAAAATAATAATGCCAAAAAGAAAAACGGCTTTGAACAGAGATTTGATTCCTATGCCGGCCGTGAAGCAGAAAAGCTGATGGCAAGCAATAAAAGACACGGGCAGTAAATAGGATGGCAGCATCTTCTGAAAAGAGGATGCTGTTTTTTTATGGCCCGTCTATGGTAAAATAGGAACATTGAATAAAAAGGGAGTTTCAATATGAACAACAATAAATTACTTCTCGTCGACGGCATGGCGCTTTTATTCCGCTCATTTTTCGCGACTGCCGTCCATCGCAATTTTATGATAAATGACAGCGGAATTCCGACAAACGGCGTAAACGGGTTTTTAAAGCACCTTATTACGGCGGTTGACACCTTTTTGCCGACACATGTCGTCTGCTGCTGGGATATGGGAAGCAAGACGTACCGCAATGATCTGTTTCAGGATTACAAAGCCAACCGAAGCGAGCCGCCGGCTGAGCTGCTTCCGCAATTTGATTTAGCGAAGGAAGCGGCAGCTGAACTCGGTATTTTAAATATCGGCATAAAAGGCTATGAAGCGGATGATTGTATCGGCACGCTTTCCGCCTTATTTTCGGGTGAAGCCGACATTACGATAGTAACGGGCGACAAAGATTTGCTTCAGCTGTTAAATGATGAAGTTCAAGTGGCGCTGCTTCAAAAAGGCATCGGCAATTATAAAGTGTATACGAAAGATGTATTCATGGAAGAAACGGGAGTCCCGCCTCAAGCGCTTATTGACATTAAGGCGCTGATGGGAGATACAAGCGACAACTATCCGGGCGTTAAGGGTATCGGAGAAAAAACGGCGTACAAGCTGATTCGTGAATATGAAAACGTTGACCGTTTATTGGAAAGCCTTTCTTTACTGCCGAAAGGCCAGCAAAGTAAAATTCAGCAAAGCTTAAAAGAGTTGGAGCTGTCAAGGCAGCTTGCCGAAATACATTGCGAAGTGCCGTTAGCCTGTACGCTTGAGGAAGCGTTCTTTACGCTGAAAATGGACGAGGCATCATTGATGCTCCAGCGCCATCAGATTAAAGGAATTGAAAGAATGCTCGAAAAGCTGAACGCCAGAGAGATCAGCTGATGATCCTCTAGCGTTTTGTATTGCTTTTTTTTGCTTTGTTTTCAAGGGCTGACTTTGGGTCCTTATGCGCGTTTCCTTCCAGGTCTCCTTGAGGACTTACGCCGCCCGTCAGCCGGCCTTTATTTTCTTTTTTCATATACTGTTCACCTCGTGTTTAGGATGAACAGCAAGACACGATTTCATTCCTGTCATTCATTCAGCCGGATCGCTTTTTTTGCAAGCTGATCGGCTGTTTGATTTTGTTTGCCGGGAATCCATTTTATAAAAAACAATGGGAAAACAGCCTTTAATCGGATGATTTCATCGACAAACGGCTGGTACGCTTTGTTTTTTACCGCCTCAAGATCAGCGGCCCGCTCTACGATATCGGAATCCGTCCGGAAAGAGACGGATTGATATCCGCGCGCGGCGCACAGCTTCATTCCTTCAATTAATGCAAGAAACTCAGCTTCCTGATTTGAATGGTGTCCGATCGGAAACGAAAAAGATTCGGTTTTTCCTTCATTTTTGATGAAGATGCCGATGCCGGACGGTCCGGGATTTCCGGCGCTTGCACCGTCTACATAAATTTCAGCCGGCATAAAACATCACTCTCCGCCCGGTACCATTCGTTTTGCCGCATATGCATAAGGGACAGAAATTAATGATACCGCAAATTTAATGAGATAAGTTGAAATAAAAATACTGAACCAGACGCCCGCGGAATAAACACCGATAAAGGCCACTCCAGTAAATATCAGCGTATCCAGGAGCTGGCTGAGCGCAGTGCTTCCGCTGTTTCGCAGCCATAGGAGCTTGTCAGAAGGAAAGATTCGCCTGATGGCCGAATATACATAAACATCTATCGTTTGGCTGAAAATAAAGGCCAAGAGGCTCCCGAGTGCGACCCGCGGAAGAAAACCGAAAATGGTCTCAAGCGCCGGCTGCGCCATATCAGACGAAGCTGGCTTGTACAAGAGAGCTCCCTGCATGGCGAATGTCAAAGCCAAAAGGGTGGAGAAACCGAGCCAAACGGCTTTGCGGGCTTCAGCAGGGCCGTATTTTTCATTCAGCACATCGGTAGCGAAGAAAACGGTGCCGTACATGATATTGCCGAGTGTGGCCGTCAGCCCGAACAGCTCTACTGTTTTGACAACCTGTAAGTTGGCGCACACCGTGGCGAATCCAATCCATACAAAAAGGCCGGTTTTGCCAAATCCTTTATAAAACAAAAGAACAATGATAAAATGAATGATCGCAAATATGATCCATAAAACGTCATTAAACAAAACCCGCTGACTTCCTTTCAAAAATAGAATGGTTTGATTATAGCACATGCCCGTCAACTAATGAATGGTAAGGTGATTTGAATGAATCTTAAGCCGTATATCACAATGGAAGCAAAAGGAACGGGGGCCATCTCATTTATATCGGAGGATTGGCTGACTGTTCCAAAAGCGCGCATGCTCGCAAGAGAAATCGACCGCTTTCCGTATATAAAAGACATACATTTTGAAGATGAAAAAGGTGCAAGCTGGACACTCAAGGAACTGGAAAAACTCACTGAAGAGCTTTCTCAAGAGCCGGATGACATCACGGTGTATTTTGACGGCAGCTATGATAAACAGAGCCGACAGGCCGGTCTGGGCATCGTCGTGTATTATTCTCTCGGCGCCAAACGGCACCGATTAAGGAAAAACAAAAGCCTTTTGCTCAATACGAACAATGAAGCTGAATATGCGGCTCTTTACGAGGCGCTGAGGGAAGTGAAGGAAATCGGAGCAAGCAGAAACTCAATTACCATAAGAGGAGACTCCCTCGTCGTTTTCCATCAGCTTGACGGCAGCTGGCCGTGCTATGACGAAAGCCAAAACGAATGGCTGGATAAGATTGAAGCACTGCTTGATTCCCTTAAGCTGACCCCGACATATGAAGCCATCAATCGTAAAGAAAATCAAGAAGCAGATGATCTGGCCAAAAAAATTCTTTTGGATCAACCGATTGAAAGCCGCATGATATTAGAAGGTAACGGAGATGACTGATATTGGATAAAAAAAGCATTTTTAAAGAATTGACCGAGCTGCAGGACGAATATTGCAAGGATTGCTTTATTAAACAGCATTTTCGCAAGGAATTCGGAAAAACACACGCCCATTCATTTTGCATTAATCAATGCACAGTAGGGGAGAAATTGAAAGCCTACGGAAAAGTGCTGACAAACCAATAAAAATAAAACCGCAGAAACTGCGGTTTTATTTTTTGAATTCATCAAGCTGATGCTGGCAATCGTCCAGAAGCATGCGCTGCTTCTGTAAAAAATCTTGGTCAAGGGTTTCCAATTCACCCGATTGCGACATCGTTCTGGCATCCTGAATTGCTTGGTAGGCAGATTCAACCAAGGTCGAATTTTGGCCCCGTGTAGCCGCGCCCGTTGTTTTCTGTGCCGTTTCCACCGCTAATTCGAGCTGGCGTTTATCAGTAAGTCCGTTTGGAAAAAATTCAGAGTCCATAAAAAAACACCTCCGTGATTAGTTTGGAGATTTTTTTTATAAATATGTACAAAAAATAGAAAACAATGTTGAAAATAAGCCGATATAACTATTGAACCTGAATGATTAGGTCGTATTTACTATTCTGGGTATCTTGGTATAGAAGGGAAAAACAGCCGTGGATGATAAAGACTTAAAAACAATCCTTCAGCAGACGTTTAAAGAAATATACGGTGATTTGGGAAGTTTAGCAACAATGGCGAAAAAAGGAATGCCGTCAATGGAGAAACAGATCGAAGAGATCGAGCAGCGGTGCAAGCAGAATCTTGTAGCCATCGAGATTCAGACAGCAATCAAATAGGAGAGGCATACGCCTCTCCTCTATTTGTCATCTAATCAACATGTATTGAGCTTAGAGTTTTACAACATTAGAAGCTTGAGGTCCACGATTACCTTCGACAATTTCAAAAGAAACTTCTTGTCCTTCTTCTAATGATTTGTATCCTTCTCCTTCGATAGCAGTGAAGTGAACAAATACGTCGTCTCCGCCTTCAACTTCAATGAAGCCGAATCCTTTTTCATTGTTGAACCATTTTACTTTACCGTTTTGCATATTGCTTAATTCCTCCTAGTACTGTAGCACCTTCGTGCTAAAAAAAATTTTGTCATCATCCAACTGTACGTATGTAAACGTTGTTAAATGATGGTTCAACTATACACCATATGGGAGCGCCCGTCAAGCAGCCGATATCTATTTTTCATCTTTATTTTTCCAGAAATGAGAAAGGATTCGATCAAGGCATAAAAAAAGGCACACGAAAACGTCCGTGTGCTCAATTTTATGAAAGCGCCATGTTTACCTTCCCGGTCATCATTTCTGATTCTTTTATGATGTCCTGCAAAATGACTTCGGAAGAGTGCTGAAGATGAAGGTCTTTTATATTTTCCTTCATTCGGTTTAACTTCTCTTCATCTGCAAGAAGGGAGGTGACAGACTCTAAAATTTCTTCGTGACGGTTAACCACAATGGCAGCGCCGCGTTCTTCGAAGAAAATGGCATTTTCCTTTTCCTGTCCCGGCACGGGTTTGTACAAAATAACCGGTACGCCGATGGCTGTTGCTTCTGTCAGCGTGATGCCGCCCGGTTTTGTAATCATGCAGTCCGTAATCCGAAACAGTTCGTCAATTCTTTCCACATAGCCGAGAACCTTCAGCCGGTCCGTGTTGGCGGCCTCTAAGCTGCTGAGTGACTCTTTCAGCGAGCCGTTTTTGCCGCATACCACTACAACCTGCACCTGATCGTCCTTTACGAGATTTTCACACAGCTCTTTTACATTTTTTAAAACGCCGTGCGCTCCCGCCATGATAAGAAGGACTTTTTTGTCAGGGGAGATGCTGTATTTTTTATAAATGGGTTCTGTCGGCATCGTTTCCTCAAATTGTGGCCTGATCGGAATGCCCGTGATTTTTACGTTGTTCGGATGGGTGCCGATTTCAATCAGTTTTTCCTTCACGTAATCTGTGGCGACATAATATTTATCTACATTTTCATGAACCCAGATTTTGTGCAGGCAAAAATCGGTCATAACGTTAAACGTCGGAATGACTTTCCCGGTTCTCCGTCTGTATTCCGGCACGACAATCATCGGAAATGTATTAATAATAATGTCCGGCTTATGCTCTTCAACAAGCTGGCCTAAACGTTTATTTCCCATTTTAAAATAAATGTTGAATTTGCGTTTATTATAGATTTTGTCAACTCCGTAATAAAACAAACGATAAAACTGTTTCCCGATTGAGAAGCTTTTTAAATAAAGGTATTGAGTAACCTCTGAAACAATCGGATTTGACTCTTGATACAAATTAGAAACCGTCACATGCTGAAAGCCGAGACGGAGACATTGCTCATAAAGCGTTTTGGCCACTTGAACATGTCCGTTTCCGTAATTTGCAGTCAAAATTAATACTTTTTTATTGGTATTCAAGTAAATTCACCTCAATGTAATCAACAACAAGCAAGCTTCATGCATCGTAAGGAGTTATTGTCTATAGATAAACATAACACAAGTACATCATCTTATAATAAGCATGGCAACATATTTAAACTAAATTTAATTGATATGTTCCAGTATTTTAAAGTTTTGTTATGCACATACTGAATCAAGAGTATTTTATCATATTTTTGTCACCGTATCACTTAAAACAAAAATTAATCCCACTCATACGGGGTTTCTTGATAAACATAGTAATTCAGCCAATTCATAAACAATAACGTCGCATGAGCCTTCCAGCGGTTTACCGGTTCTTTTCCGCCGGGTGCGAAATAGTGCTTAGGAGCCTCAACGGACGGAAGATTCCTGTCCAAGTCTCTTTCGTATTCATGAAGAAGCGTATCGGTATCATATTCCGGATGCCCCGTTAAGAAAATTTGTTTCTCGTCTTTGGAGACGATTAAACAGACACCCGCTTCCTCTGATGCGGACAGGACATTCAGTTCCTGAGCTGATTGCAATTGCTCCGTATTAATATCTGTATGCCGTGAATGGGGCACATAGTATAGCTCGTCAAATCCTCTTACCAATCTCTCATGTTTCTTGAGAACGGTATGCTCAAATACCCCGAAGATTTTTTTGGGCATTTCGACCTTCTCGATGCCGTAATGGTAATACAGACCGGCCTGCGCGCCCCAGCAAATATGCAGCGTCGAAGTTACGTTTGTTTTGCTCCATTCCATGATTTCTTTCAATTCATCCCAATAAGAAACATCTTCAAACGGCAGATGTTCAATCGGCGCTCCGGTAATAATCATTCCGTCAAACCGTTTGTGGCGGATGCTGGAAAACACAGTGTAAAATTCATCCAAATGCTGCCTTGCTGTATTTTTTGGAGTATGTGTGCTCGGAATTAAGAACGTAAAGTGAACTTGTAAGGGCGAATTCCCGAGCAGCCTGAGGAGCTGGGTTTCCGTTTGGATTTTTTTCGGCATCAGATTTAAAATCACGATCTTCTGCGGCCGAATATCCTGATGAAACGCTCTGTTTTCATCCATTACAAATATGTGTTCACTTTCAAGCACCTGCTTAGCCGGCAGGTGATTCGGTATATTTATAGGCAACATGCCACCTCCGTTATTCCCCGTTAATTTTCTTCATTATAGAAATTTTTAAGCCATTTTTCAATCCATCATGGCGTAATAAACCGCAAATGAAGAAGAAGGACGGGCGAAAGGTTTAAAAAAAGCCGAAAAATCGGGATGATTCTTTATTATGACGAATAAAGAGCGGTTTGGTTCCTCTGAAAAAACGTTTTCCATTATATAGTAAGGAAAAGGCGGCTGTAAGAGACAGTTTCCGTTTGTTTTCCAGTGTAAAACAGGTAGAATGGATGAAGAACGGTATGAGGAGGCTAAAGATGACAATCTACGACATAAATGTAAGGACCATAACGGGCAAAGACATGACCCTTTCGCCTTTTGAAGGCAAGGTGATGATCATTGTTAATACAGCGAGCAAATGCGGCTTTACACCTCAGCTGAAGCAGCTTCAGGAGCTTTATGATACATATCAGCAGGAAGGGCTTGAGATATTAGGTTTTCCCTGTAATCAATTCATGAACCAAGAGCCGGGAAATGAGAAGGAGATTCAGGAATTCTGCACAAAAAATTATGGTGTCACCTTCCCGATGTTTGCAAAAATTGACGTCAATGGGGCAAATGCTCATCCTCTTTTTACATTTCTTACTGAAGAAGCGAAGGGGATGCTCGGCACTAAGGCGGTTAAATGGAATTTTACGAAATTCGTAGTGGATCGGCACGGGAAAGTTGCCGGCCGTTTTTCGCCCAATGTCAATCCGAAGGAGCTTGAGGATACGGTGCAAAGGCTTTTGGCCGAATAAGAGGTGAGTGATACAGTGCACGAAAGAGATCAGTTGGAGAATATCAGGCATTGGGTCAAAAAAAAGCTTATCAATGAACGCACTGGACATGACTGGCTTCACATTTCGCGGGTTGCAGAGCTTGCTTTGTATATCGGAAAAGAGGAACATGCGAATCTATTTGTTGCTGAGGCGGCAGCATTAGTTCATGACGTCATTGACGCCAAGCTGTCTGAGAGCGAAAGGCTGACCATTTGTGAAGTGACAGAACAATTGGCTGCTTTCGGAATCACTGACCACACCGTTAAGGAGATCGCTGATATTATAACGAGAATGTCCTTCAGACACCGCGGAATGCTTCGGGAACGCCCGCTTTCATTGGAAGGAAAAGCCGTTCAGGATGCAGACATGCTGGATGCGATCGGCGCCGTCGGAATTGGCAGAGCTTTTATGTTTGCCGGTGCGAAGGGCTATCCGATGTACGGATCACAAACCGAAGTTTTGGCTCATTTTGAGGAAAAATTATTCCGTCTTAAAGACTTGATGAATACAAAAACGGGGATGCGTTTGGCGGAGGAGAGACATGAATTTCTGTTGCGGTTTGCGGCACAGTTTGAAAAAGAGGCCATGGTGCAGAAAAGGTAAGGCGGCGCAATAGAACGCTTGTGCTGACTATGTTAGAATAAGTTTCAGATTGTGTGCATAGGAGGACCATTATGAAGATTAAATCAATAGAGCCGACGCCAAGTCCGAATACGATGAAAGTGATTTTGACTGAAGAGCTTCCGGCAGGAAAAAGCAACAATTACAAGCCGGACCAGGCAGAAGATGCTCCGGCCGTCGTGCGTGACATTTTAAACATTGAGGGTGTAAAAGGCGTTTATCACGTTGCTGACTTTCTGGCGGTGGAACGAAACGCCCGCTTTGACTGGAAGGACATTTTGCCGCAAGTTCGATCCGCCTTCGGGATGGAGAGCACAGAGCAGACTGAGAGCCGTTCTGAACAGGAATCATTCGGTGAAGTCAAGGTGTTCGTGCAAATGTTCAGCGGCATTCCCATGCAGGTGAAACTGACGGACGGAGAACGGGAAGAACGCTTCGGCCTTCCGGAACGCTTTCAAGAAGCCATATTAAAGCTGCGTTCTGAAGCCTCAAACGTTGTTTTTGAGCGCTCTTGGAAAGAACAGGGCGTCCGGTTCGGAGATTTTAAGGAAATCGGTCACGATGTAACAGAAGAGCTTCAAGCAGCTTACAGTGACGACCGGCTTCAGCGCCTCACAGAGGCAGCCGTCCAACAGAAAGGCGAGGCCAAACCGGCTGTCCAGCGCAAAGCCTATAAAGTGACGCTTGACATGCTGGATGACGAAGATTGGAAACAGCGCTATGCGCATCTTGAGCAAATGGATCCTGAGGAAGACGATATCCCTGTTTTAGAAAAGGCGCTTCACGATCCGAAAACATCAATCAGAAGACAAGCTGTCGTCTATTTAGGGATGATCGAGAAACCGGATGTGCTGCCGCTTCTATACAAAGCGCTTGAAGATAAAACGGTGACGGTCAGAAGAACGGCGGGCGACTGCCTTTCAGATATCGGCGACGCCAGCGCCATACCGGCAATGATCAAATCACTCGGCGATTCAAGCAAGCTTGTACGCTGGCGCGCGGCGATGTTTCTGTATGAAGTCGGTGATGAAAGCGCGCTTGAAGCGTTAAAAGCTGCGGAAGATGATCCTGAATTCGAAGTCAGCCTGCAAGTGAAGATGGCGATTGAGCGGATTGAGCACGGGGAAGAGGCGAAGGGATCTGTCTGGAAGCAGATGACAGAGAGCAGAAAAAAAGAACAATCATAACAAAAAGGCGCAAAATGCGCCTTTTTTATTTGAATTCGCTTTTTATAAAAATTATTGTGAATATTGTTGAAAAATGATTCAAAACTATATATAGTAAGTAACAATATTAATTGTTGGAGGGTTTATATCGATATACAGAGAGAAAAATGCACCGATAAACAGACAGGGCAGGGACGGCCTTATTTGGAGATATGACATCATTAGTCCAAAATAAACTGAAAATTGTTAAAATAAAGTACAATCTAACAATTGAAAGAATGTAGGGGGATCACCATGGCAGAATTACGCAGTAACATGATCACACAGGGAATTGACAGAGCGCCTCACCGCAGCCTTCTTCGCGCAGCAGGCGTTAAAGAAGAGGATTTCGGCAAACCGTTTATTGCGGTCTGCAATTCATACATCGATATCGTTCCCGGGCATGTTCACTTGCAGGAATTTGGAAAAATCGTAAAAGAAGCAATCAGAGAAGCAGGCGGAGTGCCTTTCGAATTTAATACTATCGGCGTAGACGACGGAATCGCCATGGGGCATATCGGAATGAGATATTCGCTGCCAAGCCGTGAAATCATTGCCGATTCAGTGGAAACGGTCGTCTCAGCCCATTGGTTTGACGGAATGGTTTGTATTCCGAACTGTGATAAAATCACGCCGGGAATGCTGATGGCGGCTATGCGGATCAACATTCCGACGATTTTTGTCAGCGGCGGACCGATGGCTGCGGGCCGAACAAGTGACGGCCGCAAAATTTCTCTTTCTTCAGTATTTGAGGGCGTCGGAGCATACCAAGCGGGAAAAATCGGCGAAAGCGACCTCCAGGAGCTGGAACAGTTCGGCTGTCCGACATGCGGATCTTGTTCAGGTATGTTTACCGCAAACTCTATGAACTGTCTGTCTGAGGCACTCGGACTGGCGCTTCCGGGCAACGGAACGATTCTTGCTGCTTCCCCGGAACGAAGGGAATTTGTCAGAAAATCAGCAGCTCAATTGATGGAGACCATCAAAAAGGACATTAAGCCGCGAGACATCGTAACTGAAAAAGCGATCGACAACGCGTTTGCGTTAGACATGGCGCTTGGCGGGTCAACCAATACCGTGCTTCATACGCTTGCCCTCGCTAATGAAGCGGGCGTTGACTACTCCTTGGAACGCATCAATGAAGTGGCGGAGCGTGTGCCGCATTTAGCAAAACTTGCCCCGGCTTCTGACGTGTTTATTGAAGACCTGCATGAAGCCGGCGGCGTATCGGCGGCGCTGAATGAACTGGCCAAAAAAGAAGGCGCGCTTCATCTTGACGCGCTGACTGTAACAGGACAAACGCTTGGAGAAACAATTGCCGGGCATGAGGTGAAAGATTACGACGTCATTCACCCGCTCGAAAAACCGTTTACTGAAAAAGGCGGGCTGGCCGTACTGTTTGGAAACTTAGCTCCGGACGGCGCCATTATTAAAACAGGCGGCGTTCAGGACGGAATTACAAGACATGAAGGGCCCGCTGTCGTCTTCGATTCACAGGACGCAGCTCTTGAAGGTATTATTAACCGCAAAGTAAAAGAAGGCGACGTAGTTATTATCCGTTATGAAGGACCAAAGGGCGGACCGGGCATGCCGGAAATGCTCGCTCCGACTTCACAGATTGTCGGCATGGGACTTGGGCCGAAGGTGGCGCTGATTACAGACGGGCGTTTTTCAGGAGCTTCCCGCGGCCTTTCAATCGGCCACGTATCACCGGAAGCCGCTGAAGGCGGACCGCTTGCTTTCGTTGAAAACGGCGACCATGTCATCGTTGACATTGAACAGCGGACACTGGACGTACAAGTACCGCAAGATGAATGGGAAAGACGCAAAGAGAACTGGAAGGGGTTTGAACCGAAAGTGAAAACAGGCTACCTTGCCCGGTATTCAAAACTCGTAACAAGCGCCAATACAGGCGGCATCATGAAAATTTAAATTGACGGATTGAACATTTGAATTCCGGCCCCCTCTATAGTATCCTTGACTTTATATAAGGATTTTTAGAGGGGGCTTTTTTATGTCAATGGCTTATGAAGAATATATGCGCCAGCTGGTCGTGCCGATGCGCCGCGAGTTAACAGGCGCCGGCTTTCAGGAACTAACAACTGCAGAAGAAGTGGAAAGCTTTATGGGAAAAGCAGAAGGCACGACATTGGTCGTTGTCAATTCCGTATGCGGATGTGCCGCGGGACTTGCCCGTCCGGCTGCGACTCAGGCTGTTTTACAGCATGATAAAGCGCCTGATCATACCGTTACCGTTTTTGCGGGTCAAGACAAAGAAGCGACGGCCAAAATGCGTGAATATTTTACCGGCCAGGAACCTTCATCCCCATCAATGGCGCTTTTAAAAGGAAAAGAGGTCGTTCATTTTATTCCCCGCCACGAAATTGAAGGGCATGAGATGGAAGAGATTATGAGAAATCTGACGGATGCCTTCGATGTGCACTGCTAAAATGCCCGTATTCCGGGCATTTTCTTTTGGGAGAAAAAGATGATTACAACCAGCTACAGACCGTCAGATGATACGATACGTACAGCGCAAACACTTGCTGAAAAGCTGAATGACAGCTATTGCAGCCGAAATAAACAGCCTATTGAAAAAATGCTGAAAATCGCAGAAAACGACCTTTTAGTCATTGGAAAGGAGCGGTTTGAACTCTATACAAAGCGAGGAGGAAAATTCTTTTTTCACCCGAATACAGCAATGTTCCGTGCGAAGCGGTTTTTGAGAGGGGAAGTCGAGCCAATGCTTAAAGCTTCAGGATTAAGTGAGGGAGATTCCTTTTTAGATTGTACGCTCGGCCTGGGCTCCGACGCGATTTTGGCAAGTATGGCGGTGGGTGAAAGCGGAACCGTAGTCGGGGTGGAAAAAAACAAGCTCGTCTCGCTGCTTGTCAAAACAGGCCTTCATACGTGGGAAACAGATATAGAGACGCTCCAAACGGCAATGAAAAGAATTAAGGTTGAGCATGCCGACTGTGCAGCCTATTTGCAAAGCCTGCCTGATTCATCAGTGGATGTTATCTATTTTGACCCGATGTTTTATGAGCCGATTGAGACGTCCGACGGCATTGCACCGCTGCGCGCATTTGCAGAAGAGGGATTTAACGAAGAGTGCATTCAGCATGCCGTTCGGGCAGCGAGGAAATGCGTAGTCTTAAAAGACCATTGGAAAAGCCCGCGTTTTGAACGATACGGCTTCAAGGTGTTTAAAAGAAAGACGGCGCTTTTCCATTTCGGTGTCATACATGTAAGCTCATGATTGCCATGGGCTTATCTTTCGTTTAATCGGTAATTTCCATTACGACAAAATAAAGCAGTGTGAGAAGTGATACGGTCGCAAACAAGGCGTTAATCATCTCATCCCCTCCTTTTTCTCCTTTTATTGTAAGCGTTTTATAGAGACGGGCATAGTTACCATTTTCCTATATTGTATGACAAAACGATAACGTGCATGACGCCGGATGCCAATCTATGCTAGAATAAACGGAAGAGGACAATAAAACAGAGGGGAACAATCTATCATGAAATTGTGGATGAAAAAGACCCTTGTGGTTCTGTTTACGATTGTAACGTTCGGGCTCGTGTCTCCTCCGGCTGCTCTGATGACAGACAAGCCTTCAGGACAGCCCAGCAGCCTTGAGCAGAATGATTACACCGCTTTTTATGATGAACATGCCCTGTCAGGGGAAAAGAAAGCAAGGCTGGAGCCGGAATTGCTTTTTCAGTCGCACCGGGAGCAGCTTCTCGGCGATGCTGAAAATCAATCATTCTTAAAATTCGGAAACAAAATTTCTCCGGTCATTGAGGATGATTACAGAAAAGAGATCATGCCGAAGATCGAAGAAGTGATTACCGGACATTTAGCGAAGCTTCAGGATAATGAAGCTTTTCAGGATGTTGTCATTTCAAGCAAACCGTCGGCAGGAAAAACAGAAAAAATATTTCATGTGTACAACCGGGTGACAGGTGAGGATCTCTTAAGATTTCATGTCCGCCGGGATCATCCTCCGCAAGACGGCTATTGGTTTAATTTTCATTACCATACCGCAGAAGACGGATTTCAATCTCATCGTGAGCTTGGCAGCATTTATTGGGATCGCAACACGCCTCCTAACTGGATGAGCGTGTAATAACGCTAAGAATAAAAAAATCATTTCTGAGAAATTATGCAGAAATGATTTTTTATTGTGTTACACTACTAAAAGACTACTTTTAAAGGATGAAAAAAATGAAACAATATAAAGATTTATGCCGTCATGTATTAGAAAATGGGGAAAAAAAAGGAGACCGGACGGGAACGGGAACGATCAGCACATTTGGATACCAAATGCGTTTTGACCTTCAAGAAGGTTTTCCGATGCTTACGACAAAAAAACTTCATTTCAAATCCATCGCGCATGAGCTGCTTTGGTTTTTGAAGGGAGATACAAACGTCCGTTACCTTCAGGAAAACGGGGTCCGTATTTGGAACGAATGGGCGGATGAAAACGGAGAGCTCGGACCGGTTTATGGCTCTCAATGGCGTTCATGGCGCGGAGCAGACGGGGAAACCATCGATCAAATCTCCCGGCTGATTCATGACATTCAAACGAACCCGAATTCCAGACGTTTAATCGTCAGCGCCTGGAACGTCGGAGAGATCGACCAAATGGCGCTTCCGCCGTGCCATTGCCTGTTTCAGTTTTATGTGTCGGATGGAAAGCTTTCGTGCCAGCTTTATCAGCGCTCGGCGGATGTATTCCTCGGCGTCCCGTTTAATATTGCGTCTTATGCGCTTTTGACAATGATGATCGCGCATGTGACGGGTCTTGAACCGGGTGAGTTTATTCATACGTTCGGAGACGTCCACATTTATCAAAACCATGAGGAGCAGGTGAATTTGCAGCTGACAAGAGATGTCCGCCCGCTGCCGAAGCTTCGCTTTGCGCGCAGTGTTGATTCTATTTTCGGCTTTGAATTTGAAGATTTTATTTTAGAGGATTACGATCCGCATCCTCATATTAAAGGGGCTGTCAGCGTATGATTTCGTTTATTTTTGCAATGGATGAAAACAGACTGATCGGAAAAAATAACGATTTGCCGTGGCACCTGCCGAATGATCTTGCATATTTCAAAAAAGTGACGACAGGACACACCATTGTGATGGGGCGCAAGACGTTTGAGTCGATCGGACGACCGCTTCCAAACCGGCACAATATCGTCGTTACCTCGCAGGACGGATCTTTATTTCCGGGCTGCACGACGGCTTGCTCGGCTGAGGAAGTGCTGAAGCTTATTCCGGAAAGGGAAGAGTGTTTTGTTATCGGCGGCGCCCAGCTGTATAGTGCGCTCTTTCCTTATGCGGACAGGCTTTATATGACAAAAATTCACCATGCGTTTGACGGAGACCGTTATTTCCCGGAATTTAATGAAGGTGAATGGGAACTGATTTCCCGCAAGCAGGGAGTAAAGGATGAAAAAAACCCTTACGACTATGAGTACCTTGTGTACGAAAAAAAGAATTGATGTAAAGCAGGGGGACAAGAATTGATTCGCTACAGCTGTCTTGTAATGTACGTTGTATTCATGCTTATCAAAAACATTCAGGAATATGCCAATCAAAAATTGCTTGATCCGCGGCTTTCCTATCAAAAGCAGATGAGTTTGGTTTATGAGCGGCCGAAAGCGTTTATGAGAGGCTGTATTGACGTTTCGGGGTCTGTAATCAGCATCTACCATGATAAACCGATACCAAGCGGCCCTGTATTGTACGTTCATCCTCAATTACGCCTGGCTGAACTTGTTTTGCTTGCGGGGCACCTTGAAGAGCCCGCGAGCTTCATCGCTGATCAGAAAGCTTTCCGCATCCCGCTTCTCGGAAAATGGCTGAAGCTTATGGGGGTTATTTCCGGCGGAGACAGCCAAGACACCGTGCTTGAAGATGTGACCGACCGGCTCGAAAAAGGGCAAAGCCTCATTCTTTCTAAAGACGGCAAGATCAATCCGGAGGAACTGGCGCTGCGTTTCGGGCTTCCGATCGTGAATGTCGAAACGTCAGGTACGGATAAGCTTTTACGGGGCAGATTTTTTAAACGATTGAAAACGGCTGATATTGAATTACATGTGAAGCCTGCCTGTTATCCGGCTGCTCAAAAACAGCTGCGTGCATAAAAAAAGCACAGCCTCTTCGATTTTTCGAGAGGCTGTGCTTTTTTATATCAGAGAAACGGCACTTTTACGCAATAAAATAAAATACAGAAAAACATCGAGGCGCTGCCGCCTAATACAAAGCTGTGCCAAATGGCGTGATGGAACGGGATTTTCCTCCATATATAAAAGATCGTCCCTGCAGAATATAATAAGCCGCCGAGTAACAGGAGGCTGAAGCCGGGACCTGACAATGAGGCGTACAAAGGTTTAATAGCAATGATGATGAGCCAGCCCATGAGCAAATATACAAGCGTTGAAAAAATGATAAACCGCTTCACGAAGAAAATTTTAAATACGATGCCTCCGATTGCAAGCGACCACACAATAATCAAAAGCGTTAAGCCGAGTGTGCCTTTCAGCGGCCCTAACAAAAAGGGCGTATATGTGCCGGCTATTAATACGTAAATAGCGGAATGATCAATGATCTCAAGAATGTCCTTCGTTTTTTTATGCTGAATGCTGTGCAAAAGAGTGGAGCTGAGATAAAGCAGCAGCATGGAGGCGCCAAAGATAGAAAAACTGACGATATCCGTAGCGGAACCATAATTCACCGCAAAAATAATTAAAAAGACAAGCGCCGGAATCGATAACAAAACACCGATTCCGTGTGTAACGGCATTTGCAATTTCTTCTTTTATCGTGAACAATCAAATGTCCCCCTTGTTTTACAGGATTTGTTTTTTCAGCGACTGTAAAAACCCTAAACCCTCTAATGTGATTTTTGTACCCGCGCGTCCGCGCCCTTTTGTGACATAGTTTACTTTTTCCAAGTAATCAAGCCTGTTTCTGACCTGCTGGGGCGTTAACGGCGTTGAGCTGTTTTTGCTCAGCTCGGAGATGCTCCGCCTGCTGGCGGCTTCTCCTTTTGTATTAAAGTCTTTTATCGATTCCAAAATGAACAGGAATTCTTCTTTTTCCATAAGAGTCAGCCGTTTTTCTTTTTTCTTAGCCGCTTTTGCCGTCAGGCTGTCTCGGATATCCGGAGGAGCGTCCTCGGGATAAATCGTGCCGCCGGAAGAGACTGCCGCCATATAGCATGCTGCATTTTGGAGCTCTCTGATATTGCCGTTAAAGGTGTGCTGCTCAATGAGCGGGTAAACCGACGGATCAATATGCAAATGATGCCCCATTTTTGCCAGAACATACTGTAAAAGGAGCGGTATGTCACTTTTTCGTTCAGATAAAGCGGGAAGCGGGAGGCTTAACACATTAAGCCTGTAAAACAAATCCTTGTTGAACTTGCTGTCGGCTGCGGCTTCTGTGAGCAGTGTTGTGCTGCTTGAGATGATGCGGGCGGAAGGCTCAGTGTCTAATGTGCAAAGAAGGCGGGCCTGCACGGAAAGAGGCATGTCTCCGATTTCACATAAAAACAGTGTCCCGCCGGATGCCTTTTCCAAGGCTCCGTCAGCGCCGAACAGCTCGTGTTCAAGCCGTTCAGCGCTCTGGCTGCAATAAACGGTAATAAAGGATTCGCTGCTTCTGGCTGATTTATGGTGGATGGCTGCCGCCATTTGTTTTTTTCCAGTTCCGACTTCGCCTGTTATAAAAACGGGAAGGTCGGACAGCGCGAATTGGGAGGCCAATCGTTTCGCCTCTAAAAAGGATTTATGCTCGCCGACTAATTGATGAAAAAGATCAGTATGTGCAATAACAGTCATGAATTGGCTCCTTTTGGTTCTTATTGGTTTAAGTATAACATGCCTAAACGACGGAAAACACCTTTTCTTTATCAATCGTTTCACTTATTTTTATTTGCGAAATTCAAATAATTATCTTATTATTTGAATATTCGTGTTATAATGGCATATTAAATAGGGATTTAAAATAAGAAAGGACTCTGTAAATGAAACCGTTGCTTAAAGAATACTCTCTCATCCAAGTAAAAGACATTTTAAAAGCGCACCAAAATGTAAAGGACGTTGTGATACATACGCCTTTGCAAAGAAATGACAGACTTTCTGAGAGATATGAATGTAATATTTACTTAAAAAGAGAAGACTTGCAGGTGGTCAGGTCATTTAAGCTTAGAGGGGCCTATAATAAAATGAGGCAGCTCTCAAACGAGCAGACCGAAAACGGGATCGTGTGCGCCAGTGCGGGAAACCATGCGCAGGGAGTTGCATTTTCATGCAAACATCTCGGCATACACGGAAAGATTTTCATGCCGTCCACCACACCGAGACAAAAAGTATCCCAAGTGGAGCTGTTCGGTAAAGAATTTGTAGAGATTATTTTGACGGGTGACACATTTGATGATGCATATCAAAGTTCAGTCGAATGCTGCGAAAAAGAAAACCGCACGTTCATCCATCCGTTCGACGATCCGGACGTAATGGCCGGGCAGGGAACGGTGGCAATTGAAATCCTGAATGACATTGACGTTGAACCGCATTTTCTCTTTGCTAGCGTAGGGGGAGGCGGACTTCTTTCCGGGATCGGAACATACATGAAAAACATTTCGCCGGACACAAAAATCATAGCGGCAGAACCGAAGGGCGCTGCCTCATACTTTGAATCCAACAAAGCCGGACAAGTCACTGAACTTGATAAAATCGATAAATTTGTCGACGGAGCGGCTGTGAAAAAAATCGGCGCTGAAACCTTTAAGACACTTGAAGCTGTCGTTGATGATGTCCTGCTTGTGCCGGAAGGAAAAGTGTGCAGCACGATTCTCGAATTATATAATCAATGCGCCATCGTGGCTGAGCCTGCGGGTGCTTTATCCGTGTCAGCCTTGGATTTATACAAGGAAGAAATCAAAGGCAAAAATGTAGTCTGCGTGGTCAGCGGGGGAAATAATGATATCGGCAGAATGCAGGAAATGAAGGAACGTTCGATGATTTATGAGGGGCTTCAGCACTATTTCATCGTCAATTTCCCGCAAAGGGCGGGAGCGCTTCGCGAATACCTTGATGAGGTGCTCGGCCCGACCGATGACATCACCCGTTTTGAATATACGAAAAAAAACAATAAAAGCAGCGGGCCGGCTTTAGTCGGCATTGAGCTTCAGCACCGGGAAGATTACGGCGCTCTCATTGCCCGGATGAATAAAAAAGGCTTTCATTATGTAGAGGTCAATAAAGATCAGGATCTGTTCCATCTGTTAATCTGACACTTTTTTTCGCAGCGGGCGCACAAAATGACAGACACGATTTATCAGATTGTATATAATGAAAAGAAAACAATCGAAAAAGAAGGATTGATATTTTGTTACTCAAAAGCCTAGAGTTCAAAAGACGGGACGGGATTCAGGTAAAAGTGACAGACATACCGGTTGTCACGGAAGGTGAACATTATTTTTTTCAAATTCATCAGCATCTTGAGCTTTATTTGAGAGAAGTTTTTGCTTCACAAAGTGTGAGAACAGTGTATTCATTCCGACAGTATGTTAAGCGCCGTATGAAGTGGAAAGATTATGAGGCCGTTTTCAATCAAGAGATGTTAAAACACAACGCATGACGGTGCTGGTATTCCTTAGCGCCTTCCTTTATAAAAGGGAGGCGCGGGAATTTTTTTGTGCGTTCCGCTGTTTGTTGTAAGCGTTTTAAATGATGGGAGGAAATGAGGATGAACCGGGTAAAAAGTATGGCTGGCGTTTTTTGTTTGCTGCTTTTATGCGCTTGCGGAGAACAGGCAATAAAAGATCCGCTGAACTATCAAATCGAGCCGTTTTCATACCAGAATCAAGACGGAAAAACGGTATCTTTGAAAAGCTTAAAGGGGGAAGTCTGGATTGCCGACTTTATTTTTACAAATTGCAAAACGGTCTGCCCGCCGATGACCGCCCATATGACAGAACTTCAAAAGAAACTGAAGGCTGAGAACCTGGATGTCCGAATTGTTTCGTTCAGTGTAGATCCAAAAAATGATTCGCCGAAACAACTGAAAGCATTTGCGGCCAAATACCCGCTCTCTTTTGAAAACTGGGATTTCCTGACCGGCTACAGCCAAAAAGAGATTGAAGAATTTGCGTATAACAGTTTTAAAGCAACCGTTAAAAAGCTGGAAGGAGAGGACCAGGTCATCCACCAAACCGCTTTTTATTTAGTCGGCCCGGACGGCAAAGTGCTTAAGGACTATAATGGAATGCAGGACATTCCGTACGATGATATTCTTGCAGATGTAAAAGCGGCTGAGACACTCAAGTAAACTGGCAGATTAGACATTTTCAAATCTCAAAAAACATGTTACACTTTCCACTAGTAGACGGGGAAGGAGCAACTAGATTGAAGCTGCGAATGTTCTCATTAATCGCCGGACTGGCGTTGCTTTTATCCGCTTGTTCTGTCCAGCGGACCGGTTCTGAAGCTGAAGAACCGAAAACGAAAGATCACATTGTCATTGCCGCGGTCGGTGATTCATTGACTGAGGGAGTAGGAGACCCTGACGGTTTAGGGTATGTCGGCAAGGTAGCAGACTCTCTCAAGACAAAGGGACATGTGAAAAAGGTAGACATCAAAAATCATGCGGTGCAAGGGGACCGGACGGTTGACTTGCTGAAAAAGCTCGACGATAAAAACGTACAGAAATCATTAAAAAGCGCCGACTACATCTTTTTTACAATCGGCGGAAATGATTTAATGAAGGTGCTTCGCCAAAATGTTATGCAGCTGACGATTCAGCCGTTTCAAGAGGAAGAAAAACCTTTTGAAAATAGGTTTAAAGCCATCATATCAAAAATCCGCAAATATAATCAGCATGCTGAGCTGATGTATGTCAGCATGTACAATCCTTTCATATTTACTTTGCCGGAATTGAAAGAGATTAACGGAGTCGTAACCGACTGGAATCAAATTGCCGAAAAAGAGCTGAAAAAAGATCCTCATGCAGCTGTGGCGAATGTCGAAGATTTATTCAGTAAGAAAAGCGACAGCAAACGAATTTCGGAGGATGATGATTTTCATCCGAATGCAAAAGGATATTCATTAATAGCAAAACGATTGTATGGAATAATGGAAAAAGAAGGGTTACCAGCAGAATAGGGTGAAATGATGAAGAAATGGAAATTGCTGTTTTTTGTTCTTCTCGCATTAAATGTCATCGCAGCCGCCGTGATTGTGACATTGACGGTCATGCCGGGAGAGCAGGCGAAAATACAGGATCAGACAAAAAGCGAGTACGGCTTTCATATTACAAGCTCGAAGGAATCTCTTGCCGCGTTTGTGAATGCGTACTTAAAAGAAAAGGCGTCAAACCAGCTTGATTACAAAGTGGACATCAATAACGATGTGCACGTGGCGGGAAAAATCAAGGCATTCTCAACATCGATTAATGCGGTTGTCACATTTGAACCATCCGTTCAGAAAAACGGAGACGTTATGCTTAAAGTAACGAAATTTTCTTTAGGCGAATTGAGCCTGCCAATCAGCTTTGTCCTGAATTATATGGACAGCTTCTACGAACTGCCGTCATTTGTGCACGTCCATCCGAGCGATAAAAGCATCGAAGTGCGCCTGTCGGAAATGCCATTAGATAACGGCATGTATGTAAAGGCGGATAAAATCAACCTTGATACGGATGAGATTGAATTTTCATACTATCATCCGAAGCAATAAGTTCTCATAAAAAAACACAGATCCGCAGAGGGATTTGTGTTTTTTTATTTCAGCGTTTCTTGTCAAGTTTGCTGAACAGCCTGATTAACGTCGCAAGCTCTTCGTCAGAGTAGCAGTCAAACCGTTTAAAGAAATACTCTGTTTTTTTCTGGTTGAAGTGATCGACAATTTTCTCTCCGGATTCCGTAATATGGATTCTGATAATTCGTCTGTCCTCTTTTGAGCGGATGCGCGTAATCCATTCCTTCTCTACTAAAGCATCGGTAACAGCGGTAATGTGGCTTGCTGAGACCTCAAGAATAGGGGCGAATTCCGTTACTTTTTTCGGGCCTTGTTCGCTGAGGATTCGCAAAATCGTAAATTCGTTCCGAGACAGCTCTTTATCTAGAATTTCATTAACTTCATTTCTGATTTGCTTAAACACTTTTCGAAGCAAAGCTTCCATATCATACATCATTTGTGTTCTTACTTTCAAATCATGAACCTCCAATATGTAATCAGCGTGGCATTCGGCTTAGGTATTCCTAGGGTAAAGCAGAATTATTTTTATTATGTTTATACATGCTATAATGTAATAATACCACGTATGAACAAAGGAGGCACCCGTATGTCAGAAAAAAAAGAAATCGCCACATTTGCAGGAGGCTGTTTTTGGTGCATGGTAAAACCGTTTGACGAACAGCCGGGAATTAAAAAAGTGGTATCCGGCTATACAGGAGGCCATACTGAAAACCCTACCTACGAGGAAGTGTGCAGTGAAACGACCGGCCATCGCGAAGCCGTTCAGATTACATTCGATCCTGACGTTTATTCGTACGAGAAGCTGCTTGAACTGTTTTGGCAGCAAATCGATCCGACTGATGCGGGAGGCCAGTTTGCCGACCGCGGAAGTTCGTACACAGCGGCAATTTACTGCCATAATGAAGAACAAAAAAAACTTGCTGAAGCATCTAAAAAACGGCTTGAAGAAAGCGGCATCTTTCAAAAGCCGATCGTGACAGAAATTTTAAAGGCTGAACCTTTTTATGAAGCGGAAGGCTACCATCAGCACTTTTATAAGAAAAACCCTGAGCATTACGGGCACTATCGCGTGGGTTCAGGCCGCCAAGGCTTTCTGAATGAGCATTGGGGAGGTAAATAACATGGCTTTTAATAAAGAAGAAAAGATTAAATCGTTAAACCGGATGCAGTATGAAGTCACTCAAAATAACGGAACGGAGCCTCCGTTTCAGAATGAATTCTGGGACCATAAGGAAGAGGGGCTTTATGTTGATATTATATCAGGAAAACCTCTATTTACTTCTAAGGAAAAATTTGATTCTCATTGCGGCTGGCCGAGTTTTACTAAACCGATCGAGGATGAAGAGGTCGAAGAAAAACTGGACACGAGCCATGGCATGATCCGTACGGAAGTAAGAAGCAAAACAGCCGATTCCCACCTGGGACACGTGTTTAATGACGGCCCGGGTCCAAGCGGCCTCCGTTATTGCATTAATTCCGCCGCGCTGCGTTTTATTCCGAAAGGCAAGCTGAAAGAAGAAGGCTATGAAGCCTATCAGCATTTATTTGAAAAGTAAGGCTCAAAAGAGAGGCCTGCCTTGAAGACAGGTCTCTTTTCTACGCTTTTTTTTCTTCATGCAATGATTCGATAATCTTCGCTATTCTGTCTTTTGTAATCAGCGGAGCTTGATCAGATTGATATCCAGTCAGACCGACTTTCTTAAATTCCGGGTGTTTGGCAGGATCTGGCAATATCGCGTATAGATTGCCCCATTCATACAAAGATTCTGTTTCGTGAGGGGAGATCAGCTCTTCATGGAACTTCTCACCGGGCCGCTTTCCAACTTCAACAGCGGCAGGGCGCGGGAGCCCGTGCTGTGCGGCATATTCTTCAAAGCCGTGAAGCAGTTCTTCAAGCATTAATGATTCCATTTTGAAAATAAACGTTTCTCCGCCCTTTGTGATTGCTGCGGATTGTAAAGTTAAGGTTGCCGCGTCATCAATCGACATAAAAAACCTTGTCATGTTTTTGTCGGTAATGGTGAGCGGACCGCCTGCCATCATCTGTGCAAATAAAATAGGGATAACGGAACCGCGTGAACCGAGCACATTGCCGAAACGAACCGAGCAAAACACCGTCCCCCGGTTTTGGACATGATGGTTCGCCTGATGGAACAGTTTCTCGGACAAAAGCTTAGTGGCTCCCATTGTGTTTACCGGGGAAACGGCTTTATCGGTTTTTTAGGATATCAACAATGAGTTTGTTCAATCAGAATAGGATCTCCTGTTAAAAAGGTAAACCTGAGAATAGGAAGAATTTCAAACTGAGCTGGGGCCGGGCCTTTTCTCTTGGCAGTCATCTTGACAATTACTTTTTGAAGGATAATTCTAAGGAGCTTGTTTTTTTCTTCTTTGCTTTCAGAAGTTTTATATATCTCTACAGCAGTTTGCATATTGTCTCTAAACTGATCAAGATCGATTCCTGACTTAATATGGGCTAAGCCATTAATTTCATCCTTAGCTTTTTGAAGTTCTTGAATTTCTTGATCCAAAGCCGACTTTCTTTGTAAGAAAACTTCATCTGAATAAATGCCGCTTTCATATTTATCAAAAATAAAATTCAACTTTTGTTGAAGCTCCTTTTTACGCTGCTCGAATTGTTCATTCATTTGTTTTTTTGATTTCATGTTCTTTTTGCTTTCATGTGCATGAATTATTGATTGGATGTGTCTTGAAAGGTCGGTATCATTTAATGCTTTTAGAGACTTTACATAATCAAAAATCGCCTCTTCAACATCATTGTATCTGACATTTATACACTTGTTATTTTTACATCGAAGTAATTTCACATGATAAATACTTTCTGTACCATTCTTCTTTCGGCGCTTTCTTTCGGCTTCGTATTTAGACAATGAAGAACCGCATTCAGCACAAGTACATACACCGGCCAGTTCATTTAATTCAAAACGTTTTCTGTTAGGAAGAAGGGGAATTTTGTTTTCAATCTTTGTTTGTACCTGCCCAAATTGGTCTTTGTCAATGATAGGGGGATGTGCAT
Source organism: Bacillus sp. YC2 (assembly GCF_019891195.1). Taxonomy (NCBI): domain Bacteria; kingdom Bacillati; phylum Bacillota; class Bacilli; order Caryophanales; family Bacillaceae; genus Bacillus; species Bacillus sp. YC2. The sequence goes on along the minus strand of NZ_JAHXDO010000009.1, from coordinate 121,949 downwards.
CTGGAACTGTAATTTGTTCCTTTTCAGGCCTTATTGTTCTTTTACCGTTTTTTGTTTTTTCTCTGACTTTATATTTAACAGTACCGATATATGCTTCATTTTGAAGAATCGCTTTAATGGTGTATGGATTCCATTTCTTTTTCTCAGTTGGAGTGGGGATTTGTAAATGTGTTAAGTGAGAAGCGATTGCTGTGTAACTGTAATCCTTTCCATTCAATCCGTGTAAAAAGAGATGGAAGATTAATTGAACCACTTTTGCTCTTTCTTCAACTATCTCCAGTCGTGATGTTTTCTTATTTAATTTGTAGCCATACGGAGCCAGACCGGATATCCACTTCCCCTGCGCGGCATAAGTGTATTTAGCTCCTGTCATTCGCTCTCTTGTCATTTCAAACTCTTCTCTGGCCATAAATAACTCAAAACGGATTTGTCTCATGTCTACAGGGTTTCTTGGGTCATATACTTTATAAGGAGTAATAATGAGCAGGCGGTTGCTTTGAAGGAGATTAACAATTTGTCCGGCATCACTATAGCTTCCTCTGCTTAGACGGGTGATTTCTTTGACTGCGATCGCTTGATATTTTCCATTTTCAAGATCCTTTAAACAGTCTTTAAAAACAGGCCGGCCTTCAATATTTTCACCTGAACCGATCTCCATTCTTAGTTCGTATGGGATTTGAGTTGCGGCTAAAACGTTGTTCATCAGCTCTTTTTGTTCTGTGAGTGTATCTTCGCCTGTTCTTTTTTCACGTTCCAAATCTTGTCGCGAACGTCTGAGATACCCGAGAATATTTGTGATATCATATGAATTTATAATATTCTTTAACTCCAAAAAAACACACCTCTCGATTTGTGTTTTGATAGTAAAACTGATTATTATATCAGTAAGCTTTGTAAGCCGGCCATTCTTTTCTGTTTGGCCTCACCATTTCTGAAATTGATCGGTTGAGTTTTATCTTTTTCAATAATTGAGCCACATTCATCTTTAAAATAAACAGTTCTCTCTAAAAATATGACGGTTTTGCCTCCATTATTTTCATTTTCACATGGCCGTATCGCCTAAAGGTTTACTTTTTCGTGATGGCAGAGGTATTACTATTTTCTGTGGAGCCGGATGATTCGTTCAATGAGTAGGCAAGCCATTCCTATAAAAAATTCGCTGTCATATAAATGAAAGGGGGTGAATACAGATGGAGAATCACTTAAGATTTTCTGGTACTTCTTCCACTCATGCAAAGCCTATTATTGGAAAGGCGATACTTTGCATGGGGCGAAACATTTCATTTTATCGCTGATAAGCTTTTCTGATATTTTGGCTTTGCACCTTATTTTTTTAAAAATCAAAATAAGGAGCGGGCAAAATTGAAATATATGAATGCAAATAAAGTGTTACCTGAAAAACTAATCGTGGAAATTCAAAAGTATATTCAGGGGGAAACCCTTTACATTCCCAAGCTGGAAACGGAGCATCGGAAATGGGGTACTTCAAGTGGAGGGAGACAGCTGCTTGACCGCCGTAATGCCGACATTAGAAATTCTTTTATTAGCGGCACCGATATCCCGCAATTAGCGAAGGAATATTACCTTTCAATCGAAACCATTAAGAAAATTGTTTATTCACATAAAAAGTAAGGGAAAAGCACTGATGAAGCATTTTCATCAGTGTTTTTTTATGTAAAAAACGTTTCTAAGTCATTTTCTCCATTTCAGAAACTCGCTGCATTTTTTAAAATAAGTGTAAAGAGGATGATAGGAGAGTCAAGTAATGACCGAAAAATTTATTAAAAATGAACATTTGAATTTTATAAAAAAACAGATTGAGTTGATTAAGGACAGTAAAAAGAAGAATGTTGCCCCAACCGTTTTGGCTGCTGTGATCGATTTAGCCAATGCCAAAATCTCGGATCTTATTCCACATGCAACATTGGATCAGCAAGATTTGCTGGATGTTTCCAGGCTGAAAACAGATGCCGAATATGACCAATACATCCAGCGGCTTTCAGCCTTTGTGATTCCCTTTCCAAAAATCACCGAGCAACAGCTGAAAAAAATGTTTCCGAAACATAAAAAATTAAAGCTGCCTGATTTATCAAAGATAGATCACAGCCAGCTGACCTATTTAAGCTGGAACGATCTAAGATCCAATAAAAAATTTATTATATATGAGCTGGACGGAAAAATGGTCGGCATTGAATGTAAATTTGCACCGACTAGTAAACATAATGTTTGTTCCTTCTGTAATTCCTTTGGCCAAGTTGTCTATTTTTCCACCGTAACAAAAGCGAAACAATCTAAAAACCCGGATTACTACAAGGCCATCGGAAATCTGATTTGCGCCGATAGCAGCGAATGCAACAAAAAAATAACCAATGTCGAATATGTAACAGCTTTTCTCAAAGACTCACTGGGAATGTGACGTTTTCTCTTAAACTTTGCACCATAAATGAGGTGAATTTAAAAGATGAAGAGGCAAAGCTTTCACTAACCTTGACTTAAAACGCGGACATCAATCATATCAGAATGTCCGCGTTGTTTTAAGAGCTCCGATTGTTCACATACTCTTTTTCTTATATATTGTATAATTTGGAAAAGGAGGAGTGGAGATGAAGAAAATTGTTTTGAGTGCAGCTGCTGTCTTATTGGTGTGGATTTTGAGCATAGGGGATGTATCAGCGAAGATTACAAAAGATGAGCAGAAGATAAGCATTCTAATGACAGAAAATGAAACCGGATTCTTTATGTCTGATGACACAAATCTTGATTATTGGCCGACTAAGCTGGGCTACAGGTTTACCATTTACAATGCTGAAGGCTGCACGTTGAATTTTAAACTGCAGCGAATTACTCTAGCAGGTTATGCTTTTACACTTAGCGAGAAGAATTTCACCGATAACCATTTAAATCTAAGTGCAACAGACCAGGTGAAAGCCGATGCGAACAGAAATCATTATTTAGAGATCACTAAAAGAGCTGGATGCGGAGACGTTTGGATAAAAGGTTTTTATGGTTTTGAGCATGATGAACCGGATGAATGGTAGCAAATAACCTTTGTTAAGCGAAAATCACAAAAAAGGGGCGTAAATGAACGGCAGCCTGAAGTTCACTGTCCTGGACTGGACACATGGGTTTTACAATGTCAAAAATATAGAAGGAAATTACACAACACGTAATGAATACTATAATAGGAGAGAGAAAATTTTACAAAGGGAGGATGATTTGGTAATGAAGGGTTTTATCAAAGGCGTTATTTTGACAGCTGCTCTAGGTATTGGTGCAACTTTATTTGCAGGGGATGCATCTGCACACGGGTACATAAAAGAACCCGCCAGCAGAGCGTACATGGGATCATTAGAAAAACAAACCCTCGGTTGGACGGCAGCTGCACAAAAATATGGCTCTGTAATTGATAATCCGCAATCAGTAGAAGGGCCAAAAGGTTTCCCATCCGCGGGTCCGCCAGATGGGAAAATTGCGTCGGCAAATGGAGGCTCTGGTCAAATTGATTTTGGGTTAGACAGGCAGACTGCAGATTATTGGGTAAAACAAGACTTGCGCGGAGGTCTGAATACCTTTACTTGGCACTATACTGCGCCTCACGCCACATCAAAGTGGCACTATTATATAACCAAGAAAAATTGGAATCCCAATAAACCTTTGACAAGAGATGAGTTTGAATTAATTGGAACTGTCAATCACGATGGTTCAAAGGCTGACACTAATCTTTCTCATAAGATTTTCGTACCAACTGATCGCAGCGGTTATCACGTCATTCTAGGTGTGTGGGATGTTGCGGACACCTCTAATGCCTTTTATAACGTTATTGATGTAAACTTAAAACAATGACGTTGAATCTCGATTCATCCGACAAACTTAATGACAAATCCTTTAGAATCAAATGGAATGCTGTGAAGCAGATTCTATAAAGAAGCTATTCTATTACAGATCGGTCAGATGTCGTGCATCTGCCGATCTTTTTTATATCTTAAAAGAAGTGTATATTCAATCCATCCTCATGATTTAAAGGTTCAGAAACTATAATTACGAATCTGAACGTCAAGTCCTTTTCAAAATCTTTATTCCTTCAAACAGAATGAGGATGGAGGGTTTTAGAGTGAAACATTTATATAAAACTTGTTATTTTATCTTCTCTACTATGAAACTTTCACATAACTCTTAACGTAATATTTGATTAGAATATTACATAAATGGGACAGGGGAGTTGTGATGAAAAAGCTGGAAATTATAAGTTTATTTATTGCAGTCTTATTGATGTTATCTGCATGCAGCAGCTATAAAACAGGGGACAAATTTAAGATAGCCAAAACGATCTATGGTGCCGACACCATTAACCACTGGAAAATAGCTGAAAATGATGGGGCGTTTAATGCAGATGGGGTTACATTCTATAAATTAAACAAAAAGCAAGAAATCAAAGTAATTAAGACCGACGATAAAAAAGAAATGATTCGAGTGCAACTTTCAGATGGATCTGATAAGGGTACAAAATGGTGGGTAAAAGAATCAGAATTAAAGAAACTGAAAAAGAAGAACAATGGCAGGAGCAGTCATAGTTACAAAAAACATTATAAGCATGGTACTCATCACAGTCATAGTCATTAAAGAACAATGAGGCGAAGTTATACTAGAACTGAATAATAAATAAGAGCCTCTTTTCTTTAGAGCCTCTTATTTGGACATCAAAAAAATATAGAATAAATCGTTTCATAAAAGAAGTGAATTTATGATCACCGAGCCTCAACGGTGATTTTAAAAATAACATAATTATCATTGTGAAGAGTGGGACGACACTACTCCATTGGCACTAATGCTTATAAGATTGCTTCCAGATACTATTTCCCAGCGCTTATAACCATTTAGTAAGGAGACATTAGAGTTTCTTAGCATATGATAGTCAACTGTTCCTACAGGACTGCCCAGCTGAACAACTTGATCAGACCTTACCGGTTCCTGCGCAGATGCGTGTGTCGCAAATGTCGGAAAAGCCAATGCCGAAATCGATAAAGCTGAGACAATCAATCCTTTGTAAAACTTTTTCATAAGAATTACCCCCTAGGTTTTGATTGTAGTACAACGCAAGTATAACATGTTAAACATTTGAAATATGAGGATAATTTGTGAATCTATTCGTTAAAATTTTATTGAGAGAAAGTGAAGAATACAATACCGCCTTAACCGTCAGAAAGTAAATGATTTCAGCTGTACTTTAGGTGCCGGTACTGCTTAATGATTGAGGATAAGACAGTTTTAGGAATGGTAAAGGTAATGTCAAAAGCATAACAGTACATCAAACTGGTTGAGTTGACCAGGAAATAACCAAATACATCACCGGATTGTTCATTGAGAGTGAAAAAAGTAAATGAGGTATAGGGGAGGATTCCCCATCCCAAATTAACGCTTAACAATGATTGAATTTGACCGCGTATGCAAATCTTTAATGATTTCCTCATGATGATGATTTAATTAAGAAAGAAAAGTCAAGAGACAACCATATCCCTACATATAATACTCCTGTGCAAACGGGGGTTGATCTAATGCCTTCAGAGGAGTATGAAGAATTCAAGAAGAAGACCATAAAAGTCGTCCAAAGGAGAAATTATTCAATCAGGTTTATTGAGCAGACATATGGAAGTGAAAATGAAGGAGTGTTTTATCAAGAAATAGCAAAGTTATTGTTTGAAAGGGCTCTGAAGAAATCAGAATAGCCCTTTCTTTTTTCTGTATTATTGTTAATATCCTAATAAACGGCTTTATCGGTACTGATATTAATCACATGCGTCACCTCTTGCAGCAAAGCAGCTTCTGCGACATTTTGTCCGCCGATAAGGTTGGTTTGAATGGCTTCAAACGGGTGATCCTCACAAGTCGGAACCTGCTTCAGCGCAGCGGCGTGAAAGACAATATCAACACCTTTCATCACTTGGTTTACTCTTCTGTAGTCACGGACATCCCCAAGCACAAATGACAGTCTTTTTTCATCAGCGTATTTTTGCTTCATCACATATTGTTTGCTGTCATCTTTGCTGAATACAATGACTTCTTTAGGTGTTAAGAGCAAAAGGCGTTTAACAATTTGGCTTCCGATTGATCCTGTCCCGCCTGTGACGAGAACAGTTTTATCATGAAAAAACGGTTTTAGCTCTACTGCTTGCTGTTTAGGCATGGCTTATCCTCCAACTCTTCTTTCTCTACCATGCATCATATGTTGAACAATTTCTGCGAGTTAATGAAAGCAACTAATAAATCAAAAATTAGAGAAAATCATTATTCTGATGCGCTTTCATTTTGTCTCAAACGGTTTAATAGATCAGTTAATGAAAACTAACAAAACAATGTACTAAATATTCAAAGTGATTTATGTCCGCGCCCTTTTTTCTTCGTGATACACCTTTCCTCACGTTCAGACAAATTTCACAAAATCTTTACACTGGAGAATCTGCATTTATTTTACAATGAGAGTGTACATTAACTAAAGGAGGAATCAAACATGACCCATTCAAAAACATTTCTCTTAACTGCGGCAGCAGGACTCATGCTTACATGCGGTGCGGTTTCATCGCAGGCTAAGCATAAGCTGTCCGATCCGCATCATTTTACGGTGACGGCGGCGGGGGAAACGGAACCGGTTGACACAGCCGGAGACGCGGCCGATGATCCGGCGATCTGGCTTGATCCGAAATTTCCTGAAAACAGCAAATTCATTACAACCAATAAAAAATCAGGCTTAGTTGTTTATAATCTAGACGGGAAAATGCTTCATTCCTATAATGCCGGCAAGCTGAACAATGTCGATATCAGGTACGATTTCCCTTTAAACGGAAAAAAAGTCGATATTGCGGCAGCATCAAATCGGTCTGAAGGGAAAAATTCAATCGAGGTATACGCCATTGACGGGAAAAACGGAACATTAAAAAGCATTACCGATCCTGGCCATCCGATTGCAACAACGATTGACGAGGTTTACGGTTTCAGCTTATATCACAGTCAAAAAACAGGTAAATTCTATGCATTAGTGACAGGGAAACAGGGCGAATTTGAACAATACGAATTGACGGAAGGCAAAAAAGGATATGTCACCGGAAAAAAGGTCCGGGAGTTTAAAATGAATTCTCAGACAGAAGGAATGGCGGCAGACGACGAATACGGCAATCTTTACATTGCAGAAGAAGATGCGGCCATTTGGAAATTCAGCGCTGAGCCAGAGGGCGGCAGTAACGGAACGATTATCGACCGTGCCGACGGCAAGCATTTAACCCCTGATATTGAAGGATTGACAATTTACTATGCCGCTGACGGAAAAGGATATCTTCTGGCATCAAGCCAGGGAAGCAGCAGTTACACAATTTATGAAAGACAAGGGCAGCATAAGTATGTTGCGGATTTTCGCATAACAGACGGGCCTGAAACAGACGGCACAAGTGATACAGACGGAATTGACGTACTTGGCTTCGGATTAGGACCTAAATATCCGTTCGGCGTTTTCATCGCGCAGGACGGGGAGAATATAGATCATGGGCAAAAGGCCAACCAAAATTTTAAATTGGTGCCGTGGGAAAGAATTGCTGACAACATCGGCTTCCATCCGCCGGTGAATAAACAAGTTGATCCGAGAAAACTGACGGACAGAAGCGGAAAATAAAACATTGTAAAAAAGCAGCTTGGCATAAGCTGCTTTTTTATGTGAAGAATGTTTCATGGGAAAGCCTTGAGCGGATACCCGTAAGCACGGCCGGAAGCTGGTCATACGTATAAGCCGGCACCGTTTCCTGATAATTATGCGCCGCGATTTGTTTGCGTTCGTCAGGATGTGCCATATAAAAATTGGTCTTTTCCTTAAAATCCGTAAACCCGCTGTAAGAAACAAAGGATGAAAAAGGGGGTGCGGGAGGAAGGTCTGTCAGCTGAAATGCCTGACAAGCCGCAATGTCAAGGCTTCGTGTATTTAAACTGATATTTTGAATGCCGCGTTCATTTTGATTGAGCGCAAACCGATAAGAACGATGCGGGTTCAAGATCAAATCCGCGCTGTTATAATATACCGCGGCATGTTCCGGTTCAATCCATTCATCCGTTATGAGCACATTTTGCTGTTTGACGATTTTTTTAGGTAAATGTTTACGCCATCCCTTGCCGATTAAACGGAGTGTATACGGAAGCTTCGCCGCCTCCTTCACCAGCTCCACGCGATTCGGATAAGGATATCCGATCAGCAGCAGATTTGAATGAAGGGAAGCATCAGCCGCTTGTTTTTTAAAGAGCCGCTGATTGACGGGAATGGGAACATAATACACATGCCGTAAGCCCATTTGCCGGTAGGCATCGAGAGCATTTAGATCTATGGTCAAAACTGCGTCGGCGAGCGGTGCGATTTTCAAACTGACATCGAAATAAAAAGGGTCCTCCGTCAGCCATACATAAACCGGAATCTGTTCTGTCTTCAGCCATGTGAGCCATTCAGACGGAATTCTGTCACCCGCCATCATAAAAGCAAAATCCGGCTTGAATACCTGAATGCTGCGGATGGTATCTGCCTGAAGCTCAGAAACAGAAAAAAAACGGACGGAAGACTGTAAAAAGCCTTCCTCAATCCAGCGGTCAAAATACGTGTAAATGCCCTTATATCCCGAACGGATATATAAAACGTTCATATTCTGTTACGTAGTGAAAGTGACACTTTCGACTTTATCGACATCAAGCAACGTTGTTGAAGAGCCAGCCGGTGTCACTGAATTTTCCTGTGTGACAAAAACGATTCCGTGAACTTGATCAAAAGCTACAAATTGAACCGGACCGATCATGTCGCCTGAATCCATCACGATGCTGATGACAGTGCCCGGCGCAACTCTCGCAAAAATCCATCTTGCTGCTAATGAAATACCGCTGCCCAGAACGGATTGACTGTTGAGGCTGTCTTCGGCAGCTGCTTCATCCACTTTTCTGTCAACTGCTGCTTCCAATAAATCTTTAATCTTGTTTTCCACGTTATCTCCTCCATCTGTGCCGCTGGCGCTGTTATTAAATAAAGGGTCCAAAAGGGTTTTAATCAGATCCTTTTTGAGCTGTAAGCGATCAACGCTCATGTTGACATACACCTCCTTTTCCATTTCAACCTCACGTTTATTCATATTCGGTATCTGTCTGATTGGTATAAGTCGAATGCCGCTTTGCCGTTATTTTTTCTTATTTAGTGAAACTGCTGAAATTTCGAATCATGCTTCGTCTGCCTATGCGGATTGTGAGAGAGCTACATACGTTGTATAGATTAAAAAATGGGGGAGAGGAATTGTGTTGGATTCAGAAGAAACTGTGAATCATGAGGATGGTCAACAGGAATGTAATCTCGTACTGCTTCTGCTTCTTTTATTATCGCGTCAGCAATCCGGAGACCATTCAGACTTGCGGCGGCAGCTGGTGATGGCTAAAGAGCTTGGTATTCCTGTGCCCCGGGTTAATCTGATCAATGGCAGCACCCTGCAAAACGTGATTATAAAGGAAGTGCTGTCAGATTTGGCTGTTTTTCAAAATCCGCTTAATAACACCAGATCGAATGTAGCGATTTCAAGCATTGTCAGCTGGGGTGCTTTTTAATAACAATTCATCAGGCTCTGTCTCACTCGGAGCCGTTTTTTACGTTGATAGAGGGAGGCTTTGGAGTGGAAAAGAAGGTTTCAATCATTTTAACGAGTTATAACAAGCCCGATCTCATTAAAAAGGCAATTGAAAGTGTCATGAAGCAGACCTACAAGAATTGGGAGCTTTTTTTAATGGATGATCATTCAAATGAAGAAACCTCGGCTGCGATCAGCCCGTATATAAAAGATCACCGCATTCATTACTATAATAGCTTTATTCAGCCTGCTGAACGGTTAAAATCAACCCGTTATGCCGTATTGATTAATTATGCGCTTTCCCGTGCAGCGGGGGAGTATATCACCTACCTTACAGATGACACTGAGTACCATCCGAAAAGGCTCAGCCGTATGGCGGAAGTCCTTAATAACTGTCCCGATTGCGATGCGGTATATTCCAGTCAGAAGATTGTTCATGTAAATGAGCGCGGAGCAGAACAATTTCATTTTTACCGCTTTGCTGATCGTGTGCTTGATCAGGCGGCTTTTCAGGTTGATCACTGTTCTGTCATGCATCGCCGTTCATTGCTCGGACGCGTGAAAGAAATGTTCGGAAGCTTTTGGGACGAAGATGTCATACATTGGAATCACGGAGACTCTATTTTTTGGGGGAGACTAAACACATTTTCCCCATTTCTGCCGATAAAAGAAGTGTTAGACACCACTTATAAAACGCCTCATTCATTTCAGAACACGTACCAGTCGCTTCCGGCTGTATTAATCGACGGAACATTTGTAAAAGGTACTGATCAAAAGGTGTATCAGCTTGACCAAAATAAAAGGCGTCCCGTCAAGGAGCAGTGGAGCCCGATATATGGAGGGAAAACCGTCGTCATTCCAGATCCGTTTTTATTTCAATATGAGGAGGAGAGCTGCAATAACATTCCGAATTATCAGCTTGTTCAGAATCATCATGCTGTCTACTATATCGAGGGAGGGGCAAAAAGGCTGATTGAAAACCGGGCATTCCGCTTTTACCAGTTTAAACGGCAAGACATTGTGCCTTTGGGGCAAGAAGAATTACATGCGCTGCCGGACGGTCCGCCGATCGGCTGGGAGAGATCAGGCTGTATTGATCACCCTCCTGGGAGAATTTTGTTTTTTATCGAACGGGAGCTGTTTTTATATGTTCAGGGTGTTCTTCATCCGATCAGCGGTGATGTGGTCAAGCGTTTTTTTATCAAACAGAGGCCGATACCCACTTCTTTTCAGAAGATTAAACATTTACCAATTGGAAACCCGATTTATCCGGTGTACGATGAAATTGTAAGAAATCTCAATATCACAAAGGGTTGAGATATGCAGTTGGATGTGAGGAAAAGGAGAGCTTTCATGACTGATCAATTTGCTAAAACCGAGAAACAATATATAGAACTGACTTCAGGCGTTAAAAGGTTTGATCATTACAGTGTATATGCTGATCCTTTGCTGCCGCAGATTTTTTCGCATAACTTTGTTCAGCTGCACCATACATTTCCGTTAGACAGCCTGCTTCCGTTTTTTTCGTCCGTTCCAAATATGCTTCACACCAATTATATTCACGTTAAAGCATCTTCGCTGCATACATTTCCGCTCATTTTGAAACAAACCTTAGTGAAGCAGGGCTTTGTAGTGGAGGATGAGCTGTTTTTTGCAAGGGGGCTGGAGGATTGGAAGCAGCAGGCCGGACATCCGCTCGCCGCTTGGGGAACGGAAAAAAGCCTCGCTGACGGATCATCGATCATGAACATTTATGACGCGCTTTATATTGGCGAGGCGGCAGCCGAACAAAAGCTCCAGCGGAAATATCCTTTATATAAGAACGGAACGATTATGCTTGTCGTTTGCTACAGTGACGCCTCGCGTACCATTCCGATTGGCTGCGGAGAGCTTTTCATAAACAAAGAAGAAAAAACCGCCAAAATTGAAGAAGTCGCTATTTTGGATCAATTTCAAAGAAAAGGCTACGGGAAAATATTAATGAGCGAAATGATGGCTGCAGCCAAGCTGAACGGTATGGAAACCGTTTATCTCGTCGCCTCAGGCATGGATGGGGTAAATGGTTTTTATGAAAAACTCGGCTTCAAACGGTTCCGGAGAATGCATACGATTTTTCATTATTTTCTTACATAACTGGGCATTCGCATAAATCAATTGGGTCTTGGCCCGCATACAATGACGTATATCGTAAGAAGAAAGGATGATTTTCGTATGTGCGGATACGGATATGGATATGGTTATGGTTACGGCGGCAGTCATGGATACGGAGGATTTGGCTGCGGAACAAATACGTTTGTGCTGATTGTGGTATTGTTTATCTTATTAATCATCGTTGGTGCAGCTTTTATTTGTTAGTCTGATATAGGAAATGGAAAAAGCCTTCCTGCAAAGGGCGGCTTTTTTTCGTGAAAAAAACTTTTCCAGAGGATAAGAATGCCGCTATTCATCTGTTCATACAATGAAGCAAAAGGGTTTTTCGAGGTGGAACATATGGGGAGCTATTTAATCAAACCTGAGCTTGACGCGGTCTATCCGATTGTCAGCTATGGAAAGGGATCATATTTGTATGATCAGGAGGGGAACAAGTATCTTGACGGATCATCCGGAGCGGTGACTTGTAATATCGGCCACGGGGCTGTTGACATTACGGAGGCTTTAAAAGAGCAGCTTGATTCCGTGTCTTTCGTGTATCGCTCCCAGTTTTCCAGTAAACCTGCCGAGGATCTGGCTTCATTTCTGGCCGATCATCTCCCGGGCCGGCTGAATTGGTCATTTTTTGTGAACAGCGGCTCAGAGGCAGTCGAAACGGCAATGAAAATCGCCATTCAATATTGGCAGGAAAAAGGCCAGTACCAAAAATCCGTCTTTTTATCAAGATGGAGCAGTTACCACGGTATAACTTTGGGAGCGCTTTCATTATCAGGTTTTTATGAACGGAGATACCGTTTTACACAATTAATCGAACGGTTTCCCGCTGTTTCAGCACCTAATCTGTATCGTTCTGAGTTACAGGGAGAGGAATTTGTGCAGGCTGCTGCCGCAGAACTGGAAACGGCCATTAAACGGATCGGCGGTTCATTTATCGCGGGTTTTGTAGCCGAACCGATTATAGGGGCTGCCGGCGCGGCAATTACTCCGCCGGCCGGCTATTATGAGGCGCTGCAGGACGTATGCCGCCGGCATCAGGTATTGTTTATCGCTGATGAAGTGATGACAGGGCTTGGGAGAACAGGCCGAATGCTTGCTTCGGAGCATTGGAACATCGTGCCTGACATCGCCGTGCTCGGAAAGGGTTTAAGCGCCGGCTACGCGCCGATTGCGGCTGCCGTTGTGTCTGATGACATCATTGATACCATAAAGCGGGGCTCAGGTTTGATTATGAGCGGCCATACGTACAGCGCCAACCCGTATTGTGCAAGAGCGGCGCTTGAGGTGCTGCGGTACATCGAGAAACACAATCTGCTCCGGCAATCAGAGGAAAAAGGCGCCGTGCTTTTGCGGAAGTTAGAAAATGTGATGGAGCAAAGCACGATTATCGGGGATGTCCGCGGAAAGGGCCTGCTGTTAGGGGTCGAGTTTGTCAAGGACAAATCGTCGAAGGAGGTTTTCCCTCAGAACCGGTCACTTACAGAAAATATTATTAAGGAAGCAAAAAAACGGGGGCTGCTCATTTACCCCGCCAAGCCTGGAATTGACAGCGGCGAAGGGGATGCCGTCATCATCGCTCCTCCGTTTACCATTTCGCATGCTGAGCTGGAAGAACTGACGGACAAATTTTTACAAACCGTAACACAAGTTGAAAAAATGATGAAGAGGGATTGAGCTGAATGTCTATTTTTAATAAAACGGTCGATATTGATGCCGCAATTGCTGATGTTCATGACGAATCTGTCCTTATGTTCGGCGGCTTCGGGGGAGTCGGCTCTCCTCCGTCACTGATTGAAGCGATATTGGAAAGAGGGGTCAAAGGGCTTACCGTCATTTGTAATGATGCGGGGTTTCCGGAAATCGGAATCGGCCCGCTCATCGTTCATAAGCGGGTGAAAAGGCTGATCGCTTCCCATATCGGCTCAAACCCCGTAGCCGGCAAACAAATGACTGACGGAATATTGGAGGTGGAATTTTCTCCTCAAGGAACGCTTGCCGAACGGATTCGGGCAGGGGGCGCGGGACTCGGCGGTATCTTAACTGATATCGGGATTGATAACAAAACCGTCTGCGAAAAAAAAGACACTGTTATGCTGGATGGCAGGCCATATTTAATTGAAAAAGCGCTGACAGCTGATTTTGCCTTTGTTTCCGCGCACGTCGCTGATGAATTCGGAAATCTGACATATGACAAAACCGCACGTAATATGAATCCGCTGATGGCGGCTGCTGCAAAAAGAACATTCGCCGAGGCCGTGACGATTGTCCCTGCCGGCGAACTGGACAGCGAGCATATTGTAACTCCTGGCGTGTTTGTAGAAGGTGTCGTGCAAAGTGAAGGAGTGAAGTGGAAATGGGCTTGGGAATAGAGGAAAGAGAACAGATTGCAAGGCGGGCCGCCCGTGAGATTGTTTCTGGCATGATCGTCAATCTGGGCATCGGCATTCCTTCCTTGGTGCCGAATTTTCTGCCGGCGGACACAGAGGTGATGCTGCAGGCTGAAAATGGCGTTCTCGGAATAGGCGGAACCCCTGAGAGAGGAAAAGAGGATGCGCTATTGTGCAACGCCGCCGGTTATCCTGTCAGTGCGGTGAAGGGAGCCTCTTATTTTGATTCAGGGCTGTCTTTTGCCATGATCAGGAAAGGTTTGATTGACATCACAATTTTAGGCGCATTGCAGGTAAGCCGAACGGGCGATCTTGCCAATTGGCTCGTTCCCGGGAAGAAAGTGCCCGGAATGGGCGGAGCGATGGAGCTTGCTCAAGGCGCGAAAAAAGTGGTTGTCGTCATGAGCCATACTGATCAAAAGGGCCGGCCTAAATTAGTCGACAGCTGTTCACTGCCGCTTACGGCGGCGGGCTGTGCGGACCTCATTATTACGGAGAAGGCTGTGCTCAGCATAGAAGAAGGAAACTTTGTCTTAAAAGAGCTGTTGAATGACTCAACAATAGAAGATGTGATACGTACAACAGATGCCGAAGTTATTTTAGATGAATGTTTTTCTTAGAGGGGGGCCTGTGCATGGATCAATTGGAAAAGCAAGTCACTGAGTGGGCGGAGGAGAACACAGAAAAAGCGGTGCGCCTGCTTAAACGGCTGATAGGGGAAAAAAGCACGTATCGGAAAGAATTTAATGCTCAGGCTGTCGTTTTAGAAAAGCTCAGGCAGTTTGACATGGATATTGATGTATGGGAGCCGAGTGTAAAACAATTAAAAGAGCATCCTTATTTTATATCTGATCGGGAGGACTTTAACGAAAGTCCGAATATCGTTGCCGTAAAAAAGGGAACAGGCGGAGGAAGATCACTGATACTGAACGGACATATCGACGTCGTGCCTGAAGGAAATCCCGCTGCATGGACGTATGAGCCGTTTTTGGCTGTTGAAAGGGATGGGAAAATATACGGCCGCGGTTCAACCGATATGAAAGGAGGCAATACAGCCCTGCTTTTTGCGTTAGAAGCGCTTGATGCTTGCGGGGTCACCTTAAAAGGAGATGTCTTGTTCCAAAGTGTCGTAGATGAAGAGTGCGGCGGCGCCGGAACGTTATCGGCGGTAATGAGAGGCTACAAGGCTGACGGGGCGCTCATTCCCGAACCGACTAATTTAAAGCTGTTTGTGAAGCAGCAAGGGTCTATGTGGTTCCGCATTACGGTCAGGGGATTGTCCGCCCACGGCGGCACCCGCTATGAAGGGGTGAGCGCTATTGAAAAAAGCCTGCACGTCATTACAGCCCTGAAAGAGCTGGAAAATGTCCGCAACGCCCGGATTAAGGACCCGCTCTATCAGGATGTTCCGATTCCCGTTCCGATTAATATCGGCACCGTGCACGGCGGCTCATGGCCGTCTTCAGTCGCGGACCGGGTCACAATTGAAGGCAGATGCGGCATAGCTCCGAATGAAAAGCCAGAGACCGTTAAGGAAGAACTCACAAATTGGCTGAAAGACTTAGAATATCAGGATGAATGGTTTAAACACCATCCGGTTGAGATCGAATGGTTTGGGGCCCAGTGGCTGCCAAATGACCTGAAAGACGGGCATCCGTTAATTTCTTCCCTGGAATCCTCATATGAAAAAATTAAGGCGGAAAAACCGATTCATGAAGCCTCTCCATGGGGAACGGACGGAGGACTCCTGCATCATGCCGGTCAAACGCCGGTCATTGTCTTTGGCCCGGGAGAAGTCAAAGCAGCTCATCAGGCAAATGAATACATTGAAATCACGGCATTAATTGACGCGGCAAAAATCATTTCTCTCTTTATCATGGAATGGTGCGGTATTGCAGAGGGGGGTGACCCGGCTGATAAAGGAATTGAAGGGTGAAGGCGTATTCGCCGAGATAGACGCTGACCGTTTTAATGAACGGATCAGAGTCATTCGCTATGAAGGTAACATAACGGAGCTTGTGCCGGCTGTTTTAGCAGAAGCAGAAAAAGAAGACGCCCAAAAGGTGATTGTCTTTGCCAAACGGCGTGATGAACCGGAGCTTTTAAAGCGACTGTTTGTTACCGAGGGTGTCATAGACGGCTACTACATGGGGCGAGAGGCCGCCGTGATGGTCCGGTATCTTGCAGAGAAACGGAGACAGACAGATTCATATTTATCAGAAGATGAGATTGTGAACAGGTTATATGAAAAACCGCCGCGGGGAATGAACCAAACAGAAACAGCGCTGACGCTCAGAAAAGCGGAAGCAAAAGATGCAAGCCGGTTGTCGCTCTTATATCAAAACGTTTTTCTCACCTACCCGACGCCGGTCTTTGATCCTTCATATATCAGAAAGACGATGGAGGAAAACACCATTTATTTTGCCGTGTTTGATGAGGATCGCCTCATCGGCGCGGCCAGCGCAGATATCAATCCTTTATTAGGGCACGCTGAAATGACGGATTGCGCAGTGCTTCCGGATTTCAGGGGAAATGCCGTAACCGCCCGCCTGTTTGAAGCGTTGGAGCAGGAACTAGCCGGGAGAGGGATATTTCATCTTTTTTCTCTGGCCCGCGCTTTGTCCTATGGAATGAATACCGTACTGTATCAAGCGGGATACAGCTACAGAGGAAGGCTTGTGAATAACTGCCGGATTTCTGAAGGACTGGAAAATATGAATGTATGGTGCAAGACATTATAAGCTTTAGAGCTTATCCATAAGGAGGAATTCGTTTGGCAAACAAATGGTTTCAACCGAAGCGTCATTGGAAGGAGATTGAACTGTGGAAGGACGTTCCAGAAGAAAAGTGGAATGATTGGCTGTGGCAGCTGACTCATACTGTGAGGACCGTCGATGAGCTGAAAAAAGTCATTCATTTAACGGAAGAGGAAGAAGAAGGCGTCAACATGTCTGTAAAAACCATCCCGTTAAACATCACGCCGTATTACGCATCTTTAATGGACCCAGATAATCCGAGATGCCCGATTCGCATGCAGTCTGTCCCTTTGTCAGAAGAAATGCACAAAACCAAATATGACCTTGAAGATCCTCTTTTTGAAGATGAGGATTCACCTGTACCGGGCCTGACGCACCGTTAT
Organism: Bacillus sp. YC2; assembly: GCF_019891195.1. NCBI lineage: Bacteria > Bacillati > Bacillota > Bacilli > Caryophanales > Bacillaceae > Bacillus > Bacillus sp. YC2. The sequence goes on along the minus strand of NZ_JAHXDO010000009.1, from coordinate 104,649 downwards.
CCTGACCGCGTCCTCTTTCTGGTGACGAATCAATGCTCCATGTACTGCCGCTATTGCACACGCAGACGCTTTTCCGGACAGATCGGTATGGGCGTGCCGAAAAAACAGCTGGACGCGGCGATCGCCTATATCCGGGAAACGCCGGAAATACGCGACTGTCTGATTTCCGGCGGTGACGGGCTGCTCATTAACGATCAAATCCTGGAATACATTTTAAAAAACCTCCGCGAGATTCCGCATCTTGAGATTATCCGAATCGGCACGAGAGCGCCTGTCGTTTTTCCGCAGCGGATAACGGATAACCTATGTGAAATTTTGAAAAAGTATCATCCGGTCTGGCTGAACACTCATTTTAATACGAGCATTGAATTGACGGAGGAATCGGTTGCAGCTTGCGAAAAGCTTGTCAACGCTGGCGTTCCTGTCGGGAACCAAGCCGTTATTTTAGCAGGCATTAACGATTCTGTCCCGATCATGAAAAAGCTCATGCATGATTTGGTGAAAATCCGCGTGCGTCCGTATTATATTTATCAATGTGATTTGTCCGAAGGGATCGGGCATTTCAGGGCGCCGGTCTCAAAAGGTCTTGAAATCATTGAAGGATTGAGAGGGCATACAACAGGTTTTGCGGTGCCGACTTTTGTCGTCGATGCCCCTGGCGGAGGCGGAAAAATCGCGCTGCAGCCGAATTATCTGCTGTCCCAAAGCCCTGATAAGGTCGTGCTCAGAAATTTTGAGGGCGTCATCACCTCTTATCCTGAGCCGGAAAACTATATCCCGAATCAGGCCGATGACTATTTTGAATCCGTCTTTCCGGGAACCAGTGACAAGCGGGAGCCGGTCGGCCTAAGTGCCATTTTCGCAGACAAAGAAGTTTCATTTACCCCTGAAAACGTATCAAGGATCAACAGAAGGAAAGCGTTTACGTCAGATCCTGAACATGAAACGCTGAAAAACCGCAGAGAAAAAAGAGATGAATTAAAAGAAAAGAAATTTTTAGCCCAGCAAAAAAAAGAGAAAGAAGGGTCGGAGTCGGAAGTGGCAGGTGAGTCGCCGTGATGCCATGCGAGTGGTGTAATGATCTGAAAACGTCACCGTGCGCGGCGACTGTATATTGGGAGCTTCCTGACGGCACGAGGGCGATTGAGATTACAGAGACGCCGGCTCTCGCCTGCGCCTCCTGCGGGATGACGTACCAAGAAGAGGCTGTCATCAGAGAAATAGAAAATCAGCTTTTCTTAATTGATGCCAAAAAATTGCCGCAAACCCTTACGTATCAAGAGCTGATGCAGACCGAACGCATCTTAAAACGCAATTATTTTGACTTCTCCTAAATTTCTTTTGTTGTAATTTCAGACTCGAAATGTATAATAGTACAACAAAAGACAGTCATCAGGAGGGGAAACCCATGAAATCCTTTTACCACTATTTGATGAAATACAGACATCCTAAGCCTCAGGACGCAATCAGCCGGTTTGCAAACAAGGCATATGAAGACCACAGCTTCCCGAAAACCTCAAGCGATTATCATGAGCTCAGTTCTTACCTGGAACTGAGCGCCGATTATTTAGAGACAATGTCGACATTTGATGAAGCTTGGGAAAAATATGAGACCGAGGTGCATTACGCCTGATGAAAACCGCACATTGTGCGGTTTTTTTGCTTCCATTTGTAAGAGGCCGGAACAAAAGAGGTAATATAATCAGTAAAGCAGTTAAATAATATATAATAAAATCTACGGAAGAAAAGTCATTAATAAGAAGAGAGCGGGGAAGAAAAATGATTAATCAAGTCGGCCAAATCATGCTGTATGTGAATAACCAAGACGAGGCATTAAAATTTTGGACGGAAAAAGCAGGGTTCCGTGTCGTTTCTGATGAAAACGGCCAAGGATTCAGATGGATCGAAATTGCTCCGACAAAGGAAGCGGAAACGAGTATTATTCTTCATGATAAAGAATTCATTGCAAAAATGCAGCCGGAATTAAATCTGAAAACACCTTCGATCATGTTTTTTACAGAAAATCTCGATAAGTTATATAAAGACTTTTCGGACCGAAACATTACAGTCGGAGACATCGTAAATATGCCATCAGGCAGAGTATTTAACTTTGCTGATCATGAAAAAAACTACTTTGCAGTGATGGAAAAAAAGGGACTGAAGAAAGGTTAGACAGCCTGAACTCAGCGTACAAAGACTGCTCCTGATCTGGAGCAGTCTTTTGTTTATTTATTTAACTGGTTTAATGCGTCATTACTTGAAAAGGCGATCTGAGCCGACAGTAATAATATATGACAATAATTGACCGCGGCATAATATTAATCATCATTAGTGTCCCGCAGCCTATGGGGATTTTGTTAGATAAGACTTTCGCCAAAGAAAATTTAAAGAAAAACCAGAAAACTTATATAGGGAAAAACATGGAATATTACAGTATAATCGGAGGTAAGATCATCATTTTTTCAAAAGCTTGTTTAATCAAGGAGAAAGGAGTATTTTAAATGGATTCATTATGGATTGGCATTGGATTAGCTCTAATGGGCTATTTCATTGGGGAAGGGTTGAAAAATTTTAAAAACCCGAAAGGAAGTTATTCTGACTGCCCGACATTAATAAAAGAAAAAGACTTGCATTATTACCTTGGGTTAAATAAAGATGAGGTGAAGGAGCTGTTACACAAGTATCCTAACGCACCAAAAGTGGAATTGAAAGGCACTGTTTATTATCCGTATCAGCAATTGTTAGAATGGATGTCTTCAAATCATATTTATAAAGATTAATCTAGATAATACCGATACTTGCTCAAACGTGAACCGCACAATGTGCGGTTTTTTTGTCATTTTGAAGAGGCGGATAAATGGATATTTCCTGTGGTTTTCATGCCCATGCGAAATAATGGCGGCCGGCATACGATAGCGTATGACAGTCCGCGGCAAGGGGGAGACAGCATGAAGCCAAAAAAACCGAAATTTCAAGTGGGAGATATCGTGGTCGTCGTGATGTACGGAACCGTCGGCACCATTACAAAGGTTCATCAAATTGATAAACATTATCTTTACGAGGTCAATCATAATGAAGTGCTTTATTTTGAATCGTCCATCCAGCTTTATAAAGATTATGAGGGTGTTATTGTTGATATGGAAAAACTTGATATCGAATATGAATTTCTGATTGGCGACGTGGTGTATGTAAAGGACTACGGAAAAGAATTATTCCGTGTCATCGGCCACAGAACAGAAATATGGAGGTATTTAGAGGATGGATGGGAAGATATCATTTATGAGCTGACTCGATTAAAAGATGGAGAGTGGCTTGAAACGGAGGAAGAGGATCTCACGCTGGTTCTGAGAAAATATGAAATGGATCAGTTTGTGCATCAGCTGCTGTTTGTCCACTATGTTGGAGAGACATCTCATGAGATCGGCGAGGATACAGTCACGTCTGCTCTTCTTCAGTTTGAAGGCGATGCTGATGATCCCGATACTCTGCATGTTTTAGCGGTATCGATTGTAGATGAGCTGCTTGATATTTATAACGATTATAAGATCCTGTATAACATGTTCGGTGACGAGGAGTATAAAGACATGATGAAATTTGTGCTGGAAAGCCTGCGGGAGCATTTCAGCTAGCCGGCAAAAAAACGGACGGCGACATATAAAAACCAGGGCAGACAGCCGGCAAAGATGACAAAAGACATTCCTTTCAGCACTTTTTCCAATACAATATCAAATCCATCTCCGTCCAATACGGCCATCATTTTAGTGATCATGATTTTATTCCTCCGGGGCTTGTTTTTTTAAAAGTATATGAGCGGAAAAAACGTTTAGAACTTTCGGGTATATTTCGGGGGATTTTTTCATAAACCATAAAAAAGGAGGGGGTGTTTGCATGAAAGAAATAGATCTTGTGATTGACACAGAAGAAATCGCTGATTTTTTTTACAGTCAGCTTGCTAAGCGCGGGTACATACCGAGTGAAGAGGAGATCTTTGAAATAGCCGACATCACCTTTGACTATTTATTAGAAAAATGTATGATAGACGAAGAGCTGGATGAAGACTGAAAACGCGGAACCGGAGTGAGAAGCTTCGGTTTTTTCATTCGGCTCCCAGAATGAAAAACGGGGGGAAAACGTTGTACAAGCCAGTCGGCCTCTTGACATTATTTATATTGTTAACTCTGGCCATCCGAATCGAAGCCGTTCAGCTCTTTGATGAGCGGGTGATAGAAGCAGCGGTCTCTCTCAGGGGGCCGTGGGTCAGCGAGGTGATGCTGTGGATAACAGAGCTCGGCACGACCGCGGTTTTACTGCCTCTTCTTCTTCTGTCATGTGCGGTGCTGTATTTTTACAAAAAGACGCCGGATGTTGTTTTTTTGCCGCTGTTGTTTCTGATTGAACGGATCATGAACATAAAGGTAAAAGAGCTGATCGAACGGGCCAGGCCTGCTTATGAACCGCTTGTCCATGAAACGTCATACAGTTTTCCGAGCGGTCATTCCATGAATGCGGCAGTCATTTATCCCGTTATCGCCTACCTTTTTATCAAACATGTGCCCTTTTTTGCAGCAAAAAAGCGCATCGTATCTGTATGCACCGGCATTCTCGTTATCCTAATAGGGATAAGCAGAATTTATCTGGGCGCGCATTTTCCGACGGACGTCCTTGCCGGCTTCAGTCTGGGGCTTTGCCTCGTCTCGCTTTTTGCGTTCTTTGACGAAAAGTATCATCCGTTTCGACAAAAATAGAAAGAGGAAAAAGGAGAAAAAACGCTAATACTATTAAGAAATAAGAGGGAGGGATCTTGATGCTGTTATCGCTGCCTGTGTTTAAAAAGAAGACTTGTGCCTACGATGTGACGATTTTTCAAACACCCCGATATGGCGAGAAAAAAGGATACAAAGTCGTCTACCGGACTGAGCTGGCTGCTGACAATCATCAAGACGCACTGAAAAGGGCATTTTCTGTTTTTAACGTGCCTGACACGGTTCCAAACGACTATCAAGCCAGATTTATAGCGACCGGAGATGTTATTCTCATAGACGAAGGCAGAAAAGGGAAGACCTATTACAGGCTCGATCCTGCGGGGTGGAGTAAAATTAACCGTTTGCTCGTACAGCCTAAATGAGACAGCAGCCGGCTTAAAAGGCCGGCCGGCTGCTGTTCCCCACTAAAAATGCGGATATCCGCATTTTTTTATTATGGCTTCCGTTTAGCGGCAGAATGCTCTTTTCCGTGTGCTTCATCAGCCGCAATCACGTCTGATACGGGAATGTGGTTGTTCTTCTTCTGGCCGGTGACCCGGTTCCGCTGCTTTTTGCCCATCATGACCCTCCTTTTCTTCTCCGGCTTATGATCGCTAGCTATTTTACCCATAATCGGGATGATCAATGCTGATGATTGTCTCATCACGTTATTCAGTGTACAATGATTGGGAGTTTTAATATGGCAGGAGGAAAAGGATATGAGTGTACATATAAACGCAGAAAAAGGTCAGATTGCCGATACAGTGCTTTTACCCGGCGATCCGCTGAGAGCAAAATTTATTGCGGAAACGTATCTTGAAAACGTGGAATGCTACAATGAAGTCAGAGGAATGTATGGATTTACAGGTACATATAACGGCAAAAAGGTATCCGTTCAAGGCACGGGAATGGGAGTTCCGTCCATTTCCATTTACGTGAATGAGCTGATTCAAAGCTATGACGTTCAAAATTTAATCAGAGTCGGTTCATGCGGCGCCATCCGCAAAGATGTGAAAGTGCGCGACGTCATTTTGGCCATGACTTCTTCAACGGATTCACAAATGAACCGTGTGGCATTCGGCAGCATAGATTATGCTCCTTGCGCGGACTTTGATCTGCTTAATAAAGCTTATCAGGCCGCTCAGCAAAACAGCCTGCCTGTAGCGGTAGGAAGCGTATTTACGGCGGATCAGTTTTACAATGAAGACTCTCAAATCGAAAAGCTTGCCAGATACGGCGTGCTTGGTGTTGAAATGGAGACGACGGCATTGTATACGCTCGCAGCGAAATACGGCAAAAAAGCACTGTCCATCCTGACAGTGAGCGATCATGTATTAACGGGAGAAGAAACAACGGCAGAAGAGCGCCAAACGACATTTCATGATATGATAAAGCTGGCGCTGCATACTGTATCGTAAAAGCAAGATGAGGGGCATGCTAAACAAAGCAGCCTCTTCTTTATGCAGCTGATTCAAAAAAAGAAAGGTAAGGGTAAAATGAAGAAATCCAGTAAATGGTTCTCGCTCGCTGCGGCTCTCAGCGTAACCGCTATCGTGGGGACCGGCTGCAGCATTTCAGGCAGCGACAGCCATAAGGACACAAAAACCACTGCTGAAACAAAACAATCTGACGACGCATCAAACAAAAAAACAACGAAGACACAAGACAACGACTTTTTATTGGAAAGTAAATATTTTAACAATATTAAAGAAGTGAACGGGCTTGAGACCATTCAAAACCCTAAAAACACACTCGCGCTTGTGAACAAGACATACACACTGCCGGGAGATTATAAACCAAGTGATCTCGTCATACCGAAAGTTGAATTCTCTTTCACTGAGAAAATAGAGAAAAGATATATTCGGAAACCCGCTGCCGATGCCTTGGCGGAATTATTTAAAGCGGGGAAAAAGCAAGGTTATGACCTGGTTGCTGTATCAGGATACCGTTCTTACGACAGACAGAAAGTTATTTTCGATAATGAAGTCAGCCTGAAAGGTGAAAAGAAGGCGAAAGAAGCAGTCGCATTTCCGGGGCAAAGCGAACACCAAACAGGGCTTGCCATGGATATTTCCAGCAAAAGCAACGGATTTGAGCTGAATGAAGCGTTCGGAAACACGGCAGACGGCAAATGGGTGAAAGACCATGCGTATGAATACGGTTTTATCATCCGCTATCCTAAAGGCAAAGAAAATGTGACAAAGTATGAGTATGAACCATGGCATTTGCGTTATGTAGGCAAAAAAGCGGCAAAAGTCATCCATGACCATCAATTAACGCTTGAAGAATACTTTAATGAAGTAAAGAAAGTTTAATAATAAAAAAAGCCCGCTTAATAAACATAAAGCGGGCTTTCTTTATTACCAGAAGAGTAAACCTCCAAGCGCAAATCCGGTAATTAAACCAAGGCCGATACCATAGGCTGCTCCCCAGCCTCCCCAGCCTCCCCAATACCCGTAGCCGTAGCCTCTGTGACGGCCGCCGACAGGGGCGATATACACTTTGCTGTTAGTCACCCGTACGATTCTTCCGACATGGACTCTGCCGTTTCGTTCTGTAATCCTTGCTACTTTTCCGTGGTGCTGTCGGCAAATATGATAATAGTTTTGCATCTTTTCTCCTCCTATCCAACCTATCTTTCTATGTCAGCTTATGATAGAGTGCTATAAAAAGGTTGGACGAAAACAGGAGGACAATCGCCGTTTTACTTGTAAGCGACAAAAGCGCAGTGTCCCATATATTCACCGTACGCCTGCATAAGCTCATAATGAGCCGTCAGCGTATCGTAGTGAACCGGCTGGATAACGGGCGACAAATCCATTTCTGTAGTCGGCTCCTGCGCATTGTTTTCATAGAAAGCGGGAATGAAATCCGCTTTCTGAAAGCCTTGCTGAAGCAATCTCTGTTTCCATGCCGCTTCATCTTGTAATACGGTAAAACCGTAGAAGTCTTTTATCTGCGCGATGGCGTTTTCCGGCAAAGGTTTTTTTAAAGCTGCTTCAATGCCGATTAGCATGCCCCCGGGTTTAAGGACCCGCAGTATTTCAGACAGCGATGAATCAAGATTTGAAAAGGTGAGAACTGATTCAGAAAGGACGGCAGAAAAATGGTTTTCAGCAAACGGAAGCCGCTCAAGCTCCGCCAAATAGACCGGAATGGTTAAGCCTTCAGCGGCAAATCGCTTTGCTGCTTTTTCAAGCATAAGAGGATCTTTATCAACACAGGTGACGGGATACAGCAGCTGGCTGAGATAAGCGGCCGTCTGTCCCGTTCCGCAGCCGGCGTCAAGGACCGGCTCGCCAGGAGGAGGAGCCGCTTTTGCGAGAACAGCTTTAGAATAAGCGAGTCCGCCGGGGTGAGCCCCTCCGACTCCGAATAAGGACAGCATTTCTAAATATTTGCTCAAAGTCCGAATCCTCCTTTCTCCCTCAGCATATGTTGAGAGAAATGTATAGGTTTGGGTAAAGGGGAAAGAAGGGCGCTCACGTTTGAAGTTGACGAATAAGAGTTCGTCTATGATAATAATGAAAGAATAAAAAGGTGGTGTTTACTTGAAACGGCAATTTAAACTGTTTTTTATCGTGCTGATCACAGCAGTTGCAGCCTCAGCCCTTACGTTATTTATCACGGGCAATACGACCATTTTCGGACAAGGCTCAACAGCGCTTGGCAATAGCAAATTTGATAAATTCAATAAAGCTTACGAGCAGATCAAAAGTGATTATTACCAAAAAACAGACGACAGCAAATTAGTAGACGGAGCGATAAAAGGCATGATCAGTTCCTTGGATGATCCGTATTCATCTTATATGGATCCGCAGGAAGGAAAGTCTTTTGAAGAAACAATTTCCGCTTCATTTGAAGGCATTGGCGCGCAAGTAGAAGAAAAAGACGGCAGCATACTGATCGTATCTCCTATCAAAGGATCACCCGCGGAAAAAGCCGGTGTTAAACCGAATGATCAGGTCATTAAGGTGAACGGCAAAAGCGTTAAGGGCCTTAATGTAAACGAAGCTGTTGCATTAATTCGCGGCAAAAAAGGAACCAGCGTCAAGCTTGTGTTACATAGAGCGGGAGTCGGCGATATAAACCTGTCGATTAAACGCGACACCATTCCGGTCGAAACCGTGTATTCTGAAATGAAAAAAGGCGGCATCGGCGAAATTCAAATCACTTCCTTCTCTGAATCAACGGCAAAAGAGCTGAACTCAGCTATTGACAGCCTTGAGAAACAGGGTGCAAAAGGATATATTTTGGATTTAAGGGGCAACCCCGGCGGTCTGATGGATCAGGCGATTAAAATGAGCAATATGTTTATTGATAAAGGAAAAAATATCATGCAGGTGGAATATAAAGACGGCACGAAAGAAGTCATGAAAGCGACCGAAGAGCGTAAAGTGACGAAACCGACAGTCGTGCTCGTCAATGACGGTACGGCAAGCGCGGCAGAAATTATGTCGGCAGCGCTGCATGAATCCTCCCGCATTCCGCTGATTGGCGAAAAAACTTTCGGAAAAGGCACCGTGCAAACGGCAAAAGATTACAGCGACGGTTCAACTGTTAAACTGACCATCGCGAAGTGGCTGACAGCCGATGGCGAATGGATCCATAAAAAAGGCATCAAGCCGCAACACGCAGTAAAGCTTCCTGATTATGCGAACCTGCCGTTTTTAGATGCCAAAAAAACATATCAATACGGTGACTCTGGCACAGACGTGAAAAATGCCCAAAAAATGCTGAAAGCACTCGGATATAAAGTGAATGTAAACAGCACGTACGATAAAGCATTTGAAGCAGCCGTTAAACAATTCCAATCCAAAGAGAATTTGAAACAAACAGGAATCTTAACGGGAGACACAACGGCAAAACTGATGACGGATCTGCAGAAAAAGCTGGCCGACAACGATACACAAATGAAAAAAGCCATTGAAACAATAAAAAAGAAAATGTAGCAGCCCGATAGCAGGCCGCAAGTAAAAACACCTTGTTACGTCATAAACCGTTAGCGTTATGATGTAACAGGTGTTTTCTGTTTCACGAGGAAAGTATGATTTTAGTTTCATGGCTGATGTGTGCTTAACAAGTTTCTTGTAAAACGGCTATTTGCATGGACAAAACTGCGTATAAGCCGAGAAGAATGAGTACAGCTTAAGTTTAGAAAAGCTTCATCCAAAGGCGCCGTCTGTTCTATGAGGATCCGCTTTTTTGTAAGCGCATTCTCAGTGGATTTTTGAGATGAAGATGAACGAAAGGAGGTGAATTGGATCAGTCCGATTCACAGTTGTCATCCATTGGATTATGAAAAAAGGGGAGGGAATTGGATATATGACTTTTTTGAAATTATCGCCGGCTCTTCTGCTTACTTCTTTACTGTTAACAAGCAGTATGGGCAATCCTGTTCATGCGGCTGATCATAAGGGAACCGGCGAAAATAAAGTACGAGTCTGGTACAGCTCAGAAAAAGACCCGGCGTCCCGCTCCTGGTATAATGGACCAAAAGAAGTCACATACGCTTTAGACGAACAAACCCCCCTTACGTTAAAAAAGAAGAAAGCGTCTGACTCACAAGCCATTTATATCGATCCGTCACAACGTTATCAAAGTATGTTAGGCATAGGTTCGTCTTTAGAAGAATCTACGGTAAATAATTTATCCAAAATGTCTCCTGAGAAGAGAGAAGAAGTGCTGAAAAAACTGGTGGATCCGCATGAGGGTATTGGTATGGATGTGATGCGTATTACAATCGGGACATCAGATTTTACGGCTCAGGAGTTTTATACGTATGATGACATGCCTAAAGGGAAAAAGGATCCCAAGCTTAAAAATTTCTCTATTCAAAAGGATATTGATTTAAACATTACAGCAACAATTAAGCAAGCGCTGCGTATTAATCCTAAGCTTAAAATCATTGCTTCTCCATGGAGTCCGCCGGCATGGATGAAAACGAATGAAGGTCTCAGCAGAGGAAAGCTTAAGAATCAATATGTCGATGAATTGGCCGCCTATTACCGAAAATTCATTGAAGCATATAAAAAACAAGGGATTCCAATTTACGCAATGACTCTTCAAAATGAACCTTTACTGGAAATAGATTATCCGAGCATGTACATGCCGCCGGCCCAGCAGCGCGTGCTCGCTATTACATTGAAAAAGGAAATGAAAAAACATTCAATAGATACGAAAATATGGATCTATGATCATAATGCAAGCGGGGCTTGGAACTATATCCCGCCGATTTTAGATAATAAAAAAGGAAATCAAGCAGCAGATGGTATTGCTTTTCATGATTATGACGGGGATCTTTCGGTCATGTCTGAGATCGGAAGGAGATATCCTGAAAAATCAATTCATTTAACAGAACGCTCTGTGTGGGGAACAGAGGGTGCGGATCGGATCGCTCAATATTTCCGTAACGGCGCTTCCAGCTACAATGCCTGGGTGACAATGCTTGATAGTCATATTCAAACCCATCATTGGATAGGTACGCCTGATCCAACCTTGTTTATTCAGGATGCTAAGAACCCTGATCATTATTGGAACATACCGATTTACCATATAACAGGGAACTTTTCTAAATTTGTGGACCGAGGAGCAAAACGGATTGAAAGTAATTACGGCTCCAAAAATACAGTGACAAATGTGTCGTTCCTTAATCCTGACCATTCGATTGTTACGGTCGTCATCAACCAAACATCCTCGGATCAAACATTCCGTGCCGTTTCGGAAGATGAGCAGTTTGAAGCCGTCATTCCGGCTAAAACCGTTGCAACCTATAAATGGGTTCATAAAAAGAAATAATCACATCACAAAGCCGGCACGGGATACGTGCCGGCTTATTCATATTACGCGCCTTTTTGATTCAATTTATCAGAGGATGTTTTACCGAATAAACCTTCTTTCACTGCGTTTGAAGCCGCTTTTTTCACAAAAAACGGATTAAGAATAACGACGGCTGACAAATTGGAAACCAAACCCCAGAAGCCCTCATAAATGCCGTGGGAAGATTGGGTTATGTTTACTGTAAACGTCACAATAAGACCGACGAGCAGACCGATAATCGTTGCTTCTTTCGTTTGATTTTTCCAAAATAAGCTGACGGCGATGGCCGGGAAAATCTGCACCATTCCGGAAACGCCCAGCAGCTGCAGCGTAACGAGCGCCGTCGGGAAAAGCATTCCGAACAAAAGCGCAAGACCGATGACAACAAACACCATGGAACGGGTGATGATCGTCAGCCTGCTTTGTGAAACATTCGGATGAATCAAATCGCGGTACAAGTTATTCGCAAATAAGTTAGAAGCCCCGATAGCCATAATGGAACACGGGATTAAAGAAGCAAGAGCGATGGTTGAATAAGCAAAGCCCTGCGCGACGCCGCCGTAAGACATTTGAATGAGCTTAAGCAAAGCGAGCCGCGGATTGGTGTCCTCCGGCAGTACAAGAAACGCAATGAAGCCGAGAAAAATGACAAGAATCAAGACAATGTTATAAAGCGGCAGAAACATACTGTTTTTACGGACCGCATCAGCGCTTTTTGCCGTAAATACTCCTGTCGCGGCATGCGCCCACATAAAGAGAGCCAGCGCCGATACGATGGAAGCCGTAATAAACCAAGGGATTCCTTTCGGCCCTGATGAAGGAATCGTCAGCATTTGCGGCGCTTTTTGCGCCATCGTGTGAATCATCGGCATCCAGCCGTGAAAATGAATCAGCGGGAGTGACACAACCATAAACAGCATAATGACCCATACTAAAATATCTTTAATAATGGCTGTAAAAGTAGGACCCTTAATCCCGCTGAAAAAGGTATAAAGCGCAACAAGAACAAATGAAATGATGACCACCATGTTGACATTAATCACACCTGTCCCGGCTACCTGAAGCGTATCCTGAATGCCGCTCAGCTGCAGACAGATATAAGGAATCAGCATGAGGACACCGACAATGGCGACAAGGCTCGCCAAAAGCTTGCTGTCAAAACGCTCCCGGGCGTAATCAGCAAGTGTTGTCAATTTATGTATTTTCGCTACCTTCCAAAGCTTCGGCAAAAAGAAATAGGCAATAAAATATGCCAGCACAGAATACGGTATCGCAAAAAAGGCCACGCTTCCCCCGGTATAGGCGGTGCTGGTCAGCCCTAAAAACGTATAAGCGGTATAAAGGTCGGCGCCGACTAAAAACCAGACGAGCAATCCGCCAAAACGCCTGCCGCCGACAGACCACTCTTCAACAGATGCGCGGGCTGATTTGTCTCTTCCGGCGATAAAGCCGATACAGACGACGGTTAAAACGATAATGGCTGTAATAATAAGTGCGGTAACATTTGCGGGCATCAATCCAATCCTCCTTGTTTTTTCTGAAGCTTATAAATGCAAAACGAACATAAAGGAGTGACTGCTATCCATAAAAGCAGCCAAAAATGAAAAAAAGGCAGCCCGAATATAATGGGATCAATCCGATTAGCGAGCGACAGAAACGCAAGCTGGCTGAAAGGAATGAAGATAAGAATGAAAATTAGTGCTTTTCTGACCATTTACTTTCCTCCTGGAACCTGATAATGCTCCTTATAATAGCAGTTGTCAGATAAGATCACAAGATATTTTTCAGAAAAAAAAGATTTCTATTATTATTTTAACCGAAGCGCTTTGTTTGCATTTGCACCGGAAACAATTTAAAATAATGAATATCTCGAAATCAAGATATTTAGGAGTGGATATATTGAATACACCAGGATTGCATCACGTTACCGCATTTGCGAAAGACCCTGCTGAAAATTTGCGCTTTTATACAGAGGTGCTCGGCTTACGTCTTGTTAAAAAAACCGTTAATTTTGACGACCCCGCCACGTATCATTTTTATTTCGGCAACCAAAACGGTGAGCCGGGCACAATTATTACATTTTTCCCTTTTCAAGGCAGCCGCCGGGGCACTGTGGGAAAAGGCCAGGCCGGAAGGATTTATTTCTCCGTGCCGAAAGGAGCGCTTCCTTATTGGAAGAACCGCCTTGAACAAAATGGCTTATCTGTAACGGAGCATACGCTGCTATCTGAACAAGTGCTTTTGTTCGATGATACAGAGGATCTGCCGCTTGCAATCATGGAAGATGAAAGAAGCGGAAAAAGCCAATGGACGCCCGACGGTATTACGGAAAATGAAGCGATTACAGGCATAAGGGGAGTGCTTTTGTACTCATACCGTCCTGAAGCTACTATCAGATTTCTGACGGAAAGCTTCGGCTATTCGAAAATAGGGGAGGAAAATCAAATCGTCAGGCTTCAGTCGGAGGCTGCGATCGGACATATGATAGATGTTGATCTTGCGCCGAAAGAGAGCGGTGTCGGAGGCTTTGGCACGGTTCACCATGTCGCTTTCCGCACAACAGGCGAAGAACAGGAAAAATGGAAGGACATACTTGCCGCTTCACATCTCTCATCCTCTGAAATTCTTGACAGGTCATACTTTACATCTATTTATTTCAGAGAAAGCGGCGGTATTTTATTTGAAATGGCAACGGATGAACCGGGCTTTATGACAGATGAAACATTTGACGGTCTCGGTACAGAGCTTAAGCTTCCGGAATGGCTGGAAGCACACCGCAAACAAATTACCGGCATTCTTCCGAAAATATAAGGAGGCGCATACGATGAAACATATTTATGAAAAAGGAACGTCAAAAAACGTTCTGCTGCTTTTGCACGGAACGGGAGGAAATGAACATGACCTGTTGCCGCTCGGCCGTTTTATCGACCCCGACGCGAATTTGCTCGGTGTCAGAGGCTCGGTTCTCGAAAATGGCATGCCCCGTTTTTTTAAGCGGCTGAAAGAAGGCGTGTTCGATGAAAAGGATTTGATTGAACGGACGAAAGAACTAAAGAATTTTATCGATGAAGCGGCACAAACGTACGGATTTGACAGAAGAAACGTCATTGCGGCCGGTTATTCAAACGGCGCCAATATTGCGGCGAGCCTCCTGTTTCATTATCAAGATGTATTAAAAGGGGCGATTCTGCATCATCCGATGGTGCCGATCCGGGGACTTGCGCTGCCGGATATGACCGGGCTGCCTGTTTTTATCGGTGCAGGCAAGCAAGACCCGCTTTGTTCAAAAGAGGAGTCTGAGGAGCTGCATCATTATCTGACAGAAGCAAATGCAGCCGCTTCTCTTTTTTGGCAGGAGGGCGGCCATCAGCTTACCCAGCATGAAGCAGAACAAGCGCGCGTGTGGTACCGGGAGCAACATATGTAAAAAAAACCTTAGTTCGTATAGGCGAACTAAGGCTTTTTTTATCTTACAGCCAAGTTGAAACTTTTGAAACAGGCAGACGGTTGCTTTTATGTGCCGGTTTGACAGCTTTACCGATAGAAATAAGCATCACGGGCACGAAGCGGTCGCTGACATCGAATTCTTTTACGAATTGATCTTTATTAAATCCGCCGATTGCGCAAGTATCGTAACCCTTTGCTTTTGCGGCAAGCATCAGCTGCATCGCTGCTAAAGAAGCGTTTAGAAATGCAGAATCGCGGGCGAATTGTTCATTTTGGTAAGCGCCGTTAATTTGGCCTAAAAGCGTTTGCTTGATTTCTTCTGTGATATTGCCTTGACGAGCCAGCTCAGAATATACTTCTTCACCGTTTTCGTTTGCTTTCAAATCACCTAAAACGGCAACTACCGCAGATGATTCGATAATTTGTTTTTGGTTAAAGGCTACCGGAAGAAGAGCCGCTTTTGCTTCGTCGCTGTGAAATACTTGGAAATGCCAGTGCTGCAGATTCCAAGCGGAAGGCGCTTGTGTCGTGATTTCAAGCAGTTCTGTTAATTCCTCTTTTGTCATAACCGCATCTTTATCGTATTCTTTAACAGATGCGCGTTCTTTTAAAAGATCCAATACGGATGTCATAATGTTTCCTCCTTCGGATAAACGTGTTATCATAATAGAAAAGTTAGAAGCTTACTAAATGTAACTCGAAAACTTATTTTAATGGATGACTGAAAACTTGTCAATTAATAGATGAAGGGATGGAGTCACATGGGATATACAATGTGTCCTAAAATGGAATCCGCTTTTTCGCTGTTGGGAAAGCGTTGGAACGGTCTTATCATCCATGTGCTGATGGACGGGCCGAAACGTTTTAAAGATATAACTGAAACTATACCGATGATCAGCCAAAAAATGCTGGCGGAGCGGCTGAAAGAGCTTGAACAAAATGAAATTGTCGAGCGGCAGGTGCTGCCTGAAACCCCTGTAAAAGTCATTTATAAACTGACCGACAAAGGCATGGCGCTGCAATCCGTTTTTCAGGAAATGCAAAAGTGGGCCGACAGTTTTTGCGAACCGGGAGCGGCCGCACGAGACGAAAAATGTGAACAAGAGCAGGACAGACCTTGACAGAAGGCTGCCGGATATTTTCCCGGCAGCCTTTCTGTATGACAATAAAACGGTAAAATGAAATGAAAGCACCTGCTATTGATGCAAAAGAACTGCTGTAAGCTCCTATTTTTAAAAGGAGAAGGGCTTAGGCATCTTATTTTATTACAGGTACATCTCCGGAAAACCATCAATATCAAAATTATTTAAATCGAGATGTAAGTCTTTTAATTGTTTTAATAAGACATCGAGTTTTAAGCAATCAAATTCTTCTGGAATATCTTCAGGGTGTGCAATTTTCATTCCAGTCTTAATCCATTGTTTACGATACATCTGAAATGCAGCCTCAATTAAATGATCCGGAGTTACAATAAAGCCTAATTTTACATCATGATCTTCACTGCAGCCAAACTCAAAATCACAACAAGGACAAATTTCAAATGTTTTTTGATACTCGCCGTTATACAAAAGTCTTTCATCTAATCCTTTAAACCCGCATATTAAACATAAATATAACTTTTTTCCCAACTTAAATCCCTCTTTTATCTTTTATTTACCTATCTTCGCTTATCCTAACGGTACTTCCCATTGCATCTTTGCCTTTGAAATAGGCGGACACTTTTGACATCGGCGACTGTCAATGAATATTTCAATTGAGATAAGCTGAATGTGAGGCAGCAGTTTCAAACTTGTTAAGACACTTTGAGCTGTTCATACTATGATTAAAGACTCGTTGCGAAAGGGGAATGTTCATGTCCAAGACAGCAATCGTTACTGGTTCTGCAGGAGGATTAGGAAGGGGCATAGCAGAAAGGCTTTGCAAGGATGGCTTTCGTGTCGTGCTGCATGATATAAATGAAGCGCTGCTAAACGAAACTGTTTCAGATTTCAAAGAAAAAAACTTTGATGTTATCGGCGTAAAAGGGGATGTGTCGAAACGTCATGATCAATTTAATTTAGTGAAGGAAGCGGCAAATACGTTTGGACGTCTCAATGTTTTTGTAAACAATGCCGGTATTGAAGCTGTTTCTCCATTTTTAGAGATTACGGAAGAACAACTTAATAAATTATTCCGTGTTAACGTAAATGGTGTTGTTTTTGGCACTCAAGCTGCCGCTGGCCAGTTCATGAAGCAGAATACAAAGGGTAAAATCATTAATGCATGCAGTATAGCTGGTCACGAATCATTTGAAATGCTCGGCACCTATTCTGCATCCAAGCATGCTGTAAAAGCTTTTACACATGCAGCTGCTAAAGAGTTGGCGGAATATAAAATAACAGTTAATGCATATTGTCCAGGGGTTGCTAAAACAAAAATGTGGGATAGAATCGATGAAGAAATGGTTAAACATAGTGATGACTTACATCCGGGAGAAGCATTTGAAAAATTCTCTTCAGAAATAGCCCTGAGAAGATATCAAACACCTGAAGATGTTGCTAATTTAGTCTCTTTCTTGGCTTCAGATGATTCAGATTATATTACTGGGCAAGCCATCTTAACTGATGGCGGTCTGGTGTACAGATAATAAAAAACTGCAGAGAAACTTCAGCTGCGTATGTAAAAGAAGCCTGGCTGCGAAGGTGAATGAGGCCCCAATCCATTAAGGAGAGGGGCTTTATCTTAGTAATACTTGCTGCGCCTTCTGCTGAATTATGGGAAACAGCATCTTTCTTCTAAATGCTTCAGAATATATCGTCAAACTCTGGAATGTAAGATTTTAAACTCATTGTACAAAATCTCGCCATAACGTTTTCTGGCTAACATCAGGCCGCATTCATTTGAAGAACATTATAAATCTTACAATTTCGATGTTAAACGCTTTGAGAGGCGTAATGGCTGCAAACAGCAAGGCCGCCCAATCAAAACCCGCCCTTTATGAATATTCTTAAGAATAGGCAGACATAAAGGAGGAAAAAACATGTACCCTCATCATGAAATGTATCGCGGGAATTTCGGACCGGGCGGATATCCGGCGAGAGGTCCTTTTTTGTTCGGCGCTCCTTTAGTCGGCGGATTTTTAGGCGGCCTTCTCGGAGGTGCGCTTGCTACCGGGTTTGCGAGGCCCCCGTATCCGTACGGTGCTGCCGGTTACGGATACGGAGGAGCTCCATACGGCGGCTTTGGACCCGGGGCGGGTTATCCGCCCTTTTATTAAAGAAAAACGGTCTGCGTTATGCAGGCCGTTTTTTTATCTCATAATTTCCACTTCCGACAAATTATAATCTTCTAGTTTTGAAAACATGACTTCTATCATCCCGTCTCTATAGACCGCCTTCGTTCCCTTCCGTTTCACAAGGCTTGGGAGAACGATTTCTTTTTTCCCTTCCGAAAGACTGCTGTTTTCAATGACAAGACTGTGTGACGTATGCTTAATCCTGATATGATCAAGTTCATCTTGTTCAGCCGGAATTTTCGCAAAGACATGGTCAGAAGTTTCGAACAAGTCAATTTCCGGTTTCGGGGGTTCGGCCTCGACCGGCTCCGCTTTTTTGGAAAGCGGGTCGCGAAATGGGAATTGCCCCGCATAATCGGAACCGAACACACTTTCCATCACTCGGTTGACGTATGACTCGACATCTTTCGGATCTGCATTTTTAAACGTTTCTTTAGAAAACTGATTATGGAAGGGAAAATATCTATTCCATTCAAACATCGGCATCTCACCCTTTCTTAACGGACAACATAGTATATGCCTGCCTAAAGCTTCCCGTGATATAATATAATCTGTTTACAGAAAGGAAGGGGAAGGCTGTGCAACATAATGCCGCAAGAAAAGGAATCATTTATACCGCTGTTTCATTTGTCATGTGGGGGCTGTTTCCGGTCTATTGGAAGCTTCTTGAACATATCCCGGCAATGGAGATTTTAGCCCACCGTATCATATGGTCGTTTGTTTTTATGTGTGTGCTTTTGACAGTGCTTCGCAAGTGGAGGACGGGATGGCGGGAGCTGCGTTTGCTGAAGGCGAACGGAGGCCTGTTGGCGCTTTTTTTCACTTCCATTTTAATTTCCGTCAATTGGTTTGTATACATATGGGCCGTAAATCACGGTTTTTTGCTTGAAGCAAGTCTTGGATATTATATTAATCCGCTCGTTTCTGTACTTTTGGGCATCATATTTTTAAAAGAAAAGCTGAACCGGCTTCAAATCGCAGCAGTGTCTATTGCCGGAGCAGCCGTCATCCTTTCCGCGTTTCAGTATGGCGCGGTTCCTTATATCGCATTACTCCTTGCATTCAGCTTCGGTTTATACGGCTTATGCAAAAAAAGAACCAGCTTGTCCAGCACGATCGGATTAACGCTGGAAACGCTGTTGATTACGCCTTTGGCTCTTATTTATATAGGTTATGCCGCTAATGGAAGCTCGTCTGGTTCATGGAGCGCAGGGACATGGGCGCTGCTCTTTTTCGCCGGTGTATTTACGGCGCTGCCGCTGTTGCTGTTTGCAGAGGGGGCAAAGCGTCTGCCGCTTTATCAGGTGGGCATTCTGCAATATATTGCGCCGACCATTACCCTTATGCTCGGAGTATTTGTATATCACGAGCCTTTTTCAGGACAAAAAGTGTTTACCTTCATTTGTATATGGGCCGCATTGCTGTTGTTTACGGTTTCACAGCTGAAATGGAAACGGCCTTTAAAAAGCCGCTAAGCCTTTCGCTTTCCAGCGGAAGCTTAAATTATGTATAATCATTACGAGTATGTAAAGGAGCTGTACAATGGGAACTGATAAAGATTTAGCCGCAGCTTATACCGCACTGTGGAACAACCGTACACTCTCCGGTTCAACCCTTGAAGAAGTGGAGGAGGCCATTGATCTTGAACTGCTGGATCAAAGAACACATCCGAGGCTGCGAAAACCGCTTCAGGAGAAGTTTGTGCTGGCGGTGCAGCGAATTGTGAATTCCCGGCTGGAACCGATTGAGAAATGCGAATTGGTTGAATTACATACGAAGCGTTTGCAATTTTTAAGAGAAGAAAGAGGGGAGCAGCTATGAAAGCGATCATAAAAGAAGATGTGCAAACTTCTTTAGAACGATTTGCGGATCGTCCTGTATATATCCATTTGGAAACGACAACCGGTTCTTATTCAGCACACCTGAATGAAAAAAACATGACGGTTGTAGCTTATATACGCAATGCGAAAGTGACGTACCAGCAGGCGAAGATAAAAGGCAGCGGCCCGTATCGCGTCGGTTTGAAAACCGAAGAAGGCTGGATTTATGCAGAAGGCCTGACTGAATATACAGTAGATGACGACAACCGTCTTTTAATGGCAGGGCATCTGCCGGGCGGAAAATTGGCAATTTCACTTCAAATCAGTGAAAAGCCGTTTACAGTTTAAAGAAAAGGGTGAAAATCATGAAAGAACACGTACTCGTCATCCTGCCTCACCCTGATGATGAATCATACGGAGTGGCAGGGCTGATTGCCTTACACAGACAAAAAGATATTCCCGTTACGTATGCTTGCGCAACGCTTGGCGAAATGGGCCGGAACATGGGAGATCCCTTTTTCGCCAATCGTGAAACACTGCCGCTGTTAAGAAAGCAAGAGCTGATTGATGCATGTAAAGCGATGGACATCACCGATCTGAGGATGCTCGGATTACGTGACAAAACACTTGAATTTGAAGATGACGAGTGGCTGGCGGACATCATGGAAGAAATCATCGATGATGTAAAGCCGAGTCTAATCGTTACATTTTATCCGGGACACGGCGTCCATCCGGATCATGATGCCTGTGGTGAAGCGGTAATCAGAGCTCTTTACAGGAAGAAAAAAGAGGATCGTCCGCGCACGCTTTGCATGGCGATCACCCGCAACAGGGAAGAAGTTGTCGGCAAGCCTGACGTCATACTTGATATCAAAGAAGTCGCTGATATTAAAATGAATGCCTTAAAAGCACACCGCACCCAAACAGAAGGCATGCTCAGAGAGCTTGAAGAAAAAATTAAAAATAACGAACCGGTTCTCCAAACGTGGTTTGAAGAAGAAGTATATTGGACATACCCGTGGAAAGATTAATAAAAAAGGTATAAGGCGATTTTCAGCCTTATACCTTTTTTAATTTCAGATCTGAAGCGATCGCTTCAGCAAGTGAAGACCGTACTGATATTTCGGTAAATGTCAGGCCGAGCTGAACCGCCGTTTGGGCAATTTCCGGGCGAATCCCCGATAATGTCGATGCAACCCCGAGCACTCCGAGTGCCTCAATTAAGCTGAAAAGCTGCTGGGCAACCATCGTATCGATCATCGCCACTCCCGACAAATCAATATACAGCTGCGTAATCTGTTTTTGCGCACATTGATGAAGCGTATTCTCCATAATGTGTTTGGCTCTTGCAGTGTCAATATCCCCGATTAAGGGCAGCAGGCCGACGTTGTGAAACAGCACAATCACAGGCGAGCTCAGCTCAGTTATCAATTCTTTCTGGGCTTCAAGCTGAGTGTTTGTGTTTTTATACATTTCTTCTATAAAAATATGAATCACCAAATCAAACGATTTAATCAGCGTATGAAAGGCATCCTCGGCGTATTCTGTCGTCATGATGTCAGGGTGAAGCCTGATAAACTGTTTCACATAGCCGACATACAAATCTCTCACTCTGATAAACTCCCGAATGATGTAATGAATAGGCGTTTTCAAATGATCCTTATCTTGAGCCGCTTCAAACGCCCACTCTTTTAACGCGGACGTATAGACTTCTTCATTATCAGAAAAAATACGATTGATCTGATAGTTGAACGCCAGGTTTTGTTTTTTTAGATTTGCAATCACCGCAGGATCAGAAGAAGCATAAACAGAATTTTGGTCCGTTTCATGAATGGTTTCAAACCAAGTTTTACTTATCTTTTCCGCGTGCTGCATTAAATAGTCGTATAGCTGTATATTTTTTGGCATCATTCTCCTCCTTTATGAGAGCCTCGTTTCTTTTACATAACGCTTTTGCAGCTTAAGCAGCCTGAAAAACAAACCGACAGCTCCTGCGGCAAGTCCGGCAATTAAACCAATCCAATAGCCGTATGCCCCCAGGCTCGTATAGGTGCCGACAGCGTAGCCGACCGGCAGCCCGATGATCCAATACGAGACAAAAGCTGTACCGAGTGTATAATTCACATCCTTATATCCTCTCAGAGCGCCTTGAATAGGGGCGGCAATCGCATCAGACAGCTGGAAAAACAGGGCATAGATTAAAAAGTGCTGCGTCAAAAGCAATACATCCGGATCAGACGTATACATCCCGGCAATTTGCGGTCTGAGCAGCAGAATAAAAGCTGCCGTGCATAAAGAAAAACAAATGGCAATCACAATACCGATAAAACTGTACGAACGGGCATCTTTGTAACGCTTTGCGCCGGCTTCAAATCCGACTAGTATGGTCAGCGCCATAGACACGCTGAGCGGCAGCATATACAGCAGGGAAGCAAAATTCATTGCCGCCTGGTGGGCTGCGATCGTCACTGTCTGAAAGTGGCTCATCAGCAATGTGACCGCCGCAAAGATGCTCGTTTCAAAAAACACGGCAAAGCCGATGGGCAAGCCGATTTTTAACAGCTTTTTGCACTCGGACAGAGAAAACCGGTACAATTTACGGAACACGGAATATCCGGCAAACGGCTCGAATTTGTAAACGATAAAAAAGCTGATCGCACAAATACACCAGTAGGTGAGGGCAGAAGCGAGTCCGGCGCCCACACCGCCTAATGCAGGCATTCCGAGCTTTCCGAAAATAAAAACATAATTTAAAGCAAAGTTGATAGGCAATGAACAAAGCGTAATCAGCATGGTGACTCGCGTTTTCCCAAGTGAATCAATAAACGAACGCAGCACCGCATACACAAATAAAGGAAAAATGCCAAGTGATAAAAAGCCTAAAAAATGTTTGGCAATGTTCTGCACATGCGGTTCAAGATGCAAACTTCCTAAAATCAAATCAATGGTGCAAAAGCCGATGAGGATAACGGCCGCGCTGAGAATTGCCGCTACATAAACGGCTTGGATGACAGAAAAAGGGACATCTTTATGCCTGACCGCCCCAAAAAGCTGCGACACGATTGGCGTAACGGCCATCAATATCCCTGCAAGCCCCGTATAAATCGGCGTCCACAGGCTGGAGCCTATTGCAACGCCGGCTAAATCGGCTGCACTCACTTTCCCTGACATGACGGTATCTAAAAACGTAATAAGAGAAAGGCCTGCCTGTGTAATTAAAATCGGAATGAAGATATGTAACAGCTGTCTGACCTTTTGACCATTCGTTATTGTTTCTCTCAAGTTGGGTTCCCCGTTTCTTTATTTTAACGAGAGAAATTATAACATTTTATGTATAAAAAGCAATGGACACTTAGCCTACTCTTTTTTCGCCGATTTCGGCTTTTTAAACATCCGGGCATAAATAAATGTAAGAGAAATGATCCCTAAAAAGGTACAGATATATTGCATCAATCGTGCAAACTCCATTGGGCCGCGCCTCCTTTCTTTTTTATGATGTACACGAAAACGCATATCCATGCGCGGGTTGCGGAAAATAAGAGAAAGGAGTTGATGATGTTTGCGCCGAATCCAAATGAACGAAAGTGCGTTTACCGCTGCTGTCCAAACCTATTTGAAGCAAATTACGGAGGATGCCGCAATGATATTGCGGACATTGGACGAAAAAGATCAATGTCTTCTTTGCGAATTAGATGAACTGGGCCATACGTTTCAGGAAATGCAGGCGATCGCCTCATCGTTTTACTTACAGTCATATATAGAACACTTTACACCTTCATATACAGAGCTGGCGATGGCGGTTCAGCATCTGGCCGAAGAAAAACACGGCGCGCTGATTGTCATTGAGCGTGGAGACCCGTTGGACGCACTTATCCAAAAAGGAACCAGTCTGCATGCGGAAATCAGTTCCGCTTTAATTGAAAGCATTTTTTATCCCGGAAACCCGCTTCATGACGGTGCCGTACTTGTGCGGGAAAACCGGGTCGTATCGGCTGCAAACGTACTGCCTTTAACAACAAAAAAAGTGGATCTCAAATTCGGCACTCGCCACAGGGCCGCAATGGGTCTTTCGGCCGTGACTGATGCGCTTGTTCTTGTCGTCTCAGAAGAAACAGGAAAAATGTCCTTCGCTAAAGATGGCGCCCTGTATCCGCTTGTATCTCAGCGCGCCCTTCATAAATAATAATAACGTAGTAATATTGTACTCATTTAAATATTAATGAAGTGAATATCTTTACCTTTTTCTGTATGCGTGTTATCGTTGAATTATACATAAAATTTAAAAGGAAAAGGGAGTGGAGAGATGGCAAATGTATTAATGATCGGTTTTCCGGGAGAAGGCCACATCAACCCGTCTTTAGGCGTTGTAAAGGAATTAAAGGCAAAAGGTGAGAACGTTGTGTATTACGGCGTTAAGGAATACGAAGATAAAATCGTGTCAAGCGGCGCGGAATTCCGTGAATATGAGGATTTCCGAAAAGATCAATTCGGAAAAAACGCTACCGGTGATGAGAACAGAGATTCTACAGAATTTTTAGTACTGATGCTCGAAACCTCTAAAAAAGCCGCACTCCGCATTATTGAGGAAGTAAAGCAGGAATCATATGATTACATGATGTACGACCACCACTTCTTGGCAGGGAGACTGGTCAAAAACATATTAAAACTGCCGGCATATTCCCTTTGTACGACGTTTGCGATGAATGAAGAATTCGTGAGAGAAGTCTTTTCAAATGCGAGCTTGGTTTCAGAAGAATCACCATTTTATCCGGCATATACTGAGAAGGTCGGGCGATTAAACAATGAGTTCGGAGCAGATATTGCCGCTCCATTTGATGTTTTCTCAAATGACGGCAAGAAAACGATCGTGTTTACCTCAAGAGCTTTTCAGCCGAAGGAGGAGTATTTCGGAGACTCATACCTTTTTGTCGGGCCGTCTATTACCGACAGGCCGGCAGACAGCGATTTCCCATTTGAACAGCTTGAAGGGGAAAAGGTGCTGTTTATTTCAATGGGCACGATTTTCAACAATCAAAAGGAATTATTTAATCAATGCCTAAAAGCAAGCAGGGACTATGAGGGGAAGGTCGTCATGTCTATCGGCAAGCATCTTGACCCGGCTGAACTGGATGAGATTCCGCCGCATGTCATCGTCAAACCATACGTGCCGCAGCTTGAAATCCTGAAAAGGGCGGACTTGTTTATCACTCACGGAGGGATGAACAGCACGAGCGAAGGCCTTTATTACAAAACACCGATGATCGTGATTCCGATGGCCGGTGATCAATTTGCTGTCGGCCGACAAGTGGAAAAGACAGGTGTAGGCAAGCTGTTTAAAAAAGAAGATATAACTGCTGAACTGCTGAGAGAGACGATAAAAGAAATAAGTGAAAATCCTGAGTATCAAGAAAAAGCAAATGAAATAGGAGAATCACTGAGCACTGCCGGAGGCGCAAAGCGCGCAGCCGAGCTGATATTAGAAGATGTGAAAACAGCTGATTCCGCAGCATTGTAATGACTCCCCGTTTCCTAAAAAGGAAACGGGCTTTTTTTTGGCCTCATTCTGGGAAGGAATTTCCCGTTAAAAAGAGAATTGTATGAAAAACAGACAAGAAAGGAGGAAAATCGCGAAAAAAATGAAAATGATTCCAAAGTCTTTTGTGAAATGATCTCTATTTATGTAAAATGTGTGGCGTTGCTTCATCATAGGCTCAAATGAAATAAAATGGTGTCGACTTCTGAATAAATCCTGCAAGATAGAGATTGTCCTAAAAAACGGATGATTCCTTTAGCAATGATGACAATAGGAGGTTTTTCGTTATATGAAAAAAAAGATCGCAGCCGGCTTGGCTGTTTCTGCAGTGATGACTTCAACATTCGCAGTGCATCCCGCTGAAGCTAAAACGATTCAAGTGAAAAGCGGCGACTCTCTTTGGAAACTTTCCCGTCAATATCATACAAGCATTTCAGCCCTGCAGTCGGAAAATAAACTAAAATCAACGATCCTGTACCCAGGACAGCGGCTGAACATACCGGACGGCAATAAACATAAGGCAGCCAAAAAAGCCAAAAACAGTACGGGAACTTATACTGTTACATACGGTGATTCGTTATGGGTCATCGCCAAAAACCACAGCATGAGTGTTTCAAAGCTAAGAAGCCTGAATCATTTGAGTTCGGACGTTATCTATCCGGGCCAAAAACTGAAAATTAAAGGTTCAGCCGGCGGCAGCACAGATGGAGGCGGTAAACAGACTAATCCTGATAAAGGCGCGCCACCATCAGGAACTTATACCGTAAAGCCAGGCGACTCGCTGTGGAAAATCGCCAATCAAGCCGGTATGACAATCGCTGAATTAAAGACGTTAAACCATTTACAGTCCAATATGCTGTATCCGAAACAAGTCTTAAAAATTAAAGGTTCTTCAAAGAGCGGAAACAGCGGCACAAAAACACCTTCTAAACCAAATTCTTCTGAGAAGCCTTCTGCATATACAGTGAAACCGGGCGATTCCCTCTGGAAAATTGCCAATCGGTTCGGCATCACCGCACAATTCATCAGAGAAAAAAACAAACTCACAACCGATGTGCTGCAAATCGGACAAGTTCTGGTGATTAACGGAACGAATAAAACGAAAGAACCTGTACAGAAGCCGGGAAATAAGCCGCCTGTGCCTGAATCTCCTCCCGTTGAGACAGGATCAAAGATTGACAGAATGATAGCCGAAGCGAAAAAATACGTCGGCGTTTCTTACCGCTGGGGAGGAAATACCCCTGCCGGATTCGACTGCAGCGGTTATATCTATTACCTTTTGAATAAAGTAAGCTCTGTTTCCCGCCTGAGTGCTGCCGGATACTGGAATACAATGAAACATGTCAGCCAGCCGTCCGCGGGAGACTTTGTCTTTTTTACGACATATAAAGCGGGCCCTTCTCATATGGGAATTTATTTAGGCGGCGGCAGCTTTATTCACGCAAGCTCCTCCGGCGTTGAAATATCAAACTTAAGCAATTCCTATTGGAAAAAAGCCTATTTAGGGGCACGCAGTTATTTTTAAAAAGCCTTTCGGGGCTTTTTTTGTTTACCGTTTTTAAGTTTTGACAAGACTGAAGGGTAAAAATAAGGGGGAGGCAGCATGTATCGTCTCTTACTTTTCTTCATGCTCGCATCGCTTGTGCTTGAGGGCTGCGGCAGCAAACAAGCGCCTTTACGGCCGCAAGATCAAGCGGAACGCCGCGCGTTGGAAACATCTTCATACCGCGAGCATGCCGAACTCATCGATAAAAACGGAAAAAACATCGGATATATCGAAGTCAAGGAATCTAAGGAGGAAGGGCTGGACGTTCACATATCAGCAAGCCATCTTCCGCCGGGAGCCTCACTAGGTTTTCACATTTATGAAAAGGGGACCTGTAAAGCGCCGGATTTTGAATCAGCGGGCGGACCGTTTAATCCTTTGAACAAAGAGCATGGCTTCAACAATCCGATGGGCCACCACGCAGGGGATCTGCCTAATCTGGAGGTTGGTGCCGACGGCAAAGTTGATGTCATTATGAATGCGCCGCAAACATCTTTAACAGAAGGGAGCAGGCTCAACATGCTTGATGGGGACGGAAGCGCGTTTATTATTCATGAACATACGGATGATTACTTAACAAACCCAAGCGGAAATTCCGGCGCCCGAATCGCCTGCGCTCCTCTGGTAAAAAGCGCCCGCAGAGAATGAGCCCTTTTGTATTGAGTATACAAGGGCTTTTTTAGTATACTCGGATATGGAATACGAATGGAAAGGAAACATCACCTATGACATCAGAATTACAGCACTTATCATTGCCGGCAGATATAAAAAACAAGCTGACAGCTTATCAAAATCATCCCGTTTCCAAAGAATTTCAGCATTTGATCGGATCTCCGGGCTATGAAGCTGAAGATCAAGCCATTTTGTTCGATGCGATCATCGCTTTGTCAATGGGAAAAAATATCTTATTAAAGGGACCGACCGGTTCAGGAAAGACAAAATTAGCGGAAACGCTGTCAAGCTATTTTCATAAGCCGATGCACAGCGTCAACTGCTCCGTGGATCTCGACGCAGAAGCGCTTGTCGGCTATAAAACGATTGAAAATGAACAGGGGCAGGCGACAATTGAATTTGTTCCGGGACCTGTAACGACCGCAATGAATGAGGGGCATTTTTTATACATTGACGAAATCAATATGGCTAAGCCGGAAACCCTCCCGATTTTAAACGGCGTGCTTGATTACAGAAAAATGATGACCAACCCGTTTACCGGAGAGGTCATTAAGGCAAGTGAAGGATTCGGTGTGATCGCCGCCATTAATGAAGGGTATGTCGGCACCGTTCCGCTGAATGAAGCGCTCAAAAACCGCTTTGTCATCATTGATGTTCCGTATATTAAAGGGAGCTTGTTAAAACAAGTGCTTACTGCTCAATCTGTTTTAAAAGACGAGAAACTGATTGACCGCTTTATGACATTGTCATCTGATTTAATCGTACAAGCGCATAACGGCCAAGTCTCAGAGGAAGCAGCGTCTATCAGAGCCTTAATTGATACATGTGATTTAGCGGCATACATTCCGCCGAAACGGGCGATCGAAAGAGGCATCGTGGAAAAACTTGATGACGACCGGGAAAAAGCCGCCGTCCGAAATATTGCCGAAACGCTGTTCGAATGAGGGATTCACAATGAAGTTTATCAAATTCAACGACAGCACGATTGACTCCTTTTTATTCATGATGCTGACCGACTTGGCAAAAACATTGACCAAAAGCAAAGAAGTGGAAGTAGAGTACGGCGTTCAATCCTATTACAATCCTTTTGAAAAGAAAATTTATATGAGTCACTTTTGGAAGGACAGGTCGGCGGCAGATATGGAAGCCGGTCTGAAAAGCGATGTGTACTTGCGTGCTGTCGGAACACGCAGCAGCTCATTCAGGGATTTTGCCGGATTTTTACACGGCGTTCACCGCCGTTTCACCCATCAAAGCTTTGCAAAACAGCTCTTTATGCTGCTTGAGGATATCAGAATTGAAGAACTGATTAAAAAAGAGCGTCCGGGAACAAAGCATGTATTTGCAAAGCGGAGAGAGATGTACAGAAAATATTTTACGACCCAGCTTACATTGAATTTAGAACGGAGCATTTTTACCGATGCCCTGTATTGTGCGATTTTTGTTAAACTGACAGCTGAGTCTCCGCTGGAAGGCATTCCTTCAATGCGTGAAGACATCGATATGATGAGGCCGTTTATCGAAGGGCAGCTCATTCGGGTATATGAGTCTGATTCTACAGAGCAGATCGCAAAAATCACCGAAGACCTTATGGAAGGCCTTGAAGAAGTGCTGGAAAAAGATATGCTGAACACTTACTTCTTTCTGCCTGAACTGGATTACGAGAAAGCGGCCGAGCAGCCTTTATTTGAAAGCATCGAAGAAGCGCCGTCATTAAGTGATGATATTACGCTCCCGGAATCTTCCGACGGAGATGAAGACATTCATGACGAGGAAATGCCGACATGGCATCGTGAAACCGAGGCTTCGTCAAAAAGTTTTCTTCAATTTGATATTGAGCACGGCGCGAAATCAGATTTAGGAAAAGACGCGGCGAGAGAAGGCGATGACGGTGACCAGGCGTTGGGCTCTGTTCAAGGCTCCGCCCGCCAGACGAAAAGAAAAGATTATTCCAAGCTGGAAGCCCTTGAATCCAAACGGGATGAACCGGCAGGAGCGGGGATGGCTGACGGAAAAGAAAATAAATTTGCCTTCCCGATTTATAAAACGCCCGAAAAATCCTCACCCGCTGAAGAGCTTTCATATAAAGAGCAGGCAAAAACAATAGAATCATATCAAAAACGCCTGAAGCAAATGATTCAAAAAACACTTGAACATAAGAAAACGTTACCGCGGACAGACCTTCACGCGGGACGGCTGAACAATAAATTGCTCCGTTATTTTACAGAGCGGAATCCGCGCCTTTTCTATAAAAAGCAGGATCCGTCGTCGGAGATTGACGCCGCTTTTACCTTGCTTGTCGATTGTTCCGCCAGCATGTTCGACAAAATGGACGAAACAAAACGCGGCATCGTTCTTTTTCATGAAGCACTGAAATCCGTGTCCGTCCCGCATCAGATCGTCGGATTTTGGGAGGACACAAACGATGCGACCGAGACGAGCCAGCCGAACTATTTCAATACGGTCATCCCGTTTGAAGAATCTCTGAAGCAGGCCGCAGGGCCGCTGATCATGCAGCTTGAACCAGAGGAAGATAACAGAGACGGCTACGCCATCAGACAAATGACGAAACAATTGATGCGGCGGAGCGAGGCGCAGAAGTTTTTAATCGTGTTTTCAGACGGCGAACCGGCGGCATTCGGTTATGAGCAAAACGGCATCGTCGATACGAGCGAGGCCGTCATCGAAGCGAGAAAAAGAGGGATAGAAGTGATAAATGTTTTTCTGTCCAATACAGCAATAGAAGAATCGCAGATGAAAACCATCCAAGACATGTACGGAAAGTTCAGCATTTTTGTTCCGGATGTCGATCAGCTGCCGGATGTGCTGTATCCTCTCTTGAAAAAACTGCTTCACAAAAGCATAGGATAGGGCTTTTCCTATGCTTTTTCGCTTTTTATTTTAAAATGATTTAATTTTTTCGTTAATTAGATGATTTTTTTACTATTTTGTGAACAATCAAGGTAGAATCAAATCGCAAACAGTGGTAAAATACCCTTGGAAGCGTTTTTATTACATAATTTTGGGCACAGTGTTCAAAAGTTATTTCAAGATAGTGAATCATCACTGATTATCTAAGTTGGGGGTAATATTCAAATGTTTCAAAATAGTATGAAACAACGAATGAATTGGGAAGATTTTTACGGACCGAACCTCGGCTACGCATTGGAGCTGTACGACCAATATGTTGAAGATCCAAACAGCATTGACCCGGATCTGAAAGACATGTTTGATGAACTCGGCGCTCCTCCAAGCCAGATCAAAGAGGCATCGGGAACAAAGGAACAGGGACGCGTAACAGCAGATCTGATTCAAAAGATCGCATCAGCAGTTAAACTTGCAGAAGATATTCGAACCTATGGCCATCTGAACGCTTCCGTCAACCCGCTCAGAAAGGATCAAAAAAAGAGCGAGCTCTTTCCATTATCCGATTACGGGCTTACAGAAGAAGAAATCAAAGCTATACCCGCGTCCGTCATTTGCAAGGACGCACCTGCCAATATAACAAACGGCATAGAAGCCATTCAGCATTTGCGCAATACGTATAAAAAAACGATATCCTTCGAATTTGATCATGTGCATGATTTCGAAGAGCGCGCATGGATTACAAAAATGGTCGAATCCGGCGAACTTTTCCAAAAGAACTCACCGGAAAAGCTGTCAGCCGTTTTAGAAAGACTGACGGAAGTAGAAGGATTTGAACAATTTTTACACCGTACCTTCGTCGGGCAAAAGCGTTTTTCAATTGAAGGATTGGACGCACTTGTACCGGTTCTTGACGACATTATCGCCCAGTCTGTAAAAGCAGGCACGACTAATGTCAATATCGGAATGGCGCACAGGGGCCGCTTGAACGTACTGGCGCATGTGCTCGGCAAACCTTATGAGATTATTTTCTCGGAATTCCAGCACGCGCCGAATAAAGACCTTGTGCCGTCAGAAGGCTCCACTGGAATCAGCTACGGCTGGACAGGCGACGTAAAATACCATCTCGGAGCAGACAGACAGCTTCAGGACGCTGAAACGAAAAGCGCGCGAATCACGCTTGCAAACAACCCGAGCCATCTGGAATTCATCAATCCGATCGTTGAGGGAAGCACACGAGCCGCGCAGGAAACAAGAACGCAAAAAGGATATCCGGTTCAGGATGAAACAAAGTCGCTTGCCATTTTAATTCACGGGGACGCTGCGTTTCCGGGGGAGGGTATCGTCGCAGAGACCTTGAACCTCAGTTCCCTGAAAGGCTATCAGGTCGGCGGGGCCATTCATATCATTGCGAACAATATGATCGGCTTTACAACTGAAAGTGAAGAATCACGCTCAACGAAATATGCCAGTGATTTGGCAAAAGGGTATGAAATTCCGATCGTTCACGTTAACGCTGATGATCCTGAAGCATGCCTGGCAGCCGTGAAATTTGCGGTTGAATACCGCAAACGGTTCAATAAAGATTTCTTAATAGATTTGATTGGATACAGACGGTACGGCCACAATGAAATGGATGAGCCGTCCACGACACAGCCGATGCTGTATGACGCCGTCAGAAAGCACCCGACTGTCAAGCAGATCTTCGCGGACAAACTCGTAAAAGAGGGACTGATCAGCGAGGAAAAAGCGCAAAACATTGAACAAACAGTGACCAAACGAATAGAAGACGCTTATAAAAAGGTACCCGCTAAAAAAGAAGATGCCGTGCGCGAAATCGAATTGCCGGAACCTGTGTCAAACGGTTTTCCTGATGTTGACACATCCATTGATTTTGACGTTCTTCGCAAGCTGAACGGTGAACTGGTCAACTGGCCGGAATCCTTTAACGTCTTCGGCAAGCTGAAAAGAATTTTGGAAAGACGTGCGAAAGCATTTGATGATGACCGCAAAGTGGAATGGTCATTGGCTGAATCGCTTGCGTTTGCTTCCATTCTTAAAGACGGCACGCCGATCCGGTTAACGGGACAGGATTCAGAGCGCGGAACGTTCGCTCAAAGAAACCTTGTGCTGCACGACAGTGAAACAGGCAAAGAGTTTGTTGCGCTCCATCATTTAGACGATTGCTCTTCTTCATTTGCGGTGCATAACAGCCCGCTGTCTGAGGGATCAGTTATCGGCTTTGAGTATGGATATAACGTGCATTCGCCTGAGACTCTGGTCTTGTGGGAGGCGCAATACGGAGACTTTGCCAACGCGGCTCAAGTGTATTTTGACCAATTCATTTCTGCCGGACGTGCAAAATGGGGACAAAAATCAGGATTAGTCATGCTGCTTCCGCACGGTTACGAAGGTCAGGGGCCTGAGCACTCCAGTGCCCGAATCGAACGGTTCCTTCAGCTGGCGGCTGAAAACAACTGGACAGTTGCGAATCTGACCAGCGCGGCTCAGTATTTCCACATTTTACGAAGACAGGCGAAAATGCTGCTTCGTGAGGAAATCCGTCCGCTCGTGATTATGACACCGAAGAGCCTGCTCCGTAATCCGAATACGGTATCTGAGGTACAGGAACTGAGCGAGAGCAAATTCAAGGCTGTATATGAGCAGTCCGGGCTTTCTCATGCTTATGAAAAAGTGACGCGCCTTGTATTATCAAGCGGGAAGGTGTCTATTGACATCAGCGATTACTTTAATAAGCTGGAAGGCGATAAAGATTGGCTTCATATTGCCAGAATTGAACAGCTGTACCCATTCCCGGCAAAAGACGCGAAAGAGCTTTTCGCCAAACTGCCGAACTTAAAAGAGATCGTTTGGGTTCAGGAAGAACCGCAAAACATGGGTGCATGGAGTTATATCAGCCCTTACCTGACTGAAATAGCGCCAAAAGGGGTAAGTGTTCAATACATTGGCCGCAGAAGACGATCCAGCCCTGCTGAGGGAGACCCAACGGTTCACAAAAAAGAACAGGAACGCATTGTATCTGATAGCTTGACTCGCAAAAACTAAGGGGGAAATGAAAAAATGGCGGAAATTAAGGTACCTGAATTAGCAGAATCAATCTCAGAAGGAACGATAGCCCAATGGTTAAAGCAGCCCGGTGACTATGTAGAGCAGGGTGAGTATTTGCTTGAACTGGAAACGGATAAAGTAAATGTTGAATTGACAGCAGAAGAATCGGGTGTTCTGCAAGAGGTATTGAAAGATTCGGGTGATACCGTCCAAGTTGGAGAAATTATCGGTACCATTACAGAAGGCGCGGGAGAAAGTTCTGCACCTGCCCCTTCAGAAAATGCTGCAAGCACTGAACAAACGAAAGAAGAAGCAAAAGCTGAACCGGCTGCCCAAGAAGTCAGCCAGGAAGCGCAATCAGAAACGAAATCAAGAACGGTAGCGTCTCCATCTGCACGCAAGCTGGCACGGGAAAAAGGAATTGACCTTTCACAAATTCCGACAGGGGACCCGCTCGGCCGCGTTCGCAAACAAGATGTGGAAGCTTATGAAAAGCCGGCTGCAAAACCTGCGGCACAGCCGAAACAGCAGCAGGCCCAAAAAACACAGCAAAGCTTTGACAAACCTGTAGAAGTGCAAAAAATGTCGCGCCGCAGACAGACAATCGCTAAACGTCTGGTTGAAGTGCAGCAGACTTCTGCGATGCTGACTACTTTTAATGAAGTCGACATGACGGCCGTTATGAATTTAAGAAAACGCCGTAAAGACCAATTCCTTGAACAAAATGAAGTGAAGCTCGGTTTCATGTCTTTCTTTACAAAAGCTGTCGTGGCAGCATTGAAAAAATACCCGCTGCTTAACGCTGAAATTCAAGGCGATGAGCTGATCGTGAAAAAATTCTATGATATCGGAATCGCTGTTGCGGCTGAAGAAGGGCTTGTCGTCCCAGTCGTGCGTGACGCCGACCGCCTGACATTTGCCGGCATCGAAAAAGAGATCGGCGACCTTGCCAAAAAAGCAAGAAACAATAAATTAACATTGGGTGAGCTGCAAGGCGGTTCCTTTACGATCACAAACGGAGGAACATTCGGCTCGCTTATGTCAACACCGATCTTAAACAGTCCTCAGGTTGGGATTTTAGGCATGCACAAAATTCAGCTTCGCCCTGTAGCGATTGATGCAGAGCGTTCTGAAAACCGTCCGATGATGTACCTTGCGTTATCATATGATCACAGAATTGTAGACGGTAAAGAGGCGGTCGGATTCCTTGTAACGATTAAAAACCTGCTTGAAGATCCGGAACAGCTGTTACTGGAAGGATAAATTGAGACAGACTAATAAAAAAGTACACCGCTCGCAGTGCGGTGTACTTTTTTATATGAAAGAAGGAGGAGGCTTTATATGAAAAGCTGTTATCCGCTTGAAATCGAATTTGAATATAACCAAGAATTGCATTCTATCACACCGGTTCTTCTGCAAGACGAACATGACACGATTTTAATAGACTGTGGATATCCCGGTTTTATAAATCATCTTCAAGAGGCTTCTGCGCGAAAAGGAATTTCGCTTCATTCACTGACGAAAGTCATTGCAACGCATCATGATATAGACCATATCGGCTCACTTGCAGCCTTACACCGTTCGCATCCGGATATCAGCGTGACAGCACATGAACGTGAGGCGCCGTATATTGATGGCTCTAAAAAATCATTACGGCTTGAGCAGGCAGAATCAACGTTTTGTTCATTGCAAGAGGAGGAAAAACCTTATGCAAAACAGTTCATCCGCTCGCTTCAATCAGTCGAAGCGGCTCCTGTTCACCGGACGGTAACAGACGGCGAGCTGCTGCCATGGTGCGGAGGCATTCGCATTGTGGCCACGCCGGGCCATACACCCGGCCATATCAGCCTTTATCTGCCTGCCGAAAAAACAATGGTGGCAGGTGATGCGGTCGTAATCGAAGACGGAAAGCTTAACCTCGCTAACCCCCGCTATACATTACATATGAATGATGCAGTCCGTTCCGTGCGCCGATTGCTCGATTATGATATCCGCCAATTGATTTGTTATCATGGAGGTTTATTTAAGGGGGATGCTAAAAAAGCGCTTTTGCGCCTGCTTTGTGATCTGCAGAAAAAACAAGGATAGGGGCGGCTGCCGCCTATCCTTTTTCAGTCATGAAAGCGGAGTCTTAGCCGTTTCATCCCCTCCGGCACTATGTTTTTCTTTTTTCTTAGACCAATAAGTTGCGAGAATTGATCCAGATAGATTATGCCAAACACTGAATATCGCGCTCGGCACGGCTGAAAGGGGGGAGAAGTGCGCTGTCGCAAGCGCCGCGCCCAGACCGGAGTTTTGCATGCCGACTTCTATCGCAATCGCTTTTTGAGAGGAATAATCCATTTTAAAAAGCTTTGCAGCCAGATAGCCTAACAAATATCCGATTCCGTTATGTAAAATAACAACAGAAAAAATCAGCAAACCCGATTGAAGCAGATGCTCACGATTGCTGCTGACAACGGCGGAAACGATGGCTACGATACCGATGACAGACACGAGAGGAAGCGCGTGAACCGCTTGTGCAACCTGCTTTTTGAAAAACAGTTTCATGATTACACCAAGAACAATCGGAAGCAATACAGCTTGTATGATCGAAACAAATAACGAACCGAAAGAAACAGGCAGCCACTCTTTGGCAAACATCATAATCAATACAGGCGTTAAAACCGGTGCGAGCAATGTCGATATCGTGGTGACGGCAACCGACAAAGCCGTATTGCCTTTCGCCAAAAAGGTCATGACATTAGATGCGGTGCCGCCCGGACAGCACCCGACAAGGACGACGCCGACTGCAATTTCTGCGGGAAGATGCAGTCCAAACGCTAACCCGAAAGCAGCAAGCGGCATAATCGTGAATTGCGCGAAGACCCCGATGACAACGTGCCACGGTTTTCTGATTAATTCTTTAAAATCGTCAGCTTGAAGGGTAAGTCCCATCCCAAACATTATAATTCCCAGAAAAATGGTCATATAAGAAGTGATCCAAGAAAACAAACCAGGGAAGGAAAACCCTAAGACAGCAAAGACGATAACCCATAGGCCAAAGGTTTGACCCGCAAAACCGCTTATTTTTTTAATCCATTCCATAAGTACAGCTCCTTCTGTAGCACAAGTATGTCAGCAGAAAATATAACCGACTTTTCTGCACTCTATTATAAATAATATTCTGAATAATTCAATATTAATTTTTTGTTGTTCGTAAAAATATTATGTTAACTAATATCTTCTTGACTATTCAGACATATATTCTTACAATGAATCTTTATACTGAATGAATTGGGAGTGCTGAAGTGAAAGAAGCTAATCAATGGTCATCAAAGCTGGGATTTATTTTAGCTACGGCCGGCTCTGCAATCGGGCTTGGCGCAATATGGAAGTTCCCTTACGTAGCGGGAACCAGCGGAGGCGGCGCTTTTCTGCTTATTTTTATTTTATTTACGATTTTAATCGGACTGCCGCTTTTGCTTGGTGAATTTATTATCGGCAGAAAAACACAAAAAAATGCCGTGGAGTCCTATAAGGCTCTTGCGCCGGGGAAAAAGTGGCACTGGATCGGCTATCTCGGCATTATCACTTGTTTTATTCTATTATCCTTTTACAGCGTTGTGGGGGGATGGATATTAATCTACATTTTTAAAGGCTTTACAGGCGGTTTATCGCTTTCGTCAGGTTTTGATACGTTGTTTATCAATACTATCTCCAACCCTTATGCGGCGGTTTTCGGCCAGCTTCTGTTTATCGTGCTGACGATTTTAGTCGTCGCTAAAGGGGTAAGCAGCGGAATCGAAAAAGTGAGCCAAGTTTTAATGCCTGCGCTTTTTGTTCTTTTTATCCTTTTAATCATCCGTTCGGTCACGTTAGACGGATCAATGGAGGGATTAAAATTCTTTTTCATGCCTGATTTCGGGGCGATGAATGCCAATACGGTTTTATATGCGATGGGGCAGTCATTTTTCTCTCTAAGCGTCGGTGTTTCCGTTATGGTAACGTATAGTGCTTATTTAGAAAAAGAAGAAAATCTCGTTCAATCCGCTGTATCGGTTACGGTATTAAATGTTCTTGTTGCCGTAATGGCGGGAATTGCGATTTTTCCGGCCGTATTTTCGTTCGGACTGAAGCCGGATCAAGGTCCGCAGCTTTTATTTAATGTGCTTCCGACTGTCTTTAACCAAATGCCGTTTGGCATTGTGTTTTTATTGGCCTTTTTGCTGTTGTTTTTATTCGCGACTTTGACATCTGCTTTCTCCATGCTTGAGATTTTAGTGGCAGTTCTGTCAAAAGGCGATACAGCAAAAAGAAAACGATATTCTTGGCTCGGCGGCCTTGCAATTTTTGCCGTCGGTGTGCCGTCGGCGCTGTCATACGGAGTATTAAGTGATGTTTCGATTTTTCATCTGTCTATTTTTGACGCTGCCGATTTTCTTGTCAGCAACGTACTGATGCCGTTTGGCGCTCTGATGATTGCCATTTTTGTACCGTTAAAAATTCCGAAGCAGGCGCTGTTTGATGAATTAAAAAGCGGCTCCGATTTAAAACGGAAGTGGTTTGCCGTCTGGCTTATTTTGATTCGATACTTGTCTCCTATAGCCATCATTATTGTTTTTCTGCATGTGCTCGGCATTTTTTAAACAGAAAGAAAACCCCCGTCAGCGATACGGGGGTTTTTCAATAGAGCGGCCACATCACGCGGTGCGCCTGCTCGAACCGCTTTTCCGCCTCGCGCCAATCAATGACGTTCCACCATTGGTCCACATAAGCTGCCCGGTCATTTTTGTATTGTAAATAATAGGCATGCTCCCACACATCAAGCGGAAGCAATGGAATAACGTCCCACTGGCTGAAGAGCTGATGCTTCTCAGCGGCTAAAATCTCCAGCCGTCCGGAGCGGGGCGCCCATACAAGAATAGCCCAGCCGACTCCTTCCACTTTTTTGGCCGCATGAGAAAATTGCTCCTTGAAGGCGGCATAGCTTCCGAAAGATAAATCAATCATTTGAAACAGAGCACCCGTCGGACGCCTTTTTCCGTTTGGATTCATGGAAAACCAAAAAATACTGTGCAAATAATGGCCGGCTCCGTGAAACGCCAATTCCCGTTCCCAATGGGCAATTAAATCGTACTGTTTGGTCTGCCTCGCTTTTTTTAGTTCCAACTCTGCTTTATTTAATCCGTCAACATAGCTCTGATGGTGTTTGTCGTGATGCAGCTTCATAATTTCTCTCGATATATACGGTTCCAGTGCAGAATAGCTGTAAGGCAGATTAGGCAGAACATGTTTTCCGATCGGAACGTAGGCTCTGCGTTCCTCCGTCTCCTCTGTCTCAGCAATGTCCCGGTACAGGGCTGATGCCTGTTCGTACCACTCTGCTTCTGTTAATCCGTCATCCTGAAGGGTGTGAAAAATACGGTCAATTTGAGCCGCGAAGCGATCGAAGCGCCCTTGCTGAATGACTTGTTCCTTCAGTGTTTCACACCAATTCAGCATTTCCGTTTGATAAGCGTGCCGTTTCATTTTTCCGCCTCCTTTTCAATTGCTTTCATAAAGCTGCTGAGCGTCAGTAAGGAAAACACATACGGGTAACTGTGATACCTGATATAAAACTGCTTCGGCAGTCCGATTCCCGCAGGATATGTGAAAGGTGGTCCTTCGTAATGGCGGGCGTCAATGAGAAAATCAATGCCTTTAACGACAGCCGGGTGGTGAGGTTTTTCATATTGGAGCAAGGCTTCCAGCGCCCAGGCCGTTTGCGCAACCGTTCCATAGGAAAGCGGGACATATGATTTCACTTCGGCGCTTTTGCACGATTCTCCCCAGCTCCCGTCATTGTTTTGAATCGACTTCAGCCAGCGGACGGCTTTTTTTACAGACGGGTGGTTTTGGCTGACGCCGCAAGCCTTCATGCCGGTTAGTGCCGCCCATGTGCCGTAAATGTAGCAAACTCCCCATCTGCCGTACCAGGAGCCGTCCTGTTCTTGATGATCGATCAGCCATTGAACCGCTTTTTCAATCTGCGGATGGTCAGAAAGAAGGCCCGCTGTTTCTCCTAAACAGCGCAGCACCCGCCCGGTCAAATCGCTTGTCGAAGGATCGACAGCTGCTTCCTCTGCGGATTCAAGCGGCAGCAGCCGGATGAGCGGATGATTTACATTTTTCTCAAAGGCGGAGAAGCCGCCGTCGCTGTTTTGCATCGACAGCAGCCAGCTCAGTCCGCGTTCCCATGAAGCAGGATAAAGCTTTCTCGGCATGGCTTTAAGCACGGCGGCTGTATCATCACAATCAGGATTATTCGTATTGATTCTTGAAAAGCCCCAGCCTCCCGGTTCCGCGTGAGGATTGTGAACGGACCAATCCGCTATTTTCGTATGCTGGTGTTCACGTAAAAATCGGGCGGCGCATGTTACCATCTGATCATTCTCAGAAATGCCGCTTTTGATGAGCGCATAGCTGAGAAGTGCCGTGTCCCATACTGTTGATGTTGAATTTTCTAAGTATGGCGTTCCGTCGCATGTTGTTAATAAGGACTTCGTGCCGGTCAGCGCTTTTCGGATAACAGGGGAGTGGCGTGATACACCGAGAGCGAGCAGGCCGTATACCATAAAAATGGTTGCGCTCGCATAACTGTACAATGTGCCGTCTTCTTCAATCCGGTCAAGCATATACGTTTTTGCCGTCCGCAGGCCGAGCTGATGAAAAGAACCCGGAATGTGTAACAGACGCTTCCAGTGCGCCAAAAGAGACGACATATCTCGGTCTTGTTCTTGATCGGACCGCAGCCATGTAAACGGATTTTTGGTCATATGCCGGTCCAAATGCCCGAGGGAAGGGACGTTGGGGTTTTTCAGCGTGAATCTTTTGTTAAGCGTCACAGCCATCGGAACAAAATGGATACGCGCGTATGTACTGAACTGGTAAAAGTGAAGCGGAAAGGAAGGGGGAATCACTAGGAAAGATAATGGCAGATGCAGTGCAGGCCATGGATAAAGACCGCTTGCTGCAAGCATCCACTTTGTCATGAAATGAACGTTGCGCAAGCCGCCTTTTGATATGATAAAGCGCTCTGCCTGAACCATATGCGCATCAGAACGGCGATATAAGCCTGAAGCCAGCATGCCGACATACCCTTGCACCGTTGCCGTCACATTTCCTTCCCGTTCATCTGGATAGTTGGTGAATGTCCCGTCCGGGCGCTGTTT
Organism: Bacillus sp. YC2; assembly: GCF_019891195.1. Classification (NCBI taxonomy): domain Bacteria; kingdom Bacillati; phylum Bacillota; class Bacilli; order Caryophanales; family Bacillaceae; genus Bacillus; species Bacillus sp. YC2. Next base: position 63,669 of record NZ_JAHXDO010000009.1, on the reverse strand, counting down.
AGCGCGAATGCCTTTTGCAAGCTTTGCGATCAGCTCTTTATCTTTGTCATCAAGAGAGGTGAGAAGGAGGATCAAAAAGGAGTTTGTCAAAATCGGCCCTTCAAAACAAAACGACCATGAGCCGTCCGCATTTTGTTTTTCTCTTAATAGGGCGATGGTTTTCTTTTGTCGGCTTCTGACCTTTTCCTGAATTGTGCTCACACTCGCTCAACTCCTTCAGAAGCATATATATTCATATACACATGACCGCATGACAAAAAAAGAAACTGCTGACAGGCAGCAGTTTCTATTCATAAAGAGATTAATCTTCCAGATTGATCCATACGCTTTTCACTTCTGTATAATTATTCAATGCGTATGATCCCATTTCACGTCCGAGACCGGATTGCTTATAGCCGCCGAATGGAGACGCCGCGTCAAATACGTTATAGCAGTTGACCCAAACGGTTCCGGCTTGAAGACGGTCAGCGATGTAGTGGGCATGCTTTACATTTTCTGTCCAAAGCCCCGCTGCAAGGCCGTACTCTGAACGGTTGGCCCGCTCAATGACTTCATCTACCGATTCATACGGGATGGCGGCCAAAACCGGTCCGAAAATTTCTTCTTTGGCAATCGTCATGCTGTCATCCACGTCCGCGAATACGGTCGGGGAGACAAAATAGCCTTCTTCAAATGGGCAGCCGCCTCCTGTCACGGCTTTTGCCCCTTCAGCTTTTCCTCTTTCAATATAAGAAAGCACACGCTCGTGCTGTTCCTGGCTGACGAGCGGGCCGATTTGCGTATCTTGGTGCAGACCGGCTCCTTGGCGAAGCGATTCGGCATAAGACACCATTTCGCTGACGACCTCATCATACTTGTCTTTATGGATAAAGACACGGGAGCCTGCGCAGCATACTTGTCCCTGATTAAACATAACGCCGTTTAATGCGCCCGGGATCGCTTTTTTCAAATTGGCGTCAGGCAAAATGATATTAGGCGATTTTCCGCCAAGCTCAAGTGTTACGCGTTTAATGGTTTTTGCGGCCTTTTCCATAATTTTTTTGCCGATTTCTGTAGAGCCGGTAAAAGCGAGCTTATCGACATCGTCATGGTTAGTGAGCGCTTCTCCTGCAGTCTCTCCGAAGCCCGGGACAATATTGATGACGCCGTCAGGGAATCCGGCCTGATCAATTAACTCCGCTAAATACAAAGCTGTCAGCGGTGTCTGCTCTGCTGGTTTTAATACGATCGTGCAGCCTGTGGCGAGGGCGGCGCCCATTTTCCACATTGCCATGAGCAGAGGGAAATTCCAGGGAATGATTTGACCGACGACGCCTACGGGTTCATGGCGGGTGTAATTAAAATAGGAGCCTGCGACAGGGATCGTCTGCCCGGTTATTTTTGTGGACCAGCCGGCATAGTAGCGCATATGCTCTATCGCCAGCGGGATATCTCCGTTTGTCGTTTCATTAATCGGTTTTCCGTTATCAAGTGTTTCAAGCTGCGCGAGTTCAGTTTGGTGCTCTTCCATTAAGTCAGCCAGCTTATACATCAGCCTGCTTCTGGAAGCGGCCGGCATTGTGCGCCATTCGCCGTGATCAAAGGCTTTGCGTGCCGCTTTGACTGCACTGTCGACATCCTCTGCCTGTGCTTCATACAAAGTCATCAGCGTCTCGCCGGTTGCCGGATTCGGTGTGACAAAGGTTGATCCTGAAGCACTTGGGACAAACTTTCCGTCAATGTAAAGCTTCTTCGTACCTTGCAAAAATGTTTCCAGCCTTTTTGTGATCTGCATCGTTAAAGAACTCATTCGTAACAAACCTCCCGAATTTTTTTATGGTCTGTTTGAGCATCTTGATGTCCGCGCAAAGTAAGCGCATACAGTCATTCTATAATACAGCGCCTTATAAAATCAATTGATAACCGTTATTGCAATTCACAAGAAAAAACGGCTACAATAAGCTTATCGATCAGAAAAGGAGTTTTTTACATGATTCATAACAATTGGCGGACGAAAGAAACCGTAAAAAAAGTCAAATGCGTACATACCGATGCAAAAAAATACATTGTCAACCGTGTATTGACGCCGGGAACAGAGTATGAAGTCAAAAATGAAACAGAAGAATTCATTTTTGTCGTTGATAATACAAATAAGGTCGGAGGATTTTATAAAGAATACTTCGAAGAAATCTAAAACCGAATGAATTCATGCTGCCCGAGCCATACTAAAGAAAGACTACACATAAAGGATGGCTGCAAAATGAAAAAATCAGAGTACGGCAGTAAGAACGAAACAACAGACCAGACAGAACAAGTGCATCCGGCAGAAGGCGCGGACGTCACGCTTGAACAAATCTCAGATACCTATAAAGAAGGAACAATCGAAGATACGGATCGGGATGAAATATGAGGAAAACCGCGGCATTTCAGAAGCCGCGGTTTTTTTATGGGCTTTTCCTGAGAAAAAGGGAAATAAAGAAAAAAGAAAGAAAAAAACGTAAAAAACTGACTTTTCGAAAAAAAGATCCTTTATTCTGAAACTTTCTCGCCTGCTTACACGTACTACATTATAACAGCATCTCCTGAGCGGAAAAGGTTCCATTTATTAGGGTGTTCTAAAAATGTAATCTGTTCGTAATGGTTTAAATGCCGTCTATGTCGTATTCTTATATAGGGAAAAAGAACTTATTTTTTTTATGGAAAACGTGATAATACAATAGATAGAAGCAGAAAGTGGGGTTCTTCATTGGGAATTTTTTCTGTTAGCAGATCAACTGACACAAAGAAGCTTGAGGCTTTGCTCGTTGAGGGGGAAAGAATAGAATCAATCTATAAGCTCCGGGTTGACCAGATTTGCTTCACAAATAAACGGATCATTTTCTTTGATAATAAAATGTTTTCTAAAAAGAAGGTCCGCGTATTTCTTCCATATAAAACGATTGAAAGCTTTGCCATCCAAGAGGCCGGCATGTTTGATCCGGACACCGGACTTTTATTGATGACAAGAAGCAAGACCTTTGAATTAGAATTTGCAAAGGATACGGATTTAAGCGAAGTTCAAGCCGTGCTGACAAAGCATTTATGCAAATAATTTTCACGAAAAAGCCATCCGAATTCACATTCGGATGGCTTTTTTATTACACGATACTTGTTTTGCCAGAAGTTGAATCAATGAGATCTGGATCAACAATTGAACTGATCGGAATATAAATTGGCGCCAAATCTCCGTTCTCCTCACCGAACCCGTAATTAATCTTATTCGATAAAAAATAGTCAATTTGCTGATATGGTCCAATCGTGACGGAAGAACCCCGGTCCATTGCATTTACTTTAAATCCGCCTACATTCACCAAAGCCGGCGAAAACATCATAATGGGCCTCCTTTTCCAGCAGGTATGTTGGCTGGTGTTGATTCAAATGAAGAAGGTGAGTCAATTTGGTCGCGGTCATCTACTTTGCCGTTTGTTCCAAAAAATCCGCTTGCATCCCCGAAATTTTGTCCGTAACCTTGATTCTTTTTATCTGAATTTTGCCATTCTGCCAGCAAATTCTGTCCGACATTAACCGCTGAAGCATTTTCAAAGGAATTAATTTTCAACATGAAAATATTAATATTGATATATGGAGTTGGATGAACCACAGGCAAACCTCCTTTAATACAGGTGTATGCCGTCTTTTTTTACCGTATGCTAAGACAGGGAGGATAAAAATGGACTTTGATAAGATGAAGCAATGGATGGAAATGGCGCAAAACATGTCCGGCGGCGACTTTTGGAAAACAGTCTTCGATGAAGAGCAAATAAAATCTTTTCAAAGCGGTCATTCTCATTTTCCTTTTCAGCAGGGAGACCAGCAAATGAGAAGAAATGAGGGTGATTTTCCTATTATAGATATTGTTGAAACCCATGATGAGCTGCAATATTTGCTATACCTGCCCGGATACAGAAAACAAGATGTTCAGTTATTATCGTATGGGGAATATATTTTAGTGAAAGGCACCAGGAAGTCCTTTTTTAATGAACAGGATTTTAAACAGAAGAGCGGAAAATACGGCGATTTTGAAAAGAAGCTGGACCTTCCGCATTCTGTTCAGGGAACCAAGGGAATGCAGGCGGTATTTAAAGACGGGATTTTATATATTTCGATAGACAAACATACAGGAAATGCAAGCCCCATTATTATCGAAGGTTAGTCTTCTTAGCGGTGCTGTCTAATTGATCATAATCATTGATACTAAGGATAGGGATCACTGTGACAACGCAATCTCCGCTCTGTTCACCATATCCCTCATTTCTTTTACTGACAGCTGTTCGTCTTATCATCATGGAAGAGCCTGTAGTAAAAGTCGCTCCGCCGCTGATACTGTTAATTTTAGTGTTTTCTAAATTGATAACGGATGGAAAAAACATCATATTTCACCCCCTCTGTTGTATACCATGTTTATATATTCATGATGAGAAGGACATAGAACTTTCCAAGAGTGAACAGGGAAAGAAGTGATTTTCTTTGAAAAAAATGATAAAAAAGTTCTTCAAAAAAATATGCGAAGAAGAATTAGAACGCCTTGAGAACTTAGAAAAACAGCTGGATGAACTTGAGGATAAATGCCATGCTGATCCGCAAATGATAGAAGGAGAAAAAACGTATGTCCATATCGAACACGTCAAAGTGGACAAGGTTGAATACAATATCGATTTCGAAAGGCTCAGTATTAACGAGCTGAGCGGTATCTTAAATATAGGTGCGACTTACCATACGCCGGATAAGCAGCTGAAAAAAGCTGATGCTGAAGAATTTCAGGACAAACATCAGAAAAATCATTTAAAAGAACAAAGAGCGGCACAAAACAAAACGCCAAATGTCACCATTAGGGCAGGAAAGCATTAATGTATAGTGTTTCAGCCTCCTTTTTCACGGGTATGAAAAGACTATGGCAGCCGGAAAAGAGACGAAAAAGGAGATGATGAATGTGTCATTGTCAAAAGAACAACGAGACCGCCTTTATCATAAATTAATCGATTTAAAAGAAGGGCTCCATGGCGAGTCAAAGGAAGATCAATCAATGAGTGAAGACACGGGAGAACTCTCAAACGGTGTAGATAATCATTTAGCTGATCATAGCAGCATCTATCTGGACAGGGTCACAAACCAAACCTTAGATGAAGTGGATCAGAATCTTTTAGATGAGGTAAATGCCGCTCTCGAACGAATGGAAAAGGGAACATACGGCATATGCGAAAAAACGGGAAAGGAAATCCCTTATGAAAGGCTGGAAGCTGTCCCGTACGCCAGAAGGACAGTCGAAGCGCAGGAAGAGGCGGAGGGTGATCTCAAGACGGATGCCCCCTCGTATGAGCGAGAGTTTCATCAACAGGTGAAGGATCTTTCAAATAAAGAAACCGTTGACCAAAAAAGCTCCCAAACATACGAAATCTTGGATCGGGAGCAGGATTCACAGTAACCGCTAAAACAGGCACATTCATTAGTGCCTGTTTTTTTTGCGTAAAAAAATCTCATATTCAAAATAAATTGATTGACTTTATATAGAAAAGAAAGTAACATACTATTTGTAAGTAAATATAAAAAGATTACCGGGAGGAAATAAAATGTCTCAAGTATTATTTGTTAAATCAAGTGACCGTACAGCTGAAGAAGGCGTATCAGTAAAATTATATGAAGCGTTTTTAGCTGCTTATAAAGAAAACAATCCGAATGATGAAGTGATTGAACTTGATCTTCATAAAGAAAACCTTCCTTACCTTGGAAGAGATATGATTAACGGAACATATAAAGCGGCTCAAGGAATGGAAATGACAGACGAAGAGAAAAAACAAGCGACAACAGCTGACATTTATCTAAACCAATTTGTCAAAGCTGATAAAGTTGTATTTGCATTCCCGCTTTGGAACTTCACAGTACCTGCTGTGCTTCATACTTATGTTGATTACCTGTCTCGCGCAGGCGTAACATTCACATACACTCCGGAAGGACCTAAAGGTTTGATGGGAGATAAAAAAGTAGCACTCTTAAACGCACGCGGAGGCGTATATTCAGAAGGCCCGATGGCATCTCTTGAAATGTCATTAAACTTCATGAAAACCGTTCTCGGCTTCTGGGGAGTCCAAGATCTGCATACTGTTGTCATCGAAGGCCATAACGCAGCACCTGACAACGCTCAAGCGATCATTGAAAAAGGATTACAAGAAGCGAAAGATCTTGCTGCTAAATTTTAATGCGGTAAAGCTCTTACGCCCTCATACGGGTGTAAGAGCTTTTTTCGCATATACTATAGAAGAAACTGGTGACAAATTTCGCTCTGATCTTATACCGATATATTGATTTTTTGTTGAAAAATCAGTTTTTATAGCGGAAAAAGTGTTATTTACTCAGAAAAAAGTTTTTCTATGCAAAGATCAGCCCCCTTGCTAAAATGCGCCTGATAGTGTAGGATATAAAAGAAGCTACATTGTTCGTATTGTTAATTAAGTTTTAACCTTTAAGCTGTAATAGGGAGTTTTATATCGAAGCCGGAATGTCATGCCTCCATTGCGAGAGGACGACAGGAACGTTTCTGCAAACACCCACTTTGAGGAGTGGTGGTTTAAAACTTTCTTACTTACGTACGGCAATACGTAGCGAAAGCCATTTCCTTTTGGAAATGGCTTTTTTATTTTTATCAAAATTTGATTATAGCAATCTCAGCAACTGACCTCTCTATTTATGATAAGATGAGAGAAAACGAAGAAAAGCGAGGTTTTACAAGATATGCTGGATAAAGCCGAATCCCTTCTGGCACACTATTTCGGCTACGAAAGTTTGCGGGCGGGCCAAAAACAGGCGATACAAGCAGTGACAGAGGATAAACAAAATACGGTCTGCATCATGCCGACGGGCGGCGGAAAATCAATTTGCTATCAGATTCCCGCATTGCTGTTTGAAGGCACCACTATCGTTATTTCTCCTCTTATATCCTTAATGAAAGACCAAGTTGATGCGCTTGAAGAAGCGGGGATCGCAGCAGCTTATATTAACAGCACGCAAACGGGCCGTGACATTCACGATCGTTTAAACAGGCTGAAAGAAGGGGCTTATCGGCTTTTTTATATAACGCCGGAGCGCTTAACCTCTCCTGAATTCATTCACATTTTGCAGAATATCACAGTTCCGCTAGTCGCGATTGACGAAGCCCACTGTATTTCGCAATGGGGCCATGATTTCAGGCCGAGCTATCGAAATATAGAAATTCTTTTCAGAGAATTAAAAGAGCCGCCTGTTATCATAGCATTAACGGCTACAGCTACACCGGAAGTTCATGACGACATTTGCAAACAGCTTCATATTGATAAGGCGCATACCGTATATACCGGTTTTTCCAGAGAGAATTTAACCTTTAAAGTAGTAAAGGGTGAAAATAAAGACCGTTTTATCGAGCAATACCTGGAGAGAAATAAACGCGAAGCCGGTATTATTTATACAGCCACAAGAAAAGAAGCTGACCGTATATATGAAAAATTAAAACGAAACGGAATCAATGCCGGCCGTTATCACGGGGGATTGGCGGATGATGTCAGAAAAGAGCAGCAGGAGCAATTTCTTAACGACCAGCTCCAAGTGATGGTCGCTACATCGGCATTCGGAATGGGAATTGACAAGTCCAACATCAGATTCGTCCTGCACGGCCAAATTCCAAAAGACATGGAAAGCTACTATCAAGAAGCGGGAAGAGCGGGCCGCGACGGACTTGACAGTGAGTGCGTTCTCCTGTTCTCGCCGCAGGATATTATGGTGCAGCGGTTTTTAATCGACCAATCAACCGCCGGAGAAGAGAAACAAAAACAAGATCTCAAAAAACTGAGACAGATGGTGGATTACTGCCATACGGAAGATTGCCTGCAGCGGTTTATCCTGAAGTATTTCGGCGAGAAGGAGGCAGAAGCTTGCGGCGCCTGCGGCAATTGTACCGATACAAGGGCCGCGCATGACGTCACAAAAGAAGCGCAAATGGTGCTGTCGTGCATCATCAGAATGAATGAACGCTTCGGAAAAACGATGGTTGCCCAAGTGCTTGCAGGCTCAAAAAATAAAAAAGTGCTGGAGAACGGCTTCAGCAGCCTGTCAACTTACGGCATTATGAAGCATCAATCCGTATCGGAAATCAGTGATTTTATTGAATTCCTCATTTCTGATGAGTATATCAGAATGGCCGACGGCACTTTTCCCACGCTTCTCGTAACCGAAAAAGGCAGACACGTCCTGCTTGGAAAAGAAGCGGTTTCCAGAAAAGAAGCCCTGCAGGCTGCCGCCATTACAGAAAATGATGAATTATTTGAGCGTCTGCGCCGTCTCCGTAAAGATATTGCGGCAGATCAAGGCGTACCTCCGTTTGTTGTTTTCTCCGACCAGACGTTAAAAGAAATGTCGGCAAAACAGCCGGAAACGGAAAATGATCTTCTCTCTGTAAAAGGAGTAGGAGAACAAAAAAGATTAAAATACGGAGCGCTTTTTTTAGAAGAAATCCGAAATTATGCAAGAGAAACAGAATAAAAAAAGATTTTTTTAGAGATTTGCACATTGGGTTTTCTTCTCGGACCAAAAACATAACAGGCTTGAAAACCCTTGTTATATCAAGGGTTAAGCAAGTCTTACCAAGCGAGAGAAATGTTTCATGTAAAGGAACTGTAATCTAAATCAAATCGTTTTGTTATTGAACTGACATTTTCATATGTTACGATATCACCTGTTAGCCGCCAATAAAAAGCTAACAAGGGAGGATTTACTTATGAAGAAGACGATTATGTCCTTTGTCGCAGTTGCCGCACTTTCAACAACTGCATTCGGAGCTCACGCTTCTGCAAAAGAAATCACGGTGCAAAAGGGTGATACGCTCTGGGGAATCTCACAAAAAAACGGAGTGAACCTAAAGGACCTAAAAGAATGGAATCAGTTATCTTCTGATTTAATCATGGCAGGAGAAAAACTGACTATTTCTTCAGTAGAAACAACCACATCTGGGCAGTACACAGTGAAAGAGGGGGACAGCCTCTGGAAAATTGCTCAGAAATTCGGAACGTCAGTAAACAATCTGAAAAGCTTGAATAACTTGCAATCAGATATCATTTACTCAGGTACAACACTAAAAGTAAAAGGTCAGGCGCAAGCTGCACAACCGGCTCAAGCCAGCCAGCCGAAAGCTGAACAAAAGCAAGCCGTGCAGACAGAACAGCCAAAACAAGAAGCTGTTCAAACGCAGCAGCCTAAACAGGCACCTGTCCAAAAACAACAACCTAAACAAGAAGCGACGGCTGCCCAAACAGAACAACAGCCTGTTCAATCAAATACAGATAATCAAGAGTCTAAAAAGCAGCTGACAATGACTGCAACTGCTTACTCCGCTAACGACGGCGGCATTTCCGGTGTAACGGCAACCGGTGTAGACTTAAACAAAAACCCTGACGCAAAAGTCATCGCGGTTGATCCTAATGTGATTCCGCTTGGCTCCAAGGTTTATGTTGAAGGTTACGGAGTAGCAACGGCAGCAGATACCGGCGGCGCAATTAAAGGAAACAAAATTGATGTATTTGTTGCAAAGAAAAGTGACGCTAATAACTGGGGCGTCAGAACAGTAAATGTTAAAGTATTAGACTAGTTTATATAGAGAGTAAGGGACACTTAGCAAAATGCTTTGTGTCCTTTTTTTCTTCCCTTTTTTATCTGGGAGTAATCGTTATATGCTAAAAAAGATAAATGTGCTCCTCGGATTTGTTTGCGAGGCAATTTTTTAACGGAGGGAAATAGGGAATGGGAATCGAAATGGCCGCCGGAGGGCGGATGGTTTTAGAGTTTTTGTTCGCCCGGAGCAGTTTTATGGAATCGGGAGTCTTTAAAACCGGCATGTATGGAGGAGCGGCCATTTTGCTGGTGATCGGATTGTCTATGCCGGCTGTCAGGATGTTTCAGGTGCTTGAAAGGGGAAGAAGAAGCGGTGAGCCGGCATCCGGCATCATACAATCGATCAGGCAAACAGGCGTATCTATTAATGGTGATCCTGAGTTTTCCATTATTTTAACCGTTACGAAAAGGGATGGCTCACAATATAAAAGAGAATTTACACAAGCTGTACGCAAAGATGAGCTCAGCTGTTTTCATGAAGGGGCACAGATTTTAGTGTTAATAGCTCCTGACGGAAACATCAGTCTGAAAATGGAGAACTAACTTAAAAAGACGGGAATTCTTCCCACCTTTTGTATCAATGCCCTTCAATCCAAATCCGTGCGCCGTCCGAAGCCGCGTCTATCCGGCATGTTCCGCCGACCGGAAATGTCATGATCGGTGAGGTATGGCCAAAATCAGCGTTCGCGATGACGGGCATGGATGACAGTTCTTCTTTTGTATGAATAACGTTCCGTAATGCCTTTTCAGAGACATGTGAAGCTTTTTGGAAACGCCCGATGACGATTCCCTTTACGGCCGAAAAAGCGGGAAGATGTATCATCGATTGGAGGTCACGGTCAAACATATTCACATCAGACATGTAATCATCTTCAATAAACAAAACCGCTTGTTTCATCTCCGGAAAGTATTCAGTGCCCTGAAGCAAATTCAGCGTACAGAGATTGCCGCCGATCAGAGTCCCTTCCGCATAACCCGGCTGTATGACGAGAGGGCCCGGATTGGGATGAAAGCGGCGATCATCTTGATTAAGATACCATTTATCGTCACTCCATGTGTTTGAAGCAAGCACTTCATACGGTTTGTCTGCTGCGCAGCAGGCCAAAAAATAATCAATCGTATAATCCAAACCTTTCTTCATGGCAAACGTTGAAAAATGAGGGCCGGAATAGGTGACAAGCCCGGTTTTTTGATAAATTGCGTGGCTGAGAGCGGTAATATCGGAATAACCGCACAAAATTTTCGGATGCTGTTTTATTTTTTCATAATCGAGATAGCGGAGAAGCTGATTGGATTGAAAACCGCCGAGTGTCGTCAAAATAGCTTTAACGTCAGGATCGAAAAAAGCATCGTGAAGATCCTGAACGCGTGATTCAATTGAAGATGAATTACATTCATTTGTTTCCTTCGCGTGTTCTGAAAATGATACGCGGAAACCCAGCTGTTCAATTTTCGTTTTTGCGGCATTTATTTGTTCTTCTGACATAACAGACATGCTTTGAGCGGGAGACACGATCCGAATCTGATCTCCTTTTTGCAGCTTTTTTGCGTACAAGAAAGAACCCTCCTTACATGGTTTTATCTATTACACCATATTTCGGAAGATTCCTCTATCGTTTTTTTAAAGGTCGACCCATTTAATGCCGCCTGATTGCGTATCGCTGTCAATCCAGACATCAAACTGATGCTTTTCATAAAAATGAACCAGCCTGTCGACATGATCCCAGTCCCGCTTGGCAATGTCGCCCGTTACTTTCGGGATATTCTGTTCTCTTGCAATATGTTTTAAAAATTTCATACAAATCGAGCCATAGCCGTAATTCGGCGGGCCCTTAATATCCCCAATATGAATGCCATTTTCATAATAGGAGGCGACAAGCGAAAAGCAGCCTCTTCCTCTGTAGGCTGATTCACAATCTGTCAGCATAATTTTACATGTTTGGCCATCATCAATCGAGGAAACAATGATCCAATCGTCATTTTTCGATTGATCAATACCAAGCACTCGCGCATCTTTGGATACATCCTTCAGATTTTCCCGCATTCTGAAGATTTGGAATTCAAGCTTATGAAGCTCTTTTTCTAACTCTTTTCGGTCTTTTTCTTCTGCAGTAAACAAAATCATACTCCTTTCATAGAACAAAACAGCTTTGTTAAACACAAGTATCCATTGTAGTAGAAGGTGAATCGGTTTGTAAATGGCTTTTTCAAAAACTTTTTTTGAAAAGTTTCCCTTCCGTTTGTCAAATGACGTTTTTAAGACGGATCAAAGGGAAAGGAACAGTGAACGACGTAAAGAGGAGGAATAACAATGGCAATTGATTCACTCATCAGCAAGTTGAAGTATGTAAGGTTAGAATCGCCGGATAAAATACTCTCCTTATACGTGAATACAGATATGAGAAACCCCGATCAGCAGGGGGGAGAGTGGAAGATCGCTTTAAAAAGCGGATTCCGAAGATTAAAAGAGTATTTATCAGCCAGTGATCCGGAGGAAGAAAAATGTCTCAGCCGCATGATGGAAAGCGTCTATCAATATATCGAGGGACTCGGTAAAGAGATTCCGCGCAGCCTTGTATTTTTTGCATCGGGGCAAAGCGGCATATGGGAAACGATTGAATTACAAGTTCCGGTTGAAACGAGATTTTATTGGGAAGAAATGGCCGTGCTTGATCAATTAGAAGAGCTGCGTGACCAATATCCGAGCACTGCTTTTATTCTCACACAGCAAAATGAAGTGAAGATCATAGAAACCGTACTCGGAAAGATAGAAGGGGTGGAGCATTATGAATATGACGTCATTCATGAAACGTGGAAGCCGTCAGCCATAAGCGGCAGTACCGGTTCAATGGAAGAGGATGCCGCAAAAGCCCATATTGAAGAAAACCAAAACAGATTGTATAAACGATTGGCTTCAAATCTCGATCAAAAGGCGGCCGCAAACAAATGGGAACGCCTCATTATCGCCGGCGATAAGGAAACGGCCGATATTCTGGATCAGAATATGAACAAGCCGATTGATATGAAAATTCAAAAAAACCTCCTAAATGAGAATGAACATAAGGTGATCGAAGGTTTATTAAAGGAAGCATAACGTGACGAAAGACCGGGTTTGTAAGAACCCGGTCTTTTAGGGCTTAAGTTTGTCTAATTTCTGACGAAGCAGGAGAAACCGTTGACATCAAGCCCGATTTCCCATACCATTTGGATAGTCAGTAAAATGGGAGAGGTCATAAGATGAACCATACAGAAAATAAATCTAAAAATTATACTGGAATCGTGCTGACATTGACCGTTTTGATCAACGGATTAATTGCAGTGCTGTTTTTTATGCCGAAAGGGAATCATTACAGCATTGCGAATATTCATATTTTGCCGATGTTAAATGCGATTTTTAACAGCTTTACTTTTATCTTTTTGCTGGCAGCACTCTTTATGATTAAGCAAAAGAACATTAAAGCGCATAAACGCTTTATTCTGGCGGCGTTTACGACGACTTTGCTATTTTTGATCTGCTATGTGGTGTATCATTCGATTGCGGAAAATACATTATTCGGCGGCCACGGCATTATTCGCGGGATTTATTTCTTTATTCTGATCACGCATATTTGTCTTTCTGCCATCATTGTGCCGCTTGCGCTGTTTACCCTGATAAGAGGATTCAGCATGCAGGTGGAGCGCCACAAAAAAATCGCCAGATGGACGATGCCGCTTTGGCTGTATGTCAGTCTGACAGGTGTCATTGTGTATTTAATGATATCGCCGTATTATTAAAAAGCCGTACCGTTACGGCTTTTTTTCAATTGAAAAAGGCTCCCTCTCGTTCAGGGTGCCTTTTACTCTTCCAGCGTTTCAAATGCTGCAACATTTAATGATTGTTCAACTGTTTTTGTTTTTGCTTTTACTTTTTCTGCATACGTGTAATCACCGTAGCAGTAGGGATAACGGAAATTGTTTTTGTTCCCTCCGCAAGTGTAAAGTTCAGGATTTTTTTTGACCTGCTGCTCGGAGTATTGTTTTGCCAGTTCCTCAGTATGCGATCCTCCATGTTCAGCCACAAAATCAATATAGCCGGCCCCCATGTTATAGCTTTGAATAATCGTATCCAAATCTACGCCTTTTTTCTTGCCTGTTTTGTACATGAGAGTGAATTGTTTGATTCCTTGTTTGATACTGGTTTGAGGGTTTTTAATCTCATTGCGCTTTAAACCCAAAGATTCTGAAGACTGCATGGGATCATTTCCTCTTCCTTTTGACTCTTGATATATCATGCCGAGAACGAGCGATGTATATTTGGTGAGCCCCTTTTCATCCAGCTCATCTTCCACAAGCGGTTTGTAGTCTGTTAATCGTTCAAGCACGATCGGTTTGACGTCAAACGGCAGGCTTTTGAGCAATTCATTATTTGAAAATAGCAGGATGAGAAAAAAGGAAACCATGACAAAAACACATATCATCATAAGACCCGCGGCAGCGAAACAGCCTTTTTTCTTTTTCTTCACTGTGTTTCACCCTCAATTTCAGGAGCGTTATGACTTTTTCATTATGACACAGAACAATGCGTGAAACCAAGCGGAAACCTGTATTTGAAACATAAATTTAAAATAACAGGCCTATTGGTCTGCATGCAGTCTGTCTGTGTCATTTGACATTTGGTATAATTGTGCTAATGAGAAGAGAAAGGTGAGGTATATGACTGAATTTCACGAATCCGATCAAATAAATGACCCGGCTGAAGATCTAGATGAGGAGACATTATTTTTGGTAGCCCAGACCTTTAAGGCTCTGTCTGATCCGACTAGAATCAGAATCCTTCATTTGCTGTCACAAGGAGAACACGCTGTCAACGGCATCGCAGAAAAGCTGAATTTACTGCAATCTACGGTTTCTCACCAGCTGCGTTTTTTGAAAAATCTGCGCCTTGTCAAATCGCGGAGAGAAGGCACATCGATTTATTATTCCCCAGAAGATGAACACGTCTTAGACGTGCTTCAGCAAATGATTCATCACACCCGGCATGATTAAAAAAAGACATCCTTGCTTGTGGGCGGGGATGTCAGCCGTATTGACTTTTATTCGATTCGTCTCTGCTTGTTTTTAATACATAAAAGGAGAATCCGCTATAATAAACAGCAATGAAACAAAAGATGCTGATTGTAAGCGGATCGGCTCCGACCGTCTGGCTGTATGCTTCCGGACGGGTGAAATCCGATGTGACACGATAGATTTCAACAACCCGATATACAAATCTCGATAGAAATAAAGTTAATAGAATAAGTTCAATCCATAGATGAGTGCGAAAATACATTTTTCCGCGCCGCTCCTCAAAAGAAATATTTCGCTTGGCGAAAAGAACCAAAAGCCAGCCGCTGAACGTACCGAGTAGGAGATGGCCGTACAGAAACGGATGCTTCATGCTGAAAAAAGCCAGGGCAGCAGCAAGCAAAGAAAAAAGAATCATTCTCGTATAAAGCCAGCGGGGTTTCAATGGCTGAAATCCGACGGACCGTTTCACCTTTTTATACAGAAAAAAGGCAATCATTAAGACAGGGCAGATGCTTTGAAGTGTGATATGCATGGTGTGAATCCCCCTCCGTTGAGTAGTGTATGCTTATCCGTCTGTTTTTAGTAGTCTGATTTATTCGCAGGCTGTACTGCTGCAGCCAGCTAACACCCGTCTTATCACCATATGCTTTTTCATTTTTTTTGCATAATAGATGCGCCCGTGTATCTAAAGAAACGTAAAATTGAAACATTCAGAAGGTGCTTATATGAAACTGGAACGTTTGTTAGCTATCGTTGTGCTATTAATCAGCAAAAAACAAGTTCAGGCTCCAGAATTAGCCGAGATGTTCGAAGTTTCCGTGAGAACGATTTACCGCGATATAGACGCCATAAGCAGAGCGGGGATTCCCATCATCACGTCTCAGGGCTTTGGAGGCGGCATTCAAATGGCGGAAATGTACCGATTGGAACGGGAGTGGCTGAAGGAAGAGGAGCTTGCCGTCATTGCTTCTGCTCTCAAAAGCGTTTCTTCTGTATATGAGCCGGACGCTTCCAGCACGGCTATCCAAAAAATCCAGCAGCTTGTGCCTGTACAAAACGAAGCGGAATTTAAACGCAAAACGGAAAAATGGTTTTTTGATATGACGCCATGGGGGCATACGAATGATCAAAAAAAGCTGCATAAGCTTATCAGCAGTGCAATTGACCAAACGTTAACCGTTACATTTATTTATACGAATGCAAAAGGTGAAACAATGGAAAGACAGGCTGAGCCGTATACATTGGTCTGTAAAACCGGACGATGGTATTTGTACGCGTATTGCTTAGCAAAACAGGATTTTCGCTTTTTTAAGCTGAGCCGAATGAAAACATTGACCGTACAGACGATAACGTTTGAACGAAAAGACATTCAGCTGGATACCCTGCCATGGGATGCTGAGTGGTATCGTAAGGATAAGGCAGCCTGTCTGGAGCTTCTTGTTCATCCAGGGGCACGGCAGCGGCTCGGTGAATGGTTCGGGTATGATGTTTTTCATTTTGACAAAGAGGGAAACTGCCGTGCCGTTATTTCACTTCCTGAAAATCAGTGGCTGATCGGTTTTTTACTCCAATTTGGAAAAGAGATTGAAATTCTTTCTCCCCTCCATATTCGCGAACAGGTAAAAGAGACAATTCAAGAGATGAAAAAAAGATATGAAACCTGACACTATGCTGTCAGGTTTCTTTTTGTATCATAAAGCTATATTGTTGAAGGAGGATATGAAATGAGCTTTTCACACTTTGTACACCTTGAGAAAAAACGGTTTATCGGGATTTCAGAAAGAACAAGCAATAAGCTGGAAATGACCGAGGAAAGAAAAATCCCTGCGTTATGGGATGAATTTTGGAAACGGGATGCACCCATCATGCTGGCCGGCGGTCAATCAGATGTGATCTCATTATACAGTGATTACGAACAAGAGACTCACGGACAGTATACGTTCTCAATCGGAACTTTTACAGATGGAATCAGCACATTGCCGAAATATAAAGAGAGAATTTTACCTGCATCATCTTATGCCGTATTTACTTCCAGATCCGGTCCGATTGAGGAAGTCGTTATTGAAACGTGGCAGGAGATTTGGTCGTGGGAAAAACGGGATTTGCGCACATACTCTGGCGATTTTGAGCAATACGGCTTAGAAGCCGCACAGCCGCTTCAGGCGCAAATTCAAATATTTATCGCGGTTCAATCATAATTGTCTTGAAAAACTAATGGCATTAGTTATAATAAAACTAACACTATTAGTTTTTGGGGAGGACAATCATAATGAGAATCATACAGCATCAATCCGTTTGGCAGCTGACCTTTTTTCCATCCCTTTTTCCGGTGAATAGCTATCTTGTGGAGGAAGATGAAGGAGTAACTCTGATCGACGCCGGTCTGCCGAACAGTCATAGAGGCATAAAAAAAGTATTGTGTGAGATTGGAAAACCGCTGAAACGCATTTTACTTACCCACGCGCACGGTGATCATGTCGGGTCTCTTGACTCATTATCATCCGATTTTCCCGATGCAGCTGTTTACATTTCTGAACGGGATTCTTTCTTATTAAAAGGCGACGATTCTTTGTTTGAACATGAAGTGCAAACACCGATAAAGGGAGGCGTGCCGAAAAATATCCAAACCGAGCCTGATCACCTGCTGAAGGGCGGAGAGCAAATAGGTTCTCTTCTCATTATCCCTGCACCTGGCCATACGCCGGGAAGCCTGGCTTTTATGGATACAAGGAACAACATTCTTATCGCTGGAGACGCATTTCAAATAAGGGGCGGGCTCGCTGTATCAGGAAAGCTTAAGTGGCGGTTCCCGTTTCCCGCTTTTGCGACATGGAATAAGGAAGCAGCCGTAAAAACTGCAAGGACGCTCATTGACCTCAAACCAAGCTGTCTGGCAGCAGGTCACGGGGATTTTCTGCATAACCCGGCTGATTTGATGGCTAAGGCCGCAGATGAGGCGGAGCGCAGCCTGGCAGGAGGTAAATCATAGATGTCGCCTAGAGTCGGTATGAGCCTTACTATGATCATAAAAGCCGCTGCAGACATCGCCAATCAAAAGGGGCTGAATGAGGTGACTCTTGCAACCGTTTCAAAAACATTAAACGTAAAATCGCCATCTCTTTATAATCATGTTAACGGTCTTCGAGGGATTAAAACAGAGCTAGCCGTGAGAGGTTTAACCATGTTATATGAAGAGATGTCGGCTTCTGTAAAGGGGTTAAACGGTGAAAGAGCCTTGCTGTCCCTTGCCGATGCCTATATCGGTTTTGCAGAAGCGAATCCCGGGTTATATGAAGCGTCCCTTCAAAAAATAGAAGACAGCAGACTTGAGAAGCTGTCCGGCTTGATCGTCCGGCTGGTCGTCGGTCAGCTGACGTCAAACGGTTACGCCGAGTCGGGGACGGCAATCCATGCAGCAAGGGGATTAAGAAGTCTTTTGCACGGGTTTGCGGTGTTGAGGAAACAGACTGCATTTGAACTTTCTGAGTCAATTAGGGACAGCCGGCTTTTTGCAACCCGTACGTTTTTAAATGGACTGAAAATTAATTAACAATAAATACATTATGTAAACTAAACTGTTACCAACTAAATGTGAATATTTTATATATTAGTAAAAAAAGATTTAGGTTCACCAATTTCAAAACACTATAACCGAATCAAACGGATGAAACGGGAAGAGGGTGCAAATGGATCAATTACAAACCATTATTTGCGAACGGCGCACATATTCACACCTTTATCATTCTCATGCTCATACATATTGTCAATTTCTTTTTCCGCTTGAAGGTGATCTTGACCTTGAGACAGAAGAGCGGGAGGTTAAGTTAAAACCTGATCAGCTGCTGTATATTCCGCCTGAATGCGAACACCGGTTTCGTTCGATCGGAAGAAATGAATGCCTCGTTCTAGATATTCCGGCACATCTCATCAAAACAGAGGGACGAACACTTGAAACAGGTATTACCGCTGATCTTGATCCTTTTTGGACATCCATTCGGTATTTGCTGACAGAAGAAGCGAAGCAGCAATCGGCTCATTCGCTGAACCTGCTTGTTCAATATATCGCTGAAAAAATGCGGAGCCAAACGTATGATTCGATCGCTTATATTCACCGCAATCTATCAAAACCTCTGTCGGTTAAGGAGCTTGCCGCGATTGAGCATTACCATCCTGCCTATTATGCGGGCTGGTTCAAAAGACAGACGGGAAAAACCCCGCAAACGTATATTGCCGAGCTGAGACTGAAGAAGGCGGAACAATTCCTTACTGATACAAAAGACCCGCTGACAGACATAAGTCAAGAAGTCGGTTTTCAAAACCTGTCTTCCTTTACGAGATGGTTTGTAAAAAACAAGGGAATGACACCGCGCGCGTATAGAAATACCTTTTATACGGATAAATAAACCTGAAGATCGGTTAAACGAAGAGTGTCTTTTTTCTGTATCATGATAGAAAAAAAGGAGTTTTTCGATATGGCAGTCATTGAAGATTTTATCAAACTTGATCTCAGAATAGGAACCATCGTAAAAGCGGAGACATTTCCGGAAGCGAAAGTGCCGGCTATTAAGATGACAATAGATTTTGGCGAAGGAATCGGCATGAAGCAATCCAGCGCCCAAATTACGAAACGGTATGAGCCGAGTAATTTGACCGGCAAACAAGTCACCGCTATCGTTAATTTCCCGCCGCGGCGCATAGCCGGATTTAAGTCAGAAGTCCTTGTCCTCGGCGGCATCCCGGAAAGAGGAGACGTCGTGCTGCTGGCACCTGAACAAACTGTGCCGAACGGAACAAAAATCGGATAATAAAAAAGACGTTTGCCGAAGCAAACGTCTTTTGCGTATTGAGGCGATACACCACACGCCACATTCGTGTGCGCCGCAGAGGGCATGTGCATCGGCTTACACAATTCAGCTCATCGCTATATGAATATAGCATGCCGGGGGAAGTATTGCAAGAGATTTTTTAATATATGTTATATCTGGATTTGTTTTGCCGATCCCCGATCTTTCGTGTAAGGTTTTGTTTGAAATTTTATGATCTTGAATAAAGCAGTTCGACAGATGCAAGAGGGAATTTGAGCAAACTGTGACCCGAAGTGTGACCTGGGTGTGACCCCAAACTCACTGTTAAGAGCTGTTAAAAACGTTGTTATAGCAATCAAAACGTACTGAAAATAAAGTGAATGCAAGGTGTAAGTGTGACCTGAGGTGCAACCTGAAGTGTGACTTTAATGCAGCTAAAAATGGATAGTACAGAAGCAGTTTAAGACGTACAAATTGTACGTCTTTTCTTTTTTATCCACAAAAAAATGCCCTGCATAGGACATCATTTTTAGTCTAGACTTTTAATTGGTTTAATTATTTTAGGTTTACCAAATGCAGTTTTTTCTTTGTTAATACGATTTGTTTCCTCAATGACTGTATTTAAAACTTTTAGCATTCCCTGTTCATCTAATCTTGGTAAATCACTGTTGAACAATTTTGATGTAAAATTGAATAGTTGTTTATTGAGTATCATTTCACTGGTAAGTTTATTTAATCCACTAACAATTTCAAATCCCTTACCTGATGGTTCATAAATAATATTTTCGAGTACTTCTGCAACTTCACCCACATATTCATTAGACTTTTCTTTGATTAAATCAAATCCATTGTTAGAAATTCTACTCCTATTACTGCTTACAACATCATTATCTAAATATTTAAGCTCTCTTTCAATGTAGCTTGGATCGTTGTAAAGTTGTTTTTGTCTTTCTTCTTGAGCTTCAGCTTCAGCCTCTGCAAGCTCCCATTTTTCAGGAGACCAATACCCGAAATGATCAAGGTAATCTTCAATTCGCTCTTCTTCAATTCCTAACTTTTGAAAAATCTTATACAAAGTATCGTAATCAGGTTTTTTATTCCTGTTGTTTTCAATTTGGCTAATGTATGCGTCTGATTTGCCAACTTCTTTTGATAATTCAATAGAATTAATTTTTTTTCTTTTTCTCCATGCTTTTATAAAATCACCAATTGTGCCATCAAAATTAAGAACATATCTATTCATTGTTGCTCACCTCATAACTATAATATCATATCATATATTGTTGTGTAAATAATGCGTATATATACAGATATCATTAATTATCTACATATATATCATAACTATAATATATTATAATATACAAATTTGACTTTCATGATATCTCATGATATTATTAAGTTATCCTCGAAAGAAACGAGGATGACAAAAACAAATTAAAAGGGGAAATGCTATTTGACAATTTACAACGCCGACAATTTCACGGGGATTACGGGAGATCATGAGTCATTACTAGGTTCAATGTTTGTAGAAAAAGAGGATAAGCAGCTTGAAATCATTGACCAAAGAGAATTACTTGGACACCAGTTTAAAATTTACGGAACATTTGAAGAGCCATTATTCTTGGCCAAAGATGTTGCTGAGTGGATTGATTATGATGTATCTAGTCTTAACAAAATGATTAGACATGTAGATGAAGATGAGAAGGTTCGGAAGAATGTTCCGACCCTTGGAGGAAATCAAGAATCATGGCTTCTAACCGAAGATGGACTTTATGAAGTCTTAATGCAATCCCGTAAGCCAATTGCCAAGGAATTTAAGAAGGAAGTAAAGAAGATCCTGAAAACAATCCGTAAGACTGGTGGATATGTTGCCAATGCTGACATGATGGTTAATACATATTTTAGTGAACTAGATGACTATCAAAAAACAACCATTAGAGGGCTATTTGTAAATGTGAATAAACTGCAAAATAAAGCAGAGTCCCTAGAACAACAAGTCATTGAAGACAGACCTAAAGTCGAAAAATATCATCAATTCTTAGACG
This sequence comes from Bacillus sp. YC2, assembly GCF_019891195.1. Classification (NCBI taxonomy): domain Bacteria; kingdom Bacillati; phylum Bacillota; class Bacilli; order Caryophanales; family Bacillaceae; genus Bacillus; species Bacillus sp. YC2. The sequence continues at coordinate 42,125 of NZ_JAHXDO010000009.1, read as the reverse complement.
CTGATGGCTGTATGGATATGGGAACACTCGCTAAGAATCTGAACTGTGGAATGGGGAAGATCAAGCTCTTCAGATTCCTGAGAGAGCACAAAGTGTTAATGCAAGGAAATGTACCGTATCAGAGATATGTAAACAGTGGCTACTTCAAAGTAATCACCAAGACTACTCCAGTAGGTAATAAATCAGTTACCCTTGTCACAGCTAAAGGTGCAGACTTCATTGCCGATCTAATTCGTAAGTCAGCATAATACATAACCAGTAAAAAATACCTATTATTCAATCGGAGGATGCATTATAATGAGATCGTGTGTTCTTGTTTCAGAACCGAAAGAGATCGAATATTCAGATTCAGGCTAGTGGCTTTTGCCACTGTCTGTTGCTCTGAATTAGTGACACACCACAGGGGGTTATTCGGATGATAGCAAAAGAGAGAGAAGCTAAGAAATCAAAAGTAGATGCAAAGGTACGTCTTGAAATGTCAGATATTAATGAACAGTATGAACAAACTGACGCATTAATTGATCAATTAATCAACAGTAGCTGTTCGATTGAACGTGAATGGGCAGCAATGTATCAGATCAAACGTAAGCAAGACAGAGGCGAAATAAACGCACATCAGGCGCTTAAAGCAATTGGGAAGCTTGATCCCAAGTCTCAAGAAATGCGTGTATTCACTTACATAATCCCGTTGTATTACTACCTTAGAATGGCTGAATACTCAAATCTTGCAGAAATGTCGACAATTGTTGATCTTGATTTTATTGAAAACAATGAACAGATTAAAAGCTCCTTTTATAACCGTCTGATGGCTTTGTTGGGCGCTTCAGCATTCAGTCAGAATAAAATGACTCAAGCCCGTTTTTATTGCTCATACGGCATTAATGTGACGAATATTGATAGGCTTGTCGCTTATAGCTATCTAACTTTGGGGAATACTTATTTGCTTGATGATTATGAAAAAGCAAAAGAATATTACCTGGCCGGTTTAAAACATACTGAGAATAACCCCTTGGCAAAATTACAGCTAACTAGAAGCCTTTGTTTCTTGGAAAACCATTGGAATCAAGAGAACTTTTGGTTAAACCCTGATTCAAATGAAGTAACAGATATCCAAGAAATTGCACATTATCACATCAAGAAAAACAACTTGCAACAGGCTAAAGAAATATTGGAAAACTTAGAGCAGCAACCGAATATTCATAATGACTTTGGCATTCATTTTTATCTAAAGGGACTAGCTTATGAAGATAAGAGATTCTTTTATGAGTCTATAAAACACTTTAAGCTGTCCGGTGATTTATTCAGTGTTCGCTTACCTTTGGATCAATTAAGGGAAATGGGGGGAGGATGAGCAGATTTTAGATTTGCTTGCCCTCTAAATGCGACGACGTCGTCGCATATCACTTGAAAGGAGGTGAAAACTATATGAAAAAAGTATTTATCGGTCTTACTATCGTAGCTTCATTGGCTGTTGGTTTCGTTGCAGGTCAACAAACTACAATTCACAGCGCATCAGGGGAAGAAACATTCCATGTAGCAGGTTTTGGACGTGGTGCGTAAGCATTACATATCCATTTGAAGGGGTGAGCGATTCGTTCACCCCTTTATAATACATATTTAAGGATAAAAATTAGAGGAGAGAATGATGAATCATCTACTTAAAGTCATGTTAATAACAGTCTCAGTTCTGCCTGTCTTTATAGTAGCAGACACTTTTTTGATTAATATATGTCATGCTGCTTACTATCATCCTTTATTAATCGTAGGATTGATTTTAACTGGTTATCTGTCTTATAAGTGGTGGGCAAATGATAAGGAGAGTGTAAATGTATAGGGACAGACCTATCGTATCAGGTGAGGACGCAAAACGGTTTCTGAGGAACGTTAGACGTGTTAACGAGAAGATTGCACGTAGACGCAAGATAAGGGAGATTAATCGAATGAGAAGGACAGGGAGTTAAAGTCCCCGTCCTCTTTTTATTTATTTGTTCTTGTTGTCAATTATGGCTTTGAATACTGATGTTCCACATATCCAGCATACATAATCACCTGTTTTGCTGCCATTGTGATACTCAACTTCCCATGCGTGATCACAAGGTTGGTCACCTTTCTTTTTCCAAGTTTCACGTAATTTAAAACCTTCGTACATTTCCATTTACAATACCTCACTTCATTTTGTTTTTAGAGACATTTGAATGTGTCTCTCTTTATTCATTTGTAGCAGGCTTAACATTGCAACAAATCACTTTTTTGAAAAAATCTTTATTCGGATTAATGACTGCTGTGAAAACAAAAGCAATAAACGGTTTCTGAAACCATTGGTATTACTGGCTTTTTAGGGTGTCTCTCGTAGAAGAAAAGAGGTAAATAATTTAATAAATAAAATAAGATGATTTGAGTGAATGATGCAGTCAAAACTGTGATGAAAATTAACACTTATTGCAAATAAAGCAATAAATCATAAAAAAAAGTCAACTGTCCCAAGGGTTTGAGGGGTGTGTCCCTTAAAGGGGAAGAGGGGTAATAATTAAATAAAAAAGATAGATCATCTGATCGTCTGTGAAGGGTTTGGGATGGTGCAGACAAAAAACGATGAAGACAGCGCAGCTGGGTTAATCGTTTGTCAGCATCCCAAGGTCTTCACTTATCTCCGTAAATGAGATGTTAAAGTACCTCATCTACACATGGATAATAGAACAAACCTCTTAAACTTTAAAAATAAGTCAGTCATATCAACGGTTTCAGAGCCTAAGTCTTAAGGAGAACCAGAAAAATAATTTATAAACAGTTATAGATATACGTCCGTAAAGAAGAGCGCTTTACGTCCGGTTTGTCCAGCAAGCTGTCCTGCACGATGGATAATGTTTTTAATTTACTTGATATTAATGTCAATGATATCTATATAGCTCCAGAATTGTTTCTGCGGGGTTTTATCTAATTAGATACCTAATACACCCGAAACATATTTAAGACTCTCAGAAGCGATGATATGGTGTCTGAATGGGGTGATGCGTGTCACTGAGTTCTTCGACAGTCTAAATGTAAAACCATACGAAATGGGGATACACTTAATAAGTATTACACTATTAATATATATTTAATAATAAATAAAATAATAAATATATACTCTTATTGTGTATATCCCCAAATGATATGGTTTTACATTTTAGGAAAATAGAAAGTGGTCTGAAGCCACGTATATCAAGGGATGTAGCGTTTCTGTCGAATTTTATAGTTGTGAAAAGGTGGTTTGAACCATTGGTACACGTGGCTTCACAAGGGTTTATGAGATAAATGCCATAAGGGAAGAGAAAAAGTAGCGAAATAGAAAAACGCTGAAATTGTTGACTGGTAAGGGTTTTGAAGCCTGATATTTATTTTTTAGTTATGGTAGAGGGAATCTTGGCGAGAAAGACTTTACCATTTAGAAAAACGCTGAAGCCCTTGGTACATAAGGGTTTGAAGGACATTTATAAATTTTCTAGTTATGGTACATAGGAAAACAGGACGTCTTAGAGTGGATAACGACCAATAGAAAGTGACTTGAGTCTTACTCCTATAAGGGCTACAGCGTTTCTTGGCAAAAAAGTTCCGTTAAAAAAGTATCTCTAGCCCTTGGTACATCTGACTTCATGGCTATTTATGAGATAATCGCCATAAGGGGATGAAGAAGAGAAATTCCGCTTGAGTTTGTACTCTTATTTATTCCAATGCTCTTGTTTCTCTTGTGCCACAAGCGTTTGGAGCATTAATCCTTTAAAAAAGATAATCGCCTTAAAGGAGAGTGCAAATATGCAGGTGTAGGGTGGGGGTATGTAAAAAAGCGATAAAATAGAAAGTACCTTAAGACTATGACATTACTGAGTTTTTGAGTCTATAGTTACTTCTGTGAAGAAGCAAGTGGCTGTTCATTCTTACTCTCGTAAGGGGTTGATACCCCCTGGAGGTATGAAAATACGTAATCGCCATAAGGGAAATAGATTCTGTTAGCATTTAGAAAGTGTCATGAACCCTACTCTCCCAACAGGTGTAGCCGATTTACCGGAAAAAGAAGAGCTGCAAAAGAGCCGTGAACTGTTGTCACATATAGGCTCGTGGGTGATTTCGAGATAATTGTCATAAGGGAATGAAGAAGAATAGTAACGAAATTTACAATAAATGGATTTAATGGGAATAGAAAAATCGAAAGGAGACAAATAGAAACTGCCTTCGTCCTTAATCCACCAAGGGGTACAGCGATTTTGCCGAAAAAATATTGCTGGAAAAAGCGCCTTGAGCCCTTGCCCCGTAAGGGCTGAAGGGGGTTCGGGAGATAATCGCCATAAGGGAGAGAAATGAGTGTAACGGTAATAAAAGTTCCTTGAACCCAGTCGTATCAATGGATTCGGCGATTTCATCGGAAGAAGTTTAACGAAAAAAACGCCTTGAACCCTTGATATGACTGGTCTGAAAGCCCCTTTATAGTTAATCGTCATAAGGGAACATAGTCTGCTACCGCCTTTAGAAACCCGTCAATCCCTTGCCTGGTAAGCGATACAGCAGTTTTGCCGAAAAAAGTTTAGTGAAAAAGGTGGCTTGAAGCCTTGCTGTGACTGGGATCAACCGTGTTTCAGAGATAAATGCCATAAGGGAAAGCTTAAGGGAGGTCGAAAGCTTAATTTACACATGAAGAGTTATTATGACCTCCAGTTCAAATAAATTTCTCCTTTTATTCTCCAGCGTATTGGTCAATAGATCGGTACGCTATCTCCCTTAAGCTTTTCAATTGGGTAGTTGCAGACCGCCAAAGGTGTTCAGGTGCACATGAGCATTGGAGGAAAGGAACGTTTCAGTGGGAAGGGAAACCTTTAAACAGTCTTAATCCCACTCGTTTATTCTAAATTTAAGCATACTTACGCCATTTTTAATTTTGATTATAACTTAAGAAGATCAAATCAACAATTCTAATCTGCATTGACTCATTAATTTTTAATGGGTGAATGGAAATTGGAACTATGAGCATGTCGTGATGACACCTCTCCAATTGAATTTTAGTTGAGATGATGCGAGAGATTAAGCCCGCCTTTATAGGTTGAAGGGCTTTTTCTGCTTGTACACAAAATTAAAATTATTGGAGGAAAACAAATTTGATTAAAGTTTCAGAGAAGGTTGATTTAAGAAATTTAAAGGTTGTACCAGGACATACGAAATATTTCTGTGATATCGAAGAAGGTAAAGTGTATAGCACCGTAACGAATAAATGGTTAAACCCACAACCAAACGATATTGGATATGTAATGACAGGACTTAAATCCGATGATGGGAAAAGAAAACCTTATTACATGCACGAAATTGTAATGATGGCTGCATGTGAAGTCACTAAAGACTTCTGGCGAGAAAAGAATCTTGAAATTGACCATATTGATATGAATAAAGCGAACAATTCATTTGCGAATCTTAAATTTACTACACGGGCGTTGCAATATGATAAGCGTGTTAAAGAGAAGATGAGTCAGAGAAAATTGCTTACTGAAGATGAAGTACAAGAAATCCGAAAAGCATTTACATATTGGGAAGATGCGAAATTAGCTTTCTGCAAGCAAATGGCTAGTGTTTATGGATGTGCGTTTCAGACGGTTCAATCAATCATCAATAATAAAACTCACAAGGTGGAGGCTGAGTAGACTATGAATAGGCTAATTGCTGAATCTCTTGCTTGTCTTACTATGGCAGTCTTGTGTTTTATCTGTGGTTTCTTATTAGAAGGAATAAGGCTTGGAATGTTCTGTGCCTTTCTTTCATTAATCTCTTCTATAGGTTATTGGCGAGGAGTACGTGATGGTGAGAAAAAAGAACGGCATAAGCAACGTATTAAATGGAAGTCGATTCGCGAGCGACTATAAATATCTAAACAAGGACAGAAAACAACATACATAACAGTAGTGGTTAATCAGCCTGATTGGTGTTCGATCCCAATCTATTCCCTTTAAAAGTCCATCCTGTTACAATTTAAGCAATAACAGTAATAGGGGGATAATTATGAAAAGTTTCAGTAAAATGGTTATTAATAATGGGAATGTAGTTAATGGTGAAGGTTATTATGAGAGGTACGATGATGAATTAATTATTAAAGCTGATTCAGGCAATATAGAACAAACATTTGACTCTTTGCTTGAACAGAGGGTAATTATCACTAGTATTAAGTTTGAAGACACAAATGGGGCATCAGGTGCTTTTAATGGCCCTTACCTTATACGATGTATTAGAGATAACGAAATCACTTTACAAAAATAAATTCTTAGCAAACTAGAAGATGCCATTTGGTATCTTCTTTTTTATTTTAGGGGGAGATTGAATGGATAATGAAAAGCCTGATTTTAAAATTGATGGACGCATACCTTTTCCAGCTTCAATGCTTGGTAAAACCTATAAGGAAACAGTTAAGAATGTGACAGCAATGTTAAATGCTAATAAACAACAATATGCATATGAAGTTTTTGGCATGGAGATTTAATGCCTCTTAAACGCTGTAATGCTCCTGGCTGCCGATCTCTGATTGATTGGTCATTGTCTTATTGTGACAAGCATAAAGGACATTCAGACAAGGAATACAATAAGAATGTACGATACAACAAGGATAATACAGAGCTGTATTCCTATTATCAGAGCAAGGAATGGAGATTACTCAGGGAAGAAAAGAAACGTGAATCAAACTATAGATGTGCTATGTGTGCAGCTGAAGGTAAAAGGAATTTAAGTGAGAGATTAGTTGTTCACCATAAGCATAGAGAGTTAAGGGATATACTACATAACTATGAAGCTAGGGTTGATTTGAATAACCTAGAGGTATTATGTCAGACACATCATAATCAGATTACATTCGGAACCAAATAGGTTATAATTGGCAACAAAGGAGATATGGTTATGACTGAAATTAGAGGAATTAGATTTCATTTTTTTATTAGTGGACAGCTACAAACATTTAGAGAATATGCGGAGTATGTTGAGAGTAATTTAAGAAGAGAGCTTTATAAGTATGAACAGACGTTTAAAGAACTTAGTGATATAGAAATGGAAGAATTTGTAGATTGGCATTATGATGAAATATCACAATACCGTGATGACTTTCCTTCTATTATGAGAAACTCTTTATTCATCAGCGTTTATTCTTTTTTAGAAGAAAAGGTTATCGATCTGTGTGATCAGCCTGATGAGACTAGCATCAAATTAGATGACCTACAGGGGAATGGTATTAAAAGAGCATCTTTGTTTATAAAGAAAGTGAAGAAGGATGACTTTCCTGATGACACAAAGGAATGGCACTTTATTCTGAATGCCAATCAAATAAGAAATTGTATAGTCCATTGTGGAGGTGATATAGATAAAGCTAAAAACCCAAAAAGAGTAAGGAATGCTGTAAATGAATTAGAAAATGTAATAGAAGGAAGACATAATAAAATATTATTGAATGAAGATTTTTGTATTGAATTTATTGATGTAGCAGAAAAATTTTTACGTGATCTTTATAAAATGAGTTAGGGGCAAATAATATTAAGTCCCCCCGACTTATAACGGGGTAGTATTGAGTAAATTTGTACATCGGATGCCCCTCAACTTTACGATTTTTGTTGATATCAAAATTTGAATTTTTGCTTTTTGAGCTAAAATGAGCACAAATATTATCCGCATGCAAAAGTTGTCAATCCATTATTACACTTGGATTTATCGGCAGCTTATTTTTTATGGAATCAACTCTTTAATTAACTAAAGCATTATGGATGAAAGGTGGTGGCTTAATGGCACCAAGAAAGAAATTGGAGAAAGCGCTAAAAGGACAAATCACAAACGAGGAAAGAGCAGAACGAAAAGATCAAGAAGAAAGTCTATATGAATTTGAACCGTTGCATGCAAAGCCACCACACTGGCTGTCTACAATGGGTAAGAATGAATGGAATAGACTATATCCGCATTTGAAAACATTGCCTATAAGTGAGTTAGATAGACCACTATTCACTATATTTTGTAATTACATAGCGCAATTCCGAGAAGCAGCAAAAGATGTCGCACAGAATGGTCAGATTATGTTTGAGTTGAACAGTCAAGGTAACGAAGTGAAGAAAAAGAACCCATCTGTAGAAATCATGAACAGTATGTCTAAGGAAATACGTGGTATTGCTGGACAGTTAGGATTATCCCTAGATTCAAGGATGAGATTAATGGGTTATAAAGATGGTGATGATTCTAAGAAAAAGGATGCATTTGCCGAGCTGGTGGATGAATGATTGATTATGCAACACTTTATGCTAAACAGGTTACAGATGGAGAAATAATTGCATGCAAAAAGGTTAGACAAGCATGTGAAAGACATTTAAATGATCTTCAAAGGTCTAAAAGTGATGAGTTTCCTTATGAATATACACCACAGAAGACAGAAAAGGTTATTAAATTTCTAGAAATGCTCCCTGATGTATCAACAGGTAAGCCAACAAAGCTTGCGCTATTTCAGAAATTTATTGTTGGTTCTCTGTATGGATGGCGAGATAAAGAAACTGGTTATAGAAGGTTCACTAAAGCGTACATAAGTATGGCTAGAAAAGGCGGTAAATCTATTCTTGTCGCTGGTATTGCGCTCTATGAATTGTTATTTGGTGAAGCTCCTAAGTTTGACAGACAGATTTATGCCACAGCTAACTCAAGAGAGCAAGCCGGTACAGTATTTGAAAAGATGATTAAAGCTCAATTGAATAAGATTAGAGAGCATTCACCATCTATAAGAAAAATAACCAAAGTTAAGAATAATGAAATCCTTCACACAAGCTCTAATAGTTTAATCAAAGCATTATCTAGAGATACAAAGAACCACGATTCATTAAACGTTTTAATTGGAATTCTAGATGAGTATCATACAGCTTCAAACACTCAAATGATGGAGGTCTTGGAATCTTCACAGGGACAGCAGGATCAAGGGTTGATTATTATCATATCAACAGCTGGATTTCAGTTAAATGGCCCAATGTATTCAATAGAGTATCCGTATGTTACAGATATTCTTAGTGGGAGAAAGGAAAACGACAATTACTTTGCCATTGTTTATGAAATGGACGATGAAGAAGAAGTAAGTGACGAAAGCTTATGGATTAAGAGCAATCCATTACTTGGAGTGGACTCAATAAGTAGGAAGTTCTATAAGTATTTACGGAGAAAATTAAAAGAAGCTCAAGATAAGAATGACATCAATCCTACTTTAGTAAAGAACTTTAACATTTGGAAATCTGCATCATCTGAGAGTCTAATCAATGGGGAGGACTGGAAAAGGTGTGCTGTTGAAGAACCTCCAGATATAAGGGGGAAAGAGGTTTATGTTGGGATTGATATGTCAAGAGTTGATGACTTAACAGCTGTTAGTTGGATTTACCCTTTAAATGATAAAGAAGAAAGGTATTTCATAGACAGTCATTCATTTGTGGGAACAAAATATGGGTTGGATAATAAAATTCAACGAGACAAAATTGATTATCGTAAATTAGCAGAAGAAGGTTTCTGTACGATTACTGATAAGAAGTCAGGGACAATCAATCAGAAACAGATCATTGAATATATTCAGAATCATGTTAACGAAAATGATCTAATTGTTAAGGCAATTCTGTTTGATCCCCATAACATCCAACTTTTATTGAATGAGTTAGAAGACTTTACACAGATTGAGGTAGGACAAAAAGCAACTCAACTTTCTAGACCAACAAAGAACTTTCAATACTTGGTATATGACAAGAAAATGCTTCATGCGAATAACCCATTATTAACGATTGCTGTAAATAACGCTTTAACGGTTCATATCAACGATTTAATCAGGATTGACAAGGATAAAAATAGAGAAAAGATTGACCCAATAGCTGCTGCTATTACGGCGCATTATGAAGCAATGCATCACTACACGGACAATGTAGATCAAGATTACTATGCAAATTACAATTTTTCATTATAAAGGAGGAAGACATGAAGCTTGAAAAAATTACAGGAGCATTGAAGAGTGTGTTAATGATGATTTTGAGTCACTTACACACTCTTTTATTTTTGGCTGGGTTAGTATTCTTAAATGTCACAGCCTATAAATACTCTGAGCCGATCGGTTTATTGACAACCGGTGTTCTTTTGGTTGTGGTTGCAATTCTAATCAACCCTAAAGAAGAAAGGAAGTGATTAATTGGCATTCTTTAGATCAATGAATACAGGAGGGGTATCAAATGCTGTAAGTGCAAATGAACAAGCTTTTATAGATATCATTATGGGTGCAGATGGTGAAACATACACCACAATCAATGCAATCAAGAATAGCGATATTTTTACAGCAATTCATACGCTTGCTTCAGATATAGCATCCTCTCCAATTATGGTGAAGAATAACGGCATTGCTGATGAAATGGACGTCCTCTATAAATTATTGAATGAAAGACCGAATGAGTTTTATTCAGGATATTTTCTGAAGTTCATTCTCGTGGCTAATGCTTTGTTGAATGGTCAATCGTATGCAGAAATCATCAGAGATTCAGACGGTAGCCCTCTTGACCTGGTTCATTTGCGTAACAGTGAGGTATCTTATGATCAACCAAATGGAACGAATGAAATCATTTACACATATACCCCTGGTAATGGGAAACAACGGATCATTAAGAGAGAGAACATGTTACACATTAAGTTCTTTTCGTTAAATGGGATTACAGGTATTTCACCGTTGAGTAGCCTTAAAAGGGAGATAGAAGGTCAAGAAGCTGGTAAGCGACTTTATGTTGATTTCTTTAAACGTGGAGCTAATCTGAGTGGGATTTTAAATGTTAACAAAGCTAATTTAGATGAAGCTGCAAGGAAAAACATGAAGAAGAATTTTGAAAGCACGTATTCTGGTGATCAAAATCAACAAGGTATTTTGGTACTTGATGACACGATGGATTTTAAGCAGTTAGAAGTTAATACAAAGGTGCTTGAAATTGTCAATAATTATAATCATGGAACAAAACAAATTGCTAAAGCGTTTGGATTGCCCCCTCATAAACTTGGAATTGAACAAACCAACACTTCGATTGAACAAGCTAACCTTGATTACTTAACCAACACCCTTTCAAATTACTTTACTGCAATTTCTGCTGAGTTGAACTATAAGCTTTTACTTTACCCTCTGTATAACCAATATACATTTGAATTTGATACAAGAAGATTTAGGGAAACAGATGCAAAAACAAAGCGAGAAAACACTATTGCCTTACTTCAGAACGGCATATTCTCCCTCAATGATGCTCTGGCTGCATATGGAAAGGCGTCAATTCCAAATGGAGATAACCGTTACATGAGTTTGAACTATGTGAACATTGATTTGATGGACGAGATTCAGAAAGCAAAAGCAAAGAGTTTGCCTATACCTTCAGCATCAGAAGGAGGTGAGGGAAGTGAGTAAAACTGAAATCAGATTATTTAATGAAGACGGTCTGGAAACCCGTTCAGAAGGGGAGAAAGCCAAGGTTATTACCGGATATGCCTTGAAGTTTAACACGAAATCAAATGTGTTAGGTGATTTTGTTGAAACAATTGAGCCTGGGGCGTTAGATGGTACGGATATGAGCGACGTAAGAGCACTTGTTGACCATGTGCCTAGTCAGATCATTGGAAGAACAACATCAGGAACACTGAAATTAAACGTTGATGACGTTGGTTTACGTTTTGAAGTTACATTACCAAGTACACAATACGCCAATGATCTTTATGAAAATATTCGTTTGGGTAATATTACAAATTGTTCTTTTGGATTTCATTTAGCTCCACAAGGTGCTGTGAGACAAAAGAATCCAACAACCGGTGTAGATTTTCAACGAATTAGAAAGATATCAAAGCTAACTGACATATCGGTGGTTACATATCCAGCCTACAACGATACAGATGTGTTTGCACGCAATCTGGATGAGGCTATTAAAGAATCAAATGTAAATGAAATTGAAAAACTGAAATTCCAACTTGAATTATTAAAACTAAGAACCCAAAGCCTTTAAAGGCTTATTTTATTTGGGAAAAAGGAGCTAATACATATGTTAAAAGAAAAATTAGAAGAAACAAGATCCATGGTTGCTGCAAAGCGTGATGAAGTAAATGCGAAGATTGATGAAGCGAAAGCTAAAGCTGATGAAGGTAATCTGGACGAAGCTAAAGATATCAAAGACCAGGTTCAAGCCTTACAAAAAGAGCTCGCTGATCTTACAGCAAAGCTTGCTGATTTAGAAGAAATCGCTGGGTTAGCAAAAGAAGAGCCTGTAACAGAAGAACAAAAATCTAATGGTGGAAATGAGGAAAAACGTTCAATGAAACAATATGAAATTATTGATAACCCGATTGAAGAAATGAAACGGAGCGTAAACGATTATATCCGTTCTTATGGACACACTCGCGATGGTTTGAAAACTGAAGGTGCTGAAGCTGTAATTCCAGTTGAAGTGTTAACGACGCCACAACGCGAACCAGAAGATGTGGTGGATCTTGCAACAATGGTAAACAAGAAAACTGTAAAAACAGCTGCTGGTACATACCCGGTCATTTCAAACGCAAAAGTTGGTCTTGCTTCAACAGCCGAGCTTGAAAAGAACCCAGAACTAGGTAAACCTGAGTTCATCAAAGTGCGATACGATGTTGAGACATATCGTGGCGAACTAGCAATTTCACAAGAGGCAATTGATGATGCTGGAGTAGATTTAACATCTCTTGTAGCAGAATTCTTGCAGCAAACAAAACGAATTACTACAAATAGAGCAGTAGCTAATGTCTTAAAAACCTTCTCTAAGAAGACAGTTGCAGATACTGATGGGATTAAACAAATTCTTAATGTTGATTTAAAACAAGCTTATAAGCGAAATATTGTTATGACATCTTCAGCTTTTCAATATTTAGATACATTGAAAGACAAAAACGGTCAATATATTCTGCAACCGAATATTACTTCTCCTTCTGGAAGTGTTCTATTCAGCAATTCATTTACTGTTGTGGATGATGACTTATTGGGCGCTAAGGCTGGTGACATGGTAATGTTTATCGGTGATTTGAAAGCCTCTGTATTCTTTGCCGATCGTGTCAATGTTACAGCTAAATGGGTTGAGAACTCAATTTATGGACAAGTCCTTTCAGTAGCTACTCGTTTTGATGTAAAACAGGCAGATGCTAAGGCTGGATACTATGTAACTATCAAACCAGCACCACCGGTAACAGAAGGCACAACAGGTGCTTAATTGTAATTGATTAGAGAGTCGTTTATCGGCTCTCTTTTCTTATTTAAAAAGGAGTGATGCAATGACACTTGAAGACTTGAAGCTCTATCTCAGGGTTAACCACAATTTCCACGACAGTCAAATAATGCTCCTTCAAGCAGCTGCAGAAAGTTATGTAAAAGACGCTGTAACCCTTTCTAAAAATCGTGAATCCTACTTTATTGACAACCCTAAATTTGATTTAGCAACTTACATGTTAATTGGTCATTGGTATGAAAATGGTAGTGCAACAGCAGAGAAGCAGCTAAATGAAGTTCCATTTGGTGTTATTAATCTCATTCAACAAATGAGAGGAGCGTATGTTGATGGACTTCAGTAGGCTTGATACACCCATTTCATTTATCAAAAGCAAGAATGGTAAAGACAAGAACGGTGAGAACGCAGAAGTGAAAGAAACTCTTTTCTGGTGTTTCGCTGAAATTAAGGATCAGAAACTGCGGGATAAGGTTGCCACTCTTGGAACAGTCCTTGAGGACACCATTACTTTTATTGTGCGCTATGATCAGCCAATGAAAATAACAAATGACATGAAGGTTCTATATGATGAAGAACTCTATGAGATCAAAGACGTGTTACCAAACTCACGGAAAAAGGACATGAGAGACATAGTTGTTAAGAAGGTGAGTTAATGGCAGAAGACTTACAAGGATATGAAGATACGCAAAGGGCTTTAGATAAGATGGCTAGGAAATCCACTAAGGCGGGGAAGATTGCTCTTGCTGAAGGGGGGAAGATTCTGGCCAAGGGGCTTGAAAAGAACACACCGCCAGGTAGAGAAAGCAAACATAAAACACATATGAAAGACGATGTTGTTTACTCAAAGCCAAAGGAAGACGGTGAGTTATTTGTAAGTGTGGGATACGGGAAAGAAACTGCCTCACGTATACACTTTTCAAACTTCGGAACAATTAAACAACCTCCGCAGCATTTCATGGAACGTACTGAAAACGAATATGCACAAGAAGTGTTAAATGTAATTGCTCAAATTTATTCAAGGGAGATGGGACTATGAAGCTTCCAATTCAAGAAGTTGAACAATCATTGAGTAATAATGCTGAGCTTACCTCCCTTGTACCTGATGAGCGTATCTACATGGTCTATGTACCAGAAGAGCATCAAGTTGTTGGGAATGCACCTATGATACGAATAAATGAATTAGAAAGCTATCGTAAGGACTATGCAGATGATGAAGTACAAACGATTAGTGTAGATATTCAAATTGATTTATGGACTAAGAAAATTGAGGAAGCAAGAATTATTCAATCAATTATTGATGACATAATGGCGGACAACGATTATCAGCAATATGCATCAGCGTTTGATCGTGATCCTGATATTGAGCTATATCGCTATGCAAGACGTTATAGAGCAACGAAATACATAAATCTCGAACTATAAAATTATAAGAATGGAATGATAAACATATGGCTAAAATCGGTTTAACAGATCTTCGGTATGCTGTTGTAGACAGCGAAACGGAGCAAGTAACAACAGTAACAAGAATTAGAGGGGCTCAGAGTGCAAAGCTTGATGTCTCAAACGAAAACGAAAAAATTTACGCCGATGATGGTGTATATGCCGTAATTGGCTCAGGTATTAGTGATGCAAAACTAGAGCTAGGTTTGGCAGATTTGAAACAAGAAGACAGAACGAAAATTCTAGGAATTAAAATTGTAGATGGAATTGAAGAGTATCACAAAGACACTGATCCTCCATACGTTTGCGTTACTTGGAAAGAGAAGCATCATAACAAAGGGTACATTTACTATGCTCTTTTGAAAGGGAAATTCGCAATCCCATCATCTGAAGGTAAAACAAAAGAAGACAAGGTTAGTGCACAAACAGATTCCATTGAGGGTCAATTCATGCCACGTCAAAAAGATGAGCTGGTATTCCTGATTGGTGATGATCAACACGCTGATTTTACAGTAGAGAAATTTTATAAAAAGGCTTATGGAATTACAGTTACAGATCCAACACAAGATACTACAGTCACACTGGATAAGTAAATTAATGAACGTTAGACAGCCTAATAAGCTGTCTATTTTTTATTCGAATAAAAAACAAAACTAGTAGATAAAGGTGGAATTTATAATATGGCACGTATTACATTGAAAGATTACTCACAAGCGAAAGTAAATGAAGAAGGAAAAATTATTGAGGTACCTGAGAAAACATATGTCGTTGGAGTTGTTACAGCAAGAAAGCTTCGAAGAGCTCTGGAAATCTCTTCTCAAGTTGAAGAAATGACTAATTTAGAAGCTAATGATGAAATGATCGACTATATTGTTGAGGTTTTCGAAAATCAATTTACAGCAGATGATGTTTTAGACGGTGTAGCTTCTGATGAACTCGATGAAGTCATTCAAAATGTAATGGATCAAATCACTGGTGCTGAGAAAAAAAAGAAACAACTGAAGGAGAAGGCGTTGAAAGCTCAGGGATAGAAGGCGAAGAAATGACGTATGCGGACTATGTGGGTAAGATTAACCAGCTGTACAAAGACCTGATGAAAGAGGGTTATAAATATCATGAGATAGATCAAATGGATATCAATGGATTCTTCTCTCTCATGGAGTACGAGCATAAGGAAGAAAACAAGATAGTTCCGGCATATCAAATTTTCGGTGTAAACGTGAGGCGATAACAGGGAGTCCGATTTTGGACTCTCTTTTTTGATTTTTATTCTTGAGGAAAGGAGGTAAACCAATGGCTACTGAAGGAAAACCCATAGGCAGTTTAGTTATTAATGCCACAATGAATGATGCCGGAGTAAACCGAGGTATAACGGGGCTAAAGAATAACCTTAAAACAGCTAAAACAGCAACAAACGCTATGGTTCAGGAGCTTAAGTCGGTTGGTGATGAGCTTGGCGCAAACAAGAAGCAGCTTGAAGGCTATTCAAATCAATTAAAGATCCAAGAGAGTATTGTTGAAGAATACAATAAGTCATATCAAGAGCAAGTTAAGCTTTATGGAAAAGGCTCAGAACAAGCGCAGAAATATGCACAACGTTTAAACACTCAAATACAGACTTATCAATCCTTACAGGGTTCGATTATGCGTACTGAAACAACAATTAAGCGACTTGAACAAGCCGAAGAAAAAGCAAGTAATAGCACAGAAAAACTTTCGGTTGATCTGAAAAAGACCGGCGACTCTTCGAAAGAGGCACATGGGGATGTATCCAAGTTTTCTTCATTTGTTAAAAGTGGGCTTGTAGGAGCGCTTGCTAAAGGTACGTTAGCTGTAGGTGCTTTGACAGCAGCAGTAGGTGGAATGGGCGCTAAAATGGTGCTCGATACACAGAAAACCCAAGGGGAATTTAGAGCGCAACTAGGGTTGACAGAGGTTGAAGCTAAGAAATTAACCACTACAGCAACAGCAGTATGGAGAGATGGCTTCGGAGAAAACATGGAATCTGTTAAAAATTCTATTGGACAAGTTAGGCAGAACATAAAGGGTCTTAGTGAAAATGAATTGAAACAGGTCACAAAGGATTCTATTGTATTAGCTGACACCTTTGATGCTGATGTAAACGAAGTTACGCGAGCTGGCAATAACATTATGAAGGGCTTCGGAGAATCGAGCAAAAAAGCGTTTGATTTAATGACCTATGGAGCACAAAATGGCCTGAACTTCTCAAATGAAATGTTTGACAACCTTTCTGAGTATGCACCTTTATTTTCGAAGATGGGTTTCTCAGCGCAAGAATACTTCCAATTATTAAAGAAAGGAACAGACTCTGGCGTTTATAACCTTGATTACATAAACGATGTAATGAAAGAATTCCAGATCAGGGTAAAAGATGGTTCTGATTCAACATCAGGAGCTATGGGACAACTATCAGGAAGCACTCAGAAGGTATGGAAAAGCTTTTTAAAAGGTAAGAGTACGGTTAAAGATGTTTCAAATAAAGTCCTAGGTGAATTGAAAGGTATGAAAAACCAGGTCAATGCCAATAACATTGGGGTCGCTTTGTATGGTACTAAGTGGGAAGACTTAGAATCAAAAGCGATGTATTCATTGGGTGGCATCGACGGGAAAATTGGTCAGATTGATGGCAAAACAAAAGCAGCAGGACAGGCTTTACAAGATAATTTTGGTGCTCGTTTAAAGAAGATTGGTCGAACAGGTTTGACAGCACTAATGCCTTTAGGAAATGGGTTACTGAACGTATTAGAACCTGCTATGAATGGTTTAGAATCAGGAATGAAGGGTCTCGATCCTGTATTCAAAAGTATTTCAAGTGCAGGGAACAACATTAAAAAGGTGTTCTCTGGTATCTTTGATATTTTCAATGGTGATTCTACCAAAGGTTCAGACAAGCTTATGGATTTCTTTCCCGTGTTAACGGTACAGTCCATAATTGACGGCATTAATAGCATAAAGAACTCGTTTAATGGGTTGAAAACACAGGCTCAGCCGATCATAGACAGTATGAAAAGTGGCTTTGCTGCAATGCAACCTGTCTTTTCAACAATAGGGACAATTGCATCCACTGTATTTGCCACACTTGGGCCATTAATTAAACAAGCATTAGGCGGTATCATGTCGTTTGTAGGACAGCTATCAGCACAATGGGGAACATTCTGGAAAGAAAACGGGACGGTTATTTCTCAAGCCCTTCAAAATGTTTGGAAAGTCGTTCAATTCGTAATGCCTGTTATTCTTGCAATCATACAGTCTGTTTGGGGGAATATTAAAGGCGTTATAACTGGGGCTATCTCAGTTATTCAGGGTGTTATCAAAGTGTTCTCAGGGTTATTAACGGGCGACTTCGGTAAGATGTGGGAAGGTATTAAACAAATCTTCTCAGGCGCAATTAAAATGATTTGGAATGGTATCCAATTAACATTCTTCGGTAAGATACTTGGCGGCGCTAAAGCATTAGGCGCAGGACTTAAAGGTATTTTCCCTAAAATGTGGGGTTGGATTAAAGGTGTGTTCAAGGATGGTACTTCAAGCATCGGGAAGTTCTTCATTTCTATGAAAGACAAGGCATTTAAGATTGTCAGTGATATGAAATCAGGTATCACTAAAAAGTTTTGGGATATTGTTGATGCTGCTAAAGCATTGCCTAAGAAAATGGGTGATGGAATCAAGAGTATGGGCGGTAAAGCCATGGACGGCATCAAGGCGTTTGGAAATAGAACACTCAGAGGCTTTGGGAAAATCATCAATGGTTTTACTCAAGGCGGTATTAACTGGATCCTTGGAAAGATTGGTGTCTCAGAAGACAAGCGAATACCAAAATGGGATGTTCCTCAATATGCAAATGGTACTGGAGCTCATCCAGGTGGGCTTGCAATCCTTGGTGATGGTAAAGGGTCAAATTCAGGCTCAGAAGCCTTCATAACACCTTCAGGACACATGGGTTTAAGTCCTGCTAAAGACACTCTCATGAACCTTCCAAGAGGAACAGAAGTCCTGTCAGCTAGAGAAACTAAAGCCTTCTTATCTGGTATCCCGGCATATTCAAATGGAACTAAAAAGAAAGAAGGAATTATCTCTAGGGTATGGAATGGAGCGAAAGCCGCAGCTGGCAAGGTTAAAGACATCGCTTTAGATGTATTTAGCTACATGAGTAATCCATCAAAGCTCATTAAAAAGGTTATTGAAAAGATTGGTTTGAAGATGCCTAATTTTGCAGGCTTTGCTGGAGATTTTGTCAAAGGTTCATTTAACTTTGTTAAAGACAAATCTGTTGGTTTCATTAAGAAGATGTTTGGTGAAGCCAGTAACTTTGGTGAAGGTGGTACAGCTGCAGTTAAGAAATGGGTAGCTGAAGCATTGAAAATCAAAGGATTGGGTTCACAGTTTTCAAGTGCATTGGAAACCATTGCAATGCGAGAATCAGGTGGTAATCCAAATGTCGTTAATAGATGGGATTCAAACTGGAAAGCCGGTCACCCGTCACAGGGTTTAATGCAATTCATCCCAAGTACCTTTAATGCTCATAAAGAGCCTGGATATGGAAACATTAAGAATCCTGTTCACCAAGTCCTAGCTTCCATTAATTATCTGAATAGCAGATATGGGGGCATTCTTAATCATCCTGGCTTAAAATCAATGTCCAAAGGTGGCAGGTACATTGGCTACGATAAAGGCGGTCTAATTACTCGTGACCATACGGCTGAAGTTCACAGAGGTGAGTTAATCCTTCCTTTGCGTAAATTTAGAAGGAAGCAAGCTCATAAGGTGCTTAGTCAGGCTGGGAATATGGTTGGTTATAAACCAGAAACCCAACAAGTTACAGATAAAAACGCTCTCTTACAAATGGTTGCAAAGCAGCAAGAGCAAATTGACATTCTTCAAACTCAGTCAAATCAGAACAACCAAATGATCGCATTGTTGACGCAATTAGTAGCCAAAGACCCTCAAGTTTCTCTCAACATCCATGATCTAAACAGAGCCCAAGATAAAGCTTATCAAAGAGAACGAGGACAAAAGTACATGATTAATAATTTATCATTAACATAGGGAGTGATTAATTGAAAAAGAGTGATTTGATTATTGATGGAATGTTTTTAAGCGAGCATCTTAAAGGTGTCTCGCTTTCTTCATTTCGTCCTGAGTCACCGTCATATGAAAGGCAAACAACATTTACTCACTCGTTAGTGGATGGAACAATGACCTATCGAAAAGGAAATAAAGGGAGACTCAACGACAAAAAGATTACGGCGACCTTTACTATTATAGCCAGTAATTCACAGCAATTTGATATGAAAAGAGATGAGATATACGATTATCTATCTCGTCCGGATCCTTATTACGTTATCTATTCACCACAACCTTTAAAAAGATGGCTTGTTACCTGTGATGACAGCTATTCAGTATTTCGGGAGAACGGAAAGAAGTGGAAAGAGTTTGATGTCACTTTCACAGCCATTCAAGGCGCTGCAGAAAGTGTATATGATAGTACAGCCTCAATGAACCTTGCAGACAATATGTTTCACTTGGGGATGAACATTGGAAGAGACTCTAATCCAGTGTACCATTTCAAGAACCGATCCACGTTCACAGTTGAGAATATAGGTAACGTGACAATAGATCCTTACAGACACAATTACAATGTTGAAATGTACCTTGAAGGAAAAGACATTACAATTACAAACCTAACTAACAATGACACTGTAACATTAGTAGGTACTCAATCTAAGTCAAACAAATTAAGCTTGTTTTCACATCACATTGTTAATGGAACGAAAGTAATTGAAACAAGAAATGGACGCTTTCCAACATTAGAAAAAGGTCAAAATAAGTTTAAAATCACAGGTGCTACTTATAGTGATATTAAGTTTATAACCCATTTTTATTATATGTAAGGTGGTGAATTCAATTGAATCAAATGTACGTGTTGGATAGGAATACAAAAACAAAATATGGGTTGCCATTTGTTGAGCCAAAAGTAAATGACAATGTAAATGGTAAGAAAGACTTGTCGTTTTCAATTATTTTAAACGAAGCCAATCAACTTGAATTTAATGCCTTGGTAGGTAGGAACTTTATTTTAATAGATGAAGTGAGATTTAAGGAACAGCAATACTTTATTAATACCCCGACAATAAAACAAGAGGGTGACGTACTCTCAAAAGACATTACAGCCACTCATATTTATGCTTTCAGAGCTTCAAAACACCTGGTTCACGATACTATTGAAGGCTATAAAACGTTAGATGAAGCCCTATCACATGCTCTAAAAGACAGTGAATTTAAATATGTAATCATGAGCGATGCAAAGAACATAAAGTCAGTTAAATTAGAGAGCTTTGGAGCGAAGAAATCCCTAGAGCTCATGGATGAGATAATAACGAACTATGGTGTTGAGTTCATTGTTGATAATACGACGATTTATGTTTATAAAAAGGCCGGTAAAGAGATTGTTAAGACTCTGGATAACACTGTTAATTTAAAGTCGCTGACAATTACGATTACGGAAGACAACACAACGACTCGTGTTAAAGGGTATGGGAAGGCAAAGGAAGAGAAAGATACTTTAGGAGACGAATCATTATCCTATAAATCAAAATCCGGCTCATGGTCTTACGATGACTCATTGAAAGCAGATTTCACAAAGAAAATCGGCTCATCATTTACATTTTCGTTTACGGGTACAGGCTTTAAGTTTAAGACGTTAGTTTCAAAGCTTGGTGGCAAATGGGAGTTCAAAATTGGTGATAAGAAGAAGACTATATCAGTCTATGAAAAGGATGCCAATCCAACTGAAAAGGAATTTGAAATCATTCGTGGGCTTGAAAGAAAGGAATACAGTGTAACAGCCACATTTAAAAACAGGGATTCTAATAACCCTAATACAAAGACAGCGAAGAAGACAGACCCTGTAATGTATCTATTGAGAGGAAACATCATTACTGTTTACAGGACATACAAGAATGAAGATGAAAAGTATGTTTTCCCTCCAGTTGTTTACAAGCATCCTGATGAAAAGATGTTTCTGATTAATGGTCAGCCTTCATGGGCTGAGACTGTAACAGATGATTCAATTAAAACGAAAGAGGACATGGAGAAGCTCTTGAAAACCAAGGTGAATCCGTATCCAGAAGTAACGTTTGACGTTGATTACAATGAATTATTGGATGCTGTAATGGCAGGTGTAGAGGATGTTATCCAAGCAGGAGATACAATAAAGGTCAGAGCGAAAACTAAATTAAATGGGATTACATATGAGGACAAAATCCGGATAACTGGCAATGCCTACAACCCATTAGACTTAAGCCAGCCGCAAAGCTTAACCGTAAATGGTGGATATATTAAAAGTCGAATTGATTTAGAGGTTGAGGAAAAGAAACGTGCCAAGAATCAAGAGCAAGCAATAAAGAATTATGAAGCACAGTTGAAGGCAGGATTGACCGAGATAAACATTATGAAGCAACAAAGCAGCACAGAAACATATCAAACAACAAATACATACACATATTCCATTGAATACACTGGTGGGCAGTGGAATGTAGTAAGTGGTGATGGGTTTACAACTATAAACAACACTACATTGGTATTGAACACTGATGATGACTTTGATTTTTCTTATGTGACATGTGAATCTTCGACAATTCTTAGAGACAAAGGGATAAGCTTATTTTCAGATTATCAAGACACAGATAAAGTTTTGATTTCATTTACCCAGGATGGAAAAACAATTGTCCCAACAGCCGTTCCAGATGGAGCGAGAGTGAAAATCCTAATTATAGGAACAAAATAGAGGTGAAGTAGTTATTGGTTTACTTAAATAAAAAACACGAAGTAACCCCGAATGGGAATTTGTTTAGTATCTTAGATAGCAACGCAAGATTTACAGAGAGTGGGATTAATCAAAGCTTGAACGCTTTAAAAATCCACGCAAAGACGAGGGGAGCCCACGCAGCTGACCAAATCACTTATGGAGCATTTACTGTAGCTGATCAGTTGAAGGTTGATACCTCAAGAATTGACAACCTCATTCTAAATAGTGACAACCATAACATAAATGAGCTTATTGATTTGAGGGTTTCAGCTATTGATGGAAAAACTTTTGCTACAGCTTCAGGAAGATTTGTTTATGATGCCAATTATTATAAAAAGAAGTTAGATAGAATTGTCCATGTTGATGATTTTGGGGCTGTTCCTGATGGTGTTACAGACTGTACGCAAGCATTTAAAGATGCAATTGGCGAGGGAAATGTTGAAGTCCATTTTTCTCCTGGTACATATGTTGGTCAAATTGAAGTTCCTTCTAACTGTCGTTTGATTGGCAAAGGAGAAGATATCACTTATCTCAAAATGCCTGATGATGCCCCAGCTGGAGCAATATTGCTTACAAATAGAGATCATCAAGCAGGGAACGAAGGTATCTATGTAAAGGGGATTACGTTTGACTGGAATAAAGACCGACAAGGCGGATTAAGAGCACAAGGCGGAATACAATCAAGCTGTGTAACATTCGCCAATACTAAATACTTATGGATCAAGAATTGTAATTCAATCAATGCGGGCTTACATGGCTTTGATATTACAGCTCCGTCTTATAATCATGACGCAGCCAAAGAGCCTGATTACACAGCACAAGGATGTAAATA
This sequence comes from Bacillus sp. YC2, assembly GCF_019891195.1. Taxonomy (NCBI): domain Bacteria; kingdom Bacillati; phylum Bacillota; class Bacilli; order Caryophanales; family Bacillaceae; genus Bacillus; species Bacillus sp. YC2. The sequence goes on along the minus strand of NZ_JAHXDO010000009.1, from coordinate 18,769 downwards.
CGTCTGGTTAGATAATTGTAGAGCTTCTAACTATGGTGACGATGGGATTACGACTCACTACAGCGAATACATTTTCATTAATAACTGTCACTGTATCAATCCATCAGGTGAAGCACATGATAAGGGATCGTCTAACTCAAATGGGATTGAAGTTGATGATGGTTCTAAAAATGTATGGTTAACGGGGAACTTTACATCTGGAAACATTAGAGGTGTAGAAGTTAAGGCTCATACAGAATGGCCAGCATCAAGAAACATCCATATTATCAGTCATGTTTCTGTTCGTGATGTACGTTCCTATGATTTGAGACATATAGGACATCACAAAGCAGAGGATCCATGGAGTGATACTGCAAGAGACGTAGCCCTAGTAGACTGTACAGCAATTCAGCCTGTATTCAATAGCTTGTATGAGGGTGTTACCCCAAGGGCATTAGACGTGTCCGCATATCAACGGGTAGATATTCATGGCTTCAGGGCTTATGGAGATCCTGATTATGACTATAAAGACAATCCAATTGTGTCCTTCCAATTTAAAAGCCGTAAGATTACAGTCAATGGTATGACTATAACAGGGTTTGCGAAAGCAGACTGTGATTTACACGTTGTTGGAGGAGATCAAAGAACTGATGATGTAATGATTAGTAATCTAATGATTCATGATTCAGCTCCAGTTGGCGTGGTTCTTGGTGGTGGTGTGTACAATATCAACTTATCAAATGCTCTCCTACACACAAAGGGTGGTACAACCGGTATCACATCCCCGAATACGCAAGCAAATTTGTTGTTTGTTAGAGCCTACGGATATACTGACGCTGCTATTTTAGGTGGTGAGAAGTATTCTGTTGTACCAAACAATGTTAAAGGTGGCTTTAGAGCTGCATCCACTTCAGGACACCCATTAGACAGTACGAGTGCTATCATTGCTACAACAGGTGGTTGTAAAACAAAAGGCCCACGTAATGCAGTTATTGCGTCCTCTGGGGGTTCTTCAACAGAAGCATCAAGGCAAGCTGTTATTGCCTCAAATAACTGTCACACTGAAGGTGATGGCTCATCAAGAATGGTTGTAGCTTCCCAAGCTGTTAAGAATAACAACAGTTATACCATTAGGGGAGGATATGGAACAGGTAAAGCATCTACAGCTAATACTAAATGGGAAATAGACTCACAAAACGGCAATATCTTAGGCGTTGGTCGTGTTGAAAGTGCTTCAAACTTCAAGGACTATGCTGAGTATTTTGAATCTGCAGATGGCAAAAAGATTGAAAGTGGATACCTTGTAACCCTTGAAGGAGATAAGATTCGCAAGGCTTTAAAAGGTGATGAGATTCTAGGAGTTATTTCTGAAACAGCAGGCGTTGTATTAGGTAGCGCTGAGTTTTATTGGAATGACAGATACCTAAGAAATGATTTCGGTGGATTGATCTATGAAGAAACTGAAGTTGAATACACAGATAAGGATGGGAACATAAAAACTGAAAAGAAAAGCCTTCCTAAGCCCAATCCGGACTATGACCCTGAATTAGACTACACTTCACGACAGGAGCGTGATGAGTGGCATATTGTTGGTCTTATTGGACAGATACATGTACGTATTGATGATACTGTTCAAGCAGGTGATAAGATTATAGCTAAGAATGGTAAAGGATCCAAATCAGATGACAACACGGGATTAACAGTTATGAAAATTAAGCAGCCATATGATTCTAATAAGGGATATGGTGTAGCAATAGCATTTATTAGATAAGGAGGTAGTAACGATTTATAAGAAATCAGCATATACGTTTGACATTAATACAGTTTCACAAGGTACGTATAGATCAGCTTTCAAGTTTTCAACTCAGGATGTTGGAACAGCAAAGCTGATTTTTAATTTGCGTAAAGACGATGCGCCATTACCATTATCAGCAGTGACAGGGAAAGTAATCCTTGTTCCTGCTAATGGTAAGAAAAGAGTCCGGGACGTTACATTGGTTGATAAAGTAAATGGAATTGCTGAATATGTTCTTGATGAAGATGAAATCAAAATGTATGGGCTGTTTCAATGTGAGTTAGTGTTGGTTTATAGCAACAAACAAGCTATGTCTGCTCATAAGTTTGGCTTTGAAGTAACACAAAGCTTAATGGATCAAGATATTGCACCAGTAGGCGAATACTACATTGATGATTTTGAGACATTGAAAGCAAAGGTTATTGAGATTTACGATTCAACTATTCAAACGCTTGACGATTTAAAGAAGAAGTTTGAAGACTTGGAGAACATCGAAACAAAACAGGGTGCTCAAGAAAAGGCAGATGCTGTTCAAGTGAATCTTAATAATCATTTGAATGACAAGAAAAACCCACATGGTGTAACAAAAGCACAAATAGGGTTATCAGCTGTCACTAACGACGTGCAAGCAAAGAAAGCGGATTTTGATAAACACACCTCAGATACCTCAAACCCACACAAGGTTACTGCTGCACAGCTCGGACTTGATAAAGTTGATAACGTTCAGCAAGCTACTAAAAGTGATTTTGATACACATGTGAATGATGCGGATATTCATGTGAATAAGTCATTTAAGGACAAAGTAGGGGAGCTACTACAACAGTTCACATCAGATTTTAAAGCTAAAATGGAAGAATTGTTACAACAGTTCACTGCACATAGTTTTAATCAAATCCGACATATCTCTGATGCTGAGCGTAAGAAATGGAACGGAGCTGTCACATATGCCAACATCATGCTAAAGAATGGGGCTACAGCAGGGACACGAACACCTATTTACGCAAAATGGGGGCCTCTTCTCTTATTAAGGGGGCATGTGAAAACAGATCCGGAAATCATTTTCGGCTCAATTCCGGTTGAATTCGTACCATACGGAGGTGCAGTAAAATCAGTACCGCTCAGCGGAACAGGCGGAACAGCCAATCTGATAATTTACGATAATGGTGATTTGAAAATAAAATACCAAGACCCTGCTGACTCAAGTAAGGCAGGTGGAGGCTATTACCTTGATATAGTTGTGGGCTTGGAGGATGGAGGGACAGTATGATTCAAGTCTATGAATATGATGAAAATTTCATTTTGACCAAACCCGTTCCGATTGAGCCTGACGAAGAAGGTAACTATACAATCCCTAAAAATTGTACAACCGTCCAGCCTCCGTCTTTCATAAAGGCGATGTATCATCCAGCTGAGAAGACATGGACGGAGGCAGCCTCACAGGAAGAGATTGAGGCAATCCATCGTCAAGCCGAACAAGAAAGGGAGCCTTTGCCTATTGATCTCTTAAAGGTGCAAAACGCAAAATTATCGCTCCAAGTTGCTGCTGCAGAAAAAGAAAACGCCCAGCGGCGACAACGGGAGGCGGATACGGCTTTGTTAATCGCCCAGTTGCAAAAACAGGTCAGTGAATTGAAGGAGGGGAAATAGAGTGGCTTCATATCCCGAGTTTGCAGACATTAAGCAGTTCTATGATTGGAAGTGTTATACGGACGCCGATATAAGAACCTATGTGGAAATTGAATGGATAACGGCTGATCAATTTAAAGAGATTACCGGAAAAGATTACACTTCGAACGCTGAATAAGCGTTTTTTATTTTGCCCTAAAAGGGGGTGATAACTAAAATGAAAGGAATTGAATTGGTGTTGAATATTGAGACTTTGGAAATCGCAAAAGCTTACTTATTTGGGGGTGTAAAGTATCTTGATTTGCTGCTACTTCTAAGCTTTATTGATGTGTTTACGGGAGTAGTTAAGGCTGTTAAAGACAAATCATTAAGATCAAGAAACGCTTGGTTTGGATACGTGCGTAAGTTCATGAGCTTTGTTGTTGTCATCTTGGCCAATATTATAGATCAAATTTGCAATTTAAATGGCGTTTTGGTGTTTGGAACTGTTTTATTTTACATAGCAAATGAGGGTCTATCTATTATAGAGAACCTTGCACAAATGGGAGTTAAAGTCCCTGGATTCATTAAAGACAAGTTACAAGTAATTGAAGAAGACAGTCAAAAAGAAAAGGTTGAGTAATCGGCAGGCTTTTAAATTTAATTAAAACGGAGGAATTTAATATGACAATGTATTACTACAAACGGAACATGGATAATATCAATAAACTTGCGGACAACACAAAGGCAGCTGCTAAAAAGCTGATGGATTACGCAGAGAAAAACAAAATTGGCGTACTTATCTATGAAACAATTCGTTCTGAAGCACAACAACGTGAGAATGTTCGTAAAGGTGCTTCACAGACAATGAAATCATACCACCTTGTAGGACAAGCATTAGACTTTGTACCAACTGGTGGTTATTCTAAATCTGATACTAAATGGAATGGTTATGGTGCATCTGATATTAAGAAATTTATTACTTATGCCAAATCAATTGGCTTTGAATGGGGTGGGGATTGGACAGGTTTTGTAGATCAGCCACATCTTCAATTCAACTATAAAGGGTATGGTACTGATACATTCGGCAAAGCTTCATCTGCTAATCCAGTTAAGATTGTAAGACCTTCTAAGCCATCAGGCATCAAATCGGTTGGTAAGATCAAAATTGTCGGTGTAAAAAGCGCTGCAATCGTTATGGACAAACCAGACCGTAATAACGCTAAGAACGTCGGTATTTTGGAACTTGGTGAGACAATTAACATCTCAGGCTCTGTAAGAGGTTCAAACAATGCTAAGGGTTATTGGGAAGTCATTTATGATGGGAAACGGAGATACATTTCTGGTCAATTCGGTAAACAAGTTTAAGTAAATAAATAGTTCCCTTGAAAATTTTCGAGGGAATTCTTTTATTTATTTGGAAAAAAGACCTAAACATTTGAAACTATTGTTTTAGTTGTCCCGTATATTAAGGATACTTATAGAGGGGGTAACAATTAATGGATAAATATGAAGAAGAAGAATTGAAAGCCCGTATTTTAGGAGAAAGAGACATGTTTGCTTATTATCTGGAAGAAGTTTTGGCGAATAATTTGATTGAAAATCCCGTGGCATTAGGGATTGCCCGTTTGATTATTGATAAGGGTGCTGAAGGATTAACTGACAAGCAGTGGTATACATTTTTAAGACATGGTGTTGGAGACATCAATTATGTCCCACAGTGCCGAAGGGATTATGAACAAATTCCTTGGGAAGAAATGCTTTTAGCTGTTCACATTGAAGAAGATGATTTATGTGGCTACTGTAGACATAAAGAAGAAAAAGGAGAATAAAAGATGGTAATCGCAAAGTTTGATCCTCCTGTTGGCATGTAGACTGCCCAAACAAATAAACCCCTCACAATAATGTGAAGGGGGTTTTTTAATACTCGCATACTTTATCTTCACACTCAGGTTTCCGAGTGGCATCGACAGTAAATGAACCTACTTCATCATTTCCTTTATCATAGATTCCCCAGATTTCTTTTTTCTTATTTCCATTAAGGAAACCATTGATTTCAATGCCGCCCATTGGATTAATTTCATAATCGTCAGTGTAATCAATTCGGTCAACATCTTTATAGTTTGTTTTAATAAAGTCAGTCATTCTTTTTTTAGCCAAAGAGTACAACTCTTCTTTTTGCTGAGTTTCTTGGGCTTCCATTTTTTTGTCGTGTTGTTCCTTCATAAATATCCCTCCAAGTGTTATAATAACCAGAGTTATAAGGATAATTATGTATTTTTTCATAAAACCATCCTTTCTGTCTTGCATTTTACATGAGGGAAGGGGTATTGTACATGAATACAAAGACTGACATACCTAATTTAACTGATAAAGACTATTATTTTCTCAGTCAAAATACATACAGTGAAAAGAAAATGAAAAAAGCCTATGAAAATAAGACTCCAATCGAAAATGGATCAAACAAGGCTTTTTACGTGGAGAAAATCAAAAAAGATCCAGATACAGGCCTAGATGTTTACGTATTTGTCCAAGCCAAGAAAAAAGAAGGTAAATGGGTAAAACCAAAAAAACTAGAAAATGTCGTTGTAGGTTTTCAAGGAACAAACCAGGAACAAATTAAAGCTGATGTTATAAGTGCAGATGGTGGCAACGTAGTAATGGGTAAAGACCCGAAAAAGAAAGTCCAATACATAATGAAAACAGATGCCTCTGAAAACTCTAAAGCTATTGCCAAGTATAACGGTAGCATAGAACAAGCAATGATGATTAAGAGCGGAGAATACAAAATTGTCACTAAGACATCTCAATTTGATCAAGGTGATAAGCTTGTTGCCAATGAAGTGAAAAAATATGCTGGCACTAACACAGTGATTTCGACAACAGGTCACTCACTTGGAGGAGCAGATGCGGAATACGCTGGTGTAAACAATAACGTTTACAGTGTAGCTTTTAATAACCCTTCCATTGTTAAGCTGCACGATGAAGATACGCAGAAGAAAATCAGAAATGGCGAATTTGATTTGTATCATAAAGCAATCATTAATCCTGATGATATGGTGGGTTCAGGTTGGTTTTTAGAATACGACAGACACAACGGAACAACGATATACACGAAAGATCCAAGCATCGCACGTCAAGATCGAGCTCAAAGACTAATTTCTTCTTACGGAGTTCCTGGTATTTTGACCAACTTGATTACTTCTTTCTATGGCCAAGCATTTGCAAAAAATCCTGATACTCATAGTTTAAATGATTCGAATTTTAAATTTGATAAGAATGGTAATATCCAGAGTGTTGATGGCAGCAACGGTGTTTATAACCAGAATATCGAATCGTTCTCAGCTTATTCAGGTATGAATGGGCAAACCATTAAAGTGGATGCTAAGTATGCAAAGGAATTAGCTAAACGATTACAGGCAGCTATCGAAGACTTAAAAACAAAGAAACAAGCAATTGAACGATTCCCTCATGATCACAGCAAAATGGTTTATGACGTAAAATCTATTTGTGGGAAGAGATTAGGAGAATTCAAGGATCTAGATCCAAGTGATGTTGATAAAGCTGTATTGTTTCACGCACCTTATGTGAAAGATGGGGCAACATTTTATGACTCAGAAGAACATTATCAAACTGAGGCTTCTCTTCATTATTTGATTAGAGATTTAGAGGATATTAGTGAGTTTATTGTTAAAATGGCTGAGGATTTAAAAGATAAGGATAATGAATTAGCAAGCTGGTTACGGTTATAAGGGGGATTTAAATTGCCATATGGAGTTAATATGGATGCAGATGAGTTTTACAGACGGTTACAACAGAATGAGGAATTAAAAAAAATTGTGGGTTCAAGTTTAAAAACTCATTGTCAGAGCCTAAAAGAAGACACAAAAAACGCATCAGACTTTTCTTCAGCACAACAGGTTATAGCTGAAGTGTATGTTGCTTTACTCTCTTCATTTGAAGGTAAAGCTAAGGAAGCATTAGTACAAAGGCTTAATGAAAATGCGACTATGCTGACAAATGCTACAGAGAACAGAAGTGCTTTTCTGAGGAGTATTATGACTAAATAATTAAAACAGACCCTTCACAAGAGTGAGGGGTCTGTTGTTTTTAATCTTCTTCATACTTTGAAACATAATAAACAAACTTATCTAGATTTAGTGGATCATACTCAGTCCGGAGAACTCGAACGTGCAAATCTCCATCTGCAAGCCCCAGAGTAAACCTATCGCCCATGCTTAAATCAAACTCTTCCCCATCTTTACTTAACTCTTTTTTTGTAGATTTGAGAAGAAGTTTTCCTTCTTTATCGTTGAGATCTTCTATGTATCTAATCTCAATACTTGCTGTGTCTTTCGTTATATCTTCCCCCCCTTTAATCGGTGAGCTTTTACAATAACATACATTAGTACCGATTTGAGGAGAGGGTATTTGAAGATATACTTCGTTAGTATTATCTTTTGAAGTATCCTTTTCATTCTTAAATGCACCTGGATTATTTTGTGTCCTTTTAGCTAAATATTTATTTAATAATGGAGCAGCAAAATTATAAAATTCTTTGCTGCCCAGAATTTCATCTATCCAATTTTGTACTTCTGCAGTTACCTCAGTTGTAATTTTATAGTTCTCAATTTTTTCCTGTCTGCGCTTTGCCATACGATAATCCTCCCACGCTAGATTATCGTTAATTATTATACAAATTCTATGCAAAAATATTTCCAGTAAAAAAGAGCCTATTATTAAGGCTCTGATAAAACCATTGCAATACTTTTGTTTAAGACTCTGTATCTTCAACCTCGATTAATTCAACAACATCATGTAAGTCACACTCAAGATATTCACAAATCTTTATTATTGCTGAAAGGGACACAGGTTCACCTTTAGACATTTTAGCCAAAGTTGCAGATGAGATGTCTACATGACTTCTCAGGTCAACTTTTTTTAAATCCTTTTTGATAAGAGTAATCTCCATTGGTTTATAACTTGGTCTTAATTTCATAGAGCACCTCAAACGTCCATTTTCTTAATTATAACATATTATTTGTCAATCCGTTTATTTTTAGAACATTTTTTTCAATAAACGCTTGACTTTGTTTTTTAATAGAACTATACTTTGTTTAGAAATGAAACAATAAATTAATAAAAGAAACAAATAATTAAATTAATAAACTGTAGGTGAAAAAATGAAACACATAATCATTCGTAGAAGTGATTTGGGTGACTTTCCAGCAATGTTGTTTTACAAGCATTTCGCCGTTTATGGCGAAGATGGTCAAGTGCATCTGTATCAAGTCCTGAAAAGGAAGGATGGGAAATATGACAGCATCCATTCAGAACTCTTGGCCGAAGACATCAAATACAAAAATCTCAGAAGCTTAACCAATGCAGTAATTGATAAGTTGCTCAGTACACGATTATTGGATGCTCTCATTGACAATAGGGAGCTTGTTACACCGGAAGGCTATCAGATTCTTGATAAAAACAAAACTTACTAAAGGGGATAACGACAATGCAAATTAACCGTCACACTGTAGGAACTAACGTAGCAAGCTTAGGGGCAGAGGTACAAACAAACAAACAGCGTATCGAGGAAATGACGAATCATTTCAATTACTTCAGAGGAAAAATGTTCGAAGAGGAAAACAACTTCATTGAAACATACGACGATGGAAAGCCTAAAAAGCGTTTCAAAATCTTCACAGCTATGACAATACCGGTTTGTGTTGAACTTGATGCGAATGATCGAAAAGATGCTATTGAAGAATTAGTTGAAACAGGAGAAATGGGTGTTAATTTCCCTCATATCATGTTGGATATGGGGGGAGGTAAAACAGTTATCCCAACTATCACAGACAATGTGTTTTACATAGATGAAAAAGCAACTGTGGTAGAAGCAGATGAAGTTGAGTAAGACGGATTTACATAACGAGCGGTTCTGTCAGGTTGTATTCGGGGGATTAATCGTAGTTGTACCAGCTTTAAGCATATTATGCATAGCGTGGTTTGGGTGATTAGGAAGAGTGCTGGCACACTCTCCTAATCTGATGGGTTAGTACCCTCCCATTGTATTCAAACATAAATAAATAATCAACATTTAAGGGGGGGATATTTCATAAGAAAACCTCATGTAAATATGTAGAGAGGGTTAGCATTGGGACGCGGCGCCAACTCTACATGCGTCGTATCACTACAATAGATCAGATTATTATCAAGGGGCTAGTGTTTTGCGAGCCCCTTAAAACTGAATACAGTCAGTCTATGCTCCTGAATTAAGGTGTTGTCTTTAGTGATGCCTTTTTTCGAAGGCTCCAATATGGCGCCATCGCCACAAGTGGCAACGAAAGAGACTGCCGTGGAATGCTCTAACACACGTAAAACTTGACAGGGTAGTGACTCAGCCGACGCAAAAAATGAGGATAGGATGCCTTCTGTGTTTCCCTATTTACACATGCATCTGAAAGGCGAAAGCTGCCATTAAGTGCTGACGAAGGAAGGGTGTATCGTTTCTGACGATGCAGGACAAGCCATAAGTAGGACAGGGAGATAAAAGTCCCCGTCCAAACCTGTTAGGGACACTTGACACAGTAGGCTTGTTTGGGGAATAACCAACGGCAAATAGGGTGAACACACGGATACCACAAGTTGATATACAATCAAGTTTCAGTCGCCTGCCTGAGTTTGTTTATTTTTTTGCAAGCAAATTCAGGCAGACAACTTGCCCAGCCGTTGTCCACAGTCTCAACCAATCAAGCAAAAAATCAAAAGAAAAGTCAAGACGAATAACAAAAGTTTTGACGATGAATGGAGGTTAAAACGATTGAAAGTGACTGTAACCAAGAAGGAGCACGAGGACTTAGAAATGTTTCACAAGATGATGGGAGATAAGAGGTTAACAATATCCCAACGAAGACAGGCGAGAATACGGTACGATATGATCTACAACCAAGCGAAAAGAAGAACGCTGCTGAATGAGTATAAGGGGAGTTTGTGAACCTGGCAAGGACTGGTTCATTTGAACCAAACCCTTTGGTTAAGTATATATGGTTATTATCTATATACTTAAATGAAACGTGTTTCGCAAGTTGTTGCGAACGGACAAATTGACGTAGCGCTAAACATTGGCTGGAGTCGCATTTCACGACGTCAGAAGCTGGGTGCACGAATCGTTCAGTCAGATATAAGGTCACAGTCATGGATCGTGCTATAATTACCCTAAGTACGTTTACCTTGTGTTCACTTAAATAGGTGAGCTTAATGACAAAGATAAAAAAAGATGAAAAGACTGGAACGTATTACTTTGTTTATTCAGGTGGAACACATCCCATAACCAAAAAGAGAATTCAGCGTAAAAGAAAAGGCATGAAAACTTATAGAGAAGCTGAAGAGAAATTAAAGCAGGTTATCATTGAAGTTGAAAAAGAAAAGCAATACCTGCCTAAGATTACGGATACTTTTGGGAGCTATGCAGAAACATGGTTGGAGAGTAAAAGGGTCAAGAGATCAAGCACGTACATTAATTATAAAGAGATACTTGACTACAATGTGCTGCCTTACCTAGCTGATTACAAATTTGATGAACTGACAGAAGAGATACTACAGAAACAAATAAACACTCTTTATTTTGACAGGAAAGTTTCACCGGATGGAATAAGAAGGGCAGTACAATTGACCAGGAGCATATTCAAAAAAGCAGCAAGAAGACGAAAGCTTGATGGGAGCATTTTTGAAGAATTGAATTTACCCAGTGAAAATAAAAGGGTAGATACATGGACACCTGAAGAAATAACACGCTTTTTAGATGTCTCACAAATCAAACGGCCATCAAGACACTACATCGGTTATGAAATATCCATTAAAACTGGGATGCGGATGGGTGAAGTATTGGGCTTAGAATGGAAAAGCATCAACTGGGAAGAACGGTATGTAACCATTCGTCAAACGCTATGTAAGATAGATGAAAAAGGGAATTACGGGTTAATGCCAGAGGTTAAGACCATTAATTCTTATAGGAAGATTAGTATTCCAAAGTCACTTTGTGAGAGCCTACTAAAGCATAAGCGCCTTGTTGAAAGGGATAAGAAAGAAGCTGGAGCAAAGTACAATGATCTTGACTTAGTAGTGTGTACGAAAATGGGGAATTGGCTACCGCCTTGTAACTGGAGAAGGGGATTTCATTCAATACGTAAGCAGCTGGGATTGCCTAAAATTAAACCACATGCATTAAGGCACACACATGCTACGTATCTAATAAGTATTGGCGTGAATCCGAAAATAGTCCAAGAACGATTAGGTCATTCTGATATTAAACAAACATTAGGAACATACAGTCATGCTCTTCCATCAATGCAATTAGAAGCAGCAGATAAAATGGATTTATTGTTGAAACCGTGACCTCTCCTGTGACCTAGGAAAATAAAAAAGCGATGAGCTACGCTGTGTAAGGCTTTGCAGTCCCTCCCTTAACACGCCACATTCGTGTGCGCCGCAGAGGGCATGTGCATCGGCTTACACAATTCAGCTCATCGCTATATGAATATAGCATGCCGGGGGAAGTATTGCAAGAGAAAATTATATCTGTAAGAGAAAAAGTTTTGGCATGCATATTGATTTTTGGTGTTATAACATTAGTTTGTATAGGAATTAGAGTGAATGAAACCAAAGGCTTGGAGAGTATTCTGAGTCTGATTTTTTCTTTTGAAGCAGAATCAGATCAGCATGCAGCTAAAGAAAAAGCGCTATAACAACCATTTCTTCAATGTAATTCCCTCAAATATGTTTGTTCTGTCTATATAGTGGACAAACCTTTCTAATTATAGGTATAAAACCAAATGTTTTGTCTTTGTTTTCGCTCACAAATACAGTAAAAGAAAGAGATTCATCCCACCTTATAGAATATGGTAAAATTTAGTTTGGAATAAGTGGAAAGGAGACAGATATGAAGGTTTTTGAATCACAATCGTTAATCTCGGCTGCAGAAAAGAGAGCGAAAGAATACGATCAGCTAAGGGAACAATTTTTGAATCTTAAGAAGGCATATCGAGGCATGGCTGATTTAGATGACAGTGAGTTTTCAGGCAAAGGTGCCGACAACATCAAAGCCTTTTTCCAAGACCATGCAGGCGTTGCGGACAGCTGGCTTGATATGATAGATATGAAGATTGCTTTTCTTAATAGTATTTCGGGAAAAGTATCTGATGCAGGATTAGCCGATTCGTTTGTGGAAGAGTCATTTTTAGAACATGAGCTGATTCACGCGAAGAATACATCAAAAGCAATTATGCAAGAGCAGCGAAATGAAATCAAGGACATCATTAATGATATCAGCGATATCGTTCATCTTGATGTTTTCTCCACAGAAGATGTCAATCAAAAGCTGGATTCAGCAGAAAAAAAACGTGACGAAACGATAGATAAACTTGGCAAGCTGGATCACGATTTAACAGCAGAATACGCAAAAACCGAAGCAAACGAACAGTTCATCCAAGCCGACTTCCAACAGCTCCAAAACGCTACAGGCAAAGGAAAAAGCGCCACCCCGATCAACTACAACGCCAATGCGTACAGAGAAAGTGACATACATAAGAAAAAAGGCGAGATTGCAAGGCAATCGGAGGCTTATTTGACGATTAAGAAGGAAGAAGCGAGAGAACGAGAAATTAAAGATTTGAAGAAGAAGCTTGTAATGGTTTCTGACCCCGATGAGTACTTGGAGATCGCCAAGAAAATCGGCTATGAAAACCTTGAACCTGCTCAGCAACAGTATGTTATTCAACTTGAGCAAGCAAAGCAGCTTGAAGAAGCCGGGGAAACTACTTGGGATATTATAAAAGGAGCAGGCGTCGGTCTTTATGATGTCGGGAAAGACACAGTAACCGGTTTATGGGACGTCATAACCGATCCGGGAGAAACGCTGTCATCACTGGGAAATGCAGTGATTCATCCAGTTAAAACATATGATGCTGTTTCAGCAGCAATAGAAGAGTCGTATCAAAAAGATATGGTGAATGGGGATGCTTACTCTAGATCAAGATGGGTGACATATGCCCTCGGTTCAGTAGCTGTGGCTGTTGTTGGAACGAAAGGTGCAGGAGCCATTAACAAAGCTGATGCGGCAGGGAAGGTAATTAACAAGGTGGGGCAAGCAGGTAAGAAAATTAAGGATGTTAAAATGCCAGATTTGCTGCCATACAACCCCAAGTATAAACTTGCTCGTGCTGATAACGTACCTCATAATGTATTTGATAGCCAAAACCTTAAAAATGAACTTTTAACTAATGCAAAAAAATTAGATGAAAGCAGAAAGCCATTTACAGGTCAGGAAATAAACCTCCCTTGGTTAAATAAAGAAAAGTACGGTGCCTTTGAGGTTAAGGGCAAGGTAAAAGCCTCAGGTAAAACTAAAGATGTGAGTCGAAGAGTATATACGTTGAAAGATATTGATGTGAATAGAATTGACGCTGAGAGTGGGAAAACAAATTTACAACTTATGAAAAAAGGCGATGCCCCATTCGCTAATGATGGCACAAAGATCAACTTACATCATTTAATTCAAGAAGAGCCAGGAACAATGGTGGAAATACCAGCTTCCGTACATCAAAATAATAAAAAAGTTCTTCATGGATTAAAAAAAGGTGGAGAAAGTTTTAGAAATGATAGGGAACTGCGTAATCAGTATAAAAGTTTCCAGCGGAGATATTGGAAATGGAGAGCGAGTCAATTTGAGAAAGGAGAGATGTAACTATGACTTATCGCGAAATTGAAGAATTTATAAAGGAAAACGCTGAAGATGATGATTTTACAGGCGGAATAAACCAAACAAAAATCAAAGAAATACAAGAAAGTTTAAATGTACAACTCCCCGAGAGCTATAAATGGTTTTTAAATAAATATGGTTCTGGTGGAATTTACGGAGTAAATATACTTGGTCATGGCAAAGTTTCTGCAAGAGTTGTCACGGTTACTGAGGATTATAGAACCCATTATGATTTAAGTGAGGGAATTGTGGTTATAGAGCATGTAGATGAATTCTCTTATTGCCTTGATACAAACAAGATGGAAAACAGTGAATGTCCGGTAATTGTTTGGGCTAATGAAGCCGGTTATGGAGACACGGTTGCAGAAAACTTTCTGCAATTTTTCCTGGAAGAGCTTGAAGAAGCAAAAGAAAACTGGGAAGAGGATGAAGACTGGGACGATTAAACCTGTAAAGAAGGTTTATAACTTGTTTTTCCATACATGATGAAATTGAGTATGATGTTTGCTACAAACCTATAGAGAAAGATCCTTGGATGGGTAAGAACGAGGATACACAATTGTTAGAGGGTTTTTATGGTGCAGCAAACGATCATAACAGTCTTCAAGAAACAATCAATACCTATTCCGATCTCTTTTCTAGAAATATTATTCCTATAGCAAGCTCCGCAGGCGGGAATGAAATATGCATGGATCTCGACAATAAAAGGATATTGTTTTGGGATCACGAATTAAGTCAACCCGATAAAGACTTTTTCCTAATTGCTAATTCGTTTGAAGAGTTTATCCTAAGTTTAGTGGATCAACCGATTAAAACTGATGATAATGGCAGCGATGTGGAAATTGAGATTTTAGACAATGATTTTGGAAAGTTACTCTTTGGTAAGGACAACTAGTCTCTATTTTTTAAGCAAAAGTATTGCACAGTTTAAGCTCTCGATAGGAGAGCTTTTTTATTAGCGGTAGTTTAGAATATATCCGAGATAAAAGGGGGCAGTTTTATGTCGGTAAATTTATTCTTCGGAATTGGAGACACAGCCCCATTTATATCAATTGGTATGGATAAAACAAAAAGCGAAGCAAAATTACGGCGATATTTAAACGACAATTTGTCAGAGGAAACTAAAGAAAGATATAAAGTTAAGATAATTAAAAAGGATATCAATGTTTTAAAAAGGCAGCATGAAAAGTATCTCGAAAGTACTAAGGCACATTGCATTTCATATCTAATTGTTTGACATTAAGAGACGGGAAGTTGCTGACGGTTCCAAAGAAAGGAGGCGAGCAAAATGAATGATGATAAGAAGAGGAAAAGCTTTTAAAAAGACGGTTTCATGAAGAAATCACACAAGAAGAATACATGCTAAAAGCGCTGGAGCTGTCTTATTGTGGTGAGAACGGAATTGACGATTAGAACAGCAAACGAGTGTTTATGCCGCGAAAGTCGTTTTGCAATGGGAGGTCCTTCAAACAAACAGCCGGAGGGTTCTTGGAAATTTTGCAACGGCTTTTGATAAATGGGATGCTATAAAGGAGAGTTTAAGCAATCAGAGAAAGTATATGAATTGCGACAGCAAGGCAACTATTTACCATGCTTTCATCGTTGTGTAATCGTATTAGTTACAATTGGTTTTTTATCAATACTTATATTTTACCTTCTTATAATAATGCCTATTATCGAGAAAAATGTAATCAGACAGTATTTTTTATTTTAAAGGTTTGACTTTTCATAAAGCTGAAACTATAATTATTACATATTGTTGTAACCGTTTAAGTTACAGGTGGTTTTTTTTATATGGTGTGTTTACTCTAAGGTAATTGAACGCACACTATTTTTTAACAATTTATTTAGGAGGTGCGATATGAACAAATCTAAAAATGAAAATATTTCGGGCTTAGAGCTAGAGTGTTACAGAGCTCAAATTCAACTGGATAAAGAATTCGAACATAGATACTTATATCATTTAATTCAAGAAGAAAAATCCAACATTATTAATGACCTATTACATAATTTAATTAATATAGAAGAGCTGGTGGGGAGTGAAGATATTCCCACCCATTACGCAGAAAAAAGAACATTTCTTAGAGCCTTATTAAATATAAGAAATCCCAAACCATTACCAACTGAATTTATTGAAAAGATTAATCATTTATTACAGGCAGAATTATTCGAAAGCGAGATTGTTACATCAAACACATTGCCTTCAATATTAAATAATATTCCCCGCAGTAATGTGGAAAATGGTGAAAAATTGGCTTTATGGCAGGGCGACATAACAAAGCTTGATGTAGATGCAATCGTTAATGCTGCAAACAGCCAAATGCTCGGCTGTTTTCAACCTTTACATGCATGCATAGATAATGCGATTCATTCAGCAGCAGGCCCACAACTTAGAGAGGATTGCGACACGATTATGTCTATACAAGAAAAGCCTGAAAAAACCGGCGATGCCAAGATTACAAGGGCGTATAACTTGCCTTCTAAGTATGTAATTCATACAGTGGGACCAATTGTTCCTAAAGGTACTTCGCTAACGGATAAACAGAGAAGACAATTAACATCATGCTATATCTCTTGTCTGGAGTTAGCCAGTCAGGCAGAAACAATTCAATCCTTGGCTTTTTGTGCTATTTCAACTGGAGTTTTTGGATTTCCTAAAAATGAAGCCGCACAAATCGCTATTCGTACGGTAGACAATTGGTTAAATGACAATCCTAACAGATTTAATAAAATTATTTTTAATGTTTTTGGAGAGGAAGATTATCATGAATACATCCGTGTTCTCAGAAGAGAAAGTTGAAAAGATTATCGGGCAATTGCAACAGGCGGATTGTGTTTTAATAGGGGCAGGGGCAGGGTTGTCAGCTTCAGCAGGCATTGATTACGGTGATACCAAAATATTTGAAAGATTGTTTACTCCTCTCATGAAAAAAGGATTTCGCAGACAGTATGAGCTAATTGGTTATAATGACTGGATGGAAGAGGAAAAGTGGGCTTACTGGGCAACGCACGTTAATTATGTTCGATTTGAGTTTCCTCCCAGTCCTGTTTATCAAGCATTATTAAATTTAGTTAAAAATAAAGATTACTTTGTCATTACAACAAATGTCGATGGCATGTTCGAAAAGGCTGGTTTTGATGTTAATCGATTATGTACACCTCAAGGGGATTATGCACAATATCAATGCAATAAACCATGCACACATGAAACCTGGCCAACAAAGCCGGTAATTGATAAAATACTCCCTAATATTGATCAAAGTACATTGACTATTAAGGATTCTTCCCTGGTGCCACACTGCGCGAATTGTGGAGGGCCGGTTTTTCTAAATGTACGTGTTGATGATTCTTTCATTGATGATCCTTATGTGAACCAGTGGGAAAAGTATAGAGACTGGCTTCAAACTACTCAAAATAAAAAACTTTTTGTGATAGAGTTCGGGGTTGGATTTAATACACCAAGTATTATACGTTGGCCTTTTGAGAATATTGTTTATAACCATTCTCAAGCAAGCCTATTGCGTGTTAATCAAAATGATTCTGATGTTCCTAAAGAAATTATTCATAAATCTATTTGTGTAGAAAAAAATGCAAAAGAAGTAATTGAGTCAATTCAAAAGAAATGGGAGGAAGAGAAATGATCTATAATATTACAGCTGCAACTGGGAATTTAGGAAGAAAGGTAGTTGAAGAAGCTTTACAAGTAATTAAACCAGAAGAATTAGTACTAACAGTGCGTAACCCTAAGAAGGCTGAGTCAATTTCAACTCAAGGAGTAACAGTGAAAAAAGCTGATTATAATTCAATAGATGAGATGGTGAATGCTTTTGAAGGAACTGATGTACTAATTTATATTCCGAGCATTTCATTTCCAAGTACCGTTAGAATTGCAGAATTTGAAAAATCAGTACAAGCTGCTGAAAAAGCGAAGGTCAAACATGTGATTTTTGTTGGATTTGTTGCAGACCAGGAAAATAACCCTTTCAAAATGAGTCCATTTTTTGGGTATGCTTCTCGAAGACTTGCTTCTAGTAATCTAAGCTATACATTAGTCCGTAACGCTATGTACGCAGATCCACTTGTTCCCTACTTACCAGAGTTAGCGGAGAGAGGTCGTTTACTATACCCAGTGGGTGAAGGAAAGATTTCGTTTATATCTCGAGAGGATATTGCAAAAGCAGTTATTCAACTTGCTTCTAACCCTAAACTTCATGGAGGAAGATATACCTTAACAAGTGAAAAAGCTTATTCTATGCCTGAACTAGCTCAAATATTAAGTAAGGTCAGCCATTCTGCAATTAATTATAATCCAATGACTGTAGAAGAATTTGCTTCTGCTTACGATGAGCCTAAAGGTTTTGGTGAGATCCTTGTTTCACTATATGTGGCCGCAGAAAGAAATTTAATGGATGAAGTAACAGATGATTATCAATTAATAACTGGAGAAAAGACAGAAGAGCTGGAAAGTTATCTAATGCGTAACTATAAGGAGAAGTAAGATATGATTCGATTTGAACAAGTGTCAAAAAAGTTCACTAACGGAACCTATGCAGTAAAATCATTAGATTTAGAAGTAGAGAGGGGCGAATTCTTTGTCATTATCGGGCCCAGCGGCAGCGGTAAAACGACAACATTGA